>LADW01000036.1 GCA_000961695.1 Hyphomonadaceae bacterium BRH_c29
AAGTAATGCGTCCTGGCACCGTCGATCTCAACATAACCTTCTTCGCGCGGCACCTTGAGGGCCGACACAAACCATTCCGGCAGATGCGAACCATCGCCGGCCCAGACAGGGTCGATGTCGTCGGGAAAATCTCCAATCTTGGACAATACGTTCATTTCGTTAAGTGTTCCTTGCTCGTGGGTTTGTCGATCACGAAGCCGCGATACCCCTCGTTCGCTACATCTTCGCAGAGTGCGACATAGCCAGACACGCTTGGAAAATTGATCAGTTGACGCTTCTTGCCCGGGATGTTTGCGCCCATGTACCAAGAATCCGCTTCGGGAAAGAGTGTCATCGCGCCTGCTTGGGCAACCATTTCGGTCCAGCCCGTTTCAGCTGCCGGATCGGCTTCGAAAAGATCGACACCATTTTCCCGCATCCAGACCAGAAAGTCGCAGATCCAGTCACCCTGTATCTCTGCGCTGGTCGGGCCGTTTGAGAAACCCGACGGGCTGAGTGGCCCGTATGCGAACAGCATATTGGGAAAGCCAGATACCGCCATTCCCAGATAGGCGCGTACTCTGTCTTCCCACGCATGGGACAGTGATAGGCTGTTCGTCCCCGTGATGTTCATATCGATCAGCCCGCCGCGCCCAGCATCGAAGCCGGTGGCGAAAACGATGAGGTCGCATTCCATCTCGCCGTTACCGGTCTCAATCGCGTGCGGCTTGACCCGGATGATCGGAGTTGCCTTGAGATCAACCAGCGCGACATTCTCCTGAGCGAAAATCTCGTAGTATCCCTGCTCGAGCGAAGGTCGCTTCGTGCCGAACGGATGCGGTGGCTCGGATGGGGCAAGTTTCTCGGCCAGAACGGGATCGGCGATCCTCGCGCGAACCTTGTCGCGCCAGAAATCATACGCGTAGCGGTTAGCTTCGCGATTGATAAGCAGGTCGGCGAAATTGTGATACCAGAACCCGAGGCCACCCTGTTGCCACAGATCTTCAAAGTGCGCTGTGCGCACGTTTTCGTCAACTTCGAGCGCCGATACGTCTAGCGATTGGCATTCGAACCCTCCGCTCGTCTGCTTGCGCGTTTCGAAGATAGCGTCATAGCCCTTCTTGTCCCGTTCCTGGTCTTCTTCTGAAAGCTTCTTCTGCTGCATAGGCAGCGCCAGGATGGGAGTTCTTTGAAAGAGGGTCAGCTTCGATACGGATTTGGCCGCTTCTTGCGCGACCTGCACACCACTTGCACCGGTGCCGATCAGGGCAACCTTACGTCCGCTGAGATCGACACCCTGCTGCGGCCAGCGCGCTGTGTGAAACCATTGGCCTTCGAAATCCTCAAGGCCGGGAAAATTGGGGACATACGGCTTGGATGCGAAACCAAGAGCGGGCAACAGGAATCGTGTCGAAACAGTTTTGTCGCTGTCGAGTTGCAGACGCCATTGCTTCGTCTCCTTCTCATAGTGCGCGCCTCTGACCCCACACCCCATGCGCATCATGGGCCACAGGTCTAGCGTATCGCAAACATGCCGGAAATACGCTCTGAGCTCTTCCCAACCGGGAAATCGCTCGCTCCAGGCCCATGATTTCCACACTTCAGGTATCGAGAACTCGTAAAGCGGAACCTGTGAATCCACTCGTGCGCCTGGATAGCAATTCCAGTACCAGATGCCGCCGGGCTGGGCCGCAGCATCCACCAGCAACACGTTGAACCCAGCGTCACGTAACTTGTGGAGCAGGTATATCCCGCTGAAGCCGGCACCGACGATTACAGCGTCGTAATCGGGAGACTCCCGATGACTCACGATGCGACCGTCAAACGTTCGGCGATTGCTTTCGCCGTTGCGTAGTCGGCCTTGCCGTTGGATGCACGCAGGGGTTTTTCCGTTGGATGTATGGCCTTGGGCGTTTTGTATCCTGCCAGCTGATCGCGCACATGGTCCTTGACAGCTTGCTCGTCGAACGGGACGCCGTGGTTGAGGTGGACGACGGCCGTGACGGCCTGGCCCCATTTTTCGTCCGTTACACCTACGACCAGCGCTTCACCGATGGCGGGATGGGTCTTGAGCACTTCCTCGACTTCTTCTGGGTATACCTTCTCGCCAGCAGTGTTGATGCATACGCTGCCGCGGCCTAGCAGTGTAAGGCTACCATCTGCCTCTACGTGGCACCAGTCGCCCGGAATCGAATAACGCACGCCATCGATTGTTCGAAATGTCTTGGCGGATTTTTCGGGATCTTTGTAATAACCCAAGGGGATGGCCCCCTTGCGGGAGATAAAGCCAGGCACGCCGCTTCCAGGTTCGACTTTCTGATCGTTTTCGTCGAAGACATCGCAGAATTCGCCAATCCCGAATTTCGCGGTGTTCGTACCGCCCTGAGCAGTCGTGACGGAGAGGCCGAAGCCGAGCCCTTCGGAGGCGCCGAAACTATCCATCAGCACGATCTGGGGAATGTGCTTACATAGACCGGCCTTAATCTCCTTGCTCCACATCACGCCGGACGAGATGATGGAGACGAGGCTCCTGGTATCCCAGCGGCCCGGGTTTTCTTCGAGCGCGCGAAGCATTGGCTTAGCAAAGGCGTCGCCCACAATTGCGATGCTTTCTACCTGGTGCTTTTCAACCGTTTCCCACAATTCTGAAGCTTCGAAGGAAGGGGCCGTCAGCGTGACGATCGCACCGCCCGACATGAGCGCACCTATCGCGGTGATGAAGCCCGTCCCGTGCATGAGCGGGCAGGCGGAGAGAGTGCGCCTGCCGGGGCCCTCTTTCTCGATCAGCGCAACATTTTCTTCCAGCGTCTGCGGAACCGGGCCCAGTAACTTCTGCGCGTCCAGCTGGGCCTTGCGCATGTCGTCGTGCCGCCACATCACGCCTTTCGGCATCCCCGTCGTGCCGCCGGTATAGATGAAGAGCAAATCGTCGGGTGAGCGTTTGATGCCGAGCGCCGATCCGTCCCCTTTTTCCGCCAGCGTCTCATAGGGACTCGCAAAAGACGCGATTTCGGAAGAGTCGCCAATTTCGACGAAAGTGTGAACCTTCTCGAGCCTATCCTTGAGTTCGACGATACATTCGCGAAACTCCGAACTGTAAACTATCACTTCGCTGTCGGAATCTTGAAAAATGTAAAAAACTTCTTCGGCGCGATAGCGGTAATTGATGTTCACATGGGTCAAGCGCCCCTTAAAACAAGCCGCCATCAGCTCGCCATATTCGGGGCGGTTGCGCATGTAGAAGGCCACCTTGGCACCATCGCACGCTCCGCGTTGACGCAACGCGCGCGCTATATTATTTGAGCGCGCGGACATTTCGGGCCAAGTGACGATCCGGTCGCCGTGTATCAGCGCCGGAGCGTCCTGAGGCATGGCGGGCTCGACTGCGTCGAGAATGTCACCGAGGTTCCAGTCGATCATGTTCCTTCTCCCTTCCGGACGGGGCAGCCAGTCTCGCAGGCCCCCGCAATGAGTGTGTTACGCGGCCTTGATCCAGCCTTGTAGTGCTGCCGCCTCGGCCCGCACCGTTTCGGGTCCTCCAAGCACCTGCCGGTCGAATCCAATGCGTTTGAACCAGTAATGCAGACCGATCAGATCCGTGAATCCCATCCCGCCATGCACTTCGGTGGAAGTGCGGGCGACAAAGCGATGGACTTCGCCGGTGTGTGATTTCGCGTGGCAGGCGACGAGCGATGCCTCTTTCGGAACTGCGTCAAAGGCGTGGGCGGCGTACCAGACGAGCGAACGGCACGGTTCATGCCGCGCGGCCATCTCGGCGCACATGTGCTTTACGGCCTGGAAACTGCCGATAAGGCGACCAAATTGTTCGCGCTGGCCAGCATAATCGACAGCCTTTTCGATCATGGCCTGACCTGCGCCAAGACTGTCGGCGGCGAGGATCACACGCCCCGCAGCGCGCAGCCGGGCCACTGTAGCTCCCCGATCATCAGCCAGTGGTTCCGCTTCGGCCCCATCAAACCGCAATTCCCCGACGCAGCGGGTCCGATCGATGGTCGTCAGCGCGATAGCCTTCAGGCCCGACGCCTTGGCACCGACAAGGTGCAGCCTGCCACCGGAATCGGCGACGATGAAGGCATCGGCTCCTTCGAAATCGATTGCGAACAGGGCGGTGCCGTTGAGCTTCCCGGCAGCAGAGGAAACCCCCGCGCCGTCGCGCACCTCGATTGTCTCGGAAATCGCGACACCGATACGCGCCTCGCCGCTCGCGATCTTTGGCAGCCAGTGAGCTTTTTGCTCCTCGCTGCCTGCCTCGCTCAGCGCGATAGGCGCCAGAACATGACTGGCGAGAAAAGGTACTGGCGCGACCGCATAGGCGAGCTGTTCCGCAACTATGGCAGCGTCGAGAAGCGTCATGCCGAGGCCGCCATGCTCTTCCGGTACCAGCATCCCGGGAATTCCCAGGTCCTGGACGGCGCGGAGCACTTTGTCGCTAAGCGGATTGTCACGCTCGGCACATTCGCGGACATGATCGAGCGGGCAGGTATCCGCAAGACACCGCGCAACCGCATCGCGCAGCATCTGCTGGTCCTTAGAAAGTCCGAAATCCATTAGGCTGATCCCTGTTTGTGACGCGGCATGTCTGCGGTTGCTTTCGCCGCATCCGAAATCTTCGCCAGCTTCGGTTCGCGCGGCATTTCTAGGCCACGTTCAGCGATGATGTTCTTCTGGATCTGCGCGGTGCCGCCGCCGATTATGAGACCGAGCTGGAACATATAGTTCCATTGCCACGCCCCCCCTTCCCGCTCACGCGGGCTGTTGTGATAGAGAATGCCCAGTTCGCCAATGGCGTCGATTGCCAGCGCGGATATCTGATGAGCGAGTTCGCAGCTTTGCAACTTGACGATCAGTTTCGCCATGCCGCCCGGCTCCCCCCTGAGGCTGTTTGAAAGGATCCGCATTCCATTATATTTCATCGCCGCCACTTCGGCCTGAAGTGCCACCAGCCGGTCGCGCAGTACCGGATTGTCGATCGCGCGACCCTGCCCCAAATGCTCCTCCTGCATCAGCGCGATCAGTGCCTGGAGCCGGTTTTCAAGAGCATCGGGATCGCCCAGCATTCCGCGCTCATGGCCAAGAGTCGCGTTTGCCACGAACCAGCCCTGGCCCCGCTGGCCGACGATCTGGTCCAGCGGAACGCGGACATCAGTAAAGAACACTTCGTTGAATTCCGCGTGACCGGTCATTGTCTTCAGGGGGCGAACCTCGATGCCCGGCGTGTCCATCGAAAAAATCAGGTAGGAAATGCTGCCATGCTTGGGCGCGTCAGGTTCGGTCCTGACCAAGCAGAAGATCATGTCGGCATGCTTGGCGGTGCTTGTCCAAATCTTCTGGCCATTGACAACAAATTCGCCGTTCTCGATATGAGCTCTGGTCTTGAGGTTGGCGAGGTCCGACCCGGCGCTGGGTTCGGAATAGCCCTGGCACCAGACAACATCGCCTTTCAACGTGGGTTCGATCCAGCGCAGTTTCTGTTCCTCGGTGCCGAGTTCGAGCAGGGTCGGCACGAACATCGAGATTCCCTGATTGGAAAGCCCGCCCGACACCCTGGCCCGCGCAAATTCCCCTGCGATGATGCGCGATTGGAGAATGTCCGGCTCCGCTCCAAAGCCGCCATACTCCTGCGGGATCGTTCGCGCGGTATACCCATGCTCGATCAACAGCTTCTGCCATTCGACCGCCTTGGACGAAGGTCGGGCCGCCCGGTCAGAAGAAGGCGGAGCGAGATGGCTGTGCGCTTCGATAAAGGCCCGCACCTGCTTGCGGAAGACATCGTAATCGGGTCCATATTCGAGATCCATGGCGCTTCTAACTTTCACTCAGGCGGAAAACAGGAAGGCGGAAGTCCTCACCGATCAGTTCGAACTCCACTACCACCGGAAGGTCGAGCGCAAGACGCTCGTGATCGCAACCAACCAGCCGCGTGGCCATGCGCACCCCCTCTTCCAATTCAACCACCGCAGCCACGAAGGGGATGTCGGCGGCAAAAGCCGGGTGGAGGGCCTGGTGGGTTACGGTCCAGGAAAACAACGTGCCCCTACCGCAGCTGCGTTCCCAGGAAAATTCCGGCGAGCCGCACTTTGCGCACATATAGCGCGGCAAGTGGCGGAAGCTGCCGCAATCGCTGCAGCGCTGGAAATAGAGATGGCCGTCCTGGCACTTCTTCCAGAATTCCTGCTCAACCGGGTCTTGTGGGCGCGGTCGCGGCTTGGGTGGCACCATATGCGCGGAAGGCCGCATTTTGGGGGGCAGATCGCTTTCGCTGCTCATGCAAACCTCCTGAGAATGGCGATGCTGCCGTCGCCGAGGTCGCCCCAACCGGTCACGAGGCCGGTCTGGGCTCCCAGCACCTGGCGCTCGCCGCAGTCGTGACGAAGCTGACGCACTGCCTCGACCACGTGGTTGAGGCCCCAGACATGCGCCTCACTGAGCAAGCCGCCATGGGTGTTGATCGGAAAGCGGCCACCCAGCTCAATCTGGCCATTGGTGACGAATTCGGCCTGTCCGCCTGGTTCGCAATACCCCATCGCTTCCAGTTGCAGCAAGACGACATAGGTAAAGCAATCGTAGATCTGCAGGAAATCCATGTCCTCGCGCTTGACGCCAGCCATATCGAAAGCGCGCGGGGCGGCATAGCTAAGGCCGATCTTGAAGGGATCGGGCCGCGACGGGATGTCGTCGGCGGGATAGGGGTGGCCTTCCGCGGCACCGGCAATGCTGACGGGCACATGGGGCATATCCCTGGCCCGATCCATTCGCGATATGACAACCGCGCAGGCCCCATCGGTTTCAAGGCAGCAATCGTAAAGGCGGAAGGGCTCGGATATCCAGCGCGCTGAATGATAGGTTTCCGCGTCGAGTGCGCGCCCATAAGTAAAGGCGCGCGGATTCAACTGCGCGTGACGACGGCAGGCCAGCGCGACGGCCGCCATCGCATCCGCGCCCACGCCGTAAAGCTTCGAGTGGCGGGTCGCCAGCCAAGCATACATCTGCACCGGCAGGAACACACCATAGGGGATGTAATAGCCCTGGATGGTATTGGTCAGCGTGTTCATGTTCATCGCCCGAGTGGGCGGGGCACCCGGCTTGGACCTGAGGGCGGAATAGCCGTTCCAACCGAGCGTAACCAGCACGTGATTGCAAAGCCCGCTGGCAATCGCCATCGCAGCGTTCTGCAGCGCCGTCGTCGGGCTGGCGCCACCCATGTGAACGGTGGCTGCATAACGCAGCACATCAATGCCGAGATTGGCGGCCATTTCCTCCGAGGTCGTATAAATCGGCGGCGGCACCATGCCGTCGATATCGGAAGGTTTCAGGCCGGCATCCGCGATGGCGCGGCGCGAGGCTTCCAGCATCATGTCCACTGCAGTCCGTTCAGTGCCCTTCACGAATACGGTTTCGCCCACACCGGTTATGGCGGCCTTGTCGGCAAAGGATAAGGTCTGTGAAGCGTTCATATCGCGTCCCCGTCTTGCCGGAGTTCAGGAATAGAATCTGGCATCAGCCAGCGCCCTTTCGGCCCCGTCGACAAGATCGCGCATGACCTCTGCTGCTGGACGGATCGAATGGATCAGACCGATTCCCTGCCCCGCGAAGCCGGGCATGATATCCTTGCGCTGAGCCTTGATGCCCGAAGCCATGACCGGCCCTGAAATCATCGACTGGTAAGGCATGGGAAGCGGCTCCTTGCCCGCCGCAACCCAGGCATCGGCCCATTTGTTGCGGATCATGCGCGCGGGCTTGCCGGTCAACGAGCGGCTGACGATGGTATCTGCATCGCCGCCGTCGGTTATTGCTTCCTTCTGGAACCGTTCGATACCTGCTTCATCGGTTGCCAGAAACGCCGTGCCGACCCACGCGCCCAGAGCGCCCAGCATCATCGCTGCGGCGACTCCGCGGCCATCGGAGATTCCACCCGCTCCGATCACCGGAACCCGGTCCCCCACCGCATCGACCACTTGCGGAATCAGCGAGAAGGTTCCGATCGGGGAGTTGTGTCCGCCGCCATCGTGACCTTGCGCAACAATCATGTCGATACCGGAATCGACCACCTGTTGGGCATGTTTGACCTTGCCGATCACCGCCATGACCTTGGTGCCATTCGAATGAAGGCGGTCCATCCACGGTCCGGGATTGCCGAGGCCGGCGGCATAGACTGGCACCTTTTCCTCGATTACAACTTCCATCTGCGCCTCGAAAAACTCCCGCGAGAACAACTGCGGCCCGCCCTTGCCCATTTCAGGAGCGCCAGCCGCGCGCATGGCCATTGCGGCATCCACCTCGGGCAGATCCTCGCGTTCCATGAAATCGCGGGTGAACTGCTGGTATTCGCCGAGCAATGCCATCGGGTTTTCGGCCACGGCGCCACTTTGCGGGGCCGAACCGCGCCTGACGGAGGCAGGCAGAAGGGTATCGACCCCAAACGGTTTATCGGTCAGCTCGCGGGTCTGGCGGATCCAGCTACGCAACTGGTCCGGCGAGCAGGCCGCAGCGCCAAGAACGCCAAGCCCCCCGGCATTCGATACTGCAGCCGCAAGCGCGGGGACACTGGCCCCGCCCATCCCGGCCAGAAGGATCGGGTACTCGATCCCGAGAATTTCGCAAATGTGGCTCTTGAGTGCCATCGTGTTAACTTCTCCAAATTGCGCCATCCACGGGCGCCTGTTTTTTACGTCTGCCCCCACTTGACCTTCTGGGACACAAGCTCAGGGCTTCTTTCTGCGAGATAGGAGGCGGAGCCCGCCACGAGACGAGCCATCGCCTGCCGCGCTCCTTCGGCATCGCCCTTGCGCACAGCTTCAAGGACGCGGCGCAAGAAGCGCAACTGCACCGCACGCTCTTGCGCCGAATACCCCAGCGAGAGCGAAAATTCGCGGGTAAGCATGTGCAACGCGGAAGTCAGAAGGCCGAAAAGCGGATTGCCGCTGGCCCAGCCGAGCATATCGTGAAAACGGCGATTCAGTTCCTCAAACTGGCTGCTGACTTCGTTGCGCTCCAGCTCTTTGAGGCAATCGGCAAGTGCGCTCAGATCACCCGTGGTCGCGCGCTGGGCGGCATAGGCTGCAACATTCGGCGCTATGGCTTCGCGCAGTTCGAGCAGGCCTCTGAGGTCTGCTTCCATGAATTGCAGGATGAGAGAAAGATTATTCGCAAAATCACCGGTCTGCGGGCGGGCGACCACCGGCCCGCCACCGCGACCCAACTGAAGATGGATAACGCCCTGGAGTTCAAGAAAGCGGAGCGCTTCACGCAAGGTTGCTCTGGCGACATCGTATCGCGCAAGCATTTCGTCCTCGCGCGCCAACCTGTCGCCCGCAACATGCGCCTTTGTTTCGATATCTCGTACGATGTCTTGCGCAAGCGTGAGCGCACGCTTGGCTTTCCTGGAATCATCGACCTTCGGTTGCATCTCCTAGAATCGCTCCTCTGATAAAGCCTTATAAGGGTTTATCGGACGACATGTCCATAGCTTGCCTATGAAGTTCACAGTTTGACCGGACTTGAAACAATCCTTATAAGCTTTATTGACCACACCCTGCAAATTCTCTACCTATCTGCAAACGAGGCGAGTCTGCTTGCTAGGTATGGAGGACGAGACATGAGCATCGACACGATAGAGCTGGATACTGCCGAAAAAATAGCGGCCATCCCGATCGACGAAATCGATGTCTCTCGGCCGAGCCTTTTTCAGCAGGACACGATCGGCCTGTTCTTCGACCGGCTGCGCAAGGAGGAGCCAGTCCATTACTGCCGTGAAAGCCATGTCGGACCATTCTGGTCGATCACCAAATTCGACGACATCATGGCCGTCGATACCAACCACAAAGTCTTTTCATCGGAGGCAAAGCTCGGCGGTATCGCCATCCAGGACATGCATAGTGTGGAAGGCGCGCTCGAACTTGAAATGTTCATCGCCATGGATCCTCCAAAGCACGACCAGCAACGCAAGGCCGTCACCCCCGCTGTGGCGCCGTCCAACTTGCTGTTGCTCGAACCGACAATCCGTGAACGAGCGTGTCAGATTCTCGATGATCTACCGATCGGCGAGGAATTTGATTGGGTTGACAAGGTCTCGATCGAATTGACCACGATGACCCTTGCCACCCTGTTCGATTTTCCGTGGGAAGAACGCCGCAAGCTCACCCGCTGGTCCGATGTCACCACCGCTGCTCCTGAAACCGGCATCGTCGCATCGTACGAAGCGAGGCGCGAAGAGCTCATCGAGTGCGCGATGTATTTCAAGGGCCTGTGGGATCAGCGCGTCAATGAACCGCCGAGGAACGACCTGATTTCCATAATGGCGCATTCCCCGGCGACAAAGGATATGCCTTTCCTCGAATTTCTGGGCAACCTCCTGCTGCTGATCGTGGGCGGCAATGACACCACGCGCAATTCAATCAGCGGCGGTGTGCTCGCCCTCAATCAGAACCCCACCGAATATCGCAAACTGAATGACGACCCATCGTTGATTACCAGCATGGTGCCGGAAATCATCCGCTGGCAAACGCCGCTGACTCACATGCGCCGCACTGCGCTTCAGGATTGGGAGATCGGCGGCAAACAGATCAAGAAGGGCGACAAGGTCGTGATGTGGTACCTGTCGGGCAACCGCGACGAAACGGTTATCGACCAGGCCGACCGGTTCATCATTGACCGCAAGAATCCGCGCCATCACCTGTCATTCGGCTATGGCATCCATCGCTGCATGGGCAACAGGCTGGCAGAACTGCAGTTGCGGATCATCTGGGAAGAGATTCACAAGCGATTCGCCAAGGTCGAAGTGACCGGCGAACCCGAGCGCCTGTATTCAACCCTTGTGCGTGGGATCACCAAGCTGCCGGTGCGGCTGCACGCCCGCTGATTTACTAAGGCAGAAATATGGAGTTTATGATGGTCAAAGTGACGTTCGTATCCAGCGATGGAACGCGGCGGGAAGTCGAAATTGCTGAGGGCGAAACAGCGCGCGAAGCGGCGCTTTTCAACGGCGTGCCGGGCATCGACGGCGATTGTGGCGGGGCCTGCGCCTGTGCGACCTGTCATGTCCATGTCGACCCAACCTGGATCGACATCGTTGGTCGTCTGAAGGAAGGCGAAGCGGAGGCCGAACTCCTGCAATTTGCAGAAGGGGCCAGCGAATACAGTCGCCTCGCCTGCCAGATACCCATGGAATCTGCGATGGAAGGTTTGGTTTTGCACGTTCCTGCGCAGCAGTATTGACCAGCCAGAGCGCGCCCTTGTCGGCCGCGAGGGGTGCCACGAATTTGATTTTTGAACGGAGGTTTCCGTGGCAACACAACTAGAATCCGATGACCAGACGAGCGAAGACGCATTTCGCACCGAAGTGCGGCAATTCCTTGCCACCAATTTCCCTGACGAACTAAGGTGCACGGGCAATATGCTGGCCGGGCTCGACGGTCCGACCGACGAGAACCCTGTCCAGAAGAAATGGCGAGAAGCCGTGGGCGGGCGTGGTTGGGGTACACCAACCTGGCCCAAGGAATATGGCGGGGGCGGACTGACCAAAGGCCAGACCAGGATCATCGAGCATGAGTTCGCCAAGGTCGGCGCCTACAATCCGATCGGCGGAATGGGTGTGATGATGTTCGGCCCGACCCTGCTCGAATACGGCGACGAAAGGCAGAAGCTGGAGCATATCCCGCCAATCTGCCGTGGCGAAATTCGCTGGTGCCAGGGCTACTCGGAACCGAATGCCGGATCAGACCTCGCAAACCTGCAGACCTTCGCTGTCGACAAAGGCGATCACTACCTCGTTAACGGCCAGAAGACCTGGACCAGCGGTGGCCAGTGGGCTGACAAGTGCTTTGCCATCGTCCGCACCGACCGGTCAGACAAACACAAAGGTATCAGCTTCATGCTGATCGACATGGACGCACCAGGCGTTGAAGTCCGCCCGATCACAATGATCAGCGGAACCAGCCCGTTCTGCGAGACCTTCTTCACCGATGTGAAGGTGCCGAAGGAAAATCTCGTGGGCAAAGAAGGTCAGGGCTGGACTATCGGGAAGCGCCTGCTTCAGCACGAGCGCACGAACATTTCGGGCGGAGGGCGCCTCGCCGGCATGATGGGCCAGAGCCTTGGCGATATCGCCAAGAAATACTGCGAAACCGGCGGTGATGGCGCGCTCGTCAACAAGGTCCTGCGCGACAAGATCGCCGATCTTGAGATCCGCTGGAACAGCTTCCTGCTCACCGCGCGTCGTGCGGTCGAGGAAAGCAAAGCGCAAGGCGGCGTTTCAGAGATCAGTTCGGTTCTGAAAAAGGTCGGCACCAAGTTGGCCCAGGACCGCAGCGAGTTACTGATCGAAATCCGCGGCTTTCAGGGCCTCGGCTGGGAAGGCGACGAGTTTGGCGATGACGAACTTGAGGATGTGCGCGGCTGGCTCTTCGGCAAGGCAGCGACGATCTATGGCGGTTCGACCGAAGTCCAGAACAACATCATTGCCAAGCGGGTGCTTGGCATGCTCGACCACCAGTAAGCGACGGGAGCAAGGACAATGGCAGTTCTCAGCGAAGAACAGGAAATGCTGCGCAACATGGCGCGCGACTGGGCGACTAAGGAAAGCCCGGTGGCGGAGTTCCGCAAAGTCCGCGCAGCAGGCCAACCGCAGGCCTACAACGCTTACGCCTATGCCGCGATGGCCGAAATGGGCTGGGCCGGGATCATCATTCCCGAGGCCCATGGTGGATCAGATTTCGGTTTCTTGTCGGCCGGCCTGGTGGTCGAGGAACTCGGCAAAACGCTCACCGCAAGTCCGCTGGTGGCCACAACCATCGCGGCGAGCGCAATCCTGCTCGGCGGAAGCGACGAGCAGAAGGCCAAATGGCTTCCCAGGCTCGCCAGCGGCGAAACCGTGGCAACGCTGGCTGTCGAGGAAGGAACTCATTGCGATACCTCCGCAATCGAGACCAGCGTTTCGGGCGGCAAGTTGACCGGCAAGAAGGCATTCGTTCACGAGGCGCATGGTGCCAGCCTCTTCGTGGTCGCAGCCAAAGACGGCCTATACCTAGTCGAAAAGGGCGATGGCGTTTCACTGACCACGCGCAAGCTCACCGATCAGCGCAGCCACGCCGATATCCAATTCGCTGGCGCTGCCGCCGAAAAGCTCGAGGGCGGAGGCGACAGTCTGCTTGGCGACGTGCTCGACCGGGCGCGCGTGCTTTCCGCTGCCGAAATGCTCGGCATGGCGCAAGCTGTGTTCGACACGACCCTCGACTATCTGAAGCAGCGTGTGCAGTTCAATCAGGTGCTCGCCACTTTCCAGGCGCTGCAACATCGCATGGCGGATCTGTTCGCCGACCTCACGCAGATGCGCTCCGCGGTCGAGGCGGGTTTACAGGCAGTCGACAGCGGTTTTGGAGTCGCGCGTGCAGCGACCATCGCCAAGGCTGAGGCAAATCGCGTGCTGCACGCTATCAGCAACCAGGGTATCCAGCTGCATGGCGGCATCGGGATGACCGACGAATTCAATGTCGGCTTCTACCTCAAGCGTGCTCGCGTGCTCGAGGCGAGTTGGGGGTCGTCAAGCTACCTCAAGGACCGTTTTGCGCGATTGTCCGGTTACTGACGACGAAGGTTTCTCGCCGCTCGCAGCTTGCCGTCAGCCCACAATTTCGGAGGCGGGGCCGTAACCCGCGTCTTCGGGAATAGTGAGGACATTCTTCCCGTCTCGCTGAATGATTTCAGGCAGAACCGTTACGATATCGCGGGCTTCAGCCTGCGCCACGCAATCCGCTGCGCTTGCGGCTTTGGCCAGCAGTTGCAGATTCAAGCGCGTAGGAAATATAATGGTTCGCTCGCCGCTGGCTTCCATTTCCAACGCCTTGTGCGGCGAAAGCCATTCCGCATCGACGGTTTCGTATCCATCGCATGCGGCAATCTGGCGTTCGGGCGCGCGAACAACGAAGAAATGTGTGTCGAAGCGCTTGTGCATGAAGGTGGGCGTTATCCACCTTGCGAAATTGCTTAGCCGATCGAGGCGTAGGTGCACACCGGCCTCGCGAACGACGTCAAGAAATTCGCACTCGCCTCGCTCCACCGCTTTGCGGCTTTCAAGATCACAGGTATCCTCGAACGCGCGACCGTCACGATAATCGCCTAGCAGGATGCCGGCTTCCTCGTAAGCTTCGCGGATCGCGGCAATCCGCAAAGTGCGCTGCGTATCGTCGAAAGTGCTCCAGCCCTTGCAATGATTAGCCCATTCGAGAGCTTCATCCCCGGCCGAAGGCTTTCCTCCGGGAAATACCAGCGCGCCGGAGGCAAAATCGATCTGGTGATGGCGTTTGACCATCAGGACCTGAAACTCCGGCGCGTCGCGAAGTAGGAGCATGGTTGCCGCGGGGACCGGATCGACGGGCTTTGGCATGGTCATCAGTTTCTCCAGTAGTCTAGGTTCGGACCCATACGATATGTTGGGGTACAGGTGCCGACAAGCACAGAAGTCGGCGGCGAAGCTTCTTCAGATTGGGCTAAACATTTGCCAAGGGGAAATTCATCCGCGATCGGCTGGCGTGCCCCCCAGCTAGGGGTCATGTCAATGGGTATCTGCCAGCGTTTCTAGGCGAGACGACTGGTTTCTGCACTGGCGGGTCGGATTATGCCGGGCATGATCAGGGCCAAGAAAAACAAGGCAAGTCGAAGAAGCAATACATCCATTCTCACATGACTAAAAGTTGAGCGACAGTAAAAGTAACCAAGTCACGCAGCTCCACCAGAATCTCACCGGTCGCCCGAACGAGAGCAGATGCATCAGTACGTGGCTCGACCATTGCCCTGACCAATAAGTTCGAAAGCAACACTCTAGGAAACCAAGTCCCCGCTATCAAAGTTTGCCGCGCGCCCCGCACCGCCCAAAACCCAATCAGGAAAGTCAGACATCCATGAACTACTCAGAAAAGTTTCAAGCCTTTGCCGACGCCGCACGGGCCAAAGTGGAAGAAGTCGCGCCAAGCGACGTCGATCGCCTGCAACAGGAAGGCGTGATCGTTCTGGATATCCGCGACAAGGAAGAGCACGATGCCGGCCACACTCCCGGCTCGCTGCATCTGAGCCGCGGAAAGCTCGAAATGAACGTCGAAGCCGCCATCCCCGACCATGATGCCGTCATCTTGTGCTACTGCAACGCTTTCAATCGCGGCGCGCTTTCTGCCAACACGCTGAGGGAGATGGGATACGTCAACGCCAAATTCATCGCCGGCGGGCTTAAGGGCTATAAGTCGCTTACAGGGACATAAGTAGCCCTTCGGTTGAAATCGGTAGACAGCGACCCCAAAAATACATCGTACAAAGAAGATTTTTCAGACAAGGCGGTGGCTGCCCATTTTTGGTCACCGCCTTTTCTTCGCAACGGCGCCCAGCCGATATCGGCGGCACGCCTGCGAAGCGTTTAGATTCCAGCTCGCGAGAGCATGACAAGACCTCAACCCCTCGCAGCAGCTGGATCTCCATTTGACCTTGTGGGATATTATCGATAATTTCAGTCACCATTCGCTGTCGATGGAAGCACGAAACCGCTGACCAGGGCGACATAGGTCTTCAAGTTATGGCGACTGGCTTTGAGGGGGTGCGAATGACTAAGTGTTGGCTGATTGTCCAGATTGCCCTGCTTGCAGTCTTGCAAGCGTGCGCCTCGATCACTGAGAGACCCGCAGACGGTCTTATTGTTCACATTCCCCAAGGCATGATCTCCGGAAGGACCGACGGCGAGGTTGAAACCTATTTCAACATACCTTTCGCTGCCGCTCCGACCGGGGAGCGGCGTTGGCGCCCGCCCGCTGATGCCGCCGGTTGGAGAGGTGTCAGGGATGGCACCCGAACGGGACCGGCCTGCCCGCAACCCGTCCGGATTGCGGTCGTGGCCGGCGGGGTGGCCGACTTCCAGTCAGAAGACTGCCTGCAACTCAACATCTGGCGCCCGCAAGGGGCAGCCGATCTGCCGGTCATGGTTTGGCTCCATGGCGGTGCTCATGTGATCGGTTCCGGCACTTTTCCGATTTTTGACGGAACACAATTGGCCAGGCAGGGCGTGATTGTCGTCACAATCAATTATCGTCTTGGCGCGCTAGGATACTTCGCCCATCCAGCGCTTACCGCCGAAGCCGATGCGGACGCGCCCCTCGGCAACTTCGGACTGATGGACCAACTGGTCGCTTTGCGCTGGGTTCAGGCCAACATCGGTTCTTTCGGGGGGGATCCGGCACGGGTCACCCTGTTCGGAGAGTCGGCCGGCGCGGTGAGCACAATGACCTTATTGTCGATGCCTGAAGCTTCGGGGCTGTTTTCAGCCGCTATCGTCCAGTCCGGCGTAAATCTTCTTCCGCCGAGATCCCTCAAAGAACAGGAAGCGCTTGGTCTCGCGGCCGCAAACGCCCTGGGTCTTGACGCGGACGCCACCGCTCGCGACTTACGAGCAATAAGCCCTGATGACTGGGTAAAAGTCGCTGGCGCGCGCAGCGGCGGCACAGTCAATCCGTTCATCGATGGGCGCCTTTTGCGCGCTCCCCCTTCTCAGGTTTTTGCAGACGGCGAAGAACTCGATGTGCCTTTGATGATCGGGGCAAACAGCAATGAAGCAAGTGTCCTTTTGGCGATGGGCCTGAGCCCTGAAATTGCGAGCGCGTATTTCGGTGATCAGTTGACCGAAGCACAGACTGTTTACGGTCTTCAGGCAACCGATCCCGGGTTTGCGCGTCAGGCGTTGGGAGACATCTGGTTTGTTGCTCCGGCCCGATGGCTCGCAACTGAGACCAGCGACGGCGCGCCGAGCTTCCTTTATCACTTCGACTATGTCGCCGAACGCCGACGCGCAAAGTCAGTTGGCGCGGCACATGGATCAGAGATCACTTATGTATTCGATACGACTGAATATTACGAGAGCGTCGTCGGTGAACTCACACCTGCAGATCGGATGTTTGCTGATCATTTGTCTGCATGCTGGGCATCGTTCGCGAAAACGCGCCGGCCTGATTGTGCATTGGCCCCCAGCTGGGGCCGCTACGATCCTGACCGCGATGAGCTCGCGCTTTTTGCACCTGAAACGCGAATTGTCGCTGGTTTCCGGAAACCGATACTGGACCTTATCCTTTCTAGGTATAACGACCAGTCGCGTTAGCGCCTCCAGTCCTTGGCCGGTCTGAATAGGGAGACCTTCAGCTTGATCAGTCGACGACGCGCCTTGCTGTTACCTGCCGCTGCGGCGCTAGGCGCCTGCGCAAGTTTGCCGGTCACTGAAACTAGCCCCATGGAATTCGAGGAAAGCAATGATGGCGCCATGGAGCACGCCATCGCAACATATGCGGACTTTGGTGCGCATTTCTCTGGTAGCGTCGGCGACCATGCGACCACGGATTGGTTGGACCGCGAACTACTTGGCGCCGGATACGAGACGCGCCGGCAAACTTTCGAAGTGCCGACCTGTGACGGCGAAGCCGGCTCTGTGACATTGTCTGATGGCACGTCGCTCTCTGGACCAGTCCAGATGCCGGGATTGGCCACGGACACACAGGCAGAACTCGTCCACTGGCATGCCGATCTGCCTCCACCGGAACTGGGCGGCAAGCTGGTAGTCTATCACTCTCGCTTCGGCCGGCATTCCAGCCTGATGTCACCGGAGTGGCAGCGTGTGCTGAAGGCCACGCGCGAAGCGCAATTGGCGGGCATTGTCGCCATCACCAATGGCCCCTCTCGGCTTGCGATCCGATTGAACGCACCCTTCGAATTCGATCTAGTCCCCATGCTGACGATATCTCCGGCAGATGCGGCAGCCCTTCGGGCAGCTACGCAAGGTCAAACTGCCCGCCTTTCAATTGCGCCAGCCCGCCCCAATAGGCTGGCCGACAATTTGATCGCCCGCCGCAAAGGCCCCGGCCCGCGGATCGTCGTCAGCACGCCCAAATCCGGCTGGGGAATCTGCGCCTCCGAAAGGGGTCCTGGAATCGCGATCTTTCTGATGCTCGCACGAAGGCTCGCCTCGTCGCTTCCGGATGCAGACATCCATTTGGTGGCGACGTCGGGTCATGAGTATGAAAACTTGGGGGCGCACAAGTTCCTGGAAAGCGCCGCCCCCGCTCCCGCTGAGACGGCGCTCTGGGTGCATCTTGGCGCGAACCTCTCGGCCGTTGATTTCCATGATCTTGGCCCGAGCCTTCTGCCACTCCCCTCGCCCGACCCGCAGCGCTATCTCGGCGCAACAAAAGGCCTCGACGCATTCGCGCGCGAGATTTTCAACGGCCGCCCCGGGCTGGAAGCGGCTTACGCAATGTCGGCAGATGACGCAGCCGGCGAGCTACGTGAGATCCTCGCCGCTGGCTACGCCTCCGCATTCGGCGCATTTGGAGCCGGGCGTTTCCATCACACCGACCAGGACACGCCTGACAAGGTCGACTTGATTGAACTGGCAGCCACCGGATCGGCTTTCCTCAAGATGGTTCATCGCGCTATCGGCTAAAGCAAAAAAGCGCCTGCCGGTAGTTCGGCAGGCGCAATTGGCTCCGGGAGGAACTTCGTTACCGGATCAGAAGTCGTAGCGTAGCTCGACTCCTGTCAGGCGGGGTTGGTTGTAACGATTGATGGTCGGCGCCCGGGCGACGAAGTAAAGCTCATCAGTCAGGTTCCGGGCGAACGCCGTCACACTGACCTTGCCAAAACGCGCCCCGAGGCGAAGGTTCAGAAGTCCGAAATCGTCGAGCGGCACCGTCGTAGCGGACAACTCCTGAACACCACCCGTCTGCGCCGTGTAGACAAGGTTTGCAAAGGCTTCCGCATCGTCACCAAGGGGCCGGCGATAGTTGAGCGTTGCAGAGCCAAGCCATTCGGGTACTTGTGCAAGGTCAAGGCCATCGAATCTGCCGCTAACGACTTCACCCTCCTGATACGAGAGGCTGAAACCCGTGTAGAGCTTGCCACCGGCCACATCGAACAAAGACGAAATCTCGCCTTCTATCCCGCGGCTTTCTGCGTCTCCGGCGTTCGTCAGGAAAGATGTCGCCGCAACGGGACATGTCGGATTTGTCAGTGCGCAGCCGTTATCTGTCTGGGCGATAAGGTCTTCCTGATTGGTCATGTAGGCGGCGATAGCGAAATAGGATCGGCTGCCGAGCGTGCCCTTGAGGCCGACTTCGTAGCTCTCGGAGGTTTCGTCATCGAAGGCGGCGTCGATCGGACGGGGTTGTCTTGGATCACCGAGGTTAGTGTTAAATCCGCCTGCGCGATAGCTGGTGCCGAATTTGGCATAAGTCAGGATATCTGAGGTCAGCTTGTAAGCGGCGGTTGCGTTGTAGGAGAGATTGCTCGGGTCAATGCTGGCGTCGATCACCCTGGCTGCGCCGCCGAGCGGTGCGCCAGTTCCGCGATCAAACAGGCGAGATCTCAGAGACCGGTCATCCTGGGTAAAGCGAAGTTCACCCGTTAGATTCAACCGCTCCGTAAGATCGTAACCAAGCGATCCGTACACGGCGTAGGAATTGTACTCGAGATTGACCGGCGAGATATTGCCTGTCGATGGATTGGCCATCGTGGGGGTCCGTGCGTTCTCTACCGAGTAGTCACTTTCCAGGAGAAGAAGATCGATTCCGGCAAGCCAGTCGAGCCGGCCGCCGATGGCCTCTCCGGTAAGGTGGATATCCTGGTTGAAGGAGGTGGTCGTATCCCGCACAAAGGCGGCGGAATTTACATCGAGCGGTACGACAGCCAGAATGCTCCCTGCCGCGATAGCGTCGGCACGTTCCTGCGCATTGATGGCATCTGCATCAAGATCGTAAGCAGAAACGCGCTCGCGATAGAGCGTGGTAGAATTCAATTGCGCCCCGCCCAGATCGTACTTCGCGACGATCTGATAGGAGTCCACATCCTGTTCGGCCGACGGCGGAGTGTTCCAAGGATAGTTGAAACGGTCCTGGATGTAACCACCGGGGAAGCCCGGCGTTCCGGCAGGAATTTCGATCTGGTAGTGGATTGCCGGCGTTTCGAGAGTTTGCGTTTCTGCAAGGAAGAGCAAATCCAGCGGACCCGAGCTATAGCGCAATTGCGCCCGCAGGCCGTGGCCTTCTTCCCTGTCGAAATAGACGTCATTGACGGGATTGTAGAAGAAACCGGACTCCTGCCCCACCGCAAAACCGCTGAAGCGCACCGCGAGGGTATCGCTGAGCGCCGTGTTGAAGACGCCCTCACCGCGGAGGTTTTCGTTCTCGATGCCGTACTGCGCTTGCACGTAGCCGGACGTTTCGAATTCTGGCTGGGCTGAAACTACGTTCACTGCGCCGCCAACCGCGTTGCGCCCATAGAGCGCACCTTGCGTGCCGCGCAAAACCTCAACGCGGCCGATGTCCAGAAAATCGATCAGCGCAAAATTACGCCCGCCGATCCCGCCTCCGCCGATGTAGGACGCGTTCCGGTAGAGGCCGACACTGGGATCACCGTTTGTCGCGCGCGCCGTCGATGAAGCGCGAATGGACAACTCAGACGTGACTGACGAGTTCAGATTGTTGAAGCGAACGCTGGGTTGGTCGGCCAGCAGCTCGCCGCTGGTGCGGGCGCCGCCACGCTCGGCGAGCGCGTCACCGCCGATGACCGAGGCAGCCGTTGGCACTTCGGATAGCCGCTCTTCTCGGCGGCGCGCCGTGACGACAACTTCGCCAAGCCGAACTTCATCGTCTGCCGGTTCTGCGCCGTCAGCCGGCGCGGGCGCCGCGGCAGTTTCCGGCACCTGCGCTGCAGCAGGTTCGATCCCGGTCGCAGCCACAGTCATGGCGGTTGAAGCGAAAAGCATAAAGCGAAGCATGTGTTCCTCCCAAAGCGCCCATTTGGGCATATTATCGATAATTACGAATTATCGATAATATTTGAGACCATCTGTCAAGCGCCCCAGGTCTTCGTCGAACAAATCGATGCGAGAGGACAAGAGTGCGAAACTTGAAACAGGAGTGGCCCGCCGAATGAACGACGGACACGGAAGGCAGAATTCGTCAGCCTACTTCCGGCGCGGCACTTTTCGCTGCGGAAGAGGGTCAGCCTGCCCATCTAGATAGGTCGCAAGCGCTTCCTGGAAGTAATCCTGCAGATTGCCAATCAAGGACCGCGCAAGCTTGTCAGCCTTCTCCGCCTGCCGAGCCTGAATAGCCGCGCAAAGCTGCTCATAAATTTCGGCTGACTTAAGTGCCGGTGCGACGGGCAAGTCTTCGAGGAACTTTTGAGAAATGACGCGGTGCTGCCATTTGGCGACAATCGCAACGCGGTCCAGCAATAGCTTTGACTGCGGCGCGCGTGCACAGTGCGCAATATAGCTACCGATACGGTTCGAGACCGCGAGATGCTCGAACGTATTCCGCGTCGCATGAGCGATGGCGGTAAATTCCTTGACCCGCGCCACGAGCTGGTCCGCTTCGCCGTCAGTCATCCGTTGGCTAGCCAGCCGGCAGACGACGCCGAACAGGGATTTCCAGAGCTCTAGAATTTCTATTGTCGCCTGTTTGTTGATCGCCGCGACACGGGCCCCGCGCCAGGGAACGACTTCCACGAGTCCGATGTTGGCAACTTGCCGGAATGCCTCACGCACGGGCGCGTGCGACACCTCGAAACGCTTGGCGATCTCCCGCTCCCGGATCCATGAGCCGGGCGGAATGCGCCATTCTACAATATCGTCAATCAAGGCTGCCGCGATGACACGGTCCTGGGTAAGCGCATCGTTTGCTGCTTCCTGGGGTATTTCGTCTGGCTGGTCTGCCACGCCGTTTGTCCATCTTTTCAAAATTGCATCTAGCCCAAATCACTTTTTGAAGGCAGAATTATCGATAATTCAATAAAGGTGCGTTTAAAAGTGCTTAGAACCTTGTCTCTTGTGCTGGCTCTTTCAGCAACTTCCTGTGCAGCTCAATCCCTTCCCGCTGAAACCGCTCGCAAATCTGATGCATGCCAACGGGCGATTGCAATGTCTGACGCAGACCGCGGTCTGGCGGTTCTTGTCTTGAAAGACGGAGAGCCAGTTTGCAGCAGCCCTCGCTCAATGCTGGATCAACCTCACGAACTATGGTCGGGCACAAAGAGCTTTCTTGGCATCATGGCCGCCATCGCCGTAAAAGACGGGTTATTGTCACTCGACGAGCCCGCGGCAGCCACGCTCACCGAATGGCAGGATGACCCGCAACGTGAGAAAATAACCCTGCGTCATCTCCTCTCGATGACCAGCGGCCACAAAAGTCGCGTCGGACGCCCGCCCGGCTACGGTAAAGCGGTCGCGAGCGACATCACCGCTCCACCTGGCTCAAGATTCCTTTATGGGCCTGTCCCTTCCCAGATTTTTGGTGAAGTTATGCGCCGTAAACTGCAAGCATCTGGCAAGTCAGGCGGGCCAAAAGAATACCTCGAAGAGCGTCTATTTGCGCCTCTCGGGATCGAGAACTACAAATGGCGCAATGGGCCCGACACAAAGCCCCTTATGCCTCAGGGAGTGGTCATGTCAGCCCGCGACTGGGCAAAGTTCGGAGAATTCGTGCACAGTGGTGGCCGGATTGAGGGCGACCGGATTGTTGATCCTGATACTTTTGAATCACTCTTCGAAGGCAGTGCCGCGAATGCAGCCTACGGACTATCCTGGTGGCTGCCTCGCACTTCACAGTCCGAGGATGCTGTTACCGCGACAACCGATATAGACGATCATGCTGACCTCCTTCCCGCTGATATGGTCGTCGCAGCAGGAGCCGGCGATCAAAGGCTCTACGTCATCCCCTCGCTTGGCGTAACGATCGTGCGTCTTGCGGAACTGGATTTGGCAGCAGTCTTGCGGGGAGATCAGGGAAAATGGTCAGACTATGAATTTATCCAGCTAGCACTGGAGGCAGTAGACACCGAATCCCAGACTCCTTCGAACTGACATCACCTGCAGAAACGTGATCCTCACAGTCCCAATCAATCAACAGGTTCAACACTATCAACCAAGAGAAAATCTCCACTCCACTTGTGCAGAAAAATGCACGTAGCGTGTCTAACCAAGACGTGCGCCGCGTCCCGGTCACCTTCGGTGACAGACCCGTGTCCAGCGAGGAAATTCCTATTGAGGCCAGAACAGAACCAGTCTGAGCACCTGTATCTTTTTGCCGTCGCCTGAAAAAGATGAGGCGTTCGGGATCATCACAGATTTTTTCAACGCGTAACTCGACAACGATACAGTCGCCTGCGCAAAAGTTCAGAAACTCCATTCACCCGGGTAAAAAGCACGTGACAGAAGAAAGTCGGACAATTGGACTGACGGGCCTCATGCAGTCCCCGCCACTTCAGATCATTGACATCATGAAGTATGCGGCCAACGCGCATGGCTCGGTTGAAGTCGTTTCCCGGCTCGTGGACGAGCCGGAAGCGCGTTCTACGTACGCTCTCGAACTAAAGCGCGCCGAACGCGCGGCAAAAGCTTTGATGGCGCTCGGCGTGAAGCCGGCGGACAGGGTCGCGACCCTGGCTTGGAACACGCATCGACATTTTGAACTTTTTTATGCCGTGCCCGGCATCGGCGCCGTATTGAAACCGTCAATCCACGCCTGTTCGACGAGCAGATCGTATTCATCCTGAACCAGGCGGAACCGGATGTGCTGCTGTTCGACAAGACCTTTTTGCCTCTCGTCGAGAGACTTGTGCCGCAGATGCGGACCGTGACGAAATTCGTGATGATGAGCGACTGCCTGGCCCACACGCCGGGCATAGTCAACGCGCTCTGCTACGAAGACTTGCTGGCAGCGCAGAGCGATGGGTTCTCGTGGCCGGTTGTGGACGAGAATTCGGGCGCGTTCTTGTGCTACACTGTGAGGACTGCGGGACTGTGGACGTTGCCTATAACTCCTGCCGCAAACGGCATTGTCCGAGGTGCCAGGCGGCCGCCTCCTATGACTGGCTGGAGGCACGCAGACGGGACCTGCTTCCCGTGGCCTATTACCATGTTGCGTTCACGCTGCCCGCGCCGCTGGCGCGCGTCGCGTTCCAGAAAAAGCGTGTCGTCTACGACGCCCTGTTCAAGGCCGTGTCCGAGACCCTGATGACCATCGGCGCCGATCCCAGGCATCTCGGTGCAAAGCTCGGCGCGACCCTGGTCCTGCATACATGGGGCTCGGCAATGACCCACCATCCCCACATCCACGCCGTCGTGCCCGGCGGCGGCCTGTCGCCGGATGGCAAGCGCTGGGTCGACTGCCGCCGCGACTTCTTCCTGCCTGTGAGGGTGCTGTCACGCCTGTTCCGTAGACTGATGTGCGAGCGGCTCGCCGACCTCCATGCCGCCGGCAAGCTCAGCTTCCACGGCGATCTCGCCCAGCTGGCAGACCCAGAAGCGTTCACGAGCTTCCTTAAGAGCCAGCGCCGGCGCGACTGGGTCGTTTATGCCAAGCGCCCGTTTGCCGGGCCTGACCAGGTCCTCTCATATCTCGCCCGCTATACTCACCGGATCACCATCTCGAACAGCCGGATCACAGCCTATGACGG
Source organism: Hyphomonadaceae bacterium BRH_c29 (assembly GCA_000961695.1). GTDB lineage: Bacteria > Pseudomonadota > Alphaproteobacteria > Caulobacterales > Hyphomonadaceae > Hyphomonas. The sequence continues at coordinate 24,475 of LADW01000036.1, forward strand.
AACGCGGGTGACGTTCCGGGTCAAGGACTACCGCCGCGAAGGTCAGGCGCGCTTTGCATCCATGACGCTCGCCGCCAGCGAGTTTGCCCGGCGGTTCCTGCAACACGTTCTGCCCAATGGCCTCCACCGCATCCGGCATGTCGGGCTTCTCGCCAACACCCAGCGCCGCGCCGCCATTGCGAAGGCACGCAGCCTGCTCGCCGATCGCATGCCGCCGCCAGATCCGATCTCCGAACCTACGCCGGCCACACAGATGCCGGCGCCCGGACCGGCACCATGCCCGTGCTGCGGTGGACGGATGGTCCTGATCGAACTGGTGACCCCGGCATCGCAACTCAAGCGACAGCCACAGGAACGGATGGACAGCTCATGACGACCGCTCAGATCACTCTTGCCGACGTCCCCGCGTTCGCCATCACCGGCGGCGCCGGGAACCTATGTCCTGATCGAACACGCCGCGAGACAAGCCGTGCCCGCGACACATCAGAGCTTCGTCAAATCCACAATATGCGCGCCGTGTCGAGACGGAATATGCACACGGAAGCGCAATCCTTGGCCACCGTCGAACCAGGCGATCACTTCAAATCTCCATGCTTCAAATCTCCATAGAGTGCCAGCCACCCGCGCGTCAGGCCTTGAGCTTTCCAGGACGCCCGCCACCGGGCCCGGGGCAACCGGCTGCGCATGGCGGGCGTCCTGGAAACCTTAACAATCTCGGTCGGGGTAGACTCCAATACCGAATCGCTGCCGTTGCGCCCGTTGCTGCCGTAACACTTTGGAAGCTAAGTGCCCTGCTTCGACATGGATCAAACGTTGGACCGATAGTCCCAATGAGGAGCGATTACGCGCTTGCGGATCACCGCTCCAATCCCCGCTCAATCCCGATCGTCCAGCTGACGCCCGCTGCGGTCCGTCTAAACGCCATATCCCTCCCCCGGTGACGCTCCATCTCGGGCCGCCAGGGCACGAGCGCAAACTCTTTCGCATTCCCGACGACAGCAATCCTTCCCTGCCCCAGATCAATCGCCTTCTCGAATCTGCCTTCAAACCTGTCGCCCGGCCCCAGCTCCACAGCGGCGCGCCCTGTTATTGAAGCAAGGGTGCCTGACGCCCTCCGCAGCTCCATGACGCGCAGCCTATCTCGCAAGTCCTCACCCGCCTCTCTTTCCCCGTGTTCAAGCCAACCCTTCTCCCGAAAAAAGGCGAGACGCGCCTGCCGGACCTTCGCCAACCGATCACCGGGCACCCCAGCTCCCGCCGCATCGAGCCAGGTCAGCCCTGCATGCCTGGTCTGTTCCATGAGCGGAAGCCAGGACTGAACCTGAACCTCGAGCCGCCCCGTCCGCGCTGCTTCGTAATCGACCGCGGCCCGTGCAAAATCCTTTGGCACATGCCAAACTCCATCTGCCGCACGCTCAAGAATGCCAGCGTGCCTCAATGCTTCCAGCCGCCGGAGATGTCCTTGCCGCCAGGCTGGCGTTGCTGTTGCATCGGCTTCAATGTGTAGCGCTCCGGAATACAGGCCGCCGGAGCGTTCCGCGATGCTAAGGATGGACGCGTCGATCTCTCTCAGCCTTGGCGATCGCGATGTAATCTCGACGACAGCGCCATCCGGCGGGATTGTTCCAGGTTCCCGGAGCCCGACATCCACGATCCACCGTGTCCCGTGAAAATCCTGAACAACGAGGCTTCGCCGGTCTCGGAGTTCGTCTTCCGGAACAGATGCCACGACTGAGCCCAAAAGCCTTTCCTGTCCCCGCGTTCCCGGCTCAAACCTGCGCAGATTCTGGTCGGGCACGGAATCGCGGTTCTTCGCTGCAAGGGCTTTCAGGATGTCACCGCGTTGCCCCAGCGCTTTAAGCGTCGTTTCCCAATCAGGTTTAAGGGCCCACGCATTCATCCCGGCCGGCTCAGCAAGTCCGAGAACTTCAAGATGCCGCAACCGTGCCCGTAAGAGCGCTTCCTCGAACCGGCCACGCGGATCATGTCCTTCGTTGATATGGACGCCAGCCCCCGAAGCTTTTGCAAGGATGCTCCTGTCGAGGCCCGTGAACCGCTCCAGTGTCACCTCGCTCTGCCGCGCCTGTGCAATCTCAAGATCGCGCCTCGGACCAAGGCGTTCTGTAACGATGTCCTGAGCGCGGGAGGCGAGCCCCTGCTTGATGTATTCCGGCGAAATGACGAGATCCTTTCCGTCCGCATCTTTGCCGCGGATCACGATATGCGTGTGCGGATGGCCGGTATTGTGGTGATCAACCGCGAGCCAGTCGAGGCGCGTCCCGAGATCAGATTCCATCTGTGCCATCAGGGCGCGGGTGGTGTCTTTGAGGTCTCCAAGCTGCCCGGCGTCCTCTGCTGAAACGATCAGCCGGAACTGGTGCCGGTCGCCTTCGCAGCGCTCTACGAATGCGTTCGCATCCGGTACCACACCGTCCCGCGTGTAAATCTGCCCCCCAGATCCATCGCGTTCCACGCCGTCGCGCTGGAGATAGCCGAGATGGGCTTTGAGCGCACCGGCACCGCCGCCTCGCGGCGACCTGGAAACATGGGTCTTCACGATGACCCTTCGCATCCGGAATCGAGGCAGGCGCTGAGTGCGCATTTCAATCGACCGCGCACTCGCTCCTCCGCGTCCGATTCCAGCACCGCTGAACCTTACTTTTACGGTCTTGCGGCCAAGCCGGGCCGACGCCTTCTTCAGCTGCTTTGCAAACCCTTGATCGCCGCGGCGCGCCCGGTCTCCAATCCGCCCGAGGCGCGGCTCGAACTCATCCGTCATATGAAGATTCCCCAATCAGGATATGGCGCCAGCTGAACCTGCTGCAAACACTGAAGATCAAGGCAAACCCGGCGTCTCGACCCGGTGCAAGAGGCACCGAAAAATCGTTGTGCAGACAAGGTGCAAGGCAGAGCCTGGCGCCAGCTCTTTTAACTTGCCCAACCGGGTCCGCCCTCCCCACCCTTGCAGCCGCTTGCACCGCTTTGCCCTACTCTGCAGATTGCCCGTGAACGGATGAACCGAAGACCGGCACCGCAATGCCGACAATGTCCGCTTCGCGGACCGCTCCGAAATAGCGCCCATCCAGAGAGGACGGGTGCGGCGAGAGCAGGAACAGCTCGCCATTCCTCAGCGTGACGCACCCGTCCCAGGTCGGAAGATCGCTGCCTTTTTCATCCGACAAGTGCGCTTTCGCCACGAGCTCATCATTGATGAATACATCCACTCCTTTGCGGCAAATTTCGTCTCCAGGAACCCCTGAAACTCGCTTCAGAAGTGGCCAATCTTTACCCACATATCCACGCGCCTCAGCCCATTGCGCGGGCCCGCTCCTGGCTGAGAGAACGACCCATCGGCCCTTGGTGAATGGCTCGTCTCTCAGCCAGTAAAGCCCTTCTGGCGCGCTCGCTGTCCGGTTCCAGATGACCTTCGCCGGAGGATCAAAAACGAGGCCAGACAACGCCGCCGATCCGCCCAGCACGAGCGCGAGCGCGTAGCCGGATTTCATCGGGATTGCCCTGCCCGGCTGGATGTCGATGAGAATTCACGGCGCCCGGACCAGTCGATCAGGCTCGCCCGCGTATAGAAAACACGGGTGCCGTGCTTGCGATAAATCGGGCCTTTTCCTTCGCATCGATAATGATCGAGGGTCGAGCGTGTGAGCCGAAGGAAAGCAGCGGCTTCCTGAACGTTCAGGAGTACGTGCTCATCATTTGCGTCGGGGTTCGTCGGCATCTTTCCGGACATCACTGGTTTCCTTTCTTCAGTTCGTTCGTGATGGGATGATGCTGCCAGCGTCTGCGCCGGATTGGAGGGGGAAAATCGCGCAGGCGCATTTTCCCCCTCCCCTCAAACATGCAACCTGAACGCAGAAAGCCGCCCCGGAACTGTTTCCGGGGCGGCTCTTTGAGACTGCGTTGTCCGCTTAGTCGCGGGGGTTCCAGAGGATCACGTGGCGGCCTTTCTTGCCTTTCACGGGGGCGAGGTTCGCGTAGATCTTGCGGGCCCCGATCTGCGGATCTGCGAGGGTCAGCGAGACGTATTCGCGTCCCGATTGCTTCGCCTTGCGCAGCCAGCCGCCGCCGATTTCGGTCGAGGTCTCTCCGGCAAAGATGCGGTAGTCCGGCTGGCCGTCTCCGGCTTTTTCCGCGTTCTTCTCGATGCGGATCGCAGCTGAGAGGTTCATCATTGCGAGGGTGCCTTCGAAGCCGGCTTTGGTTTCCGTGACGTATCCGAGTGCGTTTGCCATGGGGGTCTCCTTTTCGTTTCCTTGGCTGTCTTCCGGGAACCCCTTGTTCCCGTCGACGCCGGACCGAAAGGACGGCCTGCGCCGGGCCTGAACCCCCACTATCTCTTTGGGGGGCGTAACGCAGTGGAGCACCTGACCGGCGATGAATTTTGCCGCGCGAGGAATGCGCCGCAGGCGCAGGGGAAAATTCTTCTCCGGTCAGGTTTCAGGCCCGGCGCAGGTCGTCCAGGTCCAACGGCAAGAGACGGAAACAAGGGGTCCGCGAGAGGCAGGTTACGGGAACGTATGAGGCTCCCTGTTTCACAACGCACTGCGATACTTCATGGAAAGTCAGACGTGGTGTCGGACGACTCGCCACCCGTTTGAACCTGCAGCTCTTTGATCCGCACACAGAGACCCTCGCGCAAAAAGCCGCCCGGCGGCAAGCACCGGGCGGCTCCATACTGCCTGAGAGGAGACGAAGAACTCAGGCAGCCGTGGCTTCGTAAGTTGAAGGCTCGGCGCCGGATTCGTCCACCGCATCCGCCTCGAACAGTCCGGCAATCCGGTCCCAAGCATCCGCGGGCGGACTAGCTGCGCCCTCGATATGGCGCGTGGGTGGCACATGCATCCAGCCCGGCATCCATGTGCTGTTCACTGAGGTATCGCGGGCAACAAGCGCCTCTGCCAGCTGCGCCTTCTGCGCTTTGGCGGTGGCGCCCTCGGTCTCGCGCGCAGCCTCTGGCGAAATCGCGTCGGCGATAAAGGCGGTGACCACGCGCTTGTCGCGCAGCAGGTCGAAGAACGCCGCGTCAGGTTTCCAGAACTCCGCCGCATTGGTGTCGCACGTATGCAGCACGGCCTCGATAATCGGCCCGCCAGACTCGAGCGACTCCGCCATCCCCAGCGCCAGTACCTGCATCACTTCGGCATCGGACATGGCCAGCAATGCGGCGAACGTCTCGCAGAGATGATAGGCATCGCCGCTCCGGCGCGGGACCGGCGCGCCGAGGGCCTCGAACAGGGTCTCCAGGCCCTCCCGCGCGGTGACAAGTTCGGCGGCAGCAGACCCGCCCTCGACGCTCGAAAGTGTCGCTTCCTTCACGGCGCCGGGCGAATGCAGGCGCACGTTCCAGAGTGATGAGCCGCACAGCGCATGCGCCGCCATCAGACGCATCGCGATGGCCGGATTTCGGATCAGGCTCGCCTGCGCGGCGGCGTGCCGGTGTAAGCCGATATAGTCCGCCATCGGGCCGGACATCTCGGGCCGCATATCTGTTTCCGGGGCGGTTTCGCCACTGACCGTGGCCGTCCTGGCCTTGCGGGCTTCGGCAGCTTTCAGCCAGCCTTCATGGAACGTCACCGTGCCATCATGGCGCTGCTCGACGATGACCTTGCCGCCCTGCTTCTTGGTCGTCTGGACATAGTCCCAGCGCTGGAAGTACGCGCCGCGCTCCATCAGGATTACGTCCACCCAGCCCCGCTGCTGGTAGGCCTCGACGCGCTCGGCAACCACCGCGCCTTGAGCCTGCCAGAACGCAGCGGCGTCCGCAAACACAGCCGTTTCGCCGAACAGGTCGGCGGTCACCGCGCCGGTGTAACCTGCAAGGTCGAACAGCGCCTTGTCGGTCGTGATCGCGCTCCCGCCGGTGATCCACGCGCGGCAGGCCCGCCCCATCGGGGCGCGCTCTGTTTCGCTGTTCCAGAGTTTGAGCCAGTCTGCTTGCTGGGCAGGTGTCGCAAGCGTCAGCGCGCGAACGGTTTCCCGATCGACTTCATCCTCAGCATAAAGCTTGCGGATCGGCGCGCTGAGCGCGGCGAGCGCCAGCACCCGCCTGACATTCAGTTCGCTCACACCGAAGAAGCCCGCAATCTCCTCGACAGTTCTTCCCTCGTCGTGAAGCTTCCGGAAGGCCGTGTACTGCTCCATCTCGGTGGCAGGCAGGCGGGCGACATTCTCGATGATCGAGGCCTCAATGGCTGACGCCACATCGCCTTCCGCCATCACAGCGCAGGGCACGAGCGGATCGGTGCCGCTCTCCTTCGCAATCTGCTGGAGCGCAAAGAACCGGCGGCGTCCGGCGACGATGCCGTAGCCGCTCGCTTCACGCCGGACGAGCAGGGTCTGGCGGACGCCCTTTTCCCGGATCGAGGGCAGGATGTCAGAGACATCCGGTGCCTTGCGTCCATGGCGCATGTTGAGTTCCGAAATGCTGAGCTTGCTGAGCTCGATGTGGATCAGGTCAGGTTGTGACATAGGGTAACTCCTCAGAATGGAAACAGGTGTGGGGGCGCAAGGGCGAGGCCCAGCCGCCATGGCGGCAGGTGCCAGTTGACCGGCACGAACGGCGCGCCGAAGTAATCGAGCGAGGCGTCGGCGGCTGTGGCGCCGAGATCGAAATCCCGGATCGTCACATTCGGGCAGCGACCCTCAACCCAGATGGCGGTGACAAAGCCCTGCTCGATGTCGAGCGTTAGCGACGGACGCGGGCCGAGCAGCTGTTCGAAGATGTCTGGCATCAGGCGCCCTCCAGAGCTTGCGCATGCGCGGCGAGCCGAGTGAGCGTTTCACGGGCCACAGCGATGCTCTCCGGGAGGAGTTCGTTTGCGACCTCTGCGAGGTAGCTGTTGTCCGCACCCGGATAGTTGGCCTCGATGCCCCAGAGGCTTGCTTATGTCGCGTCCATGGTTATGCGGAGTTGTTGCGGCGCCGCCTTGATTTTGCGGGCCTGGGTCGAGACTCCGCTCAACATAATCGAGAAGCTTCTTCTGCACTCAGCAGAAGGAGACCAATCATGTGTGCAGCACTTTCACGGCGGGCTGAAATCCCGTCCCTATCCGGGGCAGACTACTTCCACCCGCTTTTCGACAATTTCGCCGAATGGCTTCGAAGCCAGAACGCTTCCGACCGGACAATCTTGTCGATGAGCGGCGCGGTAAAGCACTTCATTGTTTGGCTGGACTGTGAAGGGATCGGCCTTTCCGATATCGATAGCGCCGTTATCCGGCGCTTTTTCCGGCATCGGTGCGAGTGCCCACGTCCGCAGGCTGAACGATATCAGAATGGGATCACTCGCGATCACGCATTCCAAGGCCGCGTTGTTCGCTTCGTCACATTCCTGATCGAGACCGAGCACAAGCCCGCTCCATTCGATCGATGCTATGGTGATCAACTGGTTGCCGATTTCGTTGGACGGCTTGAGGAGCCGGAACGGTCAGCATCGCGAGTGGCATCATATA
>LADW01000083.1 GCA_000961695.1 Hyphomonadaceae bacterium BRH_c29
ACAGCGCCCGCCACGGTGAAGGTTGCCGCCGGCGCACCGGGAACGCAGCGTTCCGCCACCTGCCGGAACAGGCTGTCTGCCCACATGTCCTCATTCTTCGCCGGGCTGAACCCGTCGAGAAACCAGGCATCGGCATGGTAAACACTGTCCGGCAAAGTCTCTGCAATATCACCGAGGTGGAGGGTTAGCGTCACGCCATCCTCCGGCCAGACGAAATGGCGTACGCCGCGTACAGGCCCCGGCCAGACCGCGATCAGCCGCGCCGACAGGTCCGCCAGCTCCGGCCAGGCCGAGAGGGCGCGCGCCGCATCCTCCCGGGCCAGCGGAAAGCCCTCATAGCTCACAAAATGCAGGAAGGCGGACGGGGACGGGCGACTCGCGCGCCACAATTCCCACGCCGCCAGAAAGTTCAGGCCCGTGCCAAAGCCGGTCTCGGCAATCGTGAAGACCTCGCGTCCCGCCCAGGCCTCCGGCAGGCCGCAGCCGGTCAGGAAAACTGCCCGCGTTTCGCCAAGCCCGTCGCCTGCTGTGAAGTACACATCGCCCGCCGCTGGGGCGAACGGCGTGCCGTCCTCCCTCCATTCGATTTCAGGCTGTGTCAGCAGGCGTGTCATGGGCTGGGGACCTAGACCCACGCGCGCGCGTTGAACAGGGGGCAGATCCGCCGCACCGGCCCGCCCTGAAACTTTTTCGGACCTTTCTGCCGCGTCGCACGTTGATTGAGTGACCGCAGTATTGCGGCAGGCAAGAAAAGGAGATCCTCAATGGACAAGGAACATGTGAAAGGCGCTGCCAAACAGGCCGAAGGCACCATCAAGGAAGCTGCAGGCAAACTGACCGGCGACAAGAGCCTCGAAATGAAAGGCAAGATGGACAAGGCCGAAGGCAAGGTCCGCGACAAAGCCGGCGACGTGAAAGAGGAGATTCGCAAGAAACTCTGATCACGGATCAAGCGTCAAAGCCGGGGGCGAGTGGTTCTACCGCTCGCCCCGGTTTGCGTTTGCGGGCCGGTGTTCAAGATGCTGGTTCAGATTGTCCCGCAGGCTGCGAACCTGCCGGTTGAGATCTGCCAGTTCCTCCAGGCTCATGCCCGAATTCGAAATCAGCGTGCGGCCCATGCAGCCGACCTCGCTGCGCAGGGCCCGGCCCTTCGGCGTGACATGGACCAGAACCTGCCGCTCATTCTTCGGGTTGCGTTCCCGCGTCACATGCCCCGTCGCTTCCAGCCGCTTCAGCAGCGGCGTCAGCGTGCTGGCTTCAAGGTCCAGCTGCTGGGCGAGCCCCCCCACGGTCTGGCCGTCTTCCGACCAGAGCAGGTTCAGCACCAGATATTGCGGATAGGTGATGCCCATCGCGTCCAGCATCGGCTTGTAGGTCCGCTGGATGGCAAGGCTGGCGGAATAGATTCCGAGGCAGAGATGATCGTCGAGGCTGAGAAGCCCGATATCGGGGGCAGATGAGGGCATGGGGATACTCCTGTAGAAGCTGGTTCCAAATATATCGCGATAAATATTCTCTTGACAATGGCTGGCGAGCGCATATCTGGTGATTACTTATCGCGATAATAACTGTCGCGAATGAAAAGGAGCCAACCATGTCCGTGAATGTCCTCTACAAAACCCAGGCTGTCGCCACCGGCGGCCGTGACGGCCACGCCGAAACCCTCGATGGTAGCCTGAAAGTGGATCTCTCCACCCCGAAGGAGCTCGGCGGGGCAGGGGGCGCGGGCAACAATCCGGAACAGCTGTTCGCCGCTGGCTATGCCGCCTGTTTCATCGGCGCCATGAAGGCCGTCGCTGCGCAGAACAAGCACCTGAAAGTGCCGGCTGATACGACAGTCACCTCCACCGTCGGCATCGGCCCGCGTTCGGAAGGCGGCTTCGGCCTGACCGTTTCGCTCGACGTGTCGCTGCCCGGCCTCGACCGCGCCCTGGCCGAGGAACTGGTCCACAAGGCCCACGAGGTCTGCCCGTACTCCAACGCCACCCGTAACAATATCGATGTCGGTCTGAGCGTCGTCTAGGCGCCGCCGGATCTGGCAAGCCAGAGGCCGTCCGGAGATCCCGGGCGGCTTTCGCTTGCGCAGACCGCATCGCCCGCCCAGATAGGGAAGCTGCAAAAGGAGCACACGATGGAAGACTTCAACATCCGCAAGGAAGAGGGCGAAACCGGCGGGCGTTATGTCACCGTTGTGGACGGGCACGAGGCCGAGATGACCTATTCCAGGGCCGGCACGTCCCGCATCATCATCGATCATACGGATGTGCCGAAAGAACTTGGCGGGCGCGGTGTCGGCGTGGCACTTGTCCGCCGCGCGGTGGAAGACGCCCGCGCAGCCGGCATCAAGATCATCCCGATCTGCCCATTTGCAAAGGCGCAGATCGAGAAACACAAGGAATGGCAGGACATTCTGGCATGAGCGAGATCACCCACGACCGCAATCTGATGCGCTATTCGTATTTCGAGAATGGGCTTGAGGCCTATCTCACCTATGAGCGCCCGGGAGATGGCCAGATCCACATCACGCACACGATCGTGCCTGACCCGCTGGGGGGCCGGGGCCTCGGCAAGAAACTGGTGACAGCGGCGATGCAAGACGTGATCGCCAATGGCGAGATGGTCTCGTCCAGCTGCTGGTTCGCCAGTGCCCTGATCGAGAAAACGCCGGAATGGTCGGCGATGCAGGCATGAGCGACCCGTTCTGGAAACAGAAAACGCTGGAAGAGATGTCCGGCGCGGAGTGGGAATCGCTCTGCGACGGCTGTGGCAAATGCTGCCTGCTGAAACTGGAAGACGAAGACACCGGCGAGATCGCCTATACGCGTCTGCATTGCCGCCTTCTGGATGGGCAGGCCTGCACCTGCATGGATTATGAGAACCGCAAGAAGATTGTCGAGGACTGCGTGATCCTGACGCCGCAGAAGGTCGCCGAAATCCGCTGGATGCCGCGCACCTGCGCCTATCGCTTGGTGCTGGAGGGCAAGGACCTGCCCGACTGGCACCATCTCGTCTGCGGCGACCGCAACCGCGTGCACACAACCGGCAATTCCATCCGGGGACGCACCGTCTCCGAAGACACCGTCTTCGACGAAAACCCCGAAGACTGGATCGTCGACTGGGAAGGCTACGAAGTCTAGGGGCGAAGGTGAGGAAAGCGCCGCACTCATCCCCCTCTCCCACCGGGAGAGGGGTTAGGGGTGAGGGGCCACGGAATTGGCGGCGTGAACTGAAGGCTGCGGAAGCGGGCTGTGCAGGTTTAGCACCACATCGCGGGCTTTCGGAGTTGGGGAGAGCTGGGTCGCCCCTCACCCCCGACCCCTCTCCCGGTGGGAGAGGGGGGCGCGTAATGGGGAGTTCTATCCTCCCGGGTTCAAACCCGGCGCACACTCCCGCGCATGCATCCAGCCCTTCGTCCCTATTATGATCACGTCATCCCGGTCTTCTGGCCGTGGCTCTGGCTGAACCTCATCCGCGTCGCCCTCTGGCATTTGCGAACAGGGCGCGATGCGTTGATGGCGGTCGATTGCTTTGGAAACATCCGGATGGTCTTCGCCGCTGACGAACCGAAGCCGGATGATCTCTACACCTATAAAGCCCCGCTCATGCCGCGCTGGGAAAACCCGGCGCTGGGCAGCGCTTTGCCGGTAACAGTCCACTCTGTCGGCTATAGCGTGCTTATAGCGTCCTTATGTCGTGCTTATACGGTGTTCTATGTCGTCCGCGAATGCGTCCGCGGGCCGCCGGTTCAGCACCCGCCACCTCATGCTTCGACTTCGCTCAGCATGAGTCCCGTTCTCTACCGCAACCCCAAAGCGCTCATGCTGAGCCAAGTCGAAGCATAAGAGCGCGGGCTCAAGAAACCAGCCAAACCACCGGACGGCAGCCGCCGCGCCGGCTGCATCTGCTGCGCAGCCTACAACCTCTCCTTAAGCCCCCTCTGTTACACTGGCGGCATGGAAACCTTGCCCGCCTTCGTCAACTATCTCGCCAATGAGCGCCGCATGGCGGACAAGACCGTGGACGCCTACCGGTCTGATCTGGCGGAATTCTTCAATTTCCTGCGCCATCACCTGGGCGAGGAACCAACGCCGGAAGTGCTTGGCGAGCTGAAAGCGCGCGACATCCGCGCCCATATTGCCCAGCGCCGCCGTGATGGCCTGTCGAATGCCTCGGTCGCCCGGCTGCTCTCCTCAATCAAGGCGCTGTATCGCTGGCTGAACCGCGCCTTTGACATCGAGAATGCCGAGATCGCCTACCTGCAAGGCCCGAAACGGCCCCAGCGCCTGCCGCGCCCGGTCTCCATCGAGGCGGCCAAGGACATGATCCAGGAGGCTGGCGACGATCCGGATGTCGCGCCCTGGATCAATGCGCGCGATGCCGCTGTGCTGTCGCTGCTCTACGGGGCAGGGCTTCGTATCTCCGAAGCGCTCAGCCTCACAGGCGCAGATGTTCCGGCACCGGAGCGTCTGCGGATCACAGGTAAAGGCGGCAAGGTGCGGATCGTGCCGCTGATCCCGGCCGTGCGAGACGCGATCAATGTCTATGCTGAGCAATGCCCCTACGCGCTGACCCGCAACCAGCCGCTGTTCCGGGGCGCCAAGGGCGGCGCGCTGAACCCGCGTCTCATTCAGGGCCTCGTGCAGCGACTGCGCGGACTTTTGGGGCTGCCGGACACAGCCACGCCGCACGCCCTGCGCCACTCGTTTGCAACGCACCTTCTGGCCGCCGGGGCAGACCTTCGCGCCATCCAGACGCTACTCGGCCACGCCTCGCTCTCAACCACCCAGGTCTATACCGGCGTCGACTCCAGTCGCCTCCGCGAAGTCCACGCCGCGGCCCATCCGAGGGCGTGAGGTGTGGCAAACTCCTTCTAACCGTCCTGTCCTCTCCATTTTCCTGCCTTATTTGCGAGCAAATATTTACATGCGACAGAGCGGGAGGCCCATCATGGGCGTGAAGCGGAATACGATCCTCGGTATCCTGACCATTGCGGCTTTCATCGGCTGCGGCCTGATGGCGAATGCGCAGGAGAAAGATTCCTATATCGATTATCCGGGCTTCCTGGAGCTTTCGAACGAAGTGTCCGCTTATCGCGAGCAGCGACTCGTTTCTCTCGTCGACTTCAACGAGATGAAAGAAGAGCCCGGTACGATCATCCTCGATTCCCGCAGTGCCGAGGCCTATGCGATGGGCCATATCGAAGGTGCGATCAATGTAAACTTCTCGGACTTTACCGACGAGAAGCTCACCGCCGCGATCCCGTCAAAGACGACGCGCATCCTGATCTATTGCAACAATAATTTCGAGGATGACATCGCCCCGGTCATGCTGAAGCGGATCGACCTTGCCCTCAACGTGCCGACTTTCATCAATCTCTATGGATATGGCTACACCAATATCTATGAGCTGAAGGGCATGCACTCTCTGGAAGACCCGGAGGTCCATTGGGTCTCCAGCTTTCAGGCGCCGTAGGCAGATAATCCTCTAGCGCGGAAGCGCGGCCACCACGCGGTGGTATTCCTCCATCGTTTCCTCGAAGATCTGCGCGACCGGCTTCACGTCCTTGATGCGGCCCGCAACCTGTCCGGTCAGGGCAATGCCGGCTTCAAGATCGCCGCCGAAATAGACTTTCTGCGTGCCCGCAAATTCCCCGAAGATGTTCTCTACGCCGTCTTTCTGGATCCGGTCCGTCCGCTCGGTGCGCAGCGCGCGCAGGGCAGGGCCGGGGCCGGATCGGTTGAGGAAGACCGTATCGGTCGCATCCGCGCTGATGATCGCGTCCTTCCAGTTCTGGTGCACCGGGCTTTCGGCGGAGGACAGAATCCGCGTGCCCATCAGCACCCCCTCCGCTCCCAATGCAAAAGCCGCCGCCATGGTCCGCCCGTCCATGATGCCGCCCGCCGCGACGACCGGCACATCCACCGCCTCGCAGACCTGCGGGATCAGAACCATGCTGGCCACATCCTTCGGGTTCTTGAACCCGCCGCCTTCGCCGCCCTCCACGATCAGGCCGTCGACGCCTGCTTCGATTGCCCGCATCGCCCCCTGAAGCGAAGGGACGACGTGGAACACGGTCAGGCCCGCTTCTTTCAGAAGGCCTGTATATTTCATGGGGTCCCCGGCAGAGGTGGTGACGAACTTCACGCCCTGATCAATGATGAACTGGATGATGTCGGGATCACGTACGAACGCCTGTGCGACGTTCACGCCGAACGGTTTGTTGGTCAGTGACTTCATCTTGGTGATCTCTTCGCGCACGGCGTCCAGCTCACCGGAAGAGGTCTCGATGATGCCCATGCCGCCGGCATTCGACACGGCGGACGACAGCTGCGACCGGGCGATCCAGCCCATCGCGGCCTGGATGATGGGTTTCTCGATGCCCAGCATGTCTGTGATGCGGGTGCGGATCGGCGCTGCGGTCATGATGGGTTCCTCCTGACAGGCAGAGAAAGCGGGAACGCGAGGTCGGGCAAGCCCTCGCCCTGCGTCAGGCAATCTTGCCGACGTGACAGGCCGGGTTTCCACGCTAGAGTGCCGCCATGATCCTGCGTGAACCGACCCCATCCGAATTGCCCGCCCTGACCAGCCTTTGCCAGCGCTCCAAGGCCCATTGGGGCTATCCACGCGATATGCTGAAAGCCTTCGCGGCCGAGCTGACCGTCACGCCGGAAAACCTCGCCGAAGACGCGATCATGCTGGCCGAGGACAAGCGCGGCCTCGCCGGTGTCGTACAGGTCTCGAAGCAGGGCGACGACGCCGTGCTGGAAAAGCTGTTCGTGGAGCCAGACCGCCTCGGGGAGGGGACCGGCAAGATCCTCTATGTCTGGGCCTGCCGCGTCGCCCGCGAAAACGGCGCGAAACAGCTCGTCATCGACGCAGATCCGGACGCGGCCACCTTCTATCAGCACATGGGCGCTGTTCAGGATGGAACGGTCGAGTCCGCCTCCGTCCCGGGCCGCCAGCTGCCGCATTTGGTGCATGCACTGGGCTAACTCGGGCCAAAACCGTCAGAATATTATCCCGCTTCGCGCACGGCAGGCTCCAGCCCAAGCAGGATGTTGAGCACCTGGCGGCTGGACGCGACGCGGCCCTGAAGCCCGCCGGCGCGGGATAGCGCAAGCCCCTCGACTACGGCGATCAGCGTGCCACCATATATGTCGAGATCCATAACCGGCTTTGTCCCTTTGATCCTGAAGACTTCGGCGACCAGGGTTTCGAGGGCCTCGCGGTGACGGCCGACGATGTCGGTGAAGCCTGCAGCGAGTTGCGGGTTGCGTCGCGACTCCAGTTGCAATTCCACGCCGAGGACGGCGAGGTTGGACCCAACTTCCGCATCCGGATTGTCCAGCTCGTCCAGCAGACCATTCATCAGGGCGTTCAGCTGTTCCGGTTGAGCACGGGCCTTCTCAAGCAGGGTTTCCAGAAACTCGATCTGGTGAAAGAGCCCGTCCGACAGAAGCGCTAGGAACAGGTCCTCCTTGCTGTCGAAATGGGTGTAGACCGCGCCTTTCGTGTAGCCAGCATCCGCTGCGATCTGGTCCAGCGATGCGCCGCCATACCCCTCCCGGGCGAACACGCTTTTCGCCGCAGACAGCAGGGCTGAGCGCGTGCGGGCCTTGGCTTCCGAACGGGTCAGGCGGGGCTTTACGGGCAGGTCTGTGTCGGTCGTGGTCATACGGTTTCCCGATTCGAAAGGCATTGACATACTCATTAGTATTCAAATACTGATGAGTATGTAAACCCTGCCAAGACGGGGATCGGGAGAAAACGGAGGAACACCATGGCTGACACGGAAACCCTTGAAAGAGCCCTTGAGCCGGCGGACACAATCGCCCTGGAAGACATTGATGTCAGCCAGCCGGAGCTGTGGCGCACCGACTCCCATTGGCCTTATTTTGCGCGTCTGCGCCGCGAAGCGCCGGTGCATTACTGCAAGAACGGCCTGTTCGGGCCTTACTGGTCGGTGACCACCTGGAACGACATCATGGCGGTGGACACCAATCACAAGGTCTTCTCCTCCGAGGCCTCGCTGGGCGGCATCACGATCCTTGACCAGCAGTCCGACGTCGAACTGCCCATGTTTATCGCGATGGACCAGCCCAAGCATGACGTTCAGCGCCTGACCGTCAGCCCCATCGTCTCGCCCGCCAATCTCGCCGTGATGGAGCCCCTGATCCGGGAGCGTGCCTGCAGCATCCTGGATTCGCTTCCCGAAGGTGAAACGTTCGACTGGGTTGACCGGGTGTCGATCGAGCTGACCACGCAGATGCTGGCCACCCTGTTCGACTTTCCATTCGAACACCGCCGCAAGCTGACCTACTGGTCGGATGTCGCGACGACGATCCCGGCACCGGGCATGCTGGTGGAAACGGTGGAAGAAAAATTCAATGTCCTGATGGAATGCCTGACGGAATTCACGACCCTCTGGAACGAGCGCGTGAATGTGCCACCAAAGGGCGATCTCATCTCCATGCTGGCCCATGGCGAAGCCACGCGGAACATGAGCCCGCAGGAATATCTCGGCAATATCGTGCTTCTCATCGTGGGCGGCAACGACACGACCCGGAACAGCATTTCCGGCAGCGTCTACGCCCTCAACAAGTTCCCGACCGAGTTCGACAAGCTGTGCGCCAATCCGGCCCTCATCCCGTCCATGGTGTCCGAAACGATCCGCTGGCAAACGCCGCTGGCGCATATGCGTCGCACCGCCCTGGAGGACACCGAAATTGGTGGCCAGAAAATCAGCAAAGGCGAAAAAGTCGTCATGTGGTACGTTTCCGGCAACCGCGACGAGAGCGTGATCGATGATCCGGACACCTACATTATCGACCGCGAACGCCCGCGCCAGCATCTGTCATTCGGCTTCGGCATCCATCGCTGCGTGGGCAATCGCCTGGCTGAAATGCAACTGCGCGTGATCTGGGAAGAAATCCTCAAACGGTTCGACAAGATCGAGCTTGTGGGCGAGCCGGAACGCGTGCCGTCGCCCTTCGTGAAGGGCTATCATCGCATGAATGTGCGGGTTACGCGGAAGGCGTAGCACCTGTAGCGGGCGGGGGTGCTGGCGCAGCCTGTCAGATCAGCCTCTTGCCCCCGGCGGCCTCCGGCGCTACATGCGCTGTTCGTGGTGATTTGGCCGGCCGGCTTGCAGCCACGTAAAACAAGTCGCTAAAAGGGCCGCGCGCAGGAAGACCGTTTCGGCCCGTGCTCCCTTTTTTCCTTGTTTTCAGGTCTCAAGCTGGCTGAACAAGTCGAGAGTATTGCCCCGTGCCCATCAAGATTCCGGATGCCCTGCCTGCCCGTGAAACCCTTCTGAAAGAAGGCGTAGCGGTGATGCAGGAATCCGAAGCCGCCCGTCAGGATATCCGCCCCTTGCAGATCGGCCTCCTGAACCTGATGCCGAACAAGATCCGCACGGAGACACAGATCGCCCGCCTGCTGGGCGCCAGCCCCCTGCAGATCGAGCTGTCGCTCATCCGCATCGGCGGGCACACGCCGAAGAACACGTCGCAGGATCACCTGATCAGCTTCTACAATACGTGGGAAGACGTGGCGGATCGCAAGTTTGACGGCTTCATTGTCACCGGCGCCCCGGTCGAGCAGCTCGACTTTGAAGACGTCACCTATTGGGATGAACTGACCCGAATCTTCGACTGGACACGGACGAATGTGCATTCGAACCTGTTCATCTGCTGGGGCGCGATGGCGGCGGTCTGGCATTTCCACAAGCTGCCGAAATACCAGCTTGAGAAGAAAGCCTTTGGCGTCTACCGCCAGCGCAACCTCGCCCCGGCCTCACCTTACCTGAACGGCTTCTCGGACGACTTCCTGATCCCGGTCTCCCGCTGGACCGAGGTGCACACCGAAGACGTGCTCGCCCGGCCTGAACTGAACCTGCTGGTCGACTGCCCGGCGACAGGGCCGAGCCTTTTGGAACATGCGCCCAGCCGCAGTGTCTTCATGTTCAACCATGTCGAATATGACTCGTTCTCCCTGAAGGAAGAATACGAGCGCGACGTCGCCGCCGGTAGCGACATTGCCCTGCCGCACAATTACTTCCCCGGCGATGACCCCACCCGCCAACCGCTGAACCGCTGGCGCAGTCACGCTCACCTCCTGTTCGGCAACTGGGTGAATCAGGTCTATCAGTCCACCCCGTATGACCACGCCGAGATCGGGAAAGGTTGAAAGATGGCCGCCGCGCTGGTTCCTGAGCTTTACGTCCGTGACTTGCCGCGCAGCCTGGCCTTCTATTGCGATGCGCTCGGCTTCCGCATTGTCTACCAGCGGAGTGAAGAGCACTTCGCCTATATTGAACGGGCAGGCGCGGAGCTGATGCTGGAAGAGCCCGCCGGCCGCACCTGGCTCGCCGGGCCTTTGGAAGCGCCTTATGGACGGGGCGTCAATTTCCAGATCGCGGTGGAGGATGCCGCCGCCCTGCGCGATGCGGCCCTCGCCGCAGGGGCGCCGCTGATGATGGATCTCGAAGAGCGCACCTATTTGCGGGACGATGAGCCCATCCGCGTGCGCCAATGCGTGGTGCAGGACCCGGACGGCTATCTTCTGAGGTTTTCAGAACTGGTATGACAGCGTAGCTATAAAAAATGATTCAGGCGTCCGACTCGCAACCAGACCTTTCCTACGCGTCGTATTTCGAGGATCCGGTGAAGCGCCGCCTCGTTCGGGCGGTGGAGCGTCTGTCGGGCCAGCCGCGCCTGAAGAAGCTTTACGCGCATTACCGCGAATTCCTTGCCGACGACGTGCCTTTCTTTGAGGCCGCGATCCGGTTGCTGGACCTCGACGTCCGCTTCTCCGCCTCGCGGCTGGCGGAGATCCCGCGCGAAGGCCCGCTGGTCGTTGTGGCGAACCACCCGTTCGGTGTGCTGGATGGCCTGATCATCTGCTGGCTCATCAGCCTGCGCCGTCCGGATTTCCGGGTGCTGACCAACTCCGCCCTCGATGGCGTGCCGGAGGCGCGGGACTATCTGCTGCGCGTCGATTTCTCCGCCACCAAAGAGGCGCTTGCCGCCAATGTCGCCATGCGCAAGGAAGCGCTCGCGCATGTGAAAGCGGGCGGCTGCGTCATCGTCTTCCCCTCGGGCGGGGTCTCCACGACGCCGCGCCCGTTTGACCGCACGGCGGTGGACGATGAGTGGAAGCCCTTCACGGCAAAGCTCATCACCCAGGGCAATGCCTCGGTCACGCCGATCTATTTCGATGGCCAGAATTCCCGCCTGTTCCAGGTCGCCAGCCACCTGTCGCTGGAGCTGCGCCTCGCGCTGGTCTTCCGCGAAGTGCGCCGCCGCATGGGCAAGTCCCTTCGCGTCGAGATTGGCGAGACGCTCTCCCCGGATGTGCTCGCCGCCGCCGGCAAACGTCGCGGCCTGATGGAATTCCTCCGGGAGCGGACCTATGAACTCGCCGGCCCGGCCCAGCACGCCCGCCTCACCCGCGCAGGCGAACGCTTCCAGCAACGCAAACCGAAAGTGTACCGGTGAGCGAGGGAATTTCATTCCGCTCAGCGACGTCCTGCGATGCGGCCACGTTAGCCAATATCCATAGATCAGCCCGCGCTGAGTCCATGCCCTGGCTGGCAGTCGTGCATACACCTGAGGAAGAATTGGCGTTCTATCTCAATCAGGTCATTCCGCACTCTGACGTGCATGTGGCGTGTTGCGGGCAAAAGATCGCAGGTTTCATTGCGCGACAACACAACCACGTCGAGCATCTCTACGTTTCACCATCCTATTGGAGCCGCGGGATTGGCAGTCTCCTCCTCGCCTCGGTGCAAAGGGATGCGGACATCCTCGACTTGTGGACCTTCCAGAGGAATTCGGGGGCGCGACGGTTTTATGAGCGACACAAATTCACCGCGACAGAATTCACAGATGGATCACGCAACGAGGAGAAGGAGCCCGACGTCCGCTACGTCTGGCAATCGCCGACATGATCAAACCCGCTGAACTTCGCAAGATCGCCCTCACTTTCCCGCATGCAATCGAGCGGCCCCATTTCGACTGGGCGAGCTTCCGGGTCGACAAGCCCAAGGGCAAGATTTTCGCGACCCTGCCGCCCCATCATGAGTTCACCAATGTCTTCCTGACACCGGAGGAGCAGGCCATGCTGGTCGAAGCGGAGCCCGGCATGTTTTTCAAAGTACCGAACAAATGGGGCGACAAGGGTGCGACGTCGATCCGGCTTGCACAAGTCGATGCGCTGACGCTCAAATCGGCGCTGACCCTGTCCTGGCGCCATGCCGCTCCAGCGAAATTCCATGGCGACCTGGACGGATAAAAAGAAAACAGGGGGAGGGGCCTATGGCCGAGCACACAGACAAGACGGATCCCGTCGCAGCCGCGCGGGGCCTGCTGCCGGAGCTGGCAG
Source organism: Hyphomonadaceae bacterium BRH_c29 (assembly GCA_000961695.1). GTDB lineage: Bacteria > Pseudomonadota > Alphaproteobacteria > Caulobacterales > Hyphomonadaceae > Hyphomonas. The sequence continues at coordinate 12,385 of LADW01000083.1, forward strand.
CGCGCGCAAGCGAGATGGACGCGGCCCGGCGCCTGCCGGCAGACCTTGCCCGTACGATGGCGGAGGCAGGCGTCTTCCAACTCGTCACGCCCAAACGCTTCGGCGGCCTCGAAGCCAGCCCGCGCGTGTTCGTCGAAACCGTGGAGACCCTGTCGACCGCCAATGCCAGCGCTGGCTGGTGCTGCATGATCGCCAACACGTCCGCCCTCAACGCGGCCTATATGGCGCCGGAAGAGGCTGAGGCCGTCTTTGACGATCCACATGTGATCACCGGCGGCGTCTTCGCGCCGATGGGGCGGGCCACTGTGGAAGAGGGCGGTTATCGCGTGACGGGCCGCTGGCAGTGGGGCTCCGGCTCTGCCAATTGCGCCTGGCTTGGCGGCGGCTGCACGGTCTGGGAGAATGGCGAGATGCGGCGCCTGCCGAGCGGCGCGCCGGACACGCTGATGGCGATCTTCCCCGCGGCGGAAGCGACCCTGCTCGACACCTGGCACGTCATGGGCCTCAAAGGCACAGGCTCTGGCGACATTGAAGTGAAAGACATTTTCGTCCCCGAAGGGCGCTGCGTACGCCTCACGGGGGGCAATCCGCGAGAGACCGGCGCGCTCTACAAATTCCCGGCTTTCGGCTTCCTCTCGCTGGGCGTCTGTGCCGTAGCGCTCGGCAATGCGCGTGGCAGCCTCGACACGTTCGCCGCCCTCGCCACGGCCAAGAAGAACCAGGGTTCGGCCAAGACACTGGCAGAGCGCCAGACCGTCCAGACCGCCTTCGCGCAGGCCGAGGCCAGCTGGCGGGCGGCCCGGGCGCTGCTCTTCGCTGAGATCGACCGGGTCTGGGAAATTGCCCAGACGGCAGACGATATTCCCATGGAAGCGCGCGCGGACCTGCGCCTCGCCTGCACGCATGTCACCCGCATGGGCGCCGATATCTGCCGCACGCTCTATGAGCTGGGCGGCGGCGTTGCCCTGTTCGAAACCTCGCCCCTCCAGCGCCAGTTCCGCGACGCGCAGGCGGCGACCCAGCATATCGTTACCGCCCCGGCGACCTGGGAACTCACCGGCCGCATCCTGTTCGGCCTGCCGACCGATGGCGCGATGGTCTGACGGCGGCTTTCAACCGCAGATCCTGACTGGCGGCGGCTGGCGAGCGGTTGTAAGCATATAACAAAGCATGCGCAGTGCGCGGCGATGATGAGGACGATCCAATGAAAATCCGTGGTTTGATGATGGCAGCCTCCGTGGTTGCCCTGACAGCGACTGGCTGTTCGAAGGCAACGCCGGAAAAGGCGCCGGAAATTGCTGCGCCGGTTGCCGAAGCGCCTGCCGATCCGATGGCGATCGACACAAGCACGGAATGGGGCGCGTTCCTGTCGCCCTTCCTGGAAACCTATTTCCAGCTCAACCCGAATTTCGCAGTGTATCAGGGCCGTCACGAATTTGATGGCGAGCTGCCGGACTTCAGCGAAGCGGGCCTCAAAGCCCAGATCGACATGCGCAAGACCGCGATTGCCGGAGCGCAGGCGCTTGATCCTGCCGGCCTCAGTGACGCACAGAAATTCGAGCGCGACTATCTGATCCGCGTTATGCAGGGCGAACTGTTCTGGCTCGAAGAGGCAGACCGGCCGCATCACAATCCTGACTTTTATGTCGGTGTGCTTGACCCGAACGTCTATATCGCGCGGCCCTATGCCGACGCCGAGACGCGGATGAAGGCCTTTATCAAGTACGCGAAGAATGTACCGGCGGCCGCCGCTCAGATCGAAGCGAACCTGCAGCTGCCTCTTCCGGAGACCTTCCTGAAATATGGTCAGGCCGGGTTCAGCGGCTTTGCAGACTATTATACGGGCGATGCGAAAGCGGCTTTTGCCGAAGTCCAGAATCCGGAATTGCAGGCAGAGTTCGACACGGCGGCTGCGGCGGCCTCAGCCGCGATGCAGCATCTGTCAGACTATATCGGCTCTGTCCCGGCCACGCCGGATGGCTTTGCCATGGGCGCAGACAAGTTTTCCGACATGGTACGCCTCACCGAAGCGGTCGACCTGCCGCTGGATCAGCTCAAAGCGATCGGCCAGGCAGACCTGAAGCGCAACCAGGATGCCCTCAAAGAGGCCTGCGACGCCTACGCGCCCGGCCTCACGCTCGGCGCCTGCATGGAAAAGATGGGGGCCAACAAGCCGGAAGTCGGCCCGGTCGAGGAAGCGCGTGAGCAGCTTCCCGAACTGCGCGCCTTCATCGAAGCGCACGACATCGTCACCATTCCCGGCACCGAACAGGCTGAGGTGGAAGAATCCCCGCCGTACAACCGTCAGAACTCGGCCTATATCGACCTGCCGGGGCCATATGATCTCGGCCTGCCTTCGGTCTATTATATCTCGCCGCCGGACCCGACCTGGGATGAGGCAACCCGCAACGCCTATGTGCCCGGCAAGATGGACCTCCTGTTCACCAGCGTGCACGAAGTCTGGCCCGGTCACTTCCTGAACTTCCTGCATTCGAACCGTGCCGAGTCCGTGTTCGGGAAACTCTGGGTCGGCTATGCCTTCGCCGAGGGCTGGGCGCATTATACCGAAGAGATGATGTATGATGCGGGTCTGCATGACGGCGACCCGGAAACCCATGTTGGCCAGCTGTCCAACGCGCTCCTGCGGGATTGCCGTTACCTCTCGGCCATCGGCCTCCATGCCGAAGGCATGACGGTGGAGCAGAGCTACGACCTCTTCCGGAACGAGTGCTACCAGGATGCCGGCAATGCGACCCAGCAGGCGGCTCGCGGCACCTATGATCCGGCTTACCTGAACTACACGATGGGCAAGCTCATGATCCGCAAGCTGCGTGATGACTGGACGGCGAAACACTTCCCGGACGATCCGCGTTCGGGCTGGAAGGCCTTCCACGACGAGTTCCTGTCCTATGGCGGCCCGCCCATCCCGCTGGTGCGCCAGCAGATGATGGAAGAGGACGCGCCGAAGGCCGTCTTCTAGGTGACCTGTTCCGGTTCCTGTCAAAACCCGTCCGCCTTGTCCCTGCATGGGGGCGGGGCGTGACGGGTTTGACGGTTCTGGTCGATGCCGATGCCTGCCCGGTCAAGGAGGAGGTGTATCGCGTCGCCCTTCGCCATGACGTGGCGGTGGTGATCGTCGCGAACTCCTATATCCGCATTCCGGAACATCGCCTCGTCTCGCGTCAGATCGTGACCGACGGCTTCGATGCGGCCGATGACTGGATCGTGGAGGCGTCGGGACCGGCAAGCCTCGTCATCACGGCGGACATTCTTCTGGCCCAGCGCGCGCTGGAAAAAGGGGCCCGCGTCCTCTCGCCGACGGGCAAGCCGTTCACGGATGCCTCCATCGGCAACGCGGTCGCCGTCCGGGCGATCCATGCCGACCTCCGCGCCGGTCTCGGCGAAGGTGCTCCGCGCGGTGCGCCGCCCTTCACGAAGCAGGACCGCTCGCGCTTCCTTGGCGCGATGGACACCGCTCTGGTCGCCCTGAAAAAGGCTGCCGGGGGCTGATCCGGGCCGGTTTATATTGCCTTTATACGGTGTTTACACGGTGTTTTATGTGGTGTTCCGGCGCCTTGTCGGGGCAGGTGGCCACTTGTCCTTAATCGCTTTCATGCTAGAGCCCGGACATGAACGGTATCACACTCCACAAGGGCGACCTGCCAGCTGGCATGGATTTCGGCCCTGTCGTCGCCATCGACTGCGAGGCCATGGGCCTCAACCTGCAGCGCGATCACCTGACCCTGGTGCAGCTCTCTTCCGGAGACGGCACAGCGCATCTGGTCCAGCTCGGCCGGGACTATAATTGTCCTAATCTCAAGGCCTTGCTGACCGACCCCAAGGTCGTGAAGGTCTTTCACTTCGGCCGCTATGACATCGCCATGATGCTGCGCTGGATGGGGATCACCTGCGCGCCGGTCTGGTGCACCAAGATCGCGTCCAAGCTCGCGCGCACCTATACAGATCGTCACGGTCTGAAAGATGTCGTGCGCGAAGTGGCGGGCGCTGAGATCTCGAAAGCGCAGCAAAGTTCTGACTGGGGCAGCGCCGAACTGAGCGATGCGCAGCTCCAGTACGCGGCCTCGGATGTGCTGTATCTGCACCAGGTCAAGGCCGGTCTCGAAGCCATGCTGATCCGCGAAGGCCGGCTCGAAATGGCGCAGGCCTGCTTCGATTTCCTGCCCATGCGCGCCCGGCTGGACCTCTCCGGCTGGGACGATCAGGACATCTTTGCCCATAGCTGACCAAATCGTCATGCCTTCACCGCTTTTGTCGCGGGCTTATCGAGGCTAAACACGGTCGCTATTGTTGCTTACAGGTTCCTCGTCCCGCATGAACGCTGTCACCCATCGTGACCCGGGCTCTCTCTGGGCCCCGCGCCGCCAGCTCACGCTGGCGCAGGCGCGGCATCGGTCGGCGCGGGTGCGCGTCCTGCGGATGGTGTTTGTGGCCTGCGCGGCGATCTCGATCGGCTTTTTCGCCGGCCATGTCATCAAGAGCGCCCTGACCAGCGACGCCAAGCCTGTCAGCGTGTCCCAGGACGAGTCGGTGACCATGCTGAACCCGCGCTTCACCGGGCGTGATTCAGTCGGTCAGAGCTTCCAGATCACGGCAGATGCGGCGCGGCGCCGGCGCGGGACCGAACGGGCGGTCGATCTCGTCAGTCCGGTCATGAGCGATGAAGCCGGCAGCCAGGTGCGAGCGCCCTCGGGCATGTATGACAGCGATGCGGGTGTTCTGGAGCTGTATGATGACGTCATGATCACTGACGCTTCGGGCTATTCGTTCACCACGTCAGGTGCGCGCGTCTATGTTGGTGAAGGGCGGATCGAGGGCCTGTCGCCGCTGCAGGGGAAGGGGCCACTTGGCGATATCCGCTGCGACTCGTATGAAGTTCTGGAAGACGGCGACCGTTTTGTCTGCAAGGGCAATGTGCGTACGGTGATCTACCCGGCGACCGATAACCCGGCGCCGGAACAAATTGAAGGAAGTGGTGAAGGTGAAACAGATGGCTCGCAGTAAGATTCTCGGCACCCTGCTGGCGGCCTGCGCGGTGTTCATCGCCCCGGCTGCGAGTGCGCAGATTTCGTCCGAAGGCGGGCCGATCTATATCAACTCTGACCGCACCGAGAGCCTTGAGCGCGAGCGCAAAGTGCTGCTGATTGGCAATGTCGACATCCAGCAGGGCGAAGCCCGCCTGCGGGCCGACAAGGTGACACTGGTCTTCGCCGGCAAGCAAGGCAGCACCAGTTCCGACAGCGTTGGCGGCAGTTTTGGCCAGATCCAGTCCATGACGGCAGAGGGGCAGGTCTTCTATGTTACGCCTGAACTGAAGGCGAAAGGCGACCGCGGCATCTATGAGGCAGCGATCGACACGATCACCATGACCGGGAATGTTGCCCTGATGCGCGGCCGGGACGTGGCAGAAGGCGAAGTCCTGAAGCTTGAGATCAAGAACCGGCGCACCACATTGGATGGTGGCGAAGGCCGCGCGCGCATGATGATTGACCCGGACGCCCAAAGCGCGCCGAACGATTGAATTTGATCTAGATCGTGAAACCGATCTTAAGCATGTGCAGGTAACAGTCTTGCGGGGCAACAAATGCCCGTACTGAAAGGGAATCCCGAGAGATGACTGAGTCGGCCGAAGGCCTTGTCGTTGAGAATATTGCCAAGTCATTTGGCAAGCGACAGGTTGTACGCGACGTCTCTCTCTCCCTTCAGCGCGGGGAAGTTGTTGGCCTGCTTGGACCCAACGGGGCCGGCAAGACGACCTGCTTTTACATGATCATGGGCCTCATTGGCGTCGACTCGGGGACGATTTCGATCGACGGTGAGGATGTCACGCGACTTCCCATGTATCAGCGCGCACGCCTCGGCGTGGGCTATCTTCCGCAGGAGGCCTCGATTTTCCGGGGCATGACGGTGGAAGAAAACGTAATGGCCGTGGCAGAACTGGTCGAGAAAGACCGCTCCGCCCGTATGGCACAGGTCGACAGCCTCCTCAGCGAACTGCACGTGGAACATCTCCGCAATCAGGCCGCCACTTCCCTTTCGGGAGGTGAACGCCGACGTGTCGAGATTGCCCGCGCGCTCGCGTCGCGTCCGAGCTTTATGCTACTGGACGAACCGTTCACCGGTATCGACCCGCTCGCCATTTCCGACATTTCTGACCTTGTCCGCTACCTGAAGCAGCGTGGCCTGGGCGTCCTGATTACGGACCACCAGGTGCGCGAAACGCTCCAGATCGTCGACCGGGCCTATGTGATGTATGATGGTGAAGTTCTCTTCGACGGCCCGCCTGACAGCGTGCTGAGGAACGAGGACGTTCGCAGGGTCTATTTGGGTGATCAGTTCGCCGCTTGATCTCACGGGGGCGCGGCCGATGGCCATGAAACATTCACTCGACATGCGCCAGGGCCAGTCCCTGGTCATGACGCCGCAATTGCAACAAGCGATCAAGCTGTTGCAGCTTTCCAACCAGGAACTTTCCGAGTTCGTCGAAGCTGAGCTGGAGCGCAATCCGCTGCTGCAGAAGGCGGAAGACAGTGACGGATCGGGGGCGGAGGCCAGCGAACCTGAACGCCGCGAAGAGATGTCGCTCGACGATTCCTCCGGCATGGGCGAAGCGCGCGACCAGCTCGACGCGCCGGGCGAGGATGTGTTCGAACCGGGCACGGGCTCTGACAATGGTATGCCGGTCGGGGCGTCCGGTCCTTCGGCCAAGGCTGACTGGTCCGGCATCGGCGCAGGCCCGGCCAGCGATGACTACGATGTCACCGCGAACGCCACGTCCAATATCTCTCTCAACAAACACCTGCACGACCAGCTCCAGATCGCCGGCCTTTCAGTGGCCGACAATTTGATCGGCGCGCGACTGATCGATGAGACCGACGAGTCCGGCTATCTGCGCACCACGATTGAAGACGTCGCCCGGGAACTCGGCGCGGACGAGGCCAATGTCGAGGCTGTGCTGCAGGTCTGCCAGGGCTTCGAGCCGACGGGCGTGATGGCCCGCTCCATCCCGGAATGTCTGGCGCTGCAGCTGAAAGAGCGCGGCCGCTACGATCCGGCCATGGAAGCGATGATCGGGAACCTCGCTCTGGTCGCCAAACACGACATGAAAGCGCTGTCGGAACTTTGCGGCGTCGACAAGGAAGACCTGACCGAGATGCTGGCGGAGCTGCGCCAGCTCTCACCGAAGCCCGGCGCCGGCTTTTCCACCGACACGACGATTGCTGTGGCGCCGGACGTTTATGTCCGCGAGCTTCCGAACGGCATGTTTGCCGTGGAACTGAACTCCGACACGCTGCCGCGCGTGCTGATGGACAAGGCGTATTATGCCGAGGTCACAGCCCTGCCGATGCGCGACAAGGAGAAGGAATTCATCTCCGAGTGCGCCGCCTCGGCCAGCTGGCTGATCAAGTCGCTGGACCAGCGTGCTCGCACCATCCTGAAAGTGGCGAGTGAAATCGTGCGCCAGCAGGATGCCTTCTTTGCACACGGCGTGGCACATCTTCGCCCGCTGAACCTCAAGCAGGTCGCCGACGCGATTGAGATGCACGAGTCGACCGTCTCCCGCGTGACGACCAACAAATACATGTCGACGCCGCGCGGCCTGTTCGAGCTGAAATACTTCTTCTCGGCCTCTATCCCGGCAACCGGGGGCGGGGAAGCCCACTCCGCCGAAGCGGTGCGTTACCGGATCAAGCAGCTGATCGACAAAGAGGACCCGGATGAAGTGTTCTCGGACGACCAGATCGTGGAAATCCTCACCGGCTACGGCATCGAGATCGCCCGCCGCACGGTCGCAAAATATCGCGAGAGCCTGAACATCCCATCCAGCGTCCAACGCCGCCGGATCAACAGGGCGAGCTGAGTGCAGCCTGGCTGAAAGCGCACCGGAATAACTTCGTCACGCTGAGCTCTTTCAAAATCCAAAATCGCTTAAACCTGGATGATCGTCGGGCCTTCTACCCAAGGGCCAATGGAATTTCCGCTCTTCATCGGTAATGTGTGCGTCATTGATGCTTGCAATGCGTCGGCGCATCAGCCCTGCATCGTCGAACTCCCAGAGTTCGTTTCCGTAGCTACGAAACCAGGCCCCGTCTACGTTTCGCCATTCATATGCGAAGCGCACGGCCATGCGGTTGTTGCGAAAGCCCCAGACTTCCTTGATGAGTCTGTAGTCGAGTTCGTTCGACCATTTTCGAGCGAGAAAAGCCTCGATGGCTTCGCGGCCTTGAAGAAATTCAGTGCGGTTTCGCCATAGGCTGTCCGGGGTGTAGGCCAGCGCGACGCGCGCCGGATCCCGGCTGTTCCATGCATCCTCAGCCGCCCGTGCTTTTTGTTGGGCGGTATCTTCCGTAAAGGGAGGTATAGGTGGGCGACTCATGGTGATTGCCTTTCGATTTTTGATTGCCGCTGGAAGCTAGGACACTCGGCTTCGAGCCCCTGAATGGGCGCTGGAAAGCGGTGCCAGCGCCCATGAATTTTCTGGGATA
>LADW01000008.1 GCA_000961695.1 Hyphomonadaceae bacterium BRH_c29
GCGAGGCGCGCATAATGCAACGGCACGGGCACGATCAGGTCTGCCTCCGCGAGGAGCCGCTCGCCCGCCTGCCCCATCCAGCCCGCGAACGTGACCAGCCCGTCGCGCCGGCCGGAGCGTTTGAGGTCCAGCACGAGACGCCGCGAGGCGGCGTCATAGACAAAAGCAGCTCTTGCCCTGTCCCAGCGCGGCGGGCGGGCGATACAGACAGCACAGACCGCGCCGTCCCCGGCGTCTGCCCCGAGCGGAGCGCCGCAACGGTCGCACACAGCGCCGGACAGAAAGTGGATCTGGCCAAATTCGTGCGGGGCGAGCGGCCCCTTGCCGACGCCACGTTCCCGGCTGACCAGAGAGCGGGGCGGCCAGAGGAAATCAGCTGTACTGCGCAGAAAGGCCTTTGAACGGCTCGCCCGCTGCTCCATATCGCCTGCCATGACGCCGACTGGCCCCCCCTCTTCGCCTCCGCCACGTGTGTTCGACCGTGACCGGGTTGCGCGCAACCGTGATCGTGCGGCCCCCCTATACGACACTTATGCGTTCCTGAAGGCGCGTGTGTCGAGCGATCTTGCGGACCGCGTGCTGGACACGCCGCGCCATTTCGAGCGGGCGCTGGACCTTGGCTGCCATGACGGCCGGCTGGCGGCTGGTCTGTCGGGGCTCGGTCGGATCGCGGACGTGGAGGCGAGCGATCTCTCGCCCTGCATGGTGGCGCTGGCCCGCGCGGAGGGCGTCAATGCCCGCGTGCTGGACGAGGAAACGCCGGACCTGCCGCCCGGACGATACGATCTGATCGCCTCGGCCCTGTCGCTGCACTGGGTGAACGATCTGCCCGGCACGCTGATCCGGATCCGGCAGGCGCTGAAGCCGGACGGTCTCTTCCTGGGCGCCTTGTTTGGAGCGGGCACGCTGGTGGAGCTGCGGGAATGCCTGATGGAAGCCGAGATGGACCTTTCCGGCGGCGTCTCTCCGCGCCTGTCGCCCCTGCCGGGCCTGAAGGACATGGCCGACCTGATGCAGCGCGCAGGCTTTGCCCTGCCCGTGGCGGACCGGGACAGTGTCACCGTTCGCTACCCTGACCCGGCGCGGCTGCTGGCAGACCTGAAAGGCATGGGTGAACGCAGCGCGCTGGCACCCGGCATGATCCGGCCCCTGCCGCGCGCCGTGCTGAACCGCGCGCTGGATATTTACCGCGAACGCCATAGCGATCCGGATGGGCGCGTGCGGGCGAGTTTCGAAATTGTGCATGTGTCCGGCTGGGCACCGGCGCCGGGCCAGCCAAAGCCGCTGCAGCCCGGATCGGCAAAAGCCAGCCTTGCCGATGCGATACGCCGTCAGGCCAAAGACGGCTGACGTGTCAGATCAGGTCGGGAAGCCGTCTACAACCGCATTATAATTATCGCTGGTGGCAGAGCCGACAGCGGCAATCCCCCCGATGACCGCCAGCACCAGCAGGGCGCAGATCAGGCCGTATTCCACAGCCGTCGCGCCGCGCTCGTCGGCAAGATAGCGGGCAAAGTTTTCACGTGCGGCTCTCATGGTCCCTCCGTCGCGCGCTTGCCCGACAGCACGTCAAACAGCGGAAGATCCGCCGGTGGTGCCGGGTAGTCATGAAGGTTTGCCGGAGGCACCCACGCGACGGCCTGACCTTCGCGGGGATACACTTCGCCAGTCCAGACCTGACACTTGTAGAGTGGCATAAGAAGATGAAAGTCGGGGTAAGTGAAGCTGGCGAAAGTCAGGGGTTCCAGTTCCGATTCCTTAACCCTTATCGAAAGCTCTTCGTGCAGCTCGCGCACAAGCGCGGCTTCCGGTGTTTCCCCCACTTCCACCTTGCCACCCGGGAATTCCCAGAGACCGGCGAGCGACTTGCCCTCCGGACGCTGCGCCAGGAGGATATCGCCCTTGTCATTGTAGAGTGCGACCGCGACGACCAGAACGAGCCGGTGGCTCATGTCCGGTAGGCGCCGTTGATGTCGATATAGGCGTGCGTCAGATCGCAGGTCCACACGGTGGCCGAATCCTCCCCGGCGCCGACATCGACGCGGACGGTGAATTCCGGCTGGGCGAAGACGGCGCTGGCGGCCTCTTCGCTATAATCCGGCATGCGCGCGCCATCTTTGGCGACCTGGACATCGTCGAACCAGATGGCGAGGGCGTCGGGATTGATCGGCTCAAGTGACTTGCCGATGGCCATGACGATGCGGCCCCAGTTGGCATCCCCTGCCGCCATCGCCGTCTTGATCAGCGGAGAATTCGCGATCTCGCAGGCAATGATGCGGGCGGAGACGTAGGAAATGGCGCCGTCGACCTGAACGGTGACGAATTTCTGCGCCCCTTCCCCGTCCTTCACGACGAGGTGGGCAAGTTCCAGACAGACCGAGTGCAGCGCCATGGCGATGCTGTCGAGGCGTGGGTCGTCCCTGGATGTGATCGGGGTCATGCCGCTCTTGCCGGTGGCGAACACCATCAGCGTGTCGGAGGTGGAGGTATCGCCGTCCACGGTGATCGCGTTGAAGGTCTCGCCCGTGATCTCCTGCAGCAGTTCCTGCAGCACGTCATGGGCAATCGCGGCGTCGGTGAAGATATAGGCCAGCATGGTCGCCATGTTCGGCGCGATCATGCCCGACCCCTTCACGATGCCCGCAAAGTTCACCCTGTGCCCGTCAATGTCGAGCGAGGTGCCGGCGCCCTTTGCAAACGTGTCTGTGGTCATGAAGGCGCGGGTGGCGGCCTCCCAGTCCGGCGGGCCGAGCTTCGCGGCCAGTTCCGGCACGAAAGCGCCGACATAGTTCGGGTCGGCCAGCGGCTCGCCGATGACCCCGGTGGCGGCCAGGTAGCATTGCGAGGTCTCCACGCCGAGCGTCCCGGACATGGCCTTCAGGGTCGCTTCGTTCTTTTCCCGGCCCTTGGGACCGGTGAAGGCATTCGAGTTGCCCGAATTGGCGACCAGCGCGCGGGCCGTGCCGCCGCCGGTCTGCAGCGCTTCACGGCACCAGAGGACGTCGGCCGAAGCCGTGCGCGAGATCGTGTAGACGCCCGCGCAGGTCGTGCCCTCGTCAAAGGCGAACAGGAACACATCATCCCGCGTCACGCCGCGCTTTGCATAGAATCCGCGCGAGCCCGTGGCGCATCGAACGCCTTTGACGTCGGGCAGGTTCGGGAAAGGCGTCGCAAAGGGGGATTGTGTGAGGTTCAAAGTTCGGTTCCTTCAGGGGCCGGGGGTGCCTGGTCTGCCGGGGCGTCATCGCCGTCAGCGTCTGGCAGCGTGTAAGGTGTTGCGCCAGCCGCGTCGAGACCCGGTTCACCCTGCTGGATCTGCGCTTCGGCCCGCAGGCGGCGCACGATCTTGGCGATCTGTTCCAGCGTCAGGAAGGTGACGATGTCGGGGCGCATTTCCTCGCGGGTTTTCGGCGCCCGCGAGCGGCGCTTCTTCACTTTCAGGATGTGCCAGCCATCGGCGGACTGGAAGGGCGGCGCCACTTCCCCCTCGCCCGTATTGGCAATGACCAGCGGGAACGGGGCCGGCTCGTCATTCGGGGAGACATAGCCAAGATCGCCCTGCTCCATCCGTGTGGCGCGGTCGAGGGAATTGGCGCTGACAAGGCTCTCGAAGCTTTCGCCCGCCTGGATCCGATCGAACAGGGCCTGCGCCTCTTCCTGTGTGTTCACGAGGATGTGCGCGATGCGGACTTCATCGTCATCCTGCTGCAGGGACACCTGTTTCTCGTACATGGCCTCGATCTGGTCCTCGGTGACGTCTTCGGCCACGAGATTTTCGACCAGAAGGTTCCCGAGGATGCGTTCGGCAGCCATTTCGAGGCGGCGGCGGCCTGCGGGGTCCTTGTCGAGCCCCCGGCGCAGGGCCTCCTGCGCCATCAGCTTCTGCTCGATCAGCTGGTTCAGCACGGTGTCATATTCGTCGTCACCGGGCTTCACCTTCGTGCCGGCTGGCACCAGGCCCCGGGCGACGGCCTCCAGCTCGACATCGCTGGTGTAGATTTTCTCGCCATTTACAGACGCAGCCGTAGCGCCTTCAATGCGTACCGGCACTTCTTCCTTGGGAGGCGGGCTGCACGATGCTGCCATCAACAGGGCCAGACCGGCAAAAATAAGGCGCGGGTAACCGCGCAAGGCCTTCAGATTCAACACAGTAATCCCTCCTGCTGTCTGATGGCGCCGCATTGACACCCCAATGCGGCGTTCTTAAGTCTCACCCGCGCGCTGGTCGAGTGGGTTCGGTCGGTGTAATCACGGTGGGAGAACCCGCAGATTCCTGAGTTATCATAAGGCCAGGATCACAGTTTCTTCGCCCCAGAACCCGATTGGTGCAGCCTCATATGTTTTCCGTCGCCCGCAAGATTTTCGGTTCCGCCAACGACCGCAAGCTGAAACCCCTGCGCGCCCGCGTCAACCGCATCAACGCGCTTGAGCCCATGATGGAGGCGCTTTCCGACAGCGCGCTCAAGGGCAAGACCGCAGAATTCCGCAAGCGGCTGGCCGATGGCGCGACACTCGACTCGCTCCTCGAAGAAGCCTTTGCCGTCACCCGCGAGGCTTCCCGCCGCGCGCTCGGCATGCGCCATTTCGATGTGCAGCTGATGGGCGGCATGATCCTCCATTCTGGCGCCATCGCAGAGATGCGCACCGGTGAGGGCAAAACGCTGGTCGCAACGCTGGCCGCCTATCTGAACGCGCTCGAAGGCAAGGGCGTGCATGTCATCACGGTTAACGACTATCTGGCCAAGCGCGACGCCGAATGGATGGGCCAGATCTATGGCTTCCTCGGCATGACCACCGGCATCATCGTGCACGGCATTTCCGATGAGGGCCGCAAGCAGGGCTACGCCGCCGACATCACCTACGGGACGAACAACGAGTTCGGCTTCGACTATCTGCGCGACAACATGAAATACTCGCTGGACCAGATGGCCCAGCGCGGACACCACTTCGCCATCGTCGATGAGGTGGACTCCATCCTGATCGACGAAGCGCGGACGCCGCTGATCATTTCCGGCCCGACGGATGACCGCTCAGACCTCTACATGAAGCTCGACGCCATGGTGCCGCGCCTCGAAGAGACTGACTATGAGCTCGACGAGAAACAGCGCTCGGTCACCTATACCGAAACCGGCATGGAGAAGATCGAGACCTGGCTCGCTGAAGACGGCGTACTGGAAGGCTCGCTGTGGGAGCCGTCGAATATCTCGCTGGTCCACCATGCCAACCAGGCCCTGCGGGCGCACAACCTCTACACCCGCGACAAGGATTACATCGTCAAGGACAGCCAGGTGATGCTCATCGACGAGTTCACCGGCCGCATGATGGAAGGCCGCCGCCTCTCCGAGGGCCTGCATCAGGCCATCGAGGCGAAAGAACGCGTCGACATCAAGCCAGAGAACCAGACGCTGGCCTCGATCACGTTCCAGAACTATTTCCGCCTCTACAAGAAGCTGGCCGGCATGACCGGTACGGCCCTGACCGAGGCCGAGGAATTCGCTGACATCTACAAGCTGGAAGTCATCGACCTGCCGACCAACCGGCCGATCCAGCGCATCGACGACGATGATGTCGTCTACCGCACGGCCAAGGCGAAATATGCCGAGATCGTCAAGGAAGTGCGCGAGTGCCACGCCAAAGGCCAGCCGATCCTGCTCGGCACCGCCTCGATCGAGAAATCGGAAATCCTCGACAACCTGCTGACCGCCGCGAAAATTCCGCACAAGGTGCTGAACGCGCGCCACCACGAGCAGGAAGCCATGATCGTGGCCAATGCCGGCGTGCCGGGCGCCGTAACGGTCGCCACCAACATGGCTGGCCGGGGGACTGACATCCAGCTCGGCGGCAATTTCGACATGCGCCTGGAGCAGGAGCAAGCCCAGAAAGAAGCCGAACTTGGCCGCGAGCTGACCGAGGGCGAAGCCTCCCTTCTGGCCTCGCAGATCAAGGCCGACATTGAAGTCAAGAAAAAGCGCGCGCTGGACGCGGGCGGCCTCTATGTTCTCGGCACGGAACGCCACGAAAGCCGCCGCATCGATAACCAGCTGCGCGGCCGGACAGGCCGTCAGGGCGACCCGGGCCGCTCGAAATTCTACATCTCCATCGAAGACGACCTGATGCGCATCTTCGCCGCCGAGCGCATGGACGCCGTGATGCGCCGCCTCGGCATCAAGGAAGACGAGGGCATCACCCATCCCTGGATGAACAAGGCGATGGAAACCTCGCAGCGCAAGATCGAACAGCGCAACTTCGAGATCCGCAAGAACGTCCTCAAATATGACGACGTGATCAATGACCAGCGCAAGGCGATCTTCGAACAGCGCATGGAATTCATGCGCGCCGAAGACGTCTCCGACGTGATCGCAGAAATGCGGGAGCATGTGATCGAGGCGCTCGTCACCCGCACCATGCCGGAAAAGGCGTATGCGGAACAATGGGACGTCAAGGGCCTGCGTGAAGCGCTGCGCACCGACTTTGCCGTCGATCTGCCGGTCGACCAATGGGCCGCCGAAGAAGGCGTCGCCAACAAGGAAGTCGCCCAGCGCATCCGCGATGCCGTGGACAAGATCTACGGCGCCATCAGCGGCGCCGTCGGGGATGACCAGATGCACCGGATCGAGAAGCAGGTTCTGCTTCAGGTGCTGGACATGCGCTGGCGCGAACACCTGCAGATGATCGACCAGTTGCGTTCGGTCATCCACCTGCGCTCCTATGGTCAGCGCGACCCGCTGAACGAGTTCAAGTCTGAAGCCTTCAACCTGTTCCATGCCCTGCTGGAAGAGCTGCGCGCGACGGTTACCCGTTCGCTGATGCACATCCGCGTGCAGGCACAGGAACAACAGGCTCAGCAGCCACAGCAACGTCCGGCCCCGGCCCAGATGCCGCAACAGGCGCCCAGCCCGGCCCTGCAGCCACCTCAGATGCCACCGGTCCACGAGACCCATCTCGATCCCGATAGCGGCATCAATGAGATGGACCCGGACGATACGACCCTGCCGCCCGGCCCGGAACTGCACCAGGCCGAGGACGACTGGTCCAACACGCCGCGCAACTCCGCCTGCCCCTGCGGCTCCGGCAAGAAATACAAACACTGCCACGGCGCCCTCAGCCCGCAGCAGGCTTAAATCCCGATGCCCGGCATTGCCGGGCGTCCAATCCTGATCCCTGCCCTGAACTTTCCGTAATCTTTCCTTCCCGGCGCCGCGGGTTCGCCCTCTGGTAGCCGCGGGCGGGGAGCATTCCGGCAGCCTCCATTTGCAAGGAGGCTTCCATGTCTGAAACAAATATGGCCGGACCACCGGCCACACCCCCACCCAATCCCCTCGCCCCGTTTCTCCCGCAGCGTTCTGCAGGGCTGAAGCTACTGCTGGTCTGCGCCCTCGCCCTGTTGATGGCGATCCCTGCTTTGTTCGTGTTCGGTGTCGTGCAGGACCGGCGCATGGGCGCTGACCGGGCGCTCGAACAGATCAGCGACTCCGTCGGCGGGCGCCAGAGCCTGCTCGGCCCGGTCCTCGTCCTGCCCTATGCAAAGGCCGTCGGTCCGCTCACGTCTGACCGCCAGATCTTCGGCCAGGTCATCGTCTTCGCCGAGACCGGCGATGCGAAGGCAGACATCGACGTGTCAGAGCGGCGGCGGGGCATCCATTCGATCCCTGTTTTCGACGCGACCGTGTCTTTCCGCGCCAAATTCGATCCCGCAAAGCTGCGCGCCGACCTGCCAGACGGCGCCGAGCCGATCTGGGACGATGCCCGGCTCTATCTCGGCGTCTCCGACATGCGCGGCATTCGCGAAGCCTTCCTTGTCACCGCCAACGGTAAAGACGTGTCGATGGAACCGGCGCTTCAGGGCGCGCCAAAGCAGGACGGCTATTTCCCCGTACCGCGCGCAGACATGCGCCTTGCCGGGGGCAAGATCGACGGCCTCGAAACAGAGAACGGACCGCTCGAAATTACAGCCCGCATCCGGATCACCGGCGCAGACCGGTTTGCCGTCGGCCCTTTTGCCAAGGACACGTCTATGACGCTGACCAGCAATTGGGACGATCCGAGCTTTCAGGGCGGCAAACTGCCGGATACCCATAATGTGGGTGAGAAAGGCGTCGCTGGCTTCACGGCCAACTGGCGCGTGCCTTATCTCGCGCGCGGCATACCCGGCGCCGGAACGAATGTGGACCTTTCCGAAGTCACCGCGCCCGGCCAACGCGACATGGCTGTGCGCTTCATCAAGCAGGTCAGTCCGTATCAGAGCGTGGAACGCGCCCTGAAATATGCCGCCATGTTCATCGGCTTCGTCTTCCTCGCCTGGTTCCTGTTCGAGGTGACAAGCGGGGCGCGGGCGCACCCGGCGCAATATGTTCTGGTCGGGCTCGCCCAGTCGATCTTCTATATCCTGCTGCTGGCCTTTTCCGAGCGGATCGGGTTCGACGCCGCCTTTGTAATCGCCGCCACGATGACGGTGGGCCTGATCTCGGCCTATGCGACCAGCGTGTTCCGTTCGCGCAAGTATGGCCTGCGGGCGCTCGGCATCCTGACCGGCATTTACAGCCTGATCTACGTCCTGATGCGGGCAGAGAGTCAGGCCCTGCTCGCCGGGGCGCTGGCCAGTTTCGCGGCGATTGCGCTGACCATGTACATGACGCGCAATGTCGACTGGTACGGATCGCGCACATCGCGCACACCCGCTTGACTTCGCGGGCAAGTCGGGGGAACGCCAGACTATGACGGCGTTTCCCCTCCCCCCTGTGCGGGGCAAGATCCTCGAGAAGGCTTCACTGGCCCCCTATACCTGGTTCCGGGTGGGCGGGCCGACGGATGCCCTGTTCCTGCCTGCCGACGAGGACGACCTGCAAGGCTTCCTCGCCGCATTGGACCCTGCTGTGCCGGTGACGGTGCTCGGTGTCGGCTCCAACGTGATCGTGCGGGATGGCGGCATTGAGGGCGTCGTGATCCGCCTGATGGGCAAGTATTGGGGCGAGGTCGAGGCGCTGGACGGCATCACGCTGTCTGCCCGCGCCGGCGCGCTGGACCTGTCGGTCGCCAAGGCCGCCGCAGCGAACGGCATCAGAGGCCTAGAATTCCTGTCCGGCATTCCTGGCTCTGTCGGTGGGGCGACGCGCACCAATGCGGGCTGCTATGGAAGCGAGCTGCGCGACACGCTGGTGGCGCTGCACGGCTTCCGACGTGACGGATCGCCAGCAGCCTATCGCGGACCGGGCAAGCCCGGCGCCCAGCCGGAAGCGCACTTCTCCTATCGCCACACGGACCTGCCAGACGACCTGATCGTCACGCGGCTGATCCTGGAGGGCACGGGCGCGGATGATCCGGCTGCGATTCAGGCAGACATCGCACAGCTGCAGGCCCGCCGGGGCGAGACCCAGCCGATCAAGGAAAAGACCTCCGGTTCCACGTTCGCAAACCCCGATCCGCCGGGCACGCCCGACCAGCGCTCCGCCTGGAAGCTGATCGATGCCGCCGGGTGCCGGGGGTTGAGGGTTGGCGGGGCACAGGTCTCTCCGCTGCACTGCAACTTCCTGATCAATACGGGCAACGCCACCGCCGCCGACCTCGAAGCGCTGGGCGAACTGGTCCGCCGGCGCGTGTTCGAGACGCAAGGCGTGGAACTGCGGTGGGAAGTGCGCCGCATCGGGCGACTGGCCAGCGAGGCCTAGAACGTTCCCTTCAGTTCGAAGACGGCAATCGGGCCGAAGCGCCGCGTGCGGTCCTCTGTCTGCACCAGAGAGCCCATCCGGTTCGGCGCATAAATCTCGCGCCGGAACCCGTCAGCCTGATTCAGAAGGTTACCCACGGCGAACGTGGCCGTCATGCCGCGAACATTCTTGTGCTCAACAAACATGTAGGCATAGCCGGGATCGTGCGCCTCCTCGCCGTATTCGTTCAAGCGCCAGTAGACGTAGGGTCCGTTACGCTCATATAGACCGCCCCACGCCCAATCCGTACCCGGCACATCCTGCCGGAATTCGATATTGTAGTAATAGTCCTGCGTATCGTTGATCCGGCGGGCTTCGCCTGTCAGCGGATCCGTCACTTGCGAATCATACCATTCGGCGAAACTCGTGATTTCGCCCCCGGGGATGCCCAGCTTCGCAAGCTTGAGCGTCGCATTCAGGGTCATGCCGACCTGCCAGGCCGAATCCAGATTGCCGGGACCGTCGCCATCACCGATTGGAACGCGGTCCACAATGTCTTCAATGTCGGAATAGAAGACATTCAGGGTCGCAGCCCCCCAGGCTTTGAAGTCCTTCTCCGCCTGCAAGCTGAGTTTCCATGCCTGTTCCGGCACGATCTCGGCATTGCCGGCATTGCCATTGTCCGCGCTGAGATTCACCGAGGAGATGAAGTCGAAGAAGTCCAGTTGGCCGACCTCGCGTTCCAGACGCGTGGTAAGCTTCAGGGTCGGATCTGCCTGCCAGGACAGGCTGGCAAAGCCCTTGGGCCGGGTAAATTCTCGCATATTGGAATGATCGCCGGACTGGGACAGTTCGGAATACTCCGTACCCAGAGACACTTGCAGGTTCAGCCGCGGCGTCAGCGCCCGGCTGTGCGTGATCGCCACCTCCCAGCGCGTCTCTTCCACGCGGGAATTGGCGCCCGGAAGCGGAATATCCGCATATGGCCCGCCATCTGTCGCGAAGCGCAGACCGGCTTCAGCATCGAGAAAGTTGAACGCATTTTCCAATGAGACCTGCCAGTCCCGCCCCTGCCCGGTCGAGAGGGCGTATTCGGCGCGGCCGATATATTCGCCTTCATCCACGGCCTGGGTAAAGCGCGTGTCGGCAAGGCCTGTCCCGTCGAGGTCACCTTCGACGAAGCGATCATTTGCCGGACTGTGCTCACGCCGGATAAGGGCAATGCCTTTAAGGCGGCCCGGACCGAGCCCGAATTCATAGTCGCCGCCGAATTCGGCGTTCCATTCGTCCTCCCCGTGCGTGAACAGACGCCTGCCCTCCACTCCGCCGACCGGGAAAGTCTTCGAGATTTCCTTCTCATCGGCCTGGAAGATACCGACCCTGCCGTTGAGATTGGCCACCGATCCGCTCGCCGGCTTGTAAGTGAGAGAGCCGGAGACAAACGCATCATCGGCAATCCAGGTATAGTCCTCATCCCGTCTTTCCAGGACAGCGCCGTTTCCGTCAGTGATCGTCTCCCAGCCGGAATCAGCGCCGCGCTGAGGCAGGCTGCTGGCCTCAAGACTCCAGCTGAGTTGCTCGCCGCCGCCCGAAACCGTCACAGCCCCCTCATGGAAATAAGGCGTCAGGTTTTCCCGCACACGAGACTTCCACCGCCAGGTGCCCGAGATGCCGCCCTCACCATCCGTGACGACATTCACCACCTGTCCGGACAGGCCGGGAATGTCCAGCTGCGTCCCGTCGACCACATCGATGCGCTTGACCGAACTGGCCGAGATCCGCCCGAGGACCGCCTCTGCCCCATTGGACTTGCCGGAAACCCGCTGTCCGTTGATCAGGACGTTGCCGCTTGCCTGGCCGAAACCGCGCTGGCCGTTATCGTCTCCCTGAATGGAAAAACCGGGAATCCGGTTCACCATGTCGAGGGCCGTGCGCGGATTGTACTGAACGAAATCGGTAGGGACGTAACCGGTCTGTGGCGCAGCGGGAGCAGCGGCATCGGGGTCTGCGAGGGCCGATCCTGCTGTGAAGGTGGCCACCGCCAATGCGGTGAATCCAGACAATACGATATGGCTGACAGCCACGGGGCGCCTCCTGTTCTGCTAAATGTCTCGAAGAGAAACCGGCGCCCCCGCCAGCCACTCGGCTCGTCGTTATTCGATATTGACTACACGCGTAGTCCAAAAAGACAAGAGCGTGCTGTCATGACATTTTCGTAAGAATGACATGGCCTGCCGCTCCGGCGCCTCGCTTAAGCCCCTATTCACCGGCACCAAGCACAAGATGAACTGGAAACAGGTGCATTCCCCTTGCGGGTATGGCCGCGACGGGAAGGACTTTCAGAATGAAACGTGTCGCAGTGATCTATGGCGGTTGGTCCTCAGAGCGTGAGGTGTCGGTCTCCTCAGGGACGCAGATGCTGCGCGCCGCGAAGGCTGCCGGCTATGACGCCGTCGGGGTCGATGCGGGGCGCGACCTCGCCGCCCAGTTGGCAGAGATCAAGCCGGATGTGGTGTTGAACGGGCTGCACGGGCCGTGGGGCGAGGATGGCTGCGTGCAGGGCCTGCTCGAGATCATGGGCCTGCCCTATTCCCATTCCGGTGTGCTGGCCTCTGCGCTGGCCATGGACAAGCTGAAGTCAAAGGCGGTCTACAAATCCGCCGGTCTGCCCGTGGCCGAAGACAAGCAGGTCACCCGCGAGGAAGCCGCCGCTGGCCACCCGCTGAAGCCGCCTTACGTGGTCAAACCGGTCAATGAAGGCTCCAGTTTCGGCGTGCTGATCGTGCGCGAGGGCAGCAATGGCCCACCGCAGGAATTGTTGGGCGAGAGCTGGCACTATGGCGACTATCTCATGGCCGAGGAATTCATCCCCGGACGGGAGCTGACCGTGGCCGTTCTGGGCGACCGGGCCCTCGCCGTGACAGAGATCACGACCTTAAGGGACTATTACGATTTTGATGCGAAATATTCAGCTGGTGGATCGCAGCATGTGATCCCGGCAGACCTGCCTGAACGCATTACCCGGTTGGCGATGGATTACGCCCTCCAGGCGCATCAGGCCCTCGGCTGCAGGGGCGCGACACGATCCGATTTTCGCTATGACGACAAGAGAGACCGGCTCGTGATCCTGGAAACAAATACCCAGCCTGGCATGACGCCCACCTCGCTTGTCCCCGAGCAGGCCGCCTTCGTTGGCATGTCCTTCGAAGACCTGGTCGCCTGGATGATCGAGGATGCTTCATGCCGAAGGTAAAACGGAACCAGCCGCAACCCACCCGCAAGAGCAGACGCGAACCGGTCACCTTCGTAGACGAAGTGACGGGCGAAGAAGTGCGCGTCACGTCCGTCCTGTTCGGGCTGGTCATGCTGATTGCCATTGTCGTCGCGCTGGCCGCCTGGATGGGCGGGTCCATGTCGCAGATCGAGAACCGGTTTGCCGGCTTCATGGACGACAGCGCCCGCATGGCTGGTGTGTCCGTCAACGAAGTCTCGGTGCTGGGCCTTGAGCAGGACCCGGCCCTGCAGCAGGAAGTCCGCGCCTCTGCCATGATCGAGCCGGGCGAGAACATGTTCCGCGCCGATCCCTACATTATCCGCCGCCGTGTCGAGAGCACCCATAAAGTGCTGAACGTGCGCGTGCACCGTCTCTGGCCGGACCAGGTCGTGATCATCGCCGACGCGGCAGAGCCTGTCGCCCTCTGGCATGACGGCACGACGTGGACCGTGGTCGACGGCCTTGGCCGCGTCATCCCGGACGCGCGCGCCGGTGACCATCCGGATCTTGTCCGCATTGCCGGGCGCGGCGCGCCTGAGGCTGCCCCTGCCCTCGTCAAGGCGCTGGCCGGTGCCCCGGAAGTGACCGGCGACCTCGCCATCGCCACCCGGATCAATGACCGCCGCTGGGACATGCGCCTGATCTCCGGCGCCACCGTGCGCCTGCCGGAAGACGTGCAGCTGATCAGCGCATTGGGCAAACTGGGTGAACTTCAGGTCCGCACGGCCCTGATGCAGCGCCCGTTGAAACTGATCGACCTGCGCAATGCCGGCCGCGTCTATCTCGGCCCGGTCAACATGCCGGACTTCAAGGCCCGCGAAGAGGCGGCTCGTTCCTGATGGCCAATGCCCAGTCCCGCCGCGCCCCCCGTATGGGCCGTTCGCACACCGGCACCGTGGCGGCGCTGGATATCGGCTGCTCCAAGATCACCTGCCTGATCGGACGCAATGACGGGTCCGGCCCGCGCAATTTCCGCATCCTCGGCGCCGGGCGCCAGCAATCGCGCGGCTTCAATGGCGGCGCGATCACCGACATGGAAGGCCTCGAACGCGCCATCCGCCTCGCCGTGGAAGACGCCGAGCGCGAGGCCGGCGAACAGATCTCCAATGTCATGCTGGGCATTACCGGCCAGAAGCTGACCTCGACGCTGGTCTCTTCCCGCATCGAGATCGGCGGGCGCGAGATCACTCAGAAAGACGTTCGCCGTATCCAGGCACAGACGCTCGCCAAAGTGCCGGCCAAGGGCGAAGACACCCTCGCCGCCTGGCCGGTCGCCTACCGGGTCGACGAACAGGAAGGCGTGCGCGAGCCGCAGGGCATGTATGCCGGCGAGCTGGGCCTGCTGCTTTCGGTCGTGACGGCGCCAAAGTCGATCGTGAAGAATCTGGTCGAGTGCGTCGGCCGGGCGCATATCGGCGTCTCGGCCCTGATCCCCTCCTCCATTGCGAGCGGCGCGGGCACGCTGATCGACGACGAGATCGAGAATGGCGCCATCTGTATCGACATGGGCGCAGGCGTCACGGCCGTCTCGGTCTATCTCAATGGCTCTCCGGCCTGGCTGGGCCTGATCCCGGCGGGCGGCTCGCACGTCACCTCAGACCTCGCGCAGGGCCTTGGCACGACCTTTGCCGCCGCCGAGCGCCTGAAGAGTGTCTATGGCACCGCCAACCTCGCAGGCCCTGGCCTCGCCGAGCGGATCGAAGTGCCCTGCCTTGGCGATGATGGCCGGCTACAGGCCACGCGGATGGAACGCGGCCAGCTGGCAGCGATCATTGCGCCGCGCATCGAGGAAACGTTCGAATTCGTGCGCAAGACGCTCGATTCAAGTGGTGTACGCAAAGTACTCCCCCACCGCGTCGTGCTTACCGGCGGCGCATCGCAGCTGCCGGGCGTGCGCGATGTCGCCACCCGTATCCTGCAGGCGCCAGTGCGGCTTGGACGCCCAACCATTGCGGAATTTCTTGGCGAAACACTGGCAACGCCTGCTTTCTCCACAGCCTCGGGTCTGTTAATGTATTTCGAGTTGGGGTTTGCGGACGCAGTCAGGGCAAATGCGTCGCGACAAGACGGACCAGAGTCGAGAAGCGGCGTGGTGAACAAGGTGTTCCATTGGCTCGAAGAAAATTTCTGAGCGAATTTCACCCCACTTAACTGCTTCTTAGCCGCAACACGCGATCTTGCTCCCTGGCAGGGGTCCGCAAGTAGAGTGAAGTGAGGGATGCAATGAATTATGAACTGAAGCCCAGGATCCTGGTCTTTGGCGTCGGCGGTGCCGGTGGCAACGCAGTCGACAACATGATCGAGGCGAACCTTCAGGGCGTCGAGTTCATCGCGGCCAATACGGACGCGCAGGCCCTGACCCGCTCGAAAGCCGAAAACTGCATTCAGCTCGGCCCGGTCACCACATCCGGCCTCGGCGCTGGCGCGCGTCCGGAGATTGGCGAAAAGGCCGCTGAAGAATCCATCGACGAGATCAAGTCCTACCTCGAAGGCGCCCATATGGTGTTCATCGCGGCGGGTATGGGCGGCGGCACCGGCACAGGCGCTGCGCCGGTCATCGCCCGCGCAGCCCGCGAGATGGACATCCTCACCGTCGCGGTTGTGACCAAGCCGTTCGGCTTTGAAGGCAACCGCCGCATGCATGTCGCCGAGAGCGGGCTGGACCTGATCCGCAGCCATGTCGACACGATGATCGTGGTGCCGAACCAGAACCTGTTCCGTATCGCCAATGACCGCACCACATTCGCCGAAGCCTTCCGCATGGCCGATGATGTGCTCTATTCCGGCGTGCGCGGCATCACTGACCTGATGGTCATGCCCGGCCTGATCAATCTCGACTTCGCTGATGTCAGCTCGATCATGCGCGGCATGGGCACAGCCATGATGGGCATGGGCGAAGCGACCGGCGAAACCCGTGCGCTGGATGCCGCCCGCCAGGCCATCGACAATCCCCTGCTGGACGATGTCTCGATGAAGGGCGCCAAGGGCGTGCTCATCAACATCACCGGCGGCTATGACATGACCCTGTTCGAACTGGACGAGGCCGCCAACGAGATCCGCCGCGAAGTGGACCCGGACGCGAACATCATCCTCGGGTCGGCTTTCGATACCGAACTGGAAGGCCGTCTGCGCGTGTCCGTGATCGCAGCTGGCGTCGAGGCAGGCTTTGCCACCCAGCCAGCCAAGCCCGCCATTCCGGAAACCACCGTGCGCCAGCCCATCGCGGCCCCGGTCGAAGAACTGGAAGCTGAAACAGCGGACGTCGTGGCTGAAGAAGACGACATGGTCGAGGAGATCGAAGTCGAAGCGGAAGCACCGGCTGTCCACGAAGACCGTCCGACCATCATCACGCACCGCCCGACGGCAGCCGAAGTCGCTGCCGAAATGGTCGAGGCAGATGAAGACCAATATGAAGGCGCAGAAGGAGACGAAGAAGTGACCGCAGATTCCGTATTCTCCGCCCGCCGCGACACACCGGTCGCCGACAAGCCGAAAGCCGAGCAAAGCGGGTCCGGCTTTGCCAACCTGTTTGGCTGGCGCCGCAACCCGCAGGGCGAAAACGATGACACCGTTGAACCGGCGCCAATCGTGTCCTCGCCGGATGACCATCCCGCGCCCGCCCCGTTCGACGATGCGGACCTCGAAATCCCGGCCTTCCTGCGCCGGTCTGCCAATCACTGAGCGCGCCCGCCGCGGTTGGTGAAAAAGCAGTCAGGCCGGGTTAACCGGGATAGGTTTGTTACAATAAAAATCAAATAGAAACAGGACCGTATCTGAGGATGCGGCCCTCTTTGTAACACGGCGAAACAAGCCGTGTTTTGCCCCTGCGGCGCCCCGCCCCCACAACATCCTGCAAGTATCCTGAGTGAGTTGTGAGTAGAACCGGCATGGAAATGCAGCAGACAATCGAGCGGCCGGCCATGTGCGCCGGAATCGGCGTTCACAGCGGTGAAAAAGCCCGGCTCGTCCTGAAACCGGCCCCGGCCGGGACAGGCGTTGTGTTCCGCCGGACTGATCTTGGCGTGGCGAATGCCGAGATTCTGGCGCATGCCGACAATGTCTCCGACACCCAGCTCGGCACCACGATCACCAATGATGCCGGCGTTTCCGTCGCCGTGGTCGAGCACCTGATGGCTGCCGTCTGCGGCCTCGGCATCGACAACATGATCATCGAGATCGACGGGCCGGAAGTGCCGATCATGGACGGCTCCTCCGCCGTCTATTGCGAGCTGTTGCTGCAGGCTGGCCTGAAAGCACAAGGCGCGCCGCGCCGCCGCATCCGCATTCTCGAAACGATCGAAATTGTGGACGGACCAAAGCGCGCCACCCTGTCGCCTTCGGACGACACGCACCTCACCCTGCGGGCCCGGATCGAATACGATAACAGCGTGATCGGCGTGCAGCAGATGGCCCTGCGCCTGGCGCCCGGCATGTTCGCCCGCAACCTCGCCTTTGCCCGCACCTACGGCTTTGCCCGCGACGTGGAAATGCTGCGGACCATGGGCCTCGCCCGGGGCGGCTCGCTCGACAATGCAGTCGTGATCGATGACGACGAAGCCATCATGAACCCGGAAGGCCTGCGCACCGAGGACGAATTCGTGCGCCACAAGATGCTGGACGCGGTGGGCGACCTGATGCTGGCCGGTGCTCCGATTGCCGGCGCCTATGACGCGGTTCAGCCGGGCCACGCCCTCAACAACAAGCTGGTCCGCAAGCTGCTTGAGACGCCGTCTGCCTGGTGCTGGGAAACCGATGCAGGCACCCTGGCCGCCACCCGCGACGTGCGCGCAGGCGTCGCGCTCTAGGCACCAATCCTGAAAAGCCTGTAATATTGGCCCGTTACAGGCCCGATTACGGTTTCCGGCATGTGAAAGTTCCTTGGAAAACCGGCCTGGTTCGCGCTAATCAAAGAGCGACAAGAACTGCAGAAAGCGCGCCGGAGCCCATGAAGCCTGCCAAGCCCCTCGCCCTCGCCCTGATCGCCGCGGCCGTCACCCTGACCGCGTGCCAGAGCCAGGAAAAGCGCCAGCGCGAAATCGCCTATGTCGAGCGCCCAGTCGAACAGCTCTACAATCAGGCCGGAACCGAGCTGGATCAGCGTGATTATGAGACAGCAATCCTGCTGTTCAATGAGGTCGAGCGCCAGCACCCCTATTCCGAATGGGCCCGCAAGGCGATGGTGATGACGGCCTATGCCCATTACCAGCGCCACAATTACGATGAGGCCATTTCCGCCGCTCAGCGCTATATTTCGCTGCACCCCGGCGGCAACGAGGCCGCCTACGCCTATTACCTGATCGCCATCAGCCAGTTCGAACAGATCGTGGATGTCGGCCGTGACCAGGGCATGACCGAACAGGCCAAGACGGCGCTTCAGGATGTGCTGCGCCGGTTCCCGGCCAGCGAATATGCCCGCGATGCCCAATTGAAGCTCGACATGGTCAATGACCAGTTGGCAGGCAAGGAAATGGAAATTGGCCGCTGGTACCTGCGCTCCAACCAGACGCTGGCCGCAGTCAACCGGTTCCGCACGGTGGTGGAAGACTACGACACGACGTCCCACTCCGAGGAAGCGCTCTACCGTCTGGTCGAGGCCTATCTGACGCTTGGCCTGCGCCCACAGGCGACAGAGGCCGCCGCGACGCTTGGCTATAACTATCCGGACTCAGATTGGTACATCATGGCTTACCAGCTGATGACGTCTGAAGGCATCCTGCTGGATACGGCCGCGCCGAAGCGGACCCTGCTGCAGAAAATCATCCCCGGCGGCAAGTAAGCGCGACGGGGCATCGCGCCCCGCCTCTTACGCCCCGGCGATCAGGTCGAACCACTCGTCCTCAGTCATCGTCTGGACGCCGAGCTCTGCAGCTTTCTTGAGCTTTGAGCCAGCGCCCGGCCCGGCGACCAGCAGATCTGTCTTGGCCGACACAGACCCCGACACTTTTGCGCCGAGCGCACTGGCCCGTGCCTTGGCTTCGTCGCGCGTCATTCGTTCCAGCGTGCCGGTGAAGACAATGGTCTTGCCGGCGACCGGGCTGTCGGAGGCGGCCTTCGCCTCGTCCTCAATTGTCAGCTCAGAGAGCAAGGCGGCGAGCATGTCGCGATTGTGTGCCTCGCGCTCGAAATCGCAGAGCGCGTTCACGGCGGTGGCGCCGATGCCGTCAATACCGGATAGCGCCTCCCAGGCCTCGCTGCCCTCCCCCTCTGTGGCGGCCGTCACAACTGTCGCCCAGAATGTCTGCCAGCTAAGGAAAGATCGCGCGAACAGCTGAGACGTCGTCTGCCCGACATGCCGGATGCCGAGCCCGTTGAGGAAGCGCGCAAACGGCACGCTTCGGTGCGCATCAATCGCGTCGAACAGTTTCTTCGCAGAGACTTTACCGAAGCCCTCCCATTCCTCCAGCGGCGGCAGGCCTGCGCCTTCGATGGCAGCAGCGAGGCGGAAGATATCCTGCGGGCCTTTCAGCACGCCCTTCTCATGGAACATCTGAATCTGTTTTGCGCCAAGGCCGTCAATGTCGAGCGCCTTGCGGGAGACGAAATGCTTCAGCCGCTCCACCGCCTGGGCGGGGCAGACAAGGCCGCCGGTGCAGCGACGGCGCACGTCTTCCTCGCCCTTGGCATCCACTTCGCGCACGGCATCAGAGCCGCAGACCGGACACTGGTGAGGCATCACCCACGGTGCGCCGCCGCCATCCGTCACAACACGGAGGACTTGCGGGATCACATCTCCGGCACGCTGGATCTCGACAATATCGCCGGGCTTCACACCAAGGCGGGCAATTTCGTCTTCATTGTGCAGCGTGGCATTGGAGACCACCACGCCGCCGACCGTCACCGGCTGCAGCCGCGCCACCGGCGTCAGAGAGCCCGTTCGGCCGACCTGAATATCGATCCCTTCCAGTCTCGTCGTCGCTTTCTCGGCGGGGAATTTGTGCGCAATCGCCCAGCGCGGCGCCCGGCTGACAAAGCCAAGACGCTGCTGCCAGTCGAGCCGGTCAACCTTGTAGACGACCCCGTCAATATCATAGGGCAGACCTGCACGCTGTCTCTCGACATCACGGTACGTCTCCAGAAGGCCCTCAACCGTTTCTGAACGGATCATCAGGGGATTGGTGGAGAAGCCCCAATCCTTGAAGGCTTGCACGGCTTCGTGCTGGGTGTCAGCGAACGGCGCACTCTCAGCCGCCCAGGCATAGGCGAAAAAACGAAGAGGACGGGATTTCGTGATGTCCACGTTCAGCTGGCGAAGGCTGCCGGCGGCGGCGTTGCGCGGATTGGCGAAGATTTTCCGCCCCGCCTCTGCTTCGCGCGCGTTCAGTTCGGCAAAATCCTGCTTGGTCATATAGACCTCACCCCGGATCTCGATCATGTCCGGCCAGCCCTTGCCGGAAAGCGTCTTCGGAATGTCCTTCAGCGTGCGGGCATTGTCCGTGACGTCTTCGCCCACTTCGCCATTGCCGCGCGTCGCCGCGCGCTTCAGCTTGCTCTTTTCATAGGTCAGGCTCAGCGACAGGCCATCAATCTTGGGCTCGGCCGTGATGGCGACAGGTGCGTCTGCGCCAAGGCCGAGGAAGCGGCGGATACGGTCCACAAAGTCACTGACGTCTTCATCGCTGAACGCGTTGTCGAGCGACAGCATCGGCGCGGCATGGGCGGCCTTGGCGAAGCCGTCATGCGCGGCGGCGCCGACCCGTTCGGAGGGGCTGTCCTCGCGCTTCAGGTGCGGGAAGCGGGCCTCGATGGCCGCATTGCGCAGGCGCGCAGCATCGTATTCGGCGTCCGTCATCAGCGGCGCGTCGTCCTGATAATAGGCCGCGTCCGCCTCGGCAATCAGGCCAGCCAGGCGTTCAAGTTCAACCGCAGCCTCTTCGGGCGTCAGTTTCTCGACCGGGGTCGCCTCGCTCATGCATCCTCCAACAGCCTCCCGGCCGCTGCCCGCGCCTCTTCGGTGATTTCGGCGCCGGACAGCATGCGGGCAATCTCTTCCTGCCTGTCCGACTCATCTAGCCCGCGCAGACGTGTGCCGCCAGACTTGCCTCTGCCTTTCTCCACAAGCCATTGCGACCTGGCCGCTGCGGCCACTTGGGGCGAGTGCGTGACGGCGAAGACCTGCCGCGTCTTGCCAAGCCGGATAAGGCGTTCGCCAATGGCCGCTGCCACCGCGCCGCCAACGCCCTGGTCGGCCTCATCGAAGATCAGCGTGCCGGCACTGCCCGCTTCTGCCAGCGCACATTTCAGCGCCAGCGAGACCCGCGCGAGCTCGCCGCCGGAGGCAATCTTGCGCAAAGGCCCGAAGCCCGCGCCGGGATTGGTCTCGGCATCAAACTCGACATGATCAGCGCCGTTCGGTCCGCCCTCCTCCCCCAGCGGAGAAACAGAGACGCGGATCACCGCCCGGCCGAGTTTCAGCGGCGCGAGTTCCTTCGCAATCGCCTTTTCCAGCTGGGTGGCCGCCGCCATGCGGGTCGCCGTCAGCTTGTCCGCCGCCGCGTGCCAGGCGGCATTGGCGACATGCTCGGCTTTCCGGGCACGGATCAGGGCATCCTCGCCCGCCTCGACAAGATTCAGGCGCGCCCGCAGCGTTTCGGCCACGTCCGGCAACAGGTCAGCCTCGACCGAGTGTTTCCTCGCCACGGCACGCAGGGCAAACAGGCGCGCTTCGGAGGCTTCGAGCGCCGTCGTGTCATGTTCGATCAGGCTTTCAAGCACGGCAATCGCCGCTTCCGCCTCGCCCGTCTCGATCAGGGCCCGCTCCAGCGCATCCGCCGCCGACCGGGCCGCATGGGCCAGTGGATGATCGGCGCCGTCAAAGCCCGGCAGTCGGCAGATCCGCTCCGCTGCACGGGCGGCTTTCGACAGGGCGGACTCAATATCGGCATCCGCGATCGCCTCTTCGGCTTCGGCAACCGCCTCGCTGACACGTTCGGACTGCATCAGCCGCGTGCGGGTTTCGGTGAGGCTCTCCGCCTCCCCCGCTTGCGGCGCGAGCGCGTCGAGTTCATCGACCACGCTGGCCAGCCATTCGCGTGTGCGCCTTGCCTCTTCCGTCTCGGCTTCCAGCTTTTCGCGCGTCTCCCGCGCCTCGATCCGCGTGGCATGAGTGGCGGCGCAGGCCGCCAGCAGGCTTTCGTTGCCAGCAAACAAGTCCAGCAGCTTGCGGTGCGAGGACGGCCTCAGCAGGCTGGAGGCGGCGTGCTGGCCATGGATCTCCACCAGCGTCTCGCCCGCCTCTGCCAGAAGGGCCGCGCTGACGGGCTGGTCATTGATAAAGGCGCGGGCCGGACCGGAGGCACGCACAACGCGTTTCAGCGTCAGCGTCTCATCCGGAGTGGCCTCAAAGCCATGTTCGGCCAGTACGTTCCAGACCGGATGGCGGGACGCGACAGCGAATTCGGCGGCAACGCTCGCCTGCTCTGCCCCGGCGCGGATCATGGCCCGATCCGCTGGCGCGCCAAGCGTCAGCGACAAGGCGTCGAGAATGATGGATTTGCCCGCCCCGGTCTCGCCCGTCAGCGCGGTAAAGCCCGCGCCCGGCTCGATGTCGAGGCGGTCAATCAGAACAAAGTCACGAATAGACAAGGCAAGTATCATGGGGCGCTCTCCCTACTCTACGAGCGCCTCTTTATCATGAGAACAAAAACAGAACAAATGGAATCTTCAGGGGGTGCCTCTACCCCGGCAGGCTTTCAGTATAGCCTGCCGATCAAGGCAAAAATCGGGAGGACACCAGATGATCGACTATAATGACAAGGTGGCACTGGTCACAGGCGGGGCGTCTGGCATCGGCGAAGCGCTGGCCATGGCGCTCAGTGCGCGCGGGGCTGATGTGGTGATCGCGGATGTACAGCAAGACCTCGCCGCAGAGGTTGCTGCCCGCCTGCCCCGTCCGGGCGTCGCCATCGGCTGCGACCTGTCATATCCGGACGCGCAGGTGCGCCTGGTGAAAGATGTCTTCACTATGAAAGGCCGGCTGGACCTTGTCTGCTCCAATGCCGGCATCGGGCGGCGCAAACGCGTGATGCAGGAAGACTTCGGCGCTGACACAATGAAACTGTTTGAGATCAACCTGTTCGCCCCGTTCCGCATCGCGCAGGCCTATGGCGAAGTTCTGGAACAGGCGGGCCAGCGCGGACGACTGGTGATCACCGGATCTGAGAACTCGCTCAGCCTGCCCTCTGCGGTGACGCGCAGTCGACTCGGTGCTTATGGCGTGACCAAGCACGGCGTGCTGATCCTGGCCGAATGGCTGAAGGAAGAACTCGGCGGCGAGTTGATAGACCTGCACGTGCTGATGCCGGGCGGTGTCTACACGCCGCTGATCGCGCGCAGCGTGCCGGACCCGAAAGACCTGCCGCCGGATATGAACGTCATCATGCCGGAAGAATGCGCCGAGATCGCACTCAAGGGGCTCGACCTCGGCCTGTTCTATATTCCGACCCACGCCCATATCGGCGAGGACATGCGCGCACGCACGGACGGCGTGCGCGATGCCATCAAGGCGCTGGGGCTGACCTAGGCTTTCCCGATCCGCGAATCCGTGCCGGTGTCATTGTCGACGCGGCGCCCGTGCGCCCACCAGTTCTCGAACGTCGTCTCGACGATGCTCATGCCGAGATCCTCCCGGCGCAGCCCCGGTGATGCAACAAGATTGTCAGCGATCGCCTCGAACAGGGCCTGCTTCATTGCGGCGGGCCGGGCATTGAAGGAGAGGCGGATCATCAGGAAATCCGGACTGCGCGGCATGCCGAAATAGTTCGGATCAAAGATGTAGTTCTCTTCCTCCAGTTCATGCGTCACCTGGAAATAATCATCTCCCGGCAGCTTCATCACAGACATCATTGCCTGATGGATGCTTTCCGAAATGGCGGCTTTGTAGGCGGACGGCTTGCCCTTCCGCATCCAGACCTGAATCAATGGCATTGCGTGTTCCCTTCTTTTCCAGATCCATCGTTGACGGATCATCAGACAGGCTTAGGGTATGTTTTCACGCTCAAACAGGACCAGGATAATCCCAGGATATTTCTGGCCCACCCAACGGAACACCGCCATGCCCGCCTCCAGCAAAACCCTGACGCGTCCGCCTCAAAGCGAACTCGGGCGCTTTCTCCGGTCGCGGCGCGAAGCCATCAAGCCGGAAGCGCTCGGCTTTCCGGCAGGTGGACGCAGACGCACACCGGGCCTGCGGCGGGACGAAGTGGCCGAACGCGCGGATATCAGCGTCGACTGGTACATCAGACTGGAACAGGGCCGCCCCGTCAGCCCGTCGCGCCAGACCGTGGACGCCATTGCCGGCGCTTTGCGGCTCGACGCGGTGGAAACGGTCCATCTTTATGCACTCACGGGCATCGCCCCGGCTCAAAGCGAAGGCGACAATACGGTGCCTGCCTCCGTCCGCCGCATGATCGACCGGCTGCCGACCCCGGCTTATGTTACCAACCGGCTGGGCGATGTGCTGCACTGGAATACGGCAGCAGACAGCCTGTTCGGATTCACTGACGTGTCCGGCGAGGACCGCAACGTCTATGCGGGCATGTTCCTGCGTCCTGCCACGCGCAAGCTGTTCGGCACGGGCTGGGACGCGGAAGCAAAACGCATGCTGGCAGAGTTCCGCCCGGTCTATGACGTCAATGCCTCAGACCCGCGTTTTGTGCGTCTCGCCGGGCGGCTACAGGCTGGCAGCGCGGCCTTCGCGAAGTGGTGGGGCCTGCACGACATCAAGACAGGCGGCGCTGGCCGCAAGACGCTCTACCTGCCCAAAGGGGGAAAGGCGAAGTTCGAATATGTCGCCCTTCAGGCCACGGAAAATCCGGGCCTGAAGGTCGTCATATATTCAGAGGTCTAGATCCTTAGATCCGCGCCGTTGCCGCTTTCAGCCAGGCTTTCACATCGTCCGGGAGCTTGCGGTTCAACGCCTTCCAGACACTTCTGTGATAGTCGTTGACGTACTTGCGCTCGTCCTTCGACAGCAGTTTCACGTCGATCAGGTCCCGCGCGAGCGGGGCCATGGTCAGGCATTCGAAGCCCAGCATGTCAATCTCACCGCCTTCGATGGGCGCAGCGGGCGTAACATATTGCAGGTTCTCGATGCGGATGCCGTATTCGCCTTCGCGGTAATAGCCGGGCTCGTTCGATACGATCATGCCCGACGCCAGCGGCACAGCGTTCCACGGCTTCGCAATCCGGTGCGGGCCTTCATGCACGCCGAGATACACGCCGACGCCATGGCCCGTGCCATGCTGGTAGTCGAGCCCGGCCTGCCACAGGGCGTGACGCGCCAGAATGTCGAGATGCGTGCCGGTCGTGCCCGGCGGGAAGCGCACGGTGGCGAGCGCGATATGGCCCTTCAGCACCAGCGTATAGTGGCGACGCATCTGGTCGGTTGGCTCACCGATTGGCACGGTGCGGGTGACGTCTGTCGTGCCGTCCGGATACTGACCGCCCGAGTCGATCAGGAACAGCGAGCCCCGCACGAGCTTGCGGTCAGAAGCTTCCGACACGCGGTAGTGGGGCAGCGCGCCATGCTCCACCGCGCCGGAGATGGACGGGAAAGACAGGTCTTTCAGGCCGTCAACGTCATCGCGCAGGGATTCGAGTTTGATCGTCGCGTCAATCTCGGTCTTGTCCCCGCTCTGGGCTTCGGTATCGAGCCAGTGCAGAAAGCGCGTCAGCGCGACGCCGTCACGGATGTGCGCGGCGGTCGTACCTTTGATTTCCGCTTCGTTCTTGCAAGCGCGCGGCAGGGCGACCGGGTCGCGCTGGCGAACGACCTTGCCGCCTGCGGCTTCAACCGTGTCAAAGAACCAGGACGAGGCAACGTCCGGATCGAGGCTGACTGTCTTGCCAGCCAGTTCGCCAAGCCCCTGCTCCACTTCGGAGAGCGGACGCAGCGTGACCGTATTGCCGAGGTGCTTGCGCAGCTTCGGAGAGACTTTCACCTCATCCAGGAACAGGTCTGCGGTGCCGTCCTTGAACAGGATGGCCCGGCCGAGCGGCAGCGGCGTGCAGAACACGTCTCCGCCGCGAATGTTGAACGCCCAGGCAATCGAGGCCGGCGAGGTCAGCACGGCGGCATCGACGCCTGCCTCTGCCAGCGCTTCGCCGATTTCGGCGCGCTTCTCGTCATGCGCCTTGCCGGCATATTTCACATTGTACGGATCGACCGGAGCTGTCGGCTGCGGTGGGCGTCCTTCCCAGGCCTTGTCGATCGGGTTCTGTTCCACCGCGACCAGGGTCGCGCCGGATTTGGCAGCGGCTGCCTTCAGCTCGGTCACTTCATTGGGGCTGATCAGGCGCGGATCGTAGCCGACCGTTTTGCCGGACAGTTTCTGCTTGGCCAGCCAGCCAAACGCGCCGGGGCTCGGAATGCCCTGACGCTCCCACAGCTCGGGCGCCGTCTGGTCGGCGGCCTGCAGCGTGTAGCGCCCGTCGGCGAAGATCACGGCCTTGTCGGTGAACACGAACGCGTTGCCGAACGAGCCGGTAAAGCCCGACACCCAGGCCAGGCGCTCGTTCGCGTCCGGCAGGTATTCGTTCTGGTATTCGTCATCGTGCGGCACGTAAAAGCCGTCGAGACCCATGGCAGTCAGCTCTTTGCGGAGCAGCGGAAGGTGCGCGCGCCCGTCTTGCGGGCCGCCCTTGATATCAAAAGTCTGTCTCATCCCGGACTCTTAACGCCGCACCGGACCTAAGGAAAGCGCATTTGAGCTATGCATTTCTGCGGGGAAACTAAGTATTTCCCCGTCTTATTTGCGATACCCGAACCCCCATATACCGCGCACACAGGAATATATTGTGCGATGCACAAAAGGAAAATGCCATGAACGCCAAAATCCCGACGACGGAGCCCGACTCTGCCTCGACGACCGTGCTGGAGCGCCCACGCAAAGTGAGCGACGTCACCCGCGCCATTCTTGCCGGCGAAGCCGTGCAGATGCCGGTCGATCGTCCGCACATCGTCGCCCGCCGCAACGCCC
>LADW01000050.1 GCA_000961695.1 Hyphomonadaceae bacterium BRH_c29
GACCCCTGCCGTGTGAAGGCAGTGCTCTACCACTGAGCTAATCGCCCGGCCCTGAAGAGAGCGTGGGTTAATCCGACTGAGTCGGCAGGTCAAGACGGGAAAGCTGAAGCAAGTGTATCCGGCGGGTGTCCCGTGATTGGATGACAATCTCAGAGAAGTTATGTGACAAGTACGTCATAGCTGCTATGCAAAGACATGCCTAATCGCATGACAAGGAGCTGTGAATTTGTTGCCCAATTGCGGCCAAATTTGGGCTGTCCCCTATATACGGGACAGCCGTTCCATAAGGGCTTTACGTATTTTTGCACAAAACATGCGTTTGGTGTTTGCGCTACCCTGAATTATGAACGGATGTTCAGTATGAACATCCGTTCATCAAATAACATTACATTGGTTTCATTTGAAATAGGTCTTGAGATTACCGGCCAACATTGTCATTTTGCAGTCACAGGAGACGAGCCGCGAACGGCTCGCAAGTGTTGACCCTAAGAAGGACAGGCAGGGGTGGTAACGCCCCGGATAAAAAAAGCCTGAAGAGAGAGAAAAATGAAAGACTGGTGTGACGAAGAAGGCGCTAAGCGCCTGCGCGAGAAAATTGCTGCCTATTGGGCCGAGCGTGGCTACGAAGTGGATGTCGATCTGATCGACGCCGGCTTTGTGCCTGCCATGCGTAGCGCCCGGACGGATGTGCGCAGCAACATGATTAACGGCATGCCCCGCCGCCGGATCAATCCGGATGCAGCGTCGGCACGTCCGAGCTATCGCCCGCGCGCTGAAGCAACTGCCTAACCGATCAGGCGCGAGAGCGCCTCGGGTAGCAGGGAATAGTGGGTAACGACGGCGTCCGCGCCAATCGCTTCCACTGACTCCGCTTCATAGCCAAATGGCACGAATATGAAGGGCAGTCCGGCATTCCGGGCTGCCCTTTCGTCTGTCCGGCTGTCACCCACCATGATGGCGCGGGCGGGATCGCCCCCGGCTGCCAGGATGGCGCGCACGATATGGTCGCCGTCCGGTTTTTTTGACGGCACGCTGTCAGCGCCGAGGATCGCAGCAAAGCGGGGCGCGAGCCCGAGCGCTTCCAGAAGCTGATCGGACAGGTCCTGTTTCTTGTTGGTACAGACCGACAGGATAGCTCCGGCGGCGGCGAGTTCGTCGAGGATCTCCGGCGCCCTGTCGAACGGGCGGGAACCGACCGAGATGTGTTCAGAATAGTACACAAGGAAGCGATCGAAGAGCGCGTCCAGACCGGCTTCGGACGGGGTGATGTTCTGGTGCGCCATGCCCTGGCGGATCATCGCCTTGGCGCCGTGGCCGATCATGCCGGCGACAGTCTGCAGGTCGACTTCCTCCAGTCCTGCATGCGTCAGGACGTGGTTCAGCGCGTTCAGCAGATCCGGCGCGGTATCGACCAGCGTGCCGTCGAGATCGAACACCACGGTCCAGCCATTGAGCCATCCTGTCATGTCTGCTCCAATTCCCGCTCGCCCCTCGCCTTGAATCGGCCTTTGATCTAGGCGAATGGGCGTAGGAAAGCGAGAGGGCCCCTGCCATGAGCCAGACAGCCAGAAACCGCGCAGCCGTGATCCTTGCAGCAGGCAAGGGGACGCGCATGAAGTCGGACCTGCCGAAGGTGATGCACGCCGTTGGCGGGCGGCCCATGGTGGACTGGTCGATTGATCTGGCGCGCCAGACCGGCTGCGCCCGTATCGTCGTGGTTGTGCATCCGTCACAGCAGGTTCTGATCGACCATATTGCAGGTCTGCCGGGCGATATCGCGGTGGCCTTCCAGGACCCGCCCATGGGGACAGGGCATGCTGTAAGGTGCGCTGAGCGTGATCTTGATGCGTTCGACGGTGATCTTGTGGTGCTCTATGGGGACTCTCCGCTGGTGCCATCTGCAGCCATAGAGGACCTGTTCGGCGCGCTTCAGCGCGATGCGTCCATCGGCGTGCTCGGTTTCGACACGGAAGCTCCGAAGCTCTACGGCCGGCTCATCACATCGGGCGACGGCGAACTGGAAGCCATCGTCGAGGCACGCGAGGCGACGCCGGAGCAGCTTCAGGTGACGCTGTGCAATTCCGGCGTCATGGCCGGCGACGCGGCGGGGATGTTCCGCCTGTTGCAGAAAGTGACGAACGAGAATGCCAAGGGCGAATACTACCTGACGGACCTGGTTGGCCTTGCCCGCGCCGAGGGGCTGCGGTGCCGGGCGGTGCGTTGCGCGGAAGCAGACCTGATCGGCTGCGACACGAAAGCGGGCCTTGCCGAGGCCGAAGCGGTCTTCCAGGCCCGCGCGCGCCGGGACGCGCTGGAGGCGGGCGTTACGCTGGTGGCGCCGGAGACCGTGTTCTTCGCGCATGACACCGTGATCGAAGCAGATGCGCTGATTGAGCCGAACGTGGTGTTCGGCCCCGGCGTGACGATCCGGACCGGCGCGAAGATCCGGGCCTTCAGTCATCTGGAAGGCGCCGAAATCGGCCCCGGCGCATCGGTCGGTCCGTTCGCACGGATGCGTCCCGGCGCGGTGCTCGAAAAGGACGCGTTCGTCGGCAATTTCGTCGAGGTGAAGAATGTCCGCATGGCCGAAGGCGCCAAGGCGAGCCATCTGTCCTATCTCGGCGACGGCGAAGTTGGCGCGGGGGCGAACATCGGCGCCGGTACGATCTTCTGCAATTATGACGGCTTCTTCAAATACCAGACGAAGATTGGCGCCGGGGCCTTTGTCGGCTCCAATTCGGCGCTGGTGGCTCCGGTAACGATTGGCGACGGCGCCTATATCGGCAGCGGCAGCGTGATAACGAAAGACGTTGCGGCGGATGCGCTGGCGGTGGAGAGATCAACACAAATGGAACGCAAGGGCTGGGCGTCGGCGTTCCGCGAAAAAATGGCGGCGCGAAAGGCCGAAAAGAAAAAGGGCTGATGATGGCAAACGAAATGGAAAAACAGAACGCGGCGGCGGCGGCGATGGAATATGTCGAAGACGGCATGACCATCGGCCTCGGCACCGGATCGACGGCGAAATACTTCGTCGACATGCTGGCGGAAGAGATCGCGGACGGCCTTGTCGTGCGCTGTATCGAGACCAGCGAGCAGACGCGCCGCCAGGCCGAGAGCCTTGGCGTGCCGCTGATCCCATTCGAGCAGATCGAGCGTATCCACCTCACCGTGGACGGCGCCGACGAGGTGGACGAGTATGGATACCTCATCAAAGGCGGCGGCGCGGCCCTGCTGCGCGAGAAGATCATCGCCAATGCCAGCGATCACATGGTGGTGATCGCCGACCCGTCGAAACAGGTTGAACGGCTGGGCGCATTCCCGCTGCCGGTAGAAGTAACGCCCTTCGGCTACACGATCACGGCGAAGAAGGTTTATGACGCGCTATGTGCCAGCGGCATCGACCGTCCGCGCGTGGAATTGCGCGCGCAGCCGGGCGGAAAGCTGGTTGTCACCGATGGCGGAAACTACATTCTGGACTGCCACTGCCAGAAGATCCCGGATGCGGAATCGCTGGCGGCGCGCCTGTCCAATGTGCCGGGCGTGGTCGAACACGGATTGTTTATCGGCATCGCCCGAACGGTGATCATCGGCAATGAGAATGGCGCGACGGTGTTTGAATTCTGACACGCGGACGCCCATATCCGCCCGCAGACCCATTCCACCCAAGGACCTGACCCATGGCTGAGCACGCTTACGACTTCGACCTTTTTGTGATCGGAGGCGGCTCTGGCGGAGTGCGCGCGGCGCGTATCGCGGCCCTTGCCGGTGCGAAAGTGGCTGTGGCCGAGGAATACCGCATGGGCGGCACGTGCGTGATCCGCGGCTGTGTGCCCAAGAAGTTCATGGTCTATGCCAGCCAGTATGGCAAGGACATCGCCAAGTCTGCCGGCTATGGCTGGCGCGTGGGCGATGTTTCATACGATCACGGATCTTTCGTCGCGGGCATGCATGCGGAAGTGGACCGCCTGTCGGGCATCTATTCCCGCAACCTGAAAAATGCCGGTGTGGATATTTTTGAAGAGCGGGCCGAGTTCGTCGACGCGCACACGCTGCGCCTGAAGACTTCCGGCAAGACGATCACGGCAGACAAGATCCTGATCGCCGTCGGCGGCGCGCCCTGGCGGCCTTCGCCGGATGAGCTGCCGGGCGTCGAGTACACCGTCTCCTCGAATGAAATCTTCCACCTCGAAGACCTGCCGAAGCATATCGTCATTGCGGGCGGCGGCTATATCGCGGTCGAGTTCGCGCACATCTTTGCCGGGCTGGGCGTGAAGACCTGTCTTGTCTATCGCGGCGAAGAAGTGCTGCGCGGGTTTGACGGCGATGTGCGCACTGCCGTGCATGAAGGCCTGAAAGAGGCCGGTGTGCGCGTGGTGACGGGCGCCGTGTTCGAGAAGATCGAAAAGCGCGACGGTACAGACCTGCCGCTGCATATCAGCCTGTCGAATAGCAGCCATATTGATGCCGATGTCGTGATGATGGCGGTTGGCCGCCGTCCGAATACGGATGGACTCGGTTGTGACGCGGCAGGCGTGGCGCTGGACGACAAGGGCGCGGTGATCGTCGACGAATGGTCGAAGACCAATGTTGCGAATGTCTGGGCCGTGGGCGACGTGACCGACCGCGTGGCGCTGACGCCCGTGGCCATCCGCGAAGGCCATGCCTTTGCCGACACCGAGTTCGGCGGCAATGCCTGGCACTTTGACCATTCGGACATTGCCACCGCAGTGTTCTCGCAGCCGGAAGTCGGCACCGTGGGCCTCAGCGAAGAAGATGCCCGCAAGGCGCATGGCGCCGTGGATATCTACAAGACGCAGTTCCGCCCGATGAAGAACATGCTGAATGGCGACAAGAGCCGTGTTCTGATGAAACTGGTCGTTCGTCAGTCAGACGAGAAGGTTCTGGGCGTCCATATGGTGGGCGATGACGCGGCGGAGATCATTCAGGCTGTCGGCATCGCCATCAAGATGGGTGTGACCAAGCCGGACTTTGACCGCACCTGCGCGGTGCACCCGTCTGTGGCGGAAGAGCTGGTCACGATGCGCACGAAATGGGTGCCTGAGGTGAAGAGCAACGCCTAGTGCGTCTCGTCGCTGAGGGCTTTCAGTTCCAGCGCAATCGTCTTCAGGCTCTCGCGGATCTGCTTCAGCCCGCCGCCGCGTCCGGAATGGATGGCCAGCTGTTTCCAGGCTGGCTGTCCGCTCTGCGGCGCTTTGACGGCGAGGTGTTTCGAGCGCGGCAGGGCGGATTTCAGCAGCGCCCTGGACAGCGGGAAGCCCGCCACCTTGTCGAACTCACCATTGCGGGCATCGGCCTCGAAGGTCGACTGTTCTGAGCGGCCAACGGCATTGAACAGGACTGAAAGCGCCGGGCGCTTGCCGACGGGGATCTGCGTCCGGATCACTTCGTTGAGCAATTTCACGCCGCGCAGGGAATAGATGTCTGTGTGCATCGGCGCGACGACGCGGTCCGCCGCTTCCAGCGCGCAGCGCGTCAGGAAGGTCGCGTTGGGGTTGGTGTCGAACACGATCAGATCATATTCGCTGCGATAGAAGTCCACCTGGCGCAGGAAGTGGCGCTTGATCCGCTCCAGCGCGTCATTGTCGGTGGCGAAGGCGTATTTCGAAATCTCGAACTGGCCGGAGATGATGTCGAACCGGCCGGGAGAGCTGTTCCCGTCGGCCATGATGTCGTGGATGAGGTTGTCGCGGGCGACCGGCGCAAAGGGCTCGGTCGAGAGTTCCAGCCAGTTTTCCGCCGGGCTCTGCGCATCACGGGCGTGCAGGCGCGAGCGCTCGAATAGCGAAATGACGGAGCGGTCGACGGAGGCGCTCTCGTCGGCTGTGTCCATCTCGTAGAAGGTCTGGGTGAGATTGTATTGCGGATCGAGGTCGATCAGCAGGATGCGCCCGCCGGCCATGGCGTGCCAGGCGCCGAACACCTGCGCCGAGATCGTCGTTTTGCCGACCCCGCCCTTCAGGTTCATCACCGCGATGACGGGGCATTTGCGCTTGTAGGCGGCCAGTGTCTCGGCGACGAGCTGGTCGAGCCCGTCCGGCATCGTGCTGGAGAGGCGCAGGTGCGGCTGGACTTCCTGCTTGAAGAAGCCGTTCAGGCGCGCCTTGTCGATCTGGTAGGGGATCAGCGGCAGGCCGAGCGCCTTGGCGCGCTCCACATCCTGCCGTACGGCCTTCGAGCGCACCGAAGTGGCCGAGACCAGCACGATCATCGCGAACGCGTTGTCGATGTCCGCATTGTTGCGGGAGCGGTGGTTTTCGTCGTCCGGCGAGAACTTTGCCGGGATGGACGCCGCCCGCATGACCTCGTGAAGCTTCAGGAGGTCGTCGAGGTCCAGCGTGGAGTGGGCGATGTAGACGTGAGACATGATCTCGCGGTGGTCCTTCAGGCTTGCCTCAGGCTGTTTCTAGTAAAGGGAGGCGGGATGATTCCGCCACCTTTGTGCTGTGAAATTATGGTGAAACTTGAGCCATCGCCTTCCATGTGATTAATGCGGCCATCAATGGAGCGTAAGATGAGCAACTGGACCCCTTCCGACTGGCGTAACCTGCCTGCGAAGCACATCCCGGGTGATTACCCGGATACTGCAGCACTTGCTGCAGTTGAGGGTCGTCTGCGCTCGTTTCCACCGCTTGTGTTTGCGGGGGAAGCCCGACGCCTGAAAACCCGCCTCGGAGAAGTGGCGGACGGCAAGGCATTCCTGCTGCAGGGCGGCGATTGCGCCGAAAGCTTCAAGGAATTCCACCCGGACAACATCCGCGACACGTTCCGCGTGATTCTCCAGATGGCGGTTGTGCTGACCTTCGCTGCGGCCAAGCCCGTGGTGAAAGTGGGCCGGATCGCCGGCCAGTTCGGCAAGCCGCGCTCGGAGCCCATCGAGACCATCGATGGCGTGACGCTGCCGTCCTATCGGGGCGACAACATCAACGGCATGGATTTCACGCCCGAGAGCCGCATCCCGGACCCGGAACGCCTGATTCAGGCCTATTCGCAGTCGGCGGCGACGCTGAACCTGCTGCGGGCCTTCAGCAATGGGGGCTATGCGAGCCTCTCCAACGTGCATCGCTGGATGCTCGGCTTCGTGGATCGCAGCTCTCAGGGCGAGCGATACGAGAAGCTGGCGGACCAGATCTCGGCCTCGTTGCGCTTCATGGAAGCGGTCGGCCTCAACGCCGAAACCGTGCCCCAGATGGCGCAGGTGGAGTTCTACACCAGCCACGAGGCGCTGCTGCTTGGCTATGAAGAGGCGCTGACCCGCATCGATTCCACGTCGGGCGAATGGTACGACACCTCCGCGCACATGCTGTGGATCGGTCACCGGACGCGTCAGCTGGATCATGCCCACGTCAATTTCTGCAAGGGGATCCGGAACCCGATCGGCATCAAGTGCGGCCCCGGCATGGAGCCGGACGAGCTTGTCCGCCTGATCGAGGCGATCAACCCGCAGGATGAGGCAGGCCGGATCACGCTGATCTCGCGCTTCGGCTCTGAAGGCGTTGCCAAGGGGCTGCCCCCGCTGGCGCAGGCTGTGAAGAAAAGCGGCCGCAAGGTCGTCTGGTCCTGCGATCCGATGCACGGCAACACGCTGAAGACCGACAGTGGCTTCAAGACGCGTCCGGTGGACCGCATCCTCTCCGAGGTGCGCCAGTTCATCGATGTGCTGAACGCCGAGGGCTGCTATCCGGGCGGGGTTCACTTCGAGATGACCGGCCAGAACGTCACCGAATGCATCGGCGGCGCGCAGGCGATCTCTGAGGACGACCTTTCCAGCCGCTACCACACGCATTGCGATCCGCGACTTAACGGTGAGCAGGCGCTGGAGCTGGCCTTCCTGGTCGCAGAGAAGCTGCAGGCACTCGGCAACGGCAAAGACGCGGCACGCAAAGCCGGCTGACACGTCCGAAAATCCGGACGTCGCGATTCTTGTCCTTCAGGACACGGAAAATTCACAAGGCCGGAGTCGATCCGGCCTTGCTTCGCACCACACAATCAAACACATAACGCAGCCCGGCGTCTGACGCCGGGCAGAGGATATTCCAATGCGGAGCATGAACTGGCCGGCCTGGGTCCGGCCTGCTGACATTATCGATTTGTTGCGCCTGTCGGTGCCCATCGCCATCTCACGGATGTCGATGATGCTGATGAGCATGACAGACGCCATCGTGCTGGGCCAGTTCGCGCCCGGCCAGCTGCCCTTTGTGCTGAACTCCTGGCTGCCCATGGGCGTCACGCTGGGCTTCAGCATGGGCATCCTGATCGGGGTGCAGGTCCTGACCTCAGAAATGCTTGGTATCGGCCGGCATGCACAATCAGGACGTATTTTCCGGCGCGGCCTGTGGGCGGCATTGGCGCTGGGTTTTGCGCTGATGGCGCTTGTGGTGATGGTGGCAGAGCCGCTGTTCCACTGGCTGTTTGTGGAGGTGGCGCCACATTCGGATGCGACAAACCTTGTTAATCCGGAATATGTCGCCGCGTCGACAGCTTCGGTGACGCGCATTCTCGCATACGTCCTGCCGGGCTTTACCATCTCCACCGTGTGCGGGCTCTATCTGGAGGCTCTGCGCCGTCCGGTGCTGGTGGCGGTCATCAGCTATGGCGGTGTGCTGCTCAATATCGTTCTGGACCTTGGCTTCGTTGGCGGCTTCTGGGGCCTGCCTCAGATGGGCGCCGAGGGCGTTGCGATTGCGACGACGGGGTCGCGCTATGCCATCGCCCTGATGATGTTCGTGGCGGTCGTCTTCCTGACGCCGGCTTTCCGGGCCTCGCCAAAGAGTGAGCCGGGAGAGGGGCGCCGTCAGTTTGAAGTCGGCATCGGATCGGCCATCAGCAATGTGGCGGAGTGGGGCGGGTTCAACCTGACTTTCACCATCGCGACCTGGATCAGCCTGTCGGCAAATACTGTGTACGGATACACGATCCAGCTCATCGGCTTCTGCTTCATGTTCTACATGGGCATCGCGTCGGCAACGAGTGTGCGGGTCGCCGAAGCCTTCGGACGGGGCAACAGGCAAGAGGTCGTCAATGCCGGCCGGCTGGGTGTTGCGGCAACCCTCCTGACGGGGATCACGCTGGGCCTGTTGCTGGCAGTCTTCCGCGAGCCGCTGTCGCACCTTCTGGTGAAGGAGGATGCCGTGATCGATGGTGTGCTGATCGCACCGGCGATTGCGTCACTGATGTTCCTTGCAGGGGCGATGACGCTGTTCGATGGCTT
Organism: Hyphomonadaceae bacterium BRH_c29; assembly: GCA_000961695.1. GTDB lineage: Bacteria > Pseudomonadota > Alphaproteobacteria > Caulobacterales > Hyphomonadaceae > Hyphomonas. Next base: position 9,230 of record LADW01000050.1, read on the forward strand.
GCAGGCAACCTCGTCCTACGCGCTTCGGGCACAGGAGATCGTCTGGTCGCCCAGCCTGATCCATATCGGTTCGTTCTTCCTGGTGATGCTGCCGACCTGTTACTGGTTCGGCATCGTGCAGGGGCACGGGGCGAGAGGGATGATGGAAGGGGCGTTGATCGGCGTGTTCGTGGCTGGCACGTTGCAGACGCTGATGCTGGAATTGAAAGCGGCGCGACCATTGTCTGGACGCGCCGCCTGAATTCTCTTTTCACTCCGCGGACGGAGCGGACTTTAGAGATCTTTCATCGCGGAGGCTGGCTTGAAGGCAGCCGATGTCTTCTCCGGAATCTTGATCGGTTCACCGGTTGCCGGGTTCCGGCCGGTGCGGGCATTGCGGGTTTTCGGCGCGAAAGTGCCGAAGCCTGCGATTGCGACCTGCTTACGCGATTTCACCGCGTCAGCGATCGTGTCGAATACAGCATCAACCGCTTTGCCGGCGTCGCTTTGCGACAGGCCCGATGCAGCGGCCACTGCCTTCGTAAGTTCACCCTTGTTCATACGGGTTCTCCTTTGAGTTAAACGGCGATGCCCCGCCGTTGGTTCGACTAGTCCACGATTCGTAATCGGTGAACACGCCGGATTCCCAATAGACACGGGCTATGTGCCTGGAATCCAGCCCTCTTCGGCCTGAATTTTCGCGTTTTGTGCCTGATCCAGGCTTTTGGCTGTGGAAAAAGCAGCTGAAAGCGCGTTTTTTTCGTCCAGGGCCGCGTAGTGATGGGCGATTCCACGAACCTGGGCCTCGTCGGCGGTTTCGCCGGATTCGGGTTTTACCCCGATCAGGGAGGGGTAAATCTCGGTTATCACGACCTTAACGCCGTCCAGATCCTCCTCCGTCAGAGGGGCGCTGGGGTCGAATTCGAAGGGCCAGATCCGGGCGTCTGGCCAGGCCTGACGCAGGGCATGGACGTGCGGAATGCCGGTCAGCGACTGGCTGCCCACGCTGCCCGTATAAGCAAGCTGCCAGGCCGACTTTGGCTGGCCTTTTTTAGTGTCGCGCAGATGCGTTTCGACGATGCGGAATTCCGGCAGCGGCGCGTCTTTGAATTCCGGCTTTGTGGAGCCGAGCGTTGAGACAACATCGCGGGCCGGCGCGCCCCAGAACGGGAACGGGCCTTTCGAAATCGCGTAGTTCATGCCTGCCGCGATGGCGTAGCGTGCGTTCGAATTGTCCGGCTTGTCTTTCAGCTTGGAAGCAAGGTGCGCGTGCATGGCTTGCCACGGCGCCGTATCCTCACCCAACTTCAGGCCGAGCGCTTCTGCGGTGCCGGCAGGATAGCCGAGCGAGAAGTCAAAGCCGAGCAGGACACGGTCGCCGCGCTTGGTCAGCTTGCCGACCATGTCCTCAAGGAAAGCGCGCGCCTTCAGACGCGTATCGATGTTCACCGCACGAAACTGCAGCTTCAGACGGGCATCCTTGGCGAGGAGGCCGATCCAGATCGAATTGGCTCCTGTCGCCGGCTTGGATGCCGCGCTCCAGTCTACCATGATGTAAGCGTCGAAAAGGCGCGCCATAACTACCCCAGTTTTACGAGCATCTTGCCCGTGTTTGCTCCGCTGAAGAGGCCGATGAAGGCGTCTGGTGCCTTGTCGATTCCCTCCATCACGGTTTCCTGGAATTGCATTTGCCCCGCAGCGATCCATTTGGCCATATCTGCAATGAAGGCGGGCTGCATATCGGCATGCGTCGACACGATGAAGCCCTGGATCTTCAGCTGTTTGCCGACGACCTGGATGATATTGTGCGGACCAACCGGCGTGCCGGTTTCGTTATATTGCGCGATCATCCCGCACTCGGCGAAGCGCGCCATCGGGCGGGCGACTTCGATGGCAGCGGTCAGGTGGTCGCCGCCGACATTGTCGAAATAGACGTCGATGCCTTTCGGGGCAGCTTTGCGCAGGGCGGCGACGAGGCCGTCAAAGCCTTTGGCCTCTTTGTAGTCGATGACATGATCGGCGCCGAGCGACTTCACGAAGGCGCACTTGTCCGGTCCGCCGGCGGAGCCGATGACGGTGCAGCCTTTGATCTTGGCGATCTGGACCACGGTGGAGCCGACAGCGCCAGCGGAGCCGGAGACGAAGACCGTGTCGCCTTCTTTCAGCTCTGCCACGCGCAGGAGGCCGGCATAGGCCGTCAGACCCGGCATGCCCGCGATACCGAGGAAGGCGCTGTCCGGCAGGCCGGTGGCGGGCAGCTTCATGGTCATGGCGCTGGCCGGCTCGCCGACCCAGGCGGTGCGCCAGCCATTCATGGACTGGACGAGGTCGCCCACCTGGTAGTCCGGATGGTTCGAGGCGGTGACCCGGCCAACGGCGCCGCCGGTCATGGTTTCGCCGATGGCGAAGGGCGGGACATAGCTTTCGCGGTCATACATCCGGCCGCGCATGTACGGGTCGACGGACATCCAGCTGTTCTGGACCTGGATCTGGCCCGCAGCGGGCTCGGCGATCTCGACGGTCTTCTTCTGGAAGTCGGAGAGCTTGGGCAGGCCGACGGGGCGGCTGGCGAGGGACCATTCAGTTGAGGTGATCGTGGCCATGTGAGTTTCCTTCCTGTTGTTTTCTTTGCCCCTAATTGGGCACAATGGGTGGTCCTGTGAAGGGGCGAGGGGGAAGAAAGCCTCTGCGCCGGTTCTGTGGCCCGGTCTTGATACGAGGCCCGTTGGGTGCCATGCGGGAAGCAAGAGGGCCAAGCCATGACAAAGCTGAAAGTGGGCGTCGCCGGCGCCGGTGTGTTCGGAAACTATCACGCGCAGAAAGCTGCCGCGTCGGTCAGGACCGACCTGGTTGGCGTCTATGATCTCGATCTGGCCCGCGCGACGCGGATAGCCGAACAGTTCGGCGCCAAGGGCTTTGATGACTATCAGGCCTTCCTGGCCGCCTGCGATGCCATCGTGATTGCTGTGCCGGCCACCTGGCACGAGACGCTGGCGCGTGAGGCCATTGAGGCGCACTGCCATGTGCTGGTGGAAAAGCCGCTCGCCCTGAACGGAAAGGCCGCGCGCTTCCTGGCAGACGAGGCCGCTGCCCGTGGGCGCATTCTTCAGGTTGGCCATCAGGAGCGCTTCGTCGCCAAGGCGATGGGCGTGCTGGCCATTGAGGAAACGCCGCTTCTGGTCGAGTCCGTTCGGGCTGGCCCGCCGGCTGCGGACAACCGGGCTGGGGATGTATCGGTCATCTGGGATCTGATGATCCATGACCTGGACCTCGCCGCGATGATGTTCGGCAACGAGTTCACCGGCGTCACCGCCACCGGCAAGCGCGTCCATTCCGATCATCTGGATGAGGCAATGGCGGAGTTCACCTACGCCAATGGCGGCATTGCCCGGCTGATCGCCAGCCGCGCCTCCACTGAGCGCCGGCGCAGCATGCATGTCGTCTATCCGTCAGGTGAAATCTCGATCGACTTCCTGACCCGCAAGGTCGAGAACTCGACGCCTTACGAGATCAAGGTCGACATCGCCGCCGAGCTGCCCGATCCGCTGGGCGCGGCAGATGAAGGCTTCTATGCCGCTTGTCTTGGCCTCGCCCGCAGTCCGGTTCCGGCCCACGGGACGGTTGGTGCGGTGTTGATGGCGGAAGCGGCAGAAGCTGCGGCGCTGGCCAAGCTGGACGCCTGAGCGCCGTGCACGTGCTTCGACTTCGCTCAGGATGAGCGCTACGAAAATGCGGGACTCATCCTGAGCGAAGTCGAAGGATGATCAGTCCTCGTTGCCCCGCCGGGCAGCCTGTTTCGGATCGTGCTTCGGGGCCGGGGCGAGGCGCATCACTTCAGTCTGGAACCGCTCATCGTCGCCCTCCAGCAGGAAGGGCAGGGCATCTTCGATGGCGCGGATCATTGGCTCGAACCATTGAAGATCGGCCTTGGTGAAGTCCGACAGGACGTGCGGCATGACCATGGCCTTGTCGCCCGGATGGCCGATGCCGATGCGGATGCGGCGGAAATTCTCGCCGAGATGCGCCATCATCGAGCGCGCGCCATTATTGCCGGAATGCCCGCCGCCCCGCTTCACGCGCAGACGACCGGGGGCCAGGTCGATCTCGTCATAGAAGACGGTCACGTCGTCTGACGGCTGTTTGTAGAACTGCAGCACCTTGGCGAGGGCGCGGCCGGTTTCGTTGTAATAGGTTTGCGGTTTGACCAGCAGCACCTTGTGGCCGCCGATATTGCCTTCCGCGATCAGGCTCTCGAATTTCGAGCGCCAGGGCCCGAAACGATAGCGCGCGTGCAGGGCATCGATGACGATAAAACCGGCATTGTGCCGGTTCTTCGCGTAGCGGTCTGTGGGGTTTCCCTGTCCGGAAAGGATCAGCATGAGGATGTCGCCTCCTGCCCGGATGGTCGAAAAGTCTGGTTGGGGGTGGGCGGCCCGCCCGGCAACATAGTGCGGGCGGGCCAATCCTTAAAGCGTAACAGAGGAAGAGACCTAGTCTTCTTTCTCTTCGCCTTCAGCGGCGGCGTCTTCTGCATCGTCAGCCGTTTCGGCTTTGCCGCCACGGCCAGCGATGGTTGCAATGGTGAAGTCGCGGTCGGTGATGGTCGGCTCGGCATCGCTCGGAAGGGTGATGTCCGAGATTTTCACGTTATCGCCGATTTCCAGTGCAGACACGTCGGCTTCGAGCGATTCCGGGATGTGGCCAGCCGGAACGAGCAGTTCGACCGTGTGGCGCACCACGTTGATCGTGCCGCCTTTTTTGAGGCCCGGCGAGACTTCTTCGCCAATGAAGTGAACAGGCACTTCGACCTTGATCTTCTGTTTCGCGTCAACGCGGAACAGGTCGACGTGGACCGGGCGGTCGGTGACCGGGTGCATCTGGATCGCCTGCGGGATCACCAGCTGTTTCTTGCCTTCGTGGACAAGCGTCGCGGTCGAGGACAGGAAGTGTCCGGTCTCGATGGCTTTCAGCACTTCGTTGAGCTTCAGCGAAATGGCGACCGGATCCATGCCGCCGCCGTACAGAACGCCGGGCACGAGGCCGTTATTGCGGGCTTCACGCGCGCCACCGGTGCCGGTGCGTTCACGCACTACGACATTGAAAACAATTTCTTTTTTCGACATTTTGGTTCCTTTCGCCCTCGACTCCGCCTCGTGTTTCCTGAGGTGAGAAGCTGACACGTACGGCCTGGCGCCGTCGTTACTGAAGGCGGGCGGATAGCCGATACGCCCTGTATTGGCAAGGGTTCAGGGCTGCTGAGGCTCAGAAATCGCACGGAGGCTGGGCAAGAATACCTTTTCTTTTTGGGCGAACGCTTTGAGTCTGGGGTAATGACAGAGCGCGTTTTCAAGTCTGGATCAGATCGTCAGCAGTTCAGCCTTCTTCCTCCGCGGGTTGATGATTACGTGAGCGCGGATAACCCGGTTCGGGCGATCGATGCCTACGTCGAGGCGCTGGACCTTGCCCGGCTTGGTTTCCGGCATAGTGACCGGATAGTGGGGGCCGGCCAGCCGCCGTATGATCCGGGCGATCTTCTGAGGCTCTATCTCTATGGCTACATCAACCAGGTGCGCTCATCCCGGCGGCTGGAACGTGAAGCGGTGCGCAATCTGGAGCTGATCTGGCTATTGAAGGGATTGCGACCGGGGTACCGGACGATCGCCAAGTTCCGTCAGGAGAACGCTGCGGCGCTGAAGGCGGCCAATCGCGACTTTGTCTTGCTGCTGCGCTCACTTGAACTCACGGGCGGAGACCTGGTTGCAATTGATGGCGCATTTTTCGACGGCAATGCGAGCAAGTCCAGCATCCTGACGCAAGGCCATCTGAACAAG
>LADW01000067.1 GCA_000961695.1 Hyphomonadaceae bacterium BRH_c29
ACTCTCGGCGGCGGTGCCAATATCTCCCAAACGGCACGAAAAGTCATAAGACAAGCTTCGCTGGTCGCACATGATGACGGCGGCGACCGCAATCGGGCCTGCGCGCAGCCGCGCGGCCCGGTCCGGGCCCGGCGTGCTGTTCACGCGACTTGGCGCCCCGTCACAGGATCGCCTTTCCTCCGCCGGGATAGTCGGTGCTGAGGGCCATCTCTCTTCCGGCCTCAAATTCCGCCCGCAGCGTATCGAGCCTGGCGCCAATCCTCCGCTGGGCGTCACTGCCCAGCACAACTCGGTGCCGGAGCGTGCCAGAGACGACAACCTCGTAAATCGCGCCTGCGGCGCGGGCAGGGTCGCCCGGGAACTGGTCGGGCGTCGCCGTGCCCAGCAACGTCCGGAAGGCGCCCGATGTCGCTTGGTAAGCAGAAATGGGATCTCCCGAAACGCGGGTGCGCTGCTCGATTCCGGTGCGAAATGAGCCGGGTTCGATCAGGAGCGCACGCAAGCCGATGGTTTCGATTTCCTGCCACAGAGCTTCCGTAAGGCCCTCCAGCGCGAACTTGCTGGCTGAGTAAAATCCATTCGCTGGCAAGCTGGCGATGCCGTCCATCGACGAGATGTTGATAATGGTTCCGCGTCGGCGCTGACGCATGCCGGGCAGGACCGCCCGGATCATTTCTACAGCCGCGAAGAAATTGACTTCAAACTGTGCCCGGTAATCAGCCTCGCTCTGCTCCTCAATGGCGCCGACAAAGTCGATACCCGCATTGTTGACGAGCACATCGACGGAGCCGAATTGGTCTTCGGCCGCCTCAACGGCGGCACTTCTCTGTTCGGGCAGGGTGACGTCCAACTCAGCGACGCGCGCCGTATCAGGGTAGCGGGCGGCGAGCGCTTGCATGGCCTGTTTCGATCGCGCGGTCAGAACGCACTGGTCACCGCGTTGCAGGACGTGCTGGGCGAGGGCATAGCCAAGACCGCTCGAGGCACCGGTGATGAGCCAGGTCCGGCCACTCCTTGCAACCTCGGATGTCGCCTGGCGCGATTTGCGGTCGTCTTTCATGTTGATATCTCCTCTGCGGGGCGTGTTGATCCGCGACTATGACGCGGGCGACGCCGCCGGCCGATCCGGGGCGCGATCTTCGAAGGGAAAGTCGGTGGACAGGCTCAACGCGCGCCACGCGTCGAGTTCTTGCAGCCTTGCGAGGTCGGCTTGCTCTATGATTTTTAACGCATCGCTTCCGAGCGGAAGGCGCAGCGGTGGCCGGTCCAACCGCGCAAGCTGAAGGAGGACCTGCGCAGCGCGCGCCGGATCGCCCGATTGGCGTCCGTCGTATTCGCGTTGCATGCGCGCCGCGGCGCCAACAACGGCGTCGTACTCAGGCCTGCCTTCCTCCAATGATGTCGATGCTCCGGCAAAGTCGGTTCGAAAACCACCCGGCTCGACAATTGTGACCTTGACGCCGATGAGCGCCATTTCGCGAGCAAGGACTTCGGAGAAGCCTTCGACGCCCCACTTGGCAGCGGAATATGGCGCGCGCCCGGGCGCACCGACGCGGCCGCCAACCGAAGAAAACTGGACGATGTGGCCGCTGCGCTGCGCGCGCATCACGGGGATCGCGGCTTTGGTCACGATGATCGTTCCGAAAAGGTTCGTCTCGATCTGCTGGCGAAACGCGTCGAGGCCGGTGTCCTCAACCGAATTGACGTTGCCATATCCGGCATTGTTGACCAGCACGTCGAGCCCGCCAAAGCAGTCTACCGCCAAGCGCATTGCCGCCTCGGCGTCAGCCGGGTCGGTCACGTCAAGTCTGGCTGTCCGGACGGCCTCGCCATGGCGCTTCACCAGATCATCAAGTTGCGCCGGGTCGCGCGCGGTGGCGATAAGGCGGTGACCGGCGCCAAGGACGGCTTCGGACAATGCGCGTCCGATCCCGCGCGAGCTTCCGGTGATCATCCATCGTTGCGACACATCAATTCCTTTCCGGTGTAAGGTCTCGTGCCGGATATCTGGGACAATTCGCGAAGAATGCTCGTTTGGCGTTGTGATCGCGTGTTAGTCGTCGCAATCGTCGAGCGATGTCCGGCCTGCAGCAAGTTGTTTGCAGGTTGCGTAATCGCCCGTCTGCGCCGACCCGGTCTTCAGACAGTCCGCCAGGCTTGCCTCCGGCGCGCGGCCTCCTTTCGGATTGCGCGTGCATATCGGGGGCAACCCGCAGCCCCTTAAGCTGGGTGGTCCTGCGACCCGGCAGGCAACGTCCGCCGATCGGCCCCACACGACCACGGATGACAGACGCCGGCGCTGTCATTCGGCGCGTCTGCGGTGCGCGAGGGCACTAACACCATCTAACGGGGCCTAACTTGTCAGATGACGGCAGGCCGCCGAGAAACAGGTGCAGGCTTCCCGCAGGAAGGGATGAGAGATACTATGGGCCTGCATGGGCGCCCGGATAAGAGGATCATCCAGGCGAGCGGCGTTCAGGGACTGCGGCCGGTTGCCGGGTCCCGGGAAGGCGACTGACAATGGCAGAAGCATCGCCAGGCTATTTGCGCGAGCGAATTGAATTCGGTCCATTCTGCCTCTCACCCGCCGAGCGGCTGCTCACGATGGACGGATTGCCGGTGGAGATCGGCGGGCGCTCATTTGATCTGCTTGCCGCGCTGGTCGAACAACCCGGGCAAGTTTTGTCCAAGCGCGAGTTGATGAAGCGCGTCTGGCCGGACGTTGTGGTGGAGGACGGCAGCCTGCGGTTCCACATGGCGGGCCTGCGAAAGCTTCTGCGCGACGGCGAACAAGGCGCACGCTACATTTCCACGCAGGTCGGGGTGGGCTATGCGTTCGTGGCACCGGTTCGGCGCCGGCCATGCGCCGACGCGCCGGCGCAGGAGACAGCCGGGCCGTCGGCCGCTCCGGTCGAGAGACTTCCCGACCGATTGGCCAGGCTGTTTGGCCGCGATGAGGATGTGCAATTCCTCATGCAGCGGGTTTGTGAGACAAGGGTCTTCACGATCGTGGGACCGGCTGGGGTCGGCAAGACGACCGTGGCTGTCGAACTCGGTCATCAGCTGCTCGCGCGCTTCAAGGGGCAGGTGTGTTTCGTCGATCTTGCGCCCGTGCGCGATGAGACCCTTGTGTCATCGGCAATTGCGGCGGCGCTGGGTATCCTGGTGCAGGCCGATGATCCCATGGCGGTGGTACTGGGACATATTCGCCAGGAGGCGTTTCTCCTCATCCTCGACAATTGTGAGCATCTGATGGATGCCGTCGCGACCAATGTCGAGCGCATCTCCAGCGCCGCGCCAGAGGTAAGAGTGCTCGCGACCAGCCGTGAGCCGCTGCGGGTTCGCAGTGAGCACGTGCACTGGCTGCGCTCGCTGGACTACCCCGATGAAGCGGCCTGCCTTTCGCGCGAAGCGATGCTGGCTTATCCCGCCGTGGCGCTGTTTCTCGAGCGCGCAAGTGCAGCCAACAGCAAGCTGGTCGTCGATCGCGAAGCGGTCCGGCTGATGGCCGATCTTAGTTATCGACTGGATGGACTGCCGCTGGTGCTCGAGCTCGTCGCTGTGCGCGCCGCTTCACACGGCCTTGAAGCAACTGCGGCGCAGTTGGGGGAGCGGTTCAGTCTTGGCTGGAGCGGTCGCCGCACGGCGCTGCAGCGACAACAGACGCTGCAGGCCGCGCTCGACTGGAGCTACGATCTCCTGACCGACGAGGAGCGTCTCACGCTGGAGCGGTTATCAGTTTTTCACGGCCCGTTTTCCATGGATGCCGCGCTCGAGGTCATATCGGATGACGACCTGAACGCTGACGCTGCAGCGGCCGCGATCAGTGAACTGATCACCAAGTCGCTGGTGGCAAATGATCGATGGGGTGAGCCCGGATTCTACCGGTTGCTGGAAATTACCAGGGCGTACGCGCATGAAAAGCTCGCTGCGCGCGGACCGGGTACGATAACCGCGGTGATGAAGCGTAGCGCCGGGCTCCATCTCGAAAGGATTGAGGGCGTCTGGGCCTCCGGCGGTTCTTATCTGGGACGGGCGCCGCGCTTCTCGTTGCACATCAGCACCATACGCAGCGCACTGAACTGGGCGTTCAGCGAAAACGGCGACCTTTCGATCGGGGTCCGGCTTGCGGCGGCGTGTGCGCCTGTGTTCCTGACCTTGTCCTTGTTTACCGAGTGCCGCACCTGGTGCGGCCGGGTCGTTGCCCAGCTCGATGATCGCGACCGTGATACGCTCGCCGAACTTGAGTTGCAGGCGGCTCTGGGGCTTTCCCTAATGTTCACTCGCGGCAATGGCGCAGCTGCCGAGACAGCCCTTCGTCGGGCGCTGGAGGTTGCAGAAGCGCTCGGCGATCGATGGAACCAACTCCGGGTGCTCGGCCGGTTGCACATTTTTCATGAGCGGATCGGAGATTTCAAGACAGCCCGGACCTGGGCAGACATGGCGGGGCAGGTCGCTGAGGCGATCGCCCAGCCCGAGGCAATTGCTGTCGCCGCCTCAGTCGCCGGGATTTCCAATCACCTGGCGGGAGATCATGCAGAGGCGCGTCGCCTCCTGGAGCTGTCGCTCACGCACAGCGCGCCCTCGCAACGGTCAAGGACGATCCATTACGGGTTCGACCACCGCAATCGCGCGAGCATTGCGCTTGCAAGAACACTCTGGCTTCAGGGTTACCCCGACCAGGCAAAGCGTCTCGCGGCGCAAACCGTGCAGGAGGCGGGCAGCCTCGACTATCCCGCCACGCACTGCATCGCGCTTGTCTGGGCGCTATCGGTGGATTTCTGGACCGGTGACCTCGACCAGGCGCAAGACGACCTGGACCGTTTTGCCCGCTGCGCTGAAGTCAATGCTCTGGGCCCGTACATTGCCGCGACCGGCGGCTTTCGGGGAAAGCTGGCGGTTCAGCAAGGACAAGCCAGCGAAGCGCTCGGCTGGCTCCAGGAGAGCCTCGCGCGCCTTCGTCCAGCGCGGTACGAACTGCTGACGACGTCGTTTAGCCTGGCCCTGACACAGGGGCTGACGCTGACCGGGCGTCTTGGCGAAGCCCTTGAACTCGTGAACGCGCTGGTCAACCGGTGCAACGAGAACGGCGAGTTGGTCGCAATGCCCGAAGTGCTGCGCGTGAATGCGGGTGTCGCGCTCGCGCATGCCGGTCGCGCCGAAGCCGAGGCGCTTCTGCGGGAGTCGATCGCCTGGAGTCAAAGGCAGGGCGCGAAGGGCTGGGAGCTGCGTTCCGCGATCGACCTTGCCCGCCTGCAGCTTTTGGACGACCGGTTCCGCGACGCGGCGGCCCTGCTGCGGCCGGTGCGCGAAGCGTTCGCCGAGGGCCTTGCGACAACCGACATCCAGGCCGCCGACCTGCTCCTGAAAGAAATCGACGCCATCGATCCGCCGCTTGGGACCGGCGATACCACGGCTGACACGCCCGGGAAATCTGCTACCGGCTGACCGCGCCGCAGCAGCAATCATCCGGGTCCCCCTGGCATCGTCCTGCTCGCTGCGCGGGCCGGCGAAGGGGTTGAGGCCCGTCGCCACATGGCGCAATCGCCTGGCAGTCATGCTTGCGATGCGAGGTGCCGATACAGCCTCGGGCCGCGCGGACGTACAGGCGGCCATGGTGCGCCGCCAGCGGCCCCGCGCCGCCTATGCCACAGGCAGACGCGATGTGCCTGCTCGCCTCGCATGTCGGCGCCGGCAACCGGCGCATTCGAACGAAGGTCCGGCGGCGGGAGGCATGCTCCTGTTCAACCGGACCTTCGCTCTGCTCATTCGCCGGCGGCGGCCTCGATGACAGCGGCTACGTTATCGGGATGTGAGATCATCAGGACATGCGATGCGCCGTCGACGACCTGCGTGCCGCGAGACCGGGCGCGCTCTGCCATGAAGGCATGCGCCTCGGGCGGAATGTTGCGATCGGCCGTACCGTAGACAAACCAGGACGGCAGGTGTTTCCAGCTTGGCGCGCGCTCGGGCTCGTTCAGTGCGGACTCCCGGATTGGGCGCTGCGTCGCAGCCATGCGCGCCGCTTCAGCTTCCGGTACGTCGGCTGCGAACTGTGCGGGGAACTTTTCCTGATTAATGTAGAGATCATGGCCGCCGCCCGGCAGCGGTACCGGCGGCGCCAGCGCTTGTCCAAGCGTTGATCCGGGAAAGCGTCCGGCAAGGTCCGCAGCTGTCTCGCCCGCATCAGGCGCAAACGCGGCAACGAACACCAATGACTTGACATTCGCCGTCGCCGCAGCGGGATCGCTGATCACGGAACCGCCGTAAGAGTGACCGACCAGCACGACCGGCCCGTTGATCGACGCGACCACGCGGCCGACATATTCAGCATCTGTCTGAACACCGCGCAGGGGATTGGCGACTGCGACGACGCCGTAGCCATCCCGTTCAAGCTTCGTAATCACGCCGTCCCAGCTTGCCGATTCGGCAAAGGCCCCGTGAACAAGTACGACCGTGGTCGCCTTGGGTTCACGCGACGGCTGTGCGGAGGCGCAGCCGCAGAGCGTGACGAGGCCGGCAAGCGCTGCCACGAGTTTGATCATCAGACTTTTCCTGGAAATTGAGCGCGAGGTGTCCGGCGCGGGCGCACCGGCGTGTTTGGGTTCCATGCGCGGGAACCTGGCTGCATTGTTCATTTCGACCTCCAATTGATGTGGACCGACATTGGTGAGGATGCACCAGCGTCAGGCAGGTAGATTGCCTTAAGGGTCCGGCTTCGCCAGTTAGGTGCTGCGAGCTAGTATTATCTGCCGGCGGAACACACAGAGCGCCCGGCGCGCTGCCTTCGATGGCCGGGCCTTGCAGGCGCGCCGGGCAGTCGCGCACAGTTTTGCGGTTTGAGCATGCGCGGTTCTGAGACGCCACCTGCGCGTCAGCGGTTGCATCCCATGGCTCGGCTGCCCCCCTCGCCCGATCCACGCAAGGCGGCGCGCCCAGGGCCGTAAGCGGCGAGCCGTCTCGCGGACGCCCGGGATCACTGCGGCGGGATTTTACCGGGCTGAGAGGTTGACGCTGCACTCCTGCGCGAGACGCAGCTTTGACCCCGGACCAATTTGACACCGGCGAAGGGCCGGGCCGGGCCAGGCGTTGCCGCGATCGCGGCATGGCCGGATAACGCCTTGAGCACGCCTGGCATGCCGGCGGCCCGGGTCCTCGTTAGAGCCGGTCGGCGTCAATGATTGCGCGCGCAAACGCGGCCGGCGCTTCTTGCGGCAGATTGTGACCGATGCCGCCGGTGATCAGGCGATGGGCGTATTTGCCCGAAAACTTCCGCTTATAGCTTGAAGGGTCCGGGTGCGGCGCGCCGTTCGCGTCTCCTTCCAGGGTGATCGTCGGCACGGTGATCGCCGGCCCCGCAGCAAGCCGGCCTTCGAGATCGTCGAATTGGCGCTCGCCGTCGGCGAGACCCAGCCGCCAGCGGTAGTTGTGAATCACTATTGCGACGTGATCGGGATTGTCGAGCGCCGCTGCCGATCGCGCAAATGTCGCGTCGTCAAACTGCCATTGCGGCGAGGCAAGTTTCCAGATCAACCGGGCGAACGCGGCGGTATTGGCGGCATATCCGGCACGTCCACGTTCGGTGGCAAAATAAAACTGGTACCACCATTGCAACTCGGCAGACGGCGGCAGCGGCGCCTGCGAGGTCTCGCGATTGCCGATCAGGTATCCGCTGACCGATACGTGCGCCTTGCAACGCTCAGGCCATATGGCTGCGAGAATGTTGGCGGTCCTCGCGCCCCAGTCAAAGCCGGCAACAATCGCCTTTTCGATGCGCAGCGCATCCATCAGTGTAATGACGTCGAGGGCAAGCGCCGCCTGTTGTCCATTTCGCGGCGTCTGTGCGGCGCGGAACCGGGTTGTTCCGTACCCGCGCAAATACGGTGCGATCACTCGGTAGCCCTGGGATGCGAGCACGGGGATGACATCGACGAAACTGTGGATGTCATAGGGCCAGCCATGGAGCAGGAGGACGGCGCGCCCGTCTGCGGGGCCTGCGTCGACATAGCCGACATCAAGCGATCCAGCTGAGACTTGCCTGAGCGTAGGCAAACGGGCAGCGCTGGGGGACGGGTGCAATGGTTCGGGCGCCGCATTGGCGTGCGCGGCGATGGCCGCAGCGGTGATTGCGGCCGCGCCAAGCAGTCGCCGGCGGAAAATGTCGATGTCGTCGTGCGTGAGTGGGGGTGTCACTGGTCGTATCCCTTGGCTGATGGATTGCAGCACAATGCTGCCACTCGGGGCGGGTTGCGGGCTGGCGTCCGCTGCGTATCCATCATCTAGCTTCGCCAGGGGGGAAACGCCCGTTAGCTGGTGCAAGGCGCTATCATCGGTGAGCGAAGCACAGCGCGTGCGGGGCCGGCGTGGTGCGCGCCTGCCGCTGATGGCCGATCGACGTGGCAAAGGGGAACTGGCGACGGGTTGCTGCGAAGGTTTGTTCCGATCACCGAGCTCGGGACCGGGATGGGCCGCGGGCGGGGCGGGTCGCGGCCGGCTCAGGCGCCGGAGACCTCAAGCCGG
>LADW01000062.1 GCA_000961695.1 Hyphomonadaceae bacterium BRH_c29
GGACGGCGCCGGAGGCCCCGATGGCGGCGGCTTCGGTCGGCGGGGCGATGCCGCCAAGGATGGCGCCGAGGACGGCGAAGATCAGGGCCAGCGGGGCGCCGAAGCCGAAGGCGACTTCCTTGAAGGTGAGCGGGGCGGTGTCTTCATCCAGCGTCACGGCGGGGCAACGCTCTGGCCGCGTGATGGCGTTGAACGCGATCCAGCCGAGATAGAGCACGACCAGAAGGAAGCCGGGGATCAGGGCGCCGGCGAACAGGTCTCCGACCGAGACGACGAGCGACTTGCCGCCGCCCGACAGGCTCGCCTGGCTGGCCGCGTTGGACACGGCATCGGCCAGAAGGATCAGCACGATGGAGGGCGGAATGATCTGGCCCAGTGTGCCGGAGGCCGCAATGGTGCCGGAGGCGAGGCGCGGGTCGTAGCCCTGCTTCAGCATGGAGGGCAGCGCGATCAGCGTCATGGTGATGACGGTCGCGCCGACAATGCCGGTGGAGGCCGCGAGCAGGGCGCCGACCAGAACGACGGCATAACCAAGCCCGCCATTCAGCTTGCCCAGCAGGCGGCTGGCAATGTGCAGCAGGTCTTCGGCCACGCGGGAGCGTTCGAGGACAACGCCCATCAGCACGAACAGGGGCACGGCGATCAGCGTCGTGTTCTGCATGATCGAGCCGCCCTGGACGCGGCTGGGCAGGGAACGCAGCAGCGGTTCGGGGAAGACGCCGAGGCCGATGCCGATCAGGGCATAGATGAGCGCGACGCCGCCAAGGGTGAGCGCGACGGGGTAGCCCATCAGCAGCGCGCCGATGGCGGTCGCGAACATCATCACGGCGAGGATGATTTCAAGCTCCATGTGCGCTCTCCGTGTCGGAGGTAGCAGGGGCTTCGTTTTCCAGTTTTCCGGTCAGGCGCAGCGCGGCCTTGATGGCCTCCGACACGCCTTGCGCCAGCATCAGCACGGCAAAGGCCGGCAGCAGCGTCTTGAACAGATACAGGAACGGCAAGCCATCGGATTCGCGCGAGCCCTCGAACAGCGCCCAGGCACGGGCAAGGCCCTGTTCACCCGTTGTCAGGATGCGGATGCAGATCGGGAACAGGAAGAAATAGATGCCGAACAGCTCGATCCAGTTGCGGCCATCGGCGCCGAAGCGCGGGCGCAGGATGTCGACGCGGACATGGCCGTCATCGCGCAGCGTCGCCGCAGCGCCGAGCATGAACATGGCGGCGAAGGCGTAGATCACCAGCTCGTTCAGCCAGGTGAAGGATATGCCATAGGTGTAGCGCAACACGACCACAGCCAGCTGAATCATGACCAGGGCCAGCGCGCTGACCATGGCGCCGCCAAAGGCAAAGCCGCTGATCCTGTCGATTACGGCGCTGACGCGTTTGGCGAAATCTTCCACAAGGCCGGGCACGACCAGCGTAACCAGCGGCAACAGGAACAGCGGCAGGAGGGCTATGCCGCCCCATTTCAGGAATGTGCCGAGCTGAAGAAAGAAAGCGGGATCCATATCGTGGCGCCCGGCCTATTTGTTGGAGTCGCGGGCCGCGTAATACGCCCCGTCGGAAATGCTGGACCAGCCGCGCATCAGCTTCAGCGACTTTTCGAAGCTGTCATAGATGCGCTTTTCAAGTCCGTCCTTGCCAGAGGCGGCGCGCACGTCCCAGGCCGCTTCGGCCATGGCTTTGACGACTTCCGGCGGGAAGCTGCGCAGCTGCACGCCATGCTCGCGCGTCAGGATGTCGAGATGGACCGAGTTCTGGTAGGTGAACTCCCCCAGCGAGGTGTGGTTCACGCTTTCGCAGGCGGCCTTGATGGTGGCCTGTTCGCCGGGGTTCATGCTGTCCCAGACGCGGCGGTTGATGCCGCATGCGAGGCTGGAGCCCGGCTCGTGGAAGCCCGGGCCGTAATAATAGGGCGCCTCGCGGTAGAAGCCGAGATAATAGTCGTTCCATGGGCCGACCCATTCGGTCGCGTCGATGGCGCCGGTCTGCAGCGATTGGTATATCTCGCCGCCCGGAATGGCGATGGACGAGCCGCCGAGTGCGCGCAGCACGTCGCCGCCCTGACCCGGAATGCGCATCTTGAGGCCGACAAGGTCGTCGAGGCTGTTGATTTCCTTGCGGAACCAGCCGCCCATCTGGTGGCCGGAGTTCGCCGCCTGGAAGGCCTTCACGCCGAACTGGCCGGAGATTTCGTCCCAGAGTTCCTGGCCGCCGCCGAAATCGATCCAGCCCATGATCTCCTGCGCCGTCATGCCGAACGGCACGGCGGTGAAGAACGGATAGGCCGATGACTTGGCGGTCCAGTAGTATTCGGCGCCGTGATACATGTCCGCCGACCCATTCGCGACCGCGTCGAAGCATTCGAAGGCGGGAACAAGTTCCCCGGCAGCGAAGACTTTCACCTCGATCACGCCGTCGCTCATGGCCATGATGCGCTGGGCGACGCGTTCAGCAGCCTCGCCGAGGCCCGGCAGGCCCTTTGGCCAGGTGGTCACCATGTTGAGGCGCCGGCGGCTGCGGCTGATCGCGGGGGTGCCTGCCAGCGGCGTCGCGCTCGGATTGGCGAAGGCGGCGGCTGCACCGCCAAGGCCAAGCACGCCCGCGCCAACGAGGTTGCGTCTGTTGATCATGCGTTTCCTACCCCAAATACCCTTTTGTGCCCCGGCTGACGTCTGGTCTCTTGCGGACCTATTCGTCGTCCATAAGCAGACGCCACTGGTCGCCGTCGAGCACTTCGAGCGGTTTATAGCGGCGTTTGTAATCCATTTTCGGGCTGCCTTTGACCCAGTAGCCCAGATAGACGTGCGGCAGGCCCAGGTCCTGCGCATGCCGGATATGGTCCAGGATCATGAAATGGCCGAGCCCGCGGCCTTCAATTTCCGGGTCGAAGAAGGTGTAGACCATCGAAAAGCCGTCGCGCAGCACGTCGGTGATCGCGCAGGCCACCAGCGGCGCGTCTTCTTCCGGCCCGGCACGGTATTCATAGACCAGGCTCTGCACCGGGCTGCCGCCGACCATGGCGGAGTAATCCCGGTAGCTCATGTCCGACATGCCGCCGCCTTCATGGCGCGATGTCACATAGGCTTTCAGCAGGTTGTATTGTTCGCGCGTGGCTTCGGCATCGACCGGTCGGCGCACCAGGTCGCTGTTGCGCACCATGGCGCGGCGGTCATTGCGCGAGGGCACGAAGTCCCGTGTCGGCACGCGCACACTGCGGCAGGCATTGCAGCGCGGGCAGGCAGGCCGGTAGGCGATGGACTGGCTGCGCCGGAAGCCGGACTGGCTGAGCAGGCTGTGGACCAGATCTGATTCGGTAATCGCCAGATTGGTGAACGCCTTGCGTTCCCGGCGGCCCGGCAGATAGGGGCAAGGGCTCGGATTCGTTACGTAAAAACGCAACGAGCGCTCCAGACCGGCTGGCAGGATCTTCGAGTCCGTGAATTTCATAGGCCTGACACTACACTTACAGATCGAACCGCCAAGAGGCGAAGAGTGTAAACACGCACCAAAGCAGGAAAACGAGCGGCCCACCAAAGCGCATGAAATCGCCAAACCGGTAGTGTCCGGGGCCCATGACGAGCATGTTGGTCTGATAGGCGATCGGCGTCGCGAAGCTGCAATTGGCGCCATAGATGACGGCCAGAAGGAAGGGCAGCGGGTCTGACACGTTCAGCTCATGGGCTGCAGACAGGGCAATCGGCGAGAACAGAATGGCCGTCGCAGCGTTCGACAGAAGGTTCGTCAGCAGGGCCACGGCCAGGAACAGGGCTGAGAGAACCGCCAGCGTGCCATAGGGCGAGGCGAGGCCGACCACGGTGTGGGCGATGGCCTCGGCGGCGCCGGTTTTCTCCAGCGCCATGCCCATGGCTAGGGCCGCGCCGATGACGAGGAAGATGCGCAGGTCCAGCGAACGGCTGGCCTGACGGTAGTTCAGGCAGCCCGTCACCAGCATGGCCACCGCGCCGAGCACCGAGGCGTGCAGGATCGACACAAAGCCCGAGGCCGCCGCGATGACGAGGATCAGCGAGATGATCCGCGCGGCCAGCGCCTTTGTGGTCAGCGGGATGTCGGTTTGTGACCATTCGAGCAGGATCAGGTCGCGGCTCTGGCGCAGTTCGAGAAACGCATCCGGCGGGCCGCATAGCAGCAGCGTGTCACCGGATTCGAGGCGGATCTCGCCGAGTTTCGAGCGGATCATGCGGCTGCGGCGCTGGATGCCCAGCGTGACGGCACGGGTGAGGCGGCGGAAGCCCAGCATCTCAACCGTCCGGCCCACCATGCGCGAACCGGGCGCGATGACCGCTTCAGTCAGGGACAGGCGCCGGGGGCGGCCGTTCTCGTCGAGGTCGCCGCCGGCCGATTGCCAGACCTGCTGGAGGAAGTCCGGCTGACGGGTCAGCACGCTCTGCAGGGCGGCGCGGGTGGCGGCCACGATGACGAGGTCGCCGGGGCGCAGGGTGATGTCTTCATAGGGCGGCAGGAAGGCGCGCTCGCCCCGCTGGATCATGCGCACGGTCATGTCCGGCAAGTCTGTGAACATGCCGGCAATGGGTTTCTTGCCTTCCAGGAAGTGATCGTTGGTGACCTCGATCTGGGCCAGGAACTGTTTCGACGAGGTCGAGGCGATGTCTTCGGTGAGGCCCTCGCGGGTCGGCAGTAGCCATTTCGAGAACAGGAGCAGGTAGACCATGCCCGCGCCAGCCAGGATCAGGCCCATCGGCGACTGTTCGAAAAAGCCGAGCTGGCGGCCTTCAAGGCGGGAATAGGCCTCTGCGGCCAGAAGGTTGGTCGAGGTGCCGATCAGTGTGGTCATGCCGGCAAAGATCGAGATGAAGCTGAGTGGCATCATCAGCTTGGAGGCCGGGGCTTTCATGCGGTGGGCGATGGCGCTCATCACCGGCAGGAACATGATCACGATGGGTGTATTGTTGACGAAGGCGCTGATGACGAACACCGCCATGAAGGCGAGCAGAAGCGTGATACGCGGGCGCCGGTCATAGCCGGAGAGGAGGGCCTTGGTCGGGCCTTCGAGCGCGCCGGTCTGGAACAGGCCCTGTCCCACGACCAGCAAGGCCATGATGGTGATGAGCGCCGGATTGCCGAAGCCTGAGAGCAAGTCCTGTGCGCTGATCGGGTTGCCGTCATTGCCGTGGGCGCCGGGCAGGGTGAACAGGACCAGAAGCGTGGCGATGACGCAGACGGAGACCAGCTCCATCGACCAACGGTCGGTCATGTAGAAGCAGATTGCCGCGCAAACCACGGCAAGGCTTGCCCACATGGGCCAGTCGGACAGGAATTGTGCGAGCATCAGGGCTCCGGGCTGTTACTGGTATGGCCCCCGGAAACCGGAGGGCGTTAACCCTCTACTTGGACCAGTATGCTGACCCGCCGGTTAACGGGCAAGTGGGGCTGACCGGGGACCATTGGCCGCGTGTCTGCAAGACCTGCGACACCGCGGATGCGTTCCGGCGCAATCCCGGCCGCTTCGAAGACCCGGCGGGCTTCATTGGCCCGGTCGGAGGAGAGCTCCCAGTTGGAGTAGCCGGGCGTCAGGCTGGGAAATGCGTCCGTATGGCCTTCCAGCGTGATCACAGTGTCAGTGACGGTGATCGCCGCAGCCGCTTTCTGCGCGAGATCGTGACCTGCCGGGGTGAATCGGCCATCGGCGCGGTCGAACAGGGGGCGTTCGGCCGTGTCGACGAGGTCGATGCGGACGCCATCGGCTTCCCTGGTCAGGACCAGGCTGTTGCCGGCGGCGACGAGGTCCGGGTTCTGGCTGAGGGCGCTGAACACGCGGTCGGCCTCTGACGGGCCGGCTTCAGCCGCTGCGGTGGCGGCAGCGGCGGAGCGGTTATGGAAATAATCGGCGATTTCGGTCCGGTCGTCGGCAGAGACGCCGCTGACCA
Source organism: Hyphomonadaceae bacterium BRH_c29 (assembly GCA_000961695.1). Classification (GTDB taxonomy): domain Bacteria; phylum Pseudomonadota; class Alphaproteobacteria; order Caulobacterales; family Hyphomonadaceae; genus Hyphomonas. Next base: position 5,910 of record LADW01000062.1, read on the forward strand.
GCCACATCAACAGGAAAAAGGCCATAAGAGCGGTCAGGAAGTCGGCATAGGCCATCTTCCAGGTCCCCGTCTTTCGGACGGGCGCGACGGGCATTCTGCCCGCGCCTTGTGAAGAGTAAGTGGCATATGCCATCTGCTCGCTCGTGCCCTCTCCTTCTGAGTGGTCTGCTCTGTTTAGCAGGCCTTGGTGAAGGTCACGTCTCGGCGGATGCTGGGATTTGTATGAAATTCAATCTATCTGGAACGGGTACAACAGGAGAATCGACATGGCGCGCACAGCATTCCTCGGCCTCGGGGTGATGGGATTTCACATGGCGGGCCATCTGGCCGCCAAGGGCCATGAGGTCGTGGTGTGGAACCGCACGAGGGCCAAGGCCGAAGACTGGGCCACCCAGCACAAGGGCGACGTCGCGAAAGACCCGGCCTCTGCCGCGTTTGGCGCAGAGCATGTCCTGATGTGCCTCGGCGATGACCCGGACGTGGCCGAGGTCTTCACGGCCATGGAGCCGAGCGTCGCCGCCGGCATGATCGTGGTCGACCACACGACCGCCTCGGCAGACCTCGCCCGCGATCTCTATGCCCGCTGCAAGGTGAAAGGCGCCCACTTCCTGGATGCGCCGATCTCCGGCGGTGAGGCTGGCGCCCGTAATGGCGCGCTGACCATCATGTGCGGGGGGGACGACGAGACCTTCGCGCAGGCCGAGCCCGTGATGGCCGCTTATGGCAAGCGTATGACCCATATCGGCGGGGCCGGCGCTGGCCAGCTCGCCAAGTCGGTCAACCAGATCTGTATTGCTGGCATCGTGCAGGGCCTCGCCGAGGGTCTGCATTTTGCGGAGAAGTCCGGGCTGGATGCGGCCAAGGTGATCGAGGCGATCAGCGGCGGCGCGGCGCAAAGCTGGCAGATGGAAAACCGCTGGAAGACCATGATGGATGATCATTACACGCACGGCTTTGCGGTCGACTGGATGCGCAAGGATCTTCGCATCACGCTGGAAGCTGCGCGGACCAATGGCGCAACGCTGCCGGTCACCGCGCTGGTCGACCAGTTCTATGCCGACGTGCAGGCCATGGGCGGCAATCGCTGGGATACGTCCAGCCTGCTGGCACGGCTGAAGCGTTGAGGCGGATCGATATCCACCTGAAGGCGGGCGAGCGTTTCGACACCGTGCTGAGCGCGGTGAAGGCGTCCGAGCCGGTGGATTATTACGTCCTTGATACTCAGCAGCAGGACCGCAAGCTCATCTCGGTCTTCGTCCGCGAAGGCGTCGAGCAAGTCCTGATGGACAATGTCCAGTCGGCCCTTGAAGGCAGCCAGGAATGGCGCGTCAGCATCCTGCCGATTGAGGCGACTGCGCCCAAGCTGGAGGAAGCCACCGAAGGCAAGCAGGCAAAGTCCATGCAGGCGACGCGGGAGGAAATCTATTCCGACGTCGAAAAAGGCGCGCGGCTGGATCGCAATTTCGTCGTCATGGTGATGCTGTCGACCATCGTGGCGGCAATCGGCCTGAATTCCGATGGCGTTGCGGCGGTGATCGGCGCGATGGTGATTGCCCCGCTGCTCGGCCCGGTCCTCGGCTTTTCGATGGGCGCGGCTCTGGGCGATGACGGGTTGCTGAAACGGTCCTCCGTGACGCTTGCGGCAGGCATTGGCATCGCGCTGGCCTTGTCGCTGGCGCTGTCTTTCGTCCTGCCGATCAATCTGGAAAGCCGGGAACTGATGTCGCGCGCGGAAGTGCGGCTGGACGGGCTGGCGCTCGCCATGGCGGCGGGCGGCGCGGCGGCATTGTCGCTGACCAACAGTCAGGCCTCGGCCCTTGTCGGCGTGATGGTCGCGG
>LADW01000040.1 GCA_000961695.1 Hyphomonadaceae bacterium BRH_c29
CTGGTATTCCTATAATGGTGAGCGGATCGGTCAGGGCCGGGAGAAAGCCCGAACCTTCCTCAAGGAAAATCCTGCCATTGCAGATGAGATCGAGGATGCCATCCGCCGCAATGCGGGCCTGCTCTCCGATGGATTGCTGTCCGACGGGATGTCGTCCGCCGACGATGATAGCGACAATGACGCACCGGATGCTGCCGAGGGTTGATCGGGCCTGACCGGCCCCTCTCTCTCGCGTTTTTCTCCTGAAAACGCCCTCTCAGGGCCGGTTCCGTCTCTCTTGTCCGGCAAACTGGCCCCTTTGTGGTGCACCAATCTTGGCGCGCAGCAAAGGGGCCTTTATATCGCCCGTATAGACCCGGCGCCGGATTCGGTGGTCCGGGATCATTTTATACGGCAAGGACCCTGAGATCATATGACCAGCGTAAACCAGATCCGCGAAGCCTTTCTCGCCTTTTACGAGAAGCATGGGCATACCCGCCGGGCGTCCGCGCCGCTGGTACCGCAGAACGATCCGACCCTCCTGTTCGTCAATGCGGGCATGGTGCCGTTCAAGAACATCTTCACCGGTGCCGAGACGCCGTTTGCCCCCCGGGCGGTGACATCGCAGAAATGCGTGCGCGCTGGCGGCAAGCACAACGATCTCGACAATGTCGGCTACACGGCCCGCCACCACACGTTCTTTGAAATGCTGGGGAACTTCTCCTTCGGCGACTATTTCAAGCAAGACGCCATCGCCTTCGCCTGGGAAATGGTCACCAAGGAATTCGGCCTCGACCCGAAGCGCCTCCTGGTCACCGTCTATGCCGACGATGACGAAGCGGCGGACATCTGGAAGAAAGTCGCGGGCTTTCCGGACTCGAAAATCATCCGCATCGCCACGTCAGACAATTTCTGGTCCATGGGCGACACCGGCCCGTGCGGCCCGTGCTCGGAAATCTTCTACGATCACGGCGAAGACATCCCCGGCGGCCCCCCCGGCAGCCCGGATGAAGACGGCGACCGGTTCATTGAGATCTGGAACCTCGTCTTCATGCAGTTCGACCAACAGGCCGATGGTTCGCGCAAGAACCTGCCCAAGCCGTCAATCGATACCGGCATGGGGCTTGAGCGCATCGCCGCCGTGCTCCAGCACGTGCACAACAATTACGATATCGACCTTTTCCGTGGCCTGATCGCCGCCGAAGAGTCGGTCTACGGTGCCAAGGCCGCGGGCGACCAGCTGGCCTCCTTCCGCGTGATCGCAGATCATCTGCGCACGTCGGCTTTCCTGATCGCCGATGGCGTTCTGCCCTCGAATGAGGGGCGCGGCTATGTCCTGCGCCGCATCATGCGCCGCGCCATGCGCCACGGCCACCTCTTGGGCGCGCGCGAGCCGACCATGCACAAGTTGACCCCGGCGCTGATTTCCGAGATGGGCCAGGCCTATCCGGAACTCGGCCGCGCGAAGGCGGCGATCGAAGCTGCGCTCGAGCAGGAAGAGGCCCGCTTCCAGCGCACGCTGGGCAACGGCCTGTCGCTGCTGGAAAAGGAATCCGAAACGCTGAAAGAAGGCGACTCCCTTCCGGGCGAGACGGCCTTCAAACTCTACGACACTTACGGCTTCCCGCTTGATCTGACGCAGGACATCCTGCGTGCCCGTGGCGTGACCGTGGACCTCGACGCATTCGATGCCGCCATGGACGTGCAGCGCGAAGGCAGCCGCGCGGCAGGCTTTGCCTCCGGCGATCAGGCAACAGATGAAATCTGGTTCCGCGTCCGCGACAAGTCCGGCCTCACCACTTTCACCGGCTATGACGCCACCGAAGGTGAAGGTAAACTGGTTGCCATCGCCGCCGGCGGTGCGCTGACAGACACCCTGTCGCCTGGCCCGGCGGAGCTGGTCTTCGACGCGACGCCTTTCTATGCGGAATCCGGCGGTCAGGCGGGCGACCATGGTGAAATCGTCTTCGCAGGTGGCGGGCGCTTCATCGTGCGCGACGTGCAAAAGCGCGCCGGCGGCGTCCACGTCCACATTGGCGAACTTGTGTCGGGCTCTGCAAAGACCGGCGACAAGGCCGCGCTGCATGTCGATGCCGTGCGCCGCAAGGCCGTGATGGCAAACCACTCGGCGACCCACCTCATGCACGCCGCCCTGCGCAAAGTGCTGGGCGAGCATGTCACGCAGAAGGGCTCGTTGGTCGAGGCTGACCGTCTACGCTTCGACTTCTCGCATGGCGGCGCGCTTAGTGCGGCTGAGATCGAGGCTGTCGAAGATGAAGTGAACGCCCAGATCCGCGCCAACATGCCAACCGGCACGCAAGTTACCACGCCGGAGAAAGCCATCGAGGCGGGCGCGCTGGCTCTGTTCGGCGAGAAATATGGCGACGAAGTCCGTGTCCTGTCTATGGGCACCGGCGAAGGTCGCCGCTATTCGGTCGAGTTATGCGGTGGTATCCATGTCGAGCGTTCGGGCGACATCGCCGTGTTCGTGATCACGTCGGAAGGCGGCGTGTCCGCGGGCGTGCGCCGGATCGAGGCGGCGACGGGCGCTGAGGCGCTGTCTTACCTCAAAGGCCGTGCGCAGATCGCTGCTGACATTGCCGACAGCCTGAAAGTGCCGCTCAAAGACCTGCCCAAGCGCGTTGCAACGCTGGGCGAGGAAAAGCGCCTTCTGGAGCGCGAGTTGACGGACGCAAAGCGCAAGCTCGCGATGGGCGGCGGTGCAAGCGCGCCGGCAGGCCCGGAAGAGATTGGCGGCGTCAAGCTGCTCGCTCGCGTCGCTGAAGGCGTCGGCGGCAAGGACCTGCGCGCGCTGGTCGACGAGGCGAAGGCGAAGATCGGTTCCGGCATCGTCCTCTTTGTCGGCGTGGCAGACGGCAAGGCGGGCGTCGCGGTGGGCGTCACAGCAGACCTGACAGACCGGTTCTCTGCGGTGGACCTCGTCAAAGCCGCCTCCGAAGCGGTCGGCGGAAAAGGCGGCGGCGGCCGTCCCGACATGGCCATGGCCGGCGGCCCGGACGGCGACAAGGCCGAAGACGCTCTGGAAGCTGTCCGCGCGATCCTGAAGGGCTAAGCGGTCAGTCTGAACCGGAAACGGGCCGGGTCTCCCCGGCCCGCCGGGCTAATCCACCAGATCTGGCTGGCCGCGCTCACCACGATGCCTCAGCACCGGGATAAAAATCGCGAGCGTTAAAAGGGCCATGATCCCGTCCGCCAGCGGGAATGCGAACCAGACCGCGCCTGCGCCTTTCACTGCGGCAAATGTGGCGATAGATGCCGGCAGCAGCACAAAGGGCTTGGACAGGGTCAGCAGGCCGGCCCGCTCCGGTTGCCCGATGGCCTGGAAATAGAGCGCCAGAACCAGAACCGGACCGGTGAGCAGGTAGAATACCGCCATCGGACGAAGAATGCTGGCAACCTGCGCGGCAATGCCGGGATCGTGGATGAAGGCAGTGCCGATCCCGCGCCCGCCGGTCAGGAACAGAACTTCCATGCAGAGGCAATAGACAAGCGCCGTCCCCATCGCGATTTGCAACACGGTCCGTGCACGGTCATGCAGGCCAGCCCCCCAATTGTTGCCGACCACGCTTTGCAATGCGAGCGCAAAAGCCATGCTGGGCAGATAGGCGAAGCCGAGAACCCGGGTGACGATGCCATAGGCCGCAATCGTATCGGCATAGGCGTCGCCTGCGGTCAGTCGCATGGACAGGATCACGCAGGAGGCGACAAGGGCCATGCCGATGAAGCTGAGGCTGAGCGGTGCACCGAGCGCTGCGATGCGTCCCCACCCGCCCGTCCAGCGATGCGTGCGAAGCGCCTGCAAGGGCACCGGGCGTCCCCCGCGCATCCGCAGCCACAGGAGGAGCCCGAGACCGAGCCCCTGCGCAAGAACCGTGCCCCAGGCCGATCCCGCCACGCCGAAACCGAGCCGTCCGATCAGCACATAATTTAGCGCAATATTGGCGAAGGTCACGCCGACCGATAGCAGAGCGACCAGTCCGGCCTGTCCTTCGTTGCGCCACGTATCCGCGTGCAGTCCGAGTACGAACTGCAGGGGCGTCCCGAAGATGGTGATCGCAAGATAGACAAGGGCCATGTTGGCGATCGTAGGATCTGCGGCGGCGAGGTGATTGGCCGCTGCGCGTCCGCCGCAGAGAAACAGGGCGATCAGGATGACGCATATGCCGAGGGCGAGGCCATGGGCCTGGGCGAATGTCGCGCCGGCGCCACCCGTATTACCTGCGCCCAGCTGGCGCGCCAGCAGGCTGGACATACCGCCGCTGACCAGTGACGACAGGGCAATCAGTACCATGATGGCTGGAAAGACAAGGCCGATAGCCGTCATGGCATCGGCACCGACGAAATGGCCCAGAAAGGCCGCGTCGGTAATATTCAGCAGCCCGTTCATCAACATGACGAGCGTCATGGGCAGCGCATTTGCCGCAAACACCCGCGCCGGGGATTTTTGCAGGAAACGATTGTCGGGCGATGGTCGCAGAGACATCACTCACTCCTCAAAAGAGGCATTCCGACTGGGATGGGGGCCTGCATTGCCCACCGTCGAAATGCATCGAGGGTGAGGGAAAATCATATCGAGGAAGAGCTTCACCGTGACTTACGTCTGCAGGCGGCAGGTGCTCAAGACCTTGCGGCGGGCAGATATGCCTGTTACCCGGGGGCTGTCAACGTGAATTCGGGATGGCGCGTTTGGCACCTGCTTGCGCAGCGCGCATTTCTTCGTACTTTTTGATCGACCGGATCTGGCGAAGCCCTCGCTTGCGCATCGGTCATTCTCAAATTGAAATCGATCCACTGGATCGATTTCTGCCGCTGCGCGTCACCATTTGAGAATGGTCGGAGTGAGAGGATTCGAACCTCCGGCCCCTGCCTCCCGAAGACAGTGCTCTACCAGGCTGAGCTACACTCCGTGCCGAAGAAGGCGCTGTTTACGCCGCGCGGCAGATTTTGCAAGGGGTCAAAAGCGGGCGGGCGCAGCTTAGCCCGCAACAGGAAGCGCCGGTTCGGCGTCGCCTGGCGCCCATTGGGGAAACTTGGCCATGATGGTGCGGAACAGCGCGCTTTGCTTGTGTCCGGCCAGCCAGGTTTTGACTGGTTCCGGCGCGGCCGCATTCCACCAGTCCGCATCGGTATGGGCGAACTGGCGCACGAAGGGGAAGATCGCCATGTCGGCCAGCGTTGGGGCCGGGCCGAGCAGCTGGCCGCCATTTGCGGCGATCCGGGCCGACAGGCCGCGCAGGATTTCCAGGCCCGCCGCGCGGTTTTCCAGCGGGTCGATGCCTTCGGCCTCGTAGCGGTTCGGGTATTTGTAGCGGTCCAACGCGCCTTTAAAGGGCCCGTCATTCTGCGTGATCAGCGCGCTGGCTTCTGCCGCATCCGCGCTCAGCCAGCCCTGCGGATCATTCTGCGCCAGCGCCCAGCGCATCACGTCCAGGCTTTCGTCGATCACCTCGCCGCTCTCCAGCACCAGCACCGGCACAGTGCCCTTCGGGCTCGCCGCCAGCATTTCCGCCGGCTTGTCGCGCAGCACGACTTCGCGGACCCGGACATCCATCTGTGCCACCGACAAAGCGAGCCGCGCGCGCATGGCATAGGGACAGCGGCGGAACGTGTAGAGGATTGGAGATTTCGGGGGCGGCCCGCTCATGCCTCTTCGTGGCGGCGGGCTTCGGGGCCCATATGAGCTTCGCCGCGCTTGCGGGCGAGGTCGATCTGCTTCTGGCGTTCGGCAAAGCGGGCGCGCTGTTCGTCGGTCATTTCCGCGACGCAGTGTGGGCAGGAGACGCCCGGGCGATAGTCTTCGCTGGCTTTGTCCTCGTCCGTGATCGGGCGCTTGCAGGCATGGCACATGTCATAGGAGCCGGGGGTCAGATCGTGCTTCACCGAGACGCGCTCGTCGAACACGAAACACTCGCCGCGCCAGAGGCTTTCGGCTTCCGGAACTTCTTCCAGGTATTTCAGGATGCCGCCCTTGAGGTGGAAGACGTCGTCGATGCCTTCGGCCTTTACGAAGTTTGTTGCCTTCTCACAGCGGATGCCGCCGGTGCAGAACATGGCGATCTTCGGCTTGCGGCCTTCGGCTTCGAGCTTTTCCCGGAAAGCGCGGAACCAGTCCGGGAATTCGCGGAAGGTTTTCGTCTCCGGGTCGATGGCGCCTTCGAACGTGCCGATGGCGAACTCGTAGTCGTTTCGCGTATCGATCAGAACCGTGTCCGGATCGGAGATGAGCGCGTTCCAGTCGCCCGGTTCGACATAGGCGCCGACCATGGCGTTCGGGTCTGTGCCCGGTATGCCCATCGTGACGATCTCGCGTTTCAGGCGCACTTTGAGGCGCAGGAACGGATTTTCGTCCGCCTCAGCGAATTTCGCTTCCAGGGCCTCAGCGCCGGGCAGCGCACGCAGGGCGGCGAGCGCGATGTCGATGCCTTCGGGGCTGGCGGCGATGGTGCCGTTCACGCCCTCGGCGGCGAGCAGCACGGTGCCTTTGACCCCTGCGGCGTCCAGCGTCGCGCGCAAAGGCTCACGGGCGGCCTCGAAGCCGGGGAACGGGAAGAACAGGTAGAAGGCGGCAATGCGGGTGGTCATGCGCCTGCTTATGCCAGATCATTGACGGGATTTGAACTCGCAACCCGCAGGCTTTCATGGCGGCAAATTGTGCTAAAGGTGCGACTGATCCTCAATCATTTCAAACCACAGGACCCAGCGCATGACCAAGATCCTGGCCATTTCCGGCAGCTTGCGGAAAGCCTCCTTCAATACCGGCCTGATGCGCGCAGCCGAGGCGCTGTCCCTGCCGGGTGTGACTGTGACGGGCATGACCCTGCACGGCATTCCCCTTTATGACGGCGATCTCGAGGCGGCGGAGGGCATTCCGGCTGCGGTGACCGCCCTGAAAGACGCGATGCGCGCGGCCGACGGCGTGCTGCTGGTGACGCCGGAATACAACAACAGCATTCCGGGCGTGTTCAAGAATGCGATCGATTGGGCGTCCCGTCCGCCGGCGGATTCGGTGGGTGTGTTCGGCGGCAAGCCGGTGGCGATCATTGGCGCCTCGCCCGGCGGGTTCGGCACGATCCTGTCGCAGGATCACTGGCTGCCCGTGATCCGCACGCTGGGCATGCGCCCCTGGTTTGAGGGCCGGTTGATGGTGTCGCGGGCCGGAGGCCTGTTCGACGAGGCGGGCCACCTGACCGACGAGACAACGCGCCAGCGCCTGTCAGATTTCGTGGCCGGGTTTGCCGCGTTTGCGACATCTGCCGCCTGAAACGGTTAGTTCCATGGCAGGTTGCGGCAAATTTCCGATCCGGGCCGGGAACGATTGAACCTGTCACACGCTTTGCGTATCGTTGCAGAAGATTTTCCCACGGAGATTTCCATGAAGATTCGCCAATCCTCGTTCGTTCTCGCCGCCATTGCTGGCGTTTCCCTTCTGGCCGCATGCGGTGGCAGCGGTGAGAGCGCCGGTGATGCGGCGACAGCGCCTGCAGCCGAGGAGGTCGTGCTGGACAATGGCATGACGCCGGCCGAACAGGTCAAGGCGCGTGAAGCCCAGTTCAAGAAAATGGGCAAAGCCTTCAAGACGATCAGCGACCAGCTGAAGGCAAGCGAGCCGGATGTGGCCGCCATTCAGGCCGCCGCCGCCAGCGTGCCGGTCGAGTCGGCTGGCCTCGCAGATTGGTTCCCGGCAGGCTCTGGTCCGGAATCCGGTGTGAAGACAGATGCGCTTCCCGCCATCTGGGAACAGCCGGATCTCTTCGCCGAGAAGATTGCAGACTTCCGCGCAGCGTCTGACGCGCTCGCTACGACGGCTGAAGGTGGCGACATCTCTGCCATCGGCGCAGCGTTCGGCACGACGGGCGGGACTTGCAAATCCTGTCACGAGAAGTTCCGCGAGGACGACTAGTCCGTTATGGCAAAAGATCCCCGCATCCTCGTCTGGGACGGGGCGCTGCGCCTGTTCCACTGGCTCACGGCCTTTATGGTCCTGGCCATGTGGTGGACGGCTGAGAATGGCGTGATGGACTGGCACAAGCGGCTGGGCATCCTGCTGCTTGGCCTCCTGACTTTCCGCCTCGTCTGGGGCGTGTTTGGTTCACGCACGGCGCGCTTTTCCAGCTGGCAGATCGGGCCGGGCGCCATTGCGGCCTACCTGAAAGGCCTGCGCAGCGGACAACACCGGCCAACCTTCGGGCACAATCCGGTCGGCACGCTCAGCGTCATCGCGATGTTGCTGGCGCTGTGCACACAAGTCGGCACGGGCCTGTTCTCCGTGGATGTGGACGGGCTGGAATCCGGCCCGCTGGCCGCGCTCGTCTCGTTTGAGACCGGGCGTGTGGCGGCGGAGGTTCACGAGATCAGCTTCAATGTGCTGCTCGCCCTGGTCGCCCTGCACATTGCGGCCATCGCGACCTATCTTGTTTTCTTCAAGGACAATCTGGTTCGTCCGATGGTCACCGGCCGCCGCGCACAGGCAGACTTTGAGGCCGAAGGTGAAGGGCTGGATCACAGCAAACTGTCATGGCCGCACCTCGCAATTGCGATCGCCGTCGCCGCTGGCGCCATGTGGGCCGTTCTCAGGATCGGCGGCTGAAACGAAAACCGGGGACGCGGTCGCCCGCGTCCCCGATCCTCCGAGGCAATCCCCACACCTATTCGGCAGCGACCTGGCTGATCGGACCGGTCTCTAGCGGGCGCTCCAGCGCCGCCCAGTCGATCTCCGCGTCGGTCGCAGCATTCTCATACTGCAACACGCCGAGCGCCTCGAATTTCGGTTTCACGCTTTCGGTCAGCAGACCGACGCGCTTCAGGTTCGGAATCATCCGCTCGAAGAGGAAGTTGCGGAAGGCCTTGCCGCCGGCGGAATCAATGGCCGCGCGCCGGGCTTCCTCGCGGTCGAAGCCGAATTCTTCCTCCACCACCGTGGAGAACAGCCGCTCGCGCATGATGGCACAGGCCTCATAGGCAAACTGGGCGCGCTCCTCGATCTCTTCCTCGGACAGCGACTTGATCCAGTCCTCCAGATAGTTGACGCCGAACGCCACATGGCGGCCTTCGTCGCGCATCACGAGGGTCACGATCTGGCGTAGCAGCGGATCGCGTGTCGAATGGGCAATGGTCTGGAAGGCGGCCAGGGCCAGGCCTTCGACCAGCACCTGCATGCCGATGAATTTCAGGTCCCAGCGGGAATCGGTGAGGATCTTGTCGAGCAACAGCTTGAGGCTCGGATTGATCGGGTATTCGACCTTGCAGCGCTTGCGCAGGTATTTGTTGAACACTTCGACGTGGCGGGCCTCATCGAAGGTCTGCGACGACGCGTAGAGCTTGGCGTCATAGGTCGGCGCGCAGGACACGAGCTGAGAGGCGACCATCATGGCGCCCTGTTCGCCGTGCAGGAACTGCGACAGCACCTGGGCCTGAGAGCGCCAAGCATACTCGTTTTTCTCCTCGTCGCTCATGGCGAGGTAGACCGGATGGTCGTGCAGCGGGTTGAGGCCTGCCTGAGACGGGCCTTCGGCCTTGTCGAACGGGACATCCCAGTCGACATCCATTTCGGCGTTCCAGTTGAAGCGCTTGCCCAACTCGTACAGGCGGCGGATCTTGGCGTTCGCGCTCTCATAGTCCCAATTGTAGGACCCGGTCAGCGGCGTGTTGAAGATTTCGCGGACGATTTCGACGTCTTCCGGCGTCAGCTTGTCCGCCAGTTCACCGGGATCCTTGAAGTAGCGCGTCTCGGTGGGCGGTCCGGAGACCAGATGGACTTTCATGGCGTTTCTCCCAATTTGTTTCCGGCTCAAACAGGGTGAAAGGCCGGATTGGGAAAAGGTTAGCGCCCGGAAAACAGAGGCAAAATACGGAAAATGACGTAGGCGTCATCTTTTTTTGGGTTAAATATCGGAGAGGTTGGGGCGAGTGGACCTTACGCCGACAGCACGCGGGGCAGTTTGAACGTCACGGTCTCGCGGGCTGTTTCCACGTTCACGACAGACACGTCGAACCGGGCGCGGCAGGCGATGATGACGCCCTGCACCAGGTCTTCCGGTGCGCTGGCCCCGGCGGTGAGGCCCAGCAGGGTGACCCCGTCAAACCAGTCCCAGTCGATATTGTCCGCGCTGGCGACCAGTTCGGCCCGGTCCGCCCCGGCGCGCAGGGCAACTTCCACCAGCCGTTTGGAGTTGGAGCTGGTCTCCGCCCCGATCACGAGGACGAGGCCCGCGCCTTCTCCGATCACCTTCACCGCGTCCTGGCGGTTGGTGGTGGCGTAGCAGATGTCTTCCTTGTGGGGCGTGGAGATGCCGGGAAAGCGCGCCTGAAGCGTCGCGACGATGTCGGCGGTGTCGTCGACGCTGAGCGTGGTCTGGGTGACGAAGGCGAGGTTGGCCGGGTCTTTCGGCTGGAAGACTTCCGCGTCCTCCACCGTCTCGATCAGGTGGATGCGGCCGTCCGGCAGCTGGCCCATTGTGCCGATGACTTCCGGGTGACCAGCATGGCCGATCAGCACGATCTCACGGCCTTCGCGGTCATGGCGTTCGGCCTCGACATGCACTTTGGAGACCAGCGGGCAGGTCGCGTCGACATAGATCATTTTGCGGGACTGGGCCTCAGCCGGCACCGATTTCGGCACGCCATGGGCTGAAAAGATGACCGGGCGGTCTTCGGGGCACTCGTCCAGCTCTTCGACAAATATGGCACCGAGGGCCTCCAGCCGGGAGACGACATGGGCATTGTGCACGATTTCGTGGCGGACATAGACCGGCGCGCCCCATTTGCGCAGCGCTTCCTCGACAATCTGGATGGCCCGGTCGACGCCAGCGCAGAAGCCCCGGGGGGCCGCGAGGCGGATCGTAAGGGGGCGCCTTTCCGTCATTTCATCTTGTCTCCGGTTGCCATGCCGAGCCACCTGCCTTAGCGGCGTTGCACGGGGGCGCGTAGCCCTTTAACACAGGCTGGGCAAGTTCAGATGGGGCCGCCGGGCCTCCCAGCCAAGAGATACTGGCCAACAAGGACAGCAAGACGCATGCGCATTCTTCTCCCGATCCTCACCCTGGCACTTTTGGCCGGATGTTCCAGCACCAAGGATTTCGCCGATGCCCTGGACAGCCGCCAGAATGCTGGCGCCTGTCCGCCCGTTGGGTCGATCTATGATGCTGCCCGCGTCGTGCAGTTCAGCGAAGGCACGGAAGACCTCTATTCCGACATCACCTATACCGGCGAGATCACCGACGTGCGCAGCTTCTGCCGCTATGCCGGCGACAACCCGCTGACCGCCGAACTGGAAATCGACTTTGCCTTCGGCAAAGGCCCGGCTGCAACGGCGTCCAACCACACGTTCAGCTATTGGGTGGCTGTCACCCGCCGCAACGGCAAGGTTCTGGCCAAGGAATACTACACGGTCTCGGCGGATTTCGGCACCAGCAAGCTGGATGGCGAGACGCAGAAAATCGACCGGATCACCATTCCGCGCGCCGATGAGAGCATTGCCGGCTCCAACTTCGAAATCCTGGTTGGCTTTGACCTGACGGACAAGGAGCTGGAATTCAATCGCGCCGGCAAACGCTTCCGCATGGATGCCGGGTCCTAAACAATGGCCAGCCTGACGAAAGACCTGTCGGCGGCCGCCAGTGCCGCCTTTGAAGCCATGGGCCTTGAGGCACGCTGGGGCGATGTGCGCCGCTCCGACAAGCCGGAACTGGCAGACTTCCAGTGCAATGGCGCGATGGGCGCAGCGAAATCCGCCGGCAAGATCCCGCGCGATGTTGCCGCCGAAGTCGCCACGGCCCTGAAGGCGCACCCGATGGTCCTGACGGCAGAAGTCGCCGGGCCGGGCTTCATCAATATCCGCGTCTCTGATGAGGCCCTGTCCACACGTGCCGAAGCGGTGCGTGATGACGAGATGGCCGGGGCCGAGCCTGCCGCCGACGCGCAAGTCACCGTGATTGATTTCGGCGGCCCGAACGTCGCCAAGCCGATGCATGTCGGCCACCTGCGCTCTGCCGTGATCGGCGACACGCTGCGCCGCCTGCTCACCTTCCTGGGTGACAAGGTGACGGGTGATGTCCACCTCGGCGACTGGGGCCTTCAGATGGGCCACCTCGTCACGGAACTGTACGACGAACAACCGGGCCTCATCTATTTCGACGCAGACTTCACCGGTCCGTATCCGGAGGAACCGCCGGTCACGATTGACGACCTTGCGCGGATGTACCCGGCGGCCAGCAACAAGGCCAAGGAAGACGAAAGCAGGCTGGAGCGTAGCCAGAAGGCCGTCGCCGAGCTGCAGGCCGGACGGCCTGGCTATCGCGCGCTGCTGAAGCACTTCATCGATGTCTCTGTCGCGGCGCTGAAAGTCGACTATGAATTCCTCAACGTGCATTTCGACCTCTGGAAGGGCGAAAGCGATGTGGATGGTCTCATCCCCGACCTGATCGAGCGGTTCAAGGCGGCTGGCCTCGCGCGCATGAGTGATGGCGCCTGGATCGTGGAGATCGGCCGGGAAGGCGAGAACGTGCCCGTCGAGAAAGACGGCAAGACAACGCTGAAAAATCCGATGCCGCCGATCATGCTGGTCAACAGCCGTGGCGGCACGGGCTATCACACGACAGACCTTGCCACGATCCTCGACCGGATGGAGACGCTTCATCCGACGCCGGAACGTATGCTCTATGTCGTGGACCAGCGTCAGGCGCTGCACTTCCAGCAAGTGTTCCGCGCCGCTGAAATGGTCGGCCTGATCGATGAAGGCCGCCTCGAACATATCGGCTTTGGCACGGTGAACGGCCCGGACGGCAAGCCCTTCAAGACCCGTGAAGGCGGCGTGCTGCGGCTGTCGGATCTGAACCAGATGGCGTTCGACGAGGCCGAGAAGAAAATCATTGAAGCCGGCAAGCTGCCCGAAGACATGGGCCCGGAAGAGCGCCACCAGGTGGCCGCGAATGTCGCGCTGGCTGCGCTGCGTTTCTCGGACCTGATGAACACGCGGACCACGAACTATGTCTTCGACATCGACAAGTTCACCAGTTTCGAAGGCAAGACCGGGCCGTATCTTCTCTACGCCGCCGTGCGCGTGAAATCGCTGCTGCGCCGCGCCGAAGCCGACGGCAACGAAGCTGGCGCGATCCTGATCGGCCATGACGCCGAACGCGCGCTGGTCCTGCAGCTCGACAATTTTGCCGCTGCCTGCCTGCAGGCGCGCGAGAAGCGGATGCCGCATGTCCTCTGCGAGCATCTCTATAATCTGGCGCAATCGTTCAGCAGTTTCTATGCGGCCCTGCCGATCGCAGCGGAAGACGACGCCGCCCTGCGCGCCAGCCGCCTTGGCCTGGCGTCAGCGGTGCTGAAGCAGCTGGAAACGGGACTCGATTTGCTCGGCATTCGCGTTCCGGAACGGATGTAGGCGGCCGGTCGGGTAGGTTCTCTGCTGCCCGGAACCCCCTCTGTCTCCCCCTTTTCAAGGGGGAGAACGCCTGCTGCAAAATTGCGCGATGCTGATGGTTGGGTTTCTCCCCCTGCAAGGGGAAGGACAGGTGGGGGGCCTGCGGACTCGCGGCTCAATCCAACACTTTTCCCGCAAAACCCGCCGTACTCATTGCCGCAAAAATAAATCCATCCGACACCTCCGTGTCCGGATGTATAGTCGCAGGCAATGTCACTGCTTCATCCGCCTCCCGGCTTTCCGCCGCACCTTGCCGTGATCTGGCCCCTGATCTGGGTTCAGATCCTGGTGCTGCGCGCGGCGGTGCGGGCCGCCTACGGCAAGGGCGTGCAATATCACTGGAGTATCCGTCTTGATCAAGCGCGTTCTGGCGACCAGTCTCGGTCGTCTCGGATCAGTGCGTTTGCCAGGATGATCAGTTTTCGCATAACTGCGGTCAGCGCGACTTTGGGTGGTTTTCCCCGGCTAGTTAGACATATGTACTTTTCCTTCAGATCGGGGTTGAAGCGGGCTGCAACGAGCGCAGGCATATAGAGGGCCTTCCGGACATTAACCCGGCCGCCGGAGACGAAGGCCTTTCCCGCCCACTTGCCTGACTGACGCGTAAGAGGCGCTGTGCCCGACAGGGCAGCAGCCTCCTGCGCAGCCAGCGTACCAAGTTCGGGCATGTCGATCAGGAGGGCGGAGGCCGAGCGTTCGGCAATACCCGGGATCGAGACCAGGATCGCGATCTTGCGCCGGAGGCTTTCATCTCTATCGATCAGGA
>LADW01000017.1 GCA_000961695.1 Hyphomonadaceae bacterium BRH_c29
TGGGCGGTCGTCGCGTGTTACCGCAAGCGCTGGGCGATCGAGCAGATGTTCCGTACCCTCAAGACGCAGGGCTTCGATATCGAAGGCCTGCGGATCGAGGAGCGCCAGCCGCGTGACAAGCTCATAACCGCGGCGCTCATCGCCGCCGTTGCCATCCAGCAACTCGTCCATGCCCGTGACGGAGGCCCCGGTCCGTTACGCCCTTGCAGCGACGCCTTCGAGCCTGACGACATTCCCCTCCTCGAAGCCTTCTGCGCCAAGCTCGAGGGCAAAACCCTGCGGCAGAAAAACCCCCATCCCAAAGGCTCTCTCGCCTATGCCGCATGGGTCTGCGCCCGCCTCGGCGGATGGACAGGATACTATGGAAAACCGGGGCCCGTCGTCATGCTACAAGGTTGGCTCGAAATCCAAGCCGCCAAAAAATCACTCCATACCCTCGGCTTCAAACCCAATGTGTGAATCTGGTAGCCCTCTGGGAGAGGGGGGGCCCGCGCCCGAAGGGCGTGGGAGGTGAGGGCTCTCACCCCTCCTTCATGATCCTTGCCTTCTGCCTGTCCCAGTCGCGTTTCGCTTCGACATTGCGTTTGTCGAAGTTCTTGCGGCCGGTGGCGGTGCCGATCAGGAGTTTGGCCATGCCGCGGTCGTTGAAATAGAATTTCAGCGGTACGATGGTGCGTCCTGCCCGTTCGACCTCTTGCGACAGCTTCGCCAGTTCCCGTTTTGACACGAGCAGTTTCCGTTTGCGGCGCGGTTCGTGGTTGAAGCGGTTGGCGCCCTTGTAGGTCTGGATCTCGCAATTGATCAGCCACAGCTCACCGCCCTCGGGACTGACATAGGACTCGGCGATATTGGCCTTGCCTTCGCGCAGGGATTTGACCTCGGAGCCGAGCAGCATGATGCCGGCTTCAAGCGTGTCTTCCACTTCATAGTCGCGGCGTGACCGGCGGTTTTCCGCGATCATCCCGTCAGAGCGGCCTTTGGTTTGTGCGTTCTTAGCCATGGGCTCTATTTAGGCATGAAGCCCGGCCAGCGCCATGGCTGCATCGATCTGTTCACGCGCGGCGGCATCTGGCGGGGTCAGCGGCAGGCGCACGTCAGGCTCGCAGAGGCCGAGGCGGTGGAGGACGTATTTGGCCGGTCCCGGCGAGGGCGCGCAGAACATGGCCTTGTGCAGGGCGATCAGGCGGCGCTCGATGGCGCGGGCGGTGTCGAGGTCGCCGTCATTGAACGCCTTGTGCATCAGCGCGCAGGATTCCGGCATCACGTTCGCGGTGACCGAGATGCAGCCGAGGCCGCCCATGGCGAGGTGGCCAAGGGCAATCGGATCGTCGCCGCAGAGCTGGTAGAATTGTTCCCCTTCCCCGATCAGGGCGGCGTGCTGTGACACACGGCCCAGGTCACCCGAGGCGTCCTTGATGCCGACCACGTTCGGCAGGCGGGCAAGCCGGGCAACCGTCTCGGCGGACATGTCGATCACGGTGCGACCCGGCACGTTGTAAAGAAACACAGGCAGGGCGACGGCATCATTAATCGCCTTGAAATGGGCGTAGAGACCGTCCTGATTTGGCTTGTTGTAGTAAGGGCAGACGACCAGCGCGGCATCAGCGCCAGCGGCTTTGGCGTGCGCGACGAGGTCAATCGCCTCGTCGGTGGCGTTGGAGCCGGCGCCCGCGATGACCGGGACGCGTCCTGCAGCAACTTCTACACAAAGCGTAACAACGTCCTTGTGTTCTTCGGTGCTCAAAGTAGAGGTTTCACCCGTCGTGCCGACCGGCACAAGGGCGGCTGAGCCCCCGGCGATCTGACGTTCGACCAGCGCGGCAAAGGCCTTCCGGTCCACGGCCCCATTCTTGAATGGGGTGACCAGCGCTGGGATTGATCCATGAAACATCGTAATATTGCCGCGATTCAGGTGTTGTTTGGAATGATCCATATATGAATCGCCTCTGCCTTCCCACGCTTTGGCTCAGAAATAAACACCCGGTGACAACTCATATGATCCGACCCGTCGCGCTTTCCCTGTTTGCCGTCCTCGCCGCTTCCGGCGCCGCTGCCGCTGGCATGCCGGAGTCACCGAGCCTGAAGCCGGACCGGCCCTATGCCTCCACGGCGACCGACTCGAAGAACGCCGAGATCCTCCACAAGGCGCTGGCCGCGGCCGAGCGCTATGACTGGAAAGAAGTGGCGAGCCTGCAGCAACAGGCCACAGATCCCGCCGTGCGCGACCTGATCATGTGGACGCGCGCCAGCGAAGGCGTGCCGGGCATGGGCTTCTCGGAGGTCAACGACGCGCTGACCCGCCTGTCCGACTGGCCGAAGACCGGCAATATGCGCGCCCGCGCCGAAGAAATCATCGAACTCTCTTCCCTCTCTGCCACCCAACGGATCGACTGGCTGAAAGCCTCCGGCCCCCGCACCGGCGAGGGCAAGGTCGCGCTGGCCAATGCCCTGCGCGAAGTGGGCAAGATGGACGACGCCATGGAGGTCATCCGTGACGCCTGGCACAGCAATTCCATGGACCGCACGCTGGAGCGTCAGGTTCTGGCCCGGTTCGGCGGCAAGCTGACCCAGGAGGACCACCGCGCCCGCGTCGAGTTCCTGCTCTGGACCAACCAGCGCACAGCTGCCGCGAACCTGAAACAGCTGCTGACGCCGGACTATCGCAAACTGGTCGATGCCCGCATCGCGCTGGCCGGCCGCTCCAGAAATGTCGATGCGCTGGTCAATGCTGTGCCGGAAAACCTGCAGGACAATCCGGGCCTTCTGTATGACCGCGCCCGCTGGCGCCGCGCGCATGGCAACCAGGACGGGGCCATTCCGCTGCTGACGGCGATCAATGGCAAGGACATCCCGGAAGCCGGGCGCACCAAGCTTTGGAAAGAACGCTCCATCGCGCTGCGCAGCGACCTGAAGGACGGCCAGTGGAAGCGCGCCTACCAGCTCGCCTCCCCGCACGGCATGGAAGAAGGCGCCGACTTTGCCGATGCCGAATGGGTGTCCGGCTGGATTGCGCTGCGTATGAACAGCGATCCGGAACGGGCGCTGCAACACTTCGAAACGATGACCGAAGGCGTGTCGACGCCGATCAGCCTGGCGCGCGGTGAGTACTGGACGGGCCGCGCCGAAGCAGCCCTCGGCGAGACAGCGCGGGCGCAGGTCGCCTATCTCGACGCCGCTGCTCACAAATCCACCTATTACGGCCAGCTCGCGGCGGAAGAAGTCGGCGACAAGCAGATCTATTTCGCGCCAGCCTCTCAGCCGACGGATGCAGACATTGCCGCCTTTGAAGGCCGCCCCATGGTCAAGGCCCTGCGCCTTCTGGGCGAGGCCGGCGAAACGCAATTGTTCCGCACCTTCGCCTATCACCTCGACGACCTTCTGGAGTCCGAGGCGGACTATATCCAGCTCTCGCAGCTGGCCGCCGAATACCACGTGCCGGACATTGGCGTGCGGGGCGCAAAAGCCGGTCTCGCCAAGGGCATTATTGCCACCGACGCGGCCTATCCGCTGGTCTCCTATCCGCTGCTGAAAGAGCCGCAGGTGGAACGCTCGCTGATGCTGGCTCTGTCGCGTCAGGAAAGCGAGATGAACCCGAGCGCGGTGTCTTATGTCGGCGCACGCGGCCTGATGCAGTTCATGCCGGCAACCGCGTCGCGCGAAGCGAAGCTCTCCGGCCTGCCCTATCGCCAGTCATGGCTGACGGATGATCCGGGCTACAACATGACGCTCGGCGGTCAGCATCTCGACTATCTGCTGAACCGGTTCAATGGCAGCTATATCATGACGGCGGCGGCCTATAATGCCGGTCCGACGCGGCCCTCACAGTGGATCGCCGACTATGGCGACCCGCGCACCGGCGACGTCGATCCGATCGACTGGGTGGAGTTCATCCCGTTCAGCGAGACGCGCAACTATGTGCAGCGCATCATCGAGAACACGCAGGTCTACCGTTCCCGCATCTCCGGCAAGCCGGAAGAGATCCAGATCCAGGAAGACCTGAAGCGCGGCGAGGAATAAACTTCCTCAGCACACAATGCAATTTGTGTCATCCCGGAAAACCCGCAGGGTTTATCCGGGACATCGTTCGCAGGTCGGCAAAAGGGTCCCGGATATTTGCTGCGCAAATTCCGGGATGACACAAACGGCCGATACCCTACCGCGCCGGAACGTGCGCGGCGATGAGTTGCGGGCCTTCGGCGGCGAAGGCGCGTTCGAGGGCGGCGTCGAATTCTTCCGCCGTCCACGCATCCTGAGCGGGCACACCCTGCGCTTCTGACAGTTTCACCCAATCGATTTCCGGCTGGCCGAGTTCCAGCATGGACTTTGCCGTCGGGCCGGGATTGCCAGCGCCGGTGCGGGCCAGCTCGATGTTCAGGATACGGTAGGAATGGTTGACGAAGACGACCGTGACCACATTGGCTTGTTCACGCGCCATGCTCCACAGGGCCTGATTGGTATACATGCCTGCGCCATCGCCGGTGAGGCAAAGCGTCTTGCGGTCCGGCGCAGCCACAGCGGCGCCGAGCGCGAGCGGCATGCCCATGCCGATGGCGCCGCCGGTCAGCATCATCCAGTCGTGCGGCTGGGCGCGCTGGGTGGTCAGGAAACATGGCAGGCCGTTGGAGACGGCATCATCGGAGACGAACGCGCCTTCCGGAAGATGACGGGAGATCGACATGCCGATCGTCATCGCGTTGAGGTCGCCGGACGGCATGGAGGGCGTTTCCAGCGGGGCGAAGCCTGCGCTGTCTTTCGCGCCGATAGCATCAGCGAGGGCTTCGAGGATGGCGGCGCTGTCGCTTTCCGGGCCGCCGACAATGTAGGGCGTGCAGCCTTCCGGCACGAGCACGGATGGCTTGCCCGGATAGGAGAAGAAGGCGACGGGCACCTGCGTGCCGGCGACCAGCATCAGGTCTGCGCCTTCAAGGTCTGCCACGGCGCCCTCGGCGAAATACTGCATCCGGTCCGGGATGAACACACCGGCGCCGCGGGCCTGACGCGGGAAGAACGTGTCAGTGATGACGCGGATACCCGCCGCTTTCAGGCGCGCGCCCTGGGCGAGGCCTTCTTTCGTCAGCGCCGTGCCATTGATCAGGATGACCGGCTTTTTCGCGTCTTTAAGCTTGCGGGCGGCAGCCTCGATGCGGGCAGCATCCGGCTTGCGCAGCATCGGGCGCGCGCGGCGTTTGCCGGGCTTGCCACCCTCGGTCCAGGCCGTATCGGCGGGCAGCAGAAGGCTGACCGGACCGGATACAGGGCCGAAGCTTGCCTCCCAGGCTTCAGCTGCCAGATCGCCTGCGGAGGCGACCGTGTCGGCAGACTTGATCCAGTTCGAGTTCGGCCCGGCAAGGCCCATGATGTTGGAGGTGAGCGGCGCGTCATAGCGCAGGTGCGGCACGGCATGGTCGCCGATGACATTGATCATCGGGGTCCAGGCACGCTTGGCATTATGGATGTTCGCCCCGCCGTTCAGGTAGCCCGCGCCAAGGTGCAGCAGCGTCATGGCCGGACCGCCGGTGACCCGCGCATGGCCGTCGGCTGCGCCCGTGGCGACGCCTTCGAACAGGCAGAGCACCGAATGGATGCGCGGCTCATGGTCGAGCGCGGTGACGAGGTGCATTTCGGACGTGCCGGGATTGGCGAAGCAGGCGGTGACGCCATGGTCGGCAAGGGTCGAGACGAGCGCTTCAGCGCCGGACATGGTTTGAACCTGTGTATCGGCCATGGTGTTTCCTTTGATCTTGTTTGTTTGAGTATTACAGCAGGTCGAGCTAAAAGTTGATGCGTCTATTCGCGTTCAATCAAAGAACCGCGTTGTTGTCTGGTCAGCATCCAGCAGGTTGTGCAGCCAATATTCAGAAGCACGAGCAACATCAACCCAATCCAAAATCGGGCATCAACTGAACCAGCGGCGACTTCCGAAAACGTCGCGTAACTACACACGGCGCCAGAAGCGAAATTCATGATCACCAAACCCCGAGGGCTTGCAAAGCGACCTGCGATAAAACGCAAGTTTCCTCTCCAAGTGGCACTGAGAAGGAACGCGATTGAAGCGAAGATCATCGGGCCCCAGAATTTATCTGATTGCCCTGCAGGCGCCGACAAAACCAGCACGACCCCCAATACAAGCGCCGATGCTGAGATCACCAGCATCAGAACGTTCATTCCGACCAGAACCATTTTCATGTTTTAATCTCCGAAGTCGCATGTTCTCGCCGCGGACTTGCAGTACATTCTTGTTCTGATCTACATACAGCCCAGTTGATCTGCCTTCTACTTGCCAAGGTCGATCACTTCCGCCGCAGGTGCTGCGGCATAGAGCTTCGCCACGTCGGCCTGGCGCAGGTCCTGCGTGCGGCCCTGGTTGATATAGCCCTTCTCGGTGATCTCCCCGGCATCGGCGCGCGGCGGGATGGGCTGCAGCAGGATGCGGGCGATGCGTCCGGCCGGATTCGGATGGTGGGCGTTGTGAGCCTTGAGGCCCTCGCGCACCTGTTCGATCACTTTCGGATGGCGGGCGAGCTGGTCCATAGGCAGGGCCTCACCCACAAGGCGCTGGCACCAGGCCTCGTTGAGGAAGCCGAGCAGCGTGACATCGCTCTGATTCAGACCGCAGACCACCGCATCGGACAATGCACCGCCCGTCGCGGCGACGGCCTGCACGCGCACCGTACCGGCTGACACCCATGTGCCATTGGAGAGCTTGAACTCCTCCGCCGTGCGGCCATCGAAGGCGAGGCCGCGCTCGGGGTTTTCCGGGTCAACGAACTTCACCGCGTCGCCGAGGCAGTAATAGCCTTCCTCATCGAAGGCTTCAGCGGTCTTGGCGGCGTTGCGGTAATAGCCTGGCGTGACGTTCACGCCTTTGACGCGCAGCTCCATCTTCTCGCCAGCGGGCACCATCTTGAACGTATTGCCCGGCAGCGGCAGGCCGATCAGGCCCATCCGGTCATTTGGCCAGTGGACGTTGGACGCGGTCGGCGCGGTCTCGGTCGCGCCATAGCCAGCCGACAGAGAGATGCGCTCACCCGTTGTGCGCACGGCGACGGCCTGAATGCGCTCGTAAATGTCCTGCCCCATCGAGGCGCCGCCATAGGCCATGCAGACGAGGCGGGAGAAGAACGTGTCGGCGAGGTCCTGATCGTGTTCCAGTTCCGTCGCCAGCGCCGCCCAGGCGGCTGGCACGGTCGTGTGCTGTGTGGTCGGGATTTCCTTCAGGTTGCGGATCATTGCGGGGAAGCGCGCAGGCGTCGGGGCGCCTTCGTCAATGTAAAGCGTGCCGCCCCAGTCCAGCATGTTGTGCAGGATGGAATGGGCGCCGTACGTGTGGCTCCAGGGCAGGAAGTTGCACATCACCTGCGCGCCGCCTGTGATCTCGTCGAGGCGCGGCTCGTCCCAGACAGAGCGGATCATGCGGGCATTGCAGGCGACCATCGAGTGCAGATTGATAACGGCCTTCGGCTCTCCGGTAGAGCCGGACGTCATCATGTAGCTGGCCACGCTGCCTGGCGTCAGACGGTCATAGGCGGCGTCAACCTCGGGGCCGGGCGAGCGACCGAACTGTTCGATGCGGACGGCATCAAAGCCCTCTGGCGCGTCGCCGCCAAAGATCACGACCCGGCCGTCCACGCCGAGCCCATCCAGCGCGCGCTGATAGGCAGCGCCATCCTCGACATAGATGAATTTCGGTTCGATCAGCTGGTCGATATATTTCAGGCGGCCAAGGTCTTCCGACAGGAGGGCGTAGGCGGGCGTCACCGGCACGACCGGGCTGCCGGCCCACATGGCGGCGTACTTGATCAGCGCATTGTCGATCGCATTGGCGGACAGGATCATGGTCGGCGCATCCGGCCCGGCCCCGGCATCGAGGAAGCCCTGCGCGAGGCGCTTCACCGTGGCGAGGCCCTGTGCATAGGTCACTTCGCGCCAGCCTTCGCCGCCATCCTTCGGGCGCTCGGCCAGCCAGATCCGGTCAGGGACTTCGGCGGCCCACTTCACCAGCGGAGCCAGCATGTGGGGCGGGCAGGCCTTCAGCGGCTGGCCGTTTTCAAGATAGATCGTGCCATCTGCGCGGCGGTCCACCGACAGTTTCAGCGGCAGGTAAGGCACTTCGCGGAAGGCAATATGAGCTGTGTCGGCCACCTTGTGGCTCTCCCCTGATTATTGTTTTTCTCCGGCCTAGACCAGGCCGCGTGTCGGAATGTGGATCACATGGCCGCAATGCTTGCAATGCACCGCGTCACGGTCATGCATCATCAGGCCACACTCCTCGCATTCATGCTCGACCTTGTCGTTCGGCTCCAGAATTGCCTTCAGCAACTGCAGGAACAGGGTGAGGCCCAGCGCCATGATGACGATCGAGATGATCCTCCCCAGTTTGCCGATCATCAGCACGTCGCCATAGCCGGTCGTGGTCAGGCTGGTGACGGTGAAATAGAGCGCATCGAGATAGGAGTGGATGCTCGGGTTCATGCCGACCTGCGTGGCATAGACCATCGCCGCCATGATGAAGACGAACACGACCAGGTTCGTCACCTTGTCGATCACCCGCTCATGCCGCTGGAAGAAAGGCGTCAGCACTTTCATCCGCTTCACGAATGTGAAGGCGCGGATCGCCCGGACGGCGCGCAGAATTCGCAGGAACGCAAAGTTCGAAACCAGAAGCGGCGCGAACATGGTCACCACCACGACGAGGTCTGCAATATTCAGCGGCCGGAACACGAAGTTGAAGCGGTGGCGGGCAATGTACAAGCGGGCGAGATAGTCGAACGCAATCACCGCGCCGATCAGATAGTCGATCCAGACATGAGTGTGTCCGCGCAATTCGAACGGCGCCCACAGGAAATAGGCGATGGTCACGAAGTCGAAGACCAGCATGATCCATCGGAAGATGAAGGGCCACTTTCCGTGACCTTCATACAGCCAGAACAGGGCCCGGTTCAGCCCCTTGCGTTCGTGTTTCATCACCCCTGCTCCAACGCGCGGATCGCACGCGTCAGGTTCGCGCGCGCCGCTGCGTCCCAGTCTGCATGGGCGATGTCGGTGAAGTAAAGGCGATCCCGGTCCAGGAAGCCTTTCAGGATGGCGCTGCGCCCGGCCCGGTAGGCGTCTTCAGGGACGAAGGCGTACTCGGCGCGGATCGCCTGCTCGTAGCGGTCGTAGACCTCTTCAGGCGCGCCAAGGATGGACAGGTCCAGATCGAGGAACAGGGCGAGGTCTTCTGCGTCGGCAGTCGGCAGGTCGTCCGGAATCGTATGCGTGGCGGTCGCACGAATGAGGCGGGCAGCGAAGGTCACATCATGAGGGGAAAGAAGACCGGCGGCTTCCTTTTCGAGAAGCCGCGCGCTTTGTTCTTCATTGTCGCTGGCTTGCGGATCATAGATCGCATCGTGCCAGTAGAGCGCCCAGAGCACGGGGCCAGGCCGCTGGAAATAGCGCACCCATTTGCGGTAGTGCGCCAGCAGCGCCTCAACGTGCGCCCATGTATGATAGTGACGCTGCGGCTCGGCGTAGCGTTCCATCAGGCGACTCATGAGGTGCGACGGGATCATGCGTGTCCTGCTCCTAGTCCTAGCGAGAGCGTTGCAATCAACAGGTCCACTTCCGCCTCCGCCTCCGCGCGGGTCTTCGCGGCTTCGAGAATACCATTGACCGCATTCACCAGCATACTGGCAATGACCCCAGCCTGTTTCTGCCTGATGCCGCCGGAAACGAGAATATCTGTCAGCAGCGCCGTGAACCTGTCATTCGCGGACAGGACGCGGCCACCGCACATCCGGTTCTTTTCATCGATTAGCTCCCGCCCGAATGCCCCATCATGCAACAGGTCGTAAACCCAGTCGCACCGCGCATGCATCACTCCACGCAGCCGCACATCCCAAGCCTCCGGCGCGGCGGCTGCTTTCAAAACAGCCCCGGTCGCCCGGCTGTTGATCCGCTCGCTGAGGGCGCGGAAGACGGCTTCCTTGGTGTCGAAGTGATTGTACAGCGCCGTGCGTGATACGCCCGCCGCCTTTGCAATGTCGGACATCGACGTCTTCGCAAAGCCGTGCGTGCGGAACTGCGCCAATGCGCCATCCAGCAACTGATCAGGAGTTTGTGTCATAATTAACTTTACAAAAAGAATCCATTATGTAAACTTTGTTTATGCGAAACATTACACCTCTACGCCTGACATATTTGACGGGACACACTCACCAGCCAATTGAAGCGGTGTTTGCCTTCCTTTCCAACCACGAGAACTACCAGAACTGGTATCCGGGCGTCGACTCAGTGACGTCTCTGGATGAAGCGGCCCATGGCAGCGTCGGCAAAGCCTATCTCGAAACACTGAAAATGCCGGGCGGACGCCTTCAGGATATCCGTATCGTCACCGTTTTCAGCGAGCCGCCGCATCGCTTCATGACGCAAGGTGATTTCGCCCCGCTTCTGCCGCAGATGACGTTTGAACTGAAACCAGCCAGCGACGGAGGGACAGACATGACGTGGATGTTCCATACCCGACATACGTCGCTTGTTCGGCGAATGGTCGCCCGGCTGGTCTTTGGCCCGATCCTGCGGCGGCAGGCAATTCAAGCCATGACCAACCTGACAGGCCTGCTCGACCGGCAACCGGGCTAGGCCTCCACAGGCTCCAGCGTTTCGTTGAAGCGGACGGGCTTGCCGCCGCCTTTTTTCACGATCGCGCCGTCACGCATGACGAAGTCGCCGCGGATGATGGTGGCGACCGGCCAGCCGGTGGCTTCGAAGCCGTCAAACGGGGTCCAGCCGCATTTCGACTTCGACCATTCGCTCGTGATCGTTTCCTTGCGCTTCAGGTCAACCACGGTGAAGTCGGCGTGATAGCCTTCGGCGATGCGGCCCTTGTCGGCCAGGCCGAAGACGCGCTGCGGCCCGGCGCTGGTGAGTTCGACAAAGCGCTGCAGGCTCAGCTTGCCATTGTTCACATGGGTCAGCATGACCGGCACCATGGTCTGCACGCCCGGCATGCCGGACGGGCTGGCGGGATACGGCCGGGCCTTTTCTTCTTTCGTGTGCGGCGCATGGTCTGAGCCCATGACGTCCACGATGCCGGCATTCACCGCGCGCCAGATGGCGTCGACATGGCGCTGCTCGCGGATCGGCGGGTTCATCTGGGCATAGCCCTTCAGGCGCTCATAGGCTTCCGGTGCCACAAGCGTCAGGTGCTGTGGCAGGCACTCGACGCTGGCGACGTCCTTGGCATCGCGCAGCATTTCCATCTCTTCCGCCGTGGTAACGTGGAGGACGTGAATGCGCTTGCCGACCTTGCGGGCCAGACGCAGCAGGCGGCGCGTGGAAGAGATGGCGGCTTCGGCATCGCGCACCACCGGGTGGCTGGTCCAGTCGCCGGTCATAGCAAGGCTGCGGCGTTCCTGAAGGCGGTATTCGTCTTCGGAGTGGAAGGCCGCCCGGCGCTTGATGGCGCGCAGCACGGCTTCGACGCCTTCATCGTCTGCGATCAGAAGGTCGCCCGTGGAGGCGCCCATGAAGACTTTCACGCCGCAACAGCCGAGCATCCGCTCCATTTCGGGCAGGAGGTCGACATTGTCGTGCGTGGCGCCGGCATAGAAGGCGTGGTCGACATCCATGCGGCCCCTGGCACGGTTCAGCTTGTCCTGCAGCATCGCGGGCGTTGTGGTGGGTGGGTTGGTGTTCGGCATCTCGAACACGGCGACGACGCCGCCGAGGGCGGCTGAGCGCGCCTCGGTTTCGAGGTCTGCCTTGTATTCCATGCCCGGCTCACGGAAGTGCACCTGGCTGTCGATGACGCCCGGCAGGATGTGCAGGCCGGTGGCGCCGTAAATCTCGCCCGCCGAAGCATCGGACAGGTCGCCGATGCGGGCGATGCGCTCGCCGCGAATGCCAATATCAGCCTGCATCTCGCCACCGGGAGTGACGATCGTGCCGCCGCGAAGGATCAGGTCATATGTCTCGCTCATAGGCCCTATATGCGCTCACCCGCCGCCTATGTCACCCATGCCGCATGCGTCATGCCTGACGTTGCGTGACGCTTGGCCACCTCCGGCTTTACGCGTACGTTACCCCCGGATCGCGGGACACATCGCGGCAGGAGGAAATGTAATGCCAAGGCTGAAAGAAGCCGGGCGTGACGCGGGGAATGCCTACGCCAACAGGATCTTCGACCTCCTGTTCGGTGACCGGGACCCGCTGACAGAGCCTGGCACCGCGACCGGCACGCCGGGAAACTGGTGGACCGTGTTCAACATCGTCCCCGACGCGTTCAGACATACGACCGAGGGCTTCCAGTTCTATCGCTCGCCCGAGCGCAAGCTGAGCGCGAAACTGCGCGAGTTTGGCCAGATCCGTGCCGGGTATGCCGTTGGCAGCCAGTTCGTGTTTTCCCAGCACTGCAAAGCGGCGCGCGACGCCGGCTTCACCGAGGCGCAGATCGAGGCCATTCCGCACTGGCAGGTGGCCGATTGCTATAGCGAGCTGGAGCGGGCCCTGCTGGCCTATACAGACGCGCTGGTGCTGGAGCGGGGACGCGTGCCGGACGGCGTGTTCGAAGCGATGAAGCGCCACCTCAGCGACGAGGAAATCCTCGAATTCACCTACATCACCTGCACCTACATGATGCACGCCGTGATGAGCCGGGCCCTGCGCCTCGAATATGACGATGTCGATGAGCGCGTGGTCGAAATCCCGGCCCCCGACGTCAGCAATGGCGGCGACAGCGCCGATGTCATGAACATGGTGGACCGTAAGGAGGACTGAACATGGCCTATCACCATCTCGCTCTCGCCGCGAAAGACATGAAGGCGACGCACGATTTCTACGAACGGATCATGGGCTTCGAGCTTGTGAAGGTCGAAGTTGCGCCCATTCCCGGCGGCGGCTGGGGCAAGCATTTCTTCTATCGGATGGACGGCGACGACAGCCGCTTCATCGCCTTCTGGGAGCTGCACGAGACGGCAGGTCAGGACGGCTACAAATACGACCTGAACGAAGCAGGCGGCCTGCCGCCGGGCACCAACCACTATTCCTTCACCGTCGACACGGTGGAAGAACTGGCCGCCTGGAAGGACCGCTGGAACGCGGCCGGGTTGGATGTGCTGGAGATCGACCATAACTGGTGCCACTCGGTCTACACGCGGGATCCGAACGGCAACATGGTCGAGTTCTGCGCCACCACGGGCAGTTTCACCCCGGCGGACCGGGCGCGCGCGCTGGCCGCCCTCGACGAGACCGAGTTCAAGCCGTCCCCGCCACCGGCAAAGTTCCAGCCCTGGCCTGCCCCGGCCAAAGCCGACGCCTGAGCCTCACGCGCCTCGCAGGGGGATGTTAGGGTTTTTCGCCTAATCTGCCCGGATCTGCAGCCAGCACGAGTGCGCGCGTGACCATGACGATCCAAGGCGAGGCGATCAAACGGCTCCGGGAAAGCCCAGGCGCCCGCTATTTCGCGGCCAGTCTGGCGGCGCTCGGCATCGACTATGTCCTGACGCTGGCGCTGTTCCACTTCGCCGGTCTGGACCTCTCCGTCGCGGCGGCCATTGCCTTCTTCACGGTCGGCGCCCTCTTTTACCTCGTTCATGAGTTCTGGACTTTCCGGGAGGACGGCTCGCGCTTTTCGGCAAAGCGCATGGCCGCGAACATGGGCGTCCTCTGCGTCGCGGGCGCTGTACGCGTTGCGATCATTGCGGCGCTGGAACTGGCGCGCAGCCCTGAGGGCCTGTGGGTGAGCGTCTATTTTGCGGCGGGTGTGGCAGGCTCATTCAGCACCAACTACGTGCTCAATCGCTATTTCGTGTTCCGTCGCTGACAAGAGGTGTCAGCAGGGCTGCTTGACCCTGTGGCGGCCCCGTCCCACAAGTCGGCCTCTCCCACCGGATATGAGGCCTCCCACCCATGAAACATGCCATGACACGCCCCGCCTACCAGACCCTGCTGCGTCCCGCGCTGATCGGTCTTGCCGGCGTCGCCGCGCTGACGGCTTCGTCCCATATTTCCGTGCCGATGTACCCCGTGCCGATGACGATGCAGACCCTGGTCGTGCTGATGATCGGGGCCTTGATGGGCCCGCGGGCCGGAGCGATGACCGTGCTCGCCTGGCTCGCTTTGTCGCTGACGGGCGCGCCGGTTCTGGCAGGCGGAAAGCCGGGCCTTGTGGCCCTGGCCGGGCCGACGGCGGGCTATCTGATCAGCTTCCCGCTTGTGGCGTTCGCCGCAGGCTTCCTGCCAAAGGGTGACCGTCTGGCCAGCCATGGCGGGCGTCTCGCCGGCTTCCTCGGCCTGCATGCGGTGATCCTGTTTGCCGGCTGGAGCTGGCTGACGGCACTGATCGGACCGGAGGCTGCGTTCGCCACAGGCGTTGCGCCCTTCGCGATTGGCGCCCTGATCAAGAGCGGCCTCGCGGCAGCCCTGATCGCTGCGTTCCCGCGCAAGGCGGGCTGAGGCAACGGAGCCATCGCCATGCGCTTTCCCCGCCGCACTCTCATTCGCCTCGCCGGACCAGACGCAATCGCCCTGCTGGAGCGGACGGTCACAAACTCGGTCACGGACTGGGCCGAGGGCGCGATGCGCTACGGCGCGCTGCTGACGCCGCAGGGAAAAGTGATCGCAGACTATCTGGCGCAGCGGACCGAAGACGGCGTACTTCTGGACGTGCATGAGGATGCCGCCGAGGACCTGATGAAGCGTCTGAAGATGTTCCGGCTGCGCGCAGCGGTGGACATAAGCGTGGACGATATGCGTGCAGCCGTGATCCTGGGTGACGGCCACGGTGATCCCCGCAGCACCGACCTGCCCGGGCGCGCCTATGTTCCCGTGACCGAAGCGGGCGAGCCCCTGGCCGAGGCCGAATGGTGCGCCAGACGGATCGCCGCGGGCGTGCCCGAATGGGGCGCCGACTATCGCGCGGCGGAGGTATTCCCGACCGACATCAACATGGATCAGATGGGCGGCGTGGATTACAAGAAGGGTTGTTTCGTCGGGCAGGAAGTCGCCAGCCGGATGAAACGGCGCGGCAAGATCCGCAAGCGCACGCTGACGGTGCACGGCGAGGCCCTGGAGGCTGGCGCCGACATTTTCGCGGCGGCCCCGGTTGGCACGATTACCAGCGTGGAAGGCCAGGCCGGGCTCGCGCTGGTCCGCACGGACCGGCTGCAGGCGGCGCTGGACCAGTCCCGCCCCCTGACCTGTAACGACCAGCCCGTCCATTTCGACCTGCCCGGCTGGGCCGACGCCGAAATGCGGGCCCTTGCTGAGGAGGCCTCCGGTGAGTGACACATTTCCCTGCGCCTGGGCGCCGCTGACGGATCAGGTCTACCGCGACTATCACGACCAGGAATGGGGCGTGCCGGAGCGCGATGGCAGGGCCTTGTGGGAAAAGCTGCAGCTGGATGGCATGCAGGCCGGCCTCTCCTGGATCACGATCCTGCGCAAACGCGACTCGATCCGCGAGGAGTTCGACGCGTTCGACGTGGAGAAGCTCGCCCGCTGGACGCCGAAGCGCGTGGAGAAGGCGCTGAAGAATCCCGGCATCATCCGCAGCCCCAAGAAGATCGAAGCCCTGATCGGCAATGCGCAGGCCTACCTCGCCATGGCCGAGGCCGGTGAAGACTTCTCCGCCTATTGCTGGGACTTTGTCGGCGGCAAGCCGATTGTGAACACATGGAAGCACTTCCGGCAGGCACCGACCTCGACAGACTGGTCGGCGGCAATGTCGAAAGACCTGAAGAAGCGCGGCTTCAAATTCGTCGGCCCCACCATCGTCTATGCCTGGGCGCAGGCGGTTGGTATGGTGAATGACCATGACGTAACTTGCCCGCGTCACCATGAAGTGCAGGAGATGTAGCCATGAACAAGATGATTCCGATGCTCGCCCTCGCCTTGCCCCTGCTGGCAGGCTGTGTTTCTACCACTGCCGCCGAAAGCCGCCAGGCCGAGGCCTATGCCCACTGCTCCTACGCGCCAGGGCCGGATGAGCGCGCCAGGTGCATGAAGACCGAGCTGGCCCTGATCGAGGCCCGTGACCGCAAGGAAGCCGATCGCGCCCAGGCGGACCACGAAGCCGCTGAACATCGCCAGGCCGTGCTGGAAGCTTCCGGCATGTCCAGCAATGATGCCAAGCAAACCGTCGATTCCGGCCTGCGGACCCCGGACTGAACCGGCATCTCGACCCGAGCCCAAAGGCGCGCTAGAGAAAAACGGATAAGGATCAGGATCTTGCCGCGTGACTCGTATGCGGCGCGCACCAAGAGGGCCTCATGAAAAACGCCGTCATCTCGTCCACAGGCCTGTGGACGCCGCCGCATTCCATTTCAAACGAAGAACTGGTCGCCAGCTACAATGCCTGGGCTGACAACTGGAACCGCGAGCGCGAGGCGGATATCGCCTCCGGCATCATCGAGCCGAAGACGCACTCTTCCGTCGAGTTCATCGAGAAGGCCTCCGGCATCAAGTCGCGCTATGTGATCAACAAGTCCGGCGTGATCGATCCGGACATCATGGCGCCGCGCATTCCGGAACGCCCGAATGAAGAGATTTCCGTCCTCGCCGAAATGGCCGTGAACGCAGCCCGTCAGGCGCTGGAGCGCGCTGGCCGCAAACCGGAAGATATCGACGCCGTGATCTGCGCCGCCTCCAACATGCAGCGCGCCTATCCGGCCATGGCGATCGAAGTTCAGAAGGCCCTCGGCATCAATGGCTTTGCGTTCGACATGAACGTCGCCTGTTCCTCCGCCACGTTCGGCATTCAGACGGCTGCCGATTTCGTGCGCTCAGGCTCTGCCCGCTCCGTGCTGATGGTGAACCCGGAAGTCTGCTCCGGTCACCTCAACTTCACGGACCGCGACAGCCACTTCATTTTCGGCGATGTCGCCACCGCCGTTCTGGTGGAAGAGGAAAGCATCGCACCGGCTGGCCACTGGAAGATCCTCGGCACCAAGCTGAAGACCGAGTTCTCGAACAATATCCGCAACAATTTCGGCTTCCTGAACCGCGCCGCCCCGGAAGGCATCGGCGCACCGGACAAGCTGTTCGTGCAGGAAGGCCGCAAAGTGTTCAAGGAAGTCGTGCCCATGGTGGCAACGATGATCAACGAGCACCTTGGCGAGCTGAACCTTCAGGGAACGGATCTTCGCCGCCTCTGGCTGCATCAGGCCAATGCGAACATGAACCGGATGATCTCATCGAGGGTTCTGGGCCGCGAGGCCAATTCCGATGAGAGCCCGACGGTGCTGGACACGTATGCCAACACATCTTCCGCCGGATCGATCATCGCCTTCCACAAGCATTCGGAAGACTTCAAGCCCGGTGACAAGGGCCTGATCTGCTCGTTTGGCGCCGGCTATTCGGCCGGGACAGTGTTTGTGGAAAAAGCGGGCTGAGGCGCGAGGGGCGCCCTGAAGCTCAGTCGTACTCGTCGTCGCTGAACAGGTCGCCCCAGAAGACTTCGCGGCTGGACTTGAACGCCTCGGTCACGACGATGATTCCGCCCATGAGGAGGACACAGAAGGCCATAACCTGCCAGGGTGCTGTCTGTGTCATCGCGTCGAGCATCATCACCGCCTTCTTTTGTTTTGCACCACGTCAGGGCAGTGCTTGTTCGGTGAGACGGTTTTCGCCGAAAGCCCTTAACAGCGCATTTGGAAATCAGGGCGAAGACGGGGCGTGTTCGTAACCAGAATGCCCCCCTTTGTTTACCCTTCCTGACACGTTTCGCCACGGGCCTTAACGGCGCGCTGGAAGAGCGTTGAATTTGCGGAGTTTAATAATGAATATTACGCACGCCACGTTTTTCAGGCGCGCGAAACCTATCCACAGTTTCATGTTTGCAGAAGGCGCTAGCGCTTCTGCTGCATCACGATCGTGAAGCTGAGGTCTTCGCGCGTTGCCCTTGGCGGTGCGGACGGGAACGGCACGGCGGAGGTCACCGCGTTCAGGCAGCGCCGGTCGTAAAGCCGGCTGCCGCTGCCCTGCCTTATGCCGACGGACACGACTTCGCCGGAGCGGGAGAGCCGGAACTCGACCTTGCAATCGCGTGCGCCGCGCACGCCCCTGGGCGCATGCTTCGCGAGTTCGATGCGGACCTGCCTTGTGTAGGCATCCATTTCCGCCTTGCCATCGCCAGCGGTGGAGAGCGAGCCCGTGGAAGGCGCAGGCGCTTCTGCCGTGCTGGCGGACGCGGGAGGGGTGGCCTCCTCAATCATCTGGATGGACTCGCTCGCGGTGAGCGGTTCGATGTCTGCGGGGGCGGTGTCGGAGATGGGCGCGGCCTGATCCTCAGTGGCAGGTGCTGGAGGCAGGTCTGCTTCATGATCCGGGATCGGATCATCTGCGACCGGTTCAGGTTCGGGCACGGGTTCCGGCTCTGGCGGGGGCGGCTCAGGAACCGGTTCGGGCTCTGGCTCAGGCGGCTGCGGCGGCGCCTCCACCAGAGTCACGATGAAGGTATCGTCAGAGACCTGCACGCCGCTGCCGCTGGAGGGTCCCATCCAGGCGACAGCCGCGAACAAGCCGGTATGGGCGAGCGCGGCCAGTGCCACGCCCGCCATATATCCGGGAGAGAGGAATCTCCCCAGCACGTCAGAACGCGACGTTGACGCTGAGATTGAACGACCGGCCAGGGCCAGCGACCTGATGGAACGGGTCCACCTTGCCATTGTACTTATAGTCCCCGAAAGCGATGCCGCCGAGGGGCAGGTCATAGTCCTGATCCAGCAGGTTCTCGATACCGGCCGCAAAACGGACGCGGCCAAACTCTCCGCCGGCCCGCAGGTGGACCAGCACATAGCCCGGTGTACGGAGTTCCTGTCGCACGGCGCTGACCGTGTCCTTCTCGTCCACCAGTTCCACTTCCAGAGCCTGCGTCCAGACGCCCTTGCGATTTTCCAGCGAGAACA
This sequence comes from Hyphomonadaceae bacterium BRH_c29, assembly GCA_000961695.1. GTDB lineage: Bacteria > Pseudomonadota > Alphaproteobacteria > Caulobacterales > Hyphomonadaceae > Hyphomonas. The sequence goes on from LADW01000017.1 coordinate 18,885, forward strand.
GGCCTTGCAGCGGGGCGATGTTGTAGAGATTGTCGCCCGTGTCCTTGTTCTCGCCCTTGGTCCAGCTGACCGTGCCGTTGAGGCGCGTGTCGCCCAGTCCGCTCTGCCAGACTGGCAGGCCGCCGCTGGCTTCGAGGCCGTAAAGCTCCGCCTCGTGATTGGCGAATTGCAGCATGGGCGAGCCGTCCTTGAGGCTGCCGATACGATCCGCGTCGATATAGTCCTCCACGCTGGAGGCCCAGCCGGACAGGCGGAGGACGCGGCCATTGGCTTCGCCATCCGACCAGTCGAGCGTGGCGGCCAGGCTGCGGGCAACTTCCGGCTCGAGATTGATGTCCCCGACATAGCCAGCGCCATCGCCGGTCATGTTGGTCATCGAGGCGGACATCGAGCCCCGGCCCCAGGCGTAGCGCTCGTAGAAGTTCGGCGAACGGGATTTCTGGGCCGCGCCGAATTCGACGGCAAGATTGCTGCCCGGATGCCAGGTTGCCTTTGCGGTGACGTCGACATTGTCGTCTTCGCGCGCATGATCGACCGCGTTGAAGGCCGTGGCGGCCATCGCGTCGGGCATGTTCATCATGCCGGTCCAGGAATAAGGCTGCACATCGCCCGTATCCATTTCGACGCGTTCATAGCGCAGGCCGAGCAGGGTCGTCCAGGCGGGCGCCGGACTGGCTTCCCACTCGCCCCAGACACCGGTGCGATTGCGTTCGCCATCATTGATGTTGATATAGTCCAGCGGCGACATCATCATGCTGCCGGGCACGGCGGGCCAGTAATCGTCCATGGAGGCCCGGAACATTTCCGCGCCCACACGCACCTGCCCGACGCCCTCAACCGGTGTGTCGTAGGAGACCTTTGCGGAGACATCTTCGCCCTGCGTGAGCATCGGCATACCGCCTGTCGGCGTGCCGCCTTTGTCAGACAGGAAGTTCATTTCGTGATCGACGCTGCGCCAGGCGGCTTCGGCCATCAGGATGCCGGGGCCGACCGGGCCTTCGCCGTGCAGCTGCACACTCGTGCTGCTATTGTCTGTCAGGTCCATGCGCTGGTTGGCAAAGCCCTCATAGGGCACGCCCTGCTGGCTGATCCGCACCCAGAACAGCGTGTCCGCTGCCGGGCGGGCCGCGAGCAGCAGCGACTGGTCATAGTTCTGGTAGAGCGTGGAGCGGACTTCATCGCCCGACCCGGCCTTGTAATTGTCGGCCTTGTTCCAGCTGGCATCGTAGCGCGCGCTGAATTTCTCGCCTGCGACATTGGCCTGCAGAGACGCGCCGATGCCGTTCGACACGCTGCGATAGCTGGCCCCGACTTCGCCGGAGACTTCCACGCCGCCATCGGAGAATTCCGGCGCGCGGCTCTCAATGGAGATCACGCCAGCGATATTGTCGCCGCCCAGGCTGACCGGGGAGAGGGTTGGCGTGACCACGATGCGTTCAACGCGGGAGGCGTCGATATAAGAGGTCACCGGGTTCATGTGGTTGGGGCAGTAATTGGTCGACTGCTGACCATCGATCATGACGCCAACACGGTCATCGGCGAGGCCGCGCAGGCTGGGCAGAGAGGCAATGCCGCCATTGGTTTGCACCGCAACGCCGGGCGCGCGGGAGATCATCTGCAAGGGATCGGACGAGGCCGCACGGCTCATCGCGGCGGCCTCTCCGGTGACGGTGAAGCTGCCGGGCGTGCTGGGTGTGCCAGCTTCGGTTTCCGGTTCCTGCGCTTCAATAGGCGCAAGTTCCGTCGCGGTCTGCGCCGCTGCCATCTGGGCAAAGCCGGTGGACGCGAGAAGCGTGACGGCCGTGGTGCAAAGGAGTGTGTGTTTCATTGTGTAGGTCTTTTCTTGTTGGGAGGAGTCAGGCGGCAAGCGATTGCCTGGTGCGCCGGGTTCGGAGGGCCACTTCGATGGCATTCGCCAGCGAGATGCGTTCAGGCGGGGACAAGACCGCGCCGATTTCGAGTTTCTTCAGGCCCGCCCGCAGGACGAGGGAATCGCAGGCGCGGCCGGTGTCGTTGACCCGGTCCACGCGCAGCCAGTGCGGGGAGAGTTCGGCCCGCTCGACCGGGCTGGCCGTGTTCCGGCGGGTTTCCACCAGAAGCGCGGTATCGGTCAGGCAGACGCGCTGTTCGTAGAGGCCGAGCTGGCGGGCGTGCCAGAGAATCATGCCCGCCAGGGCCAGAATGGAGAGGACCACCAGAGGCGTGACCAGCCATGCGCCCATCCAGGCGGTGGCCGCACAGATCAGGGCGCCGGGCGGGACGACCGAGCCAGCCAGTGTCCAGGCCACGCGATTGGTGAGCGAGTTGTTGGGCGTGATGCGAACGTCCAGCCAGACGTGGTCGCTTGCATCGCCGGGTGTGAGCGTATTCATCCCGGTGCCCCCGACCTGATGGCGCGGACAAGGGGGAAAACCTCCGGGCCGAGGAAGACGAGAGCGGAGACAATGCCCGCCAGCAGCGCGCCCGACGCGCCTGCGAGGCAAAAGCCAAGCGCAGTGCCCAGCACAAAGTTCACCAGATGCCAGAGGCGCAGCTCAAACCGGGCCGATTGGCCCTGCAGCCCTTTCGAGGCCGCTTTTCTGTTGATGTTCATTGGAAGACGATCCGATTTCAGGCGCGCTGGTCATGGACCAACGCAACAGACACGCCTCACCTGTGGTGTGCGTGTACGAAGAAAATCAGATTGTCAGAGGCGGGCCGCGTGCGGGCGGCGGCGGGGCGGCGAGGCCGCGTCCCGGAACAACCGGGGCATAGGATGGGCGGTAAGGGATTTCCGTCTGCACGGGTGCAGCCGGGTCACCTGCCAGATCCGGCAAGGCGAAGTGCGCCGTCAGGGCAAAAGGACAGGTGCTGTTCTTGCCGGCGTCGGACTGGCCGGACTTGTGCTCGTCTGCATCGACATACTTCCCGGTCTTGAGATCAAGAACGGCAGGCGTGCGGCCGGAGCCATCGCCGTGGCAGATGACGATGTTGACGAACTGGCCCGGTTCTTCCGGCGCAGCGACCATGTAGCCCGCCGGAACGAGCCCGCGCACGACGATTGCCAACAGCGCGAAAGCGCCGAGCAATGACATCAGCCGGGAACGTGCAGTGCTATACGCCATGATGGCGGCATGAAAGTCATGGTTGCGTGGAGGTTGCAACTGCGTCATGCGGCCACAGAAATTCAGCGCAGCCTTCCGGGGCCGGCTTTCACGGGGGGGGGGGGGCAAAACCGATTTACGGCTTTCCCCCTTAAACTCTTGCAACCGATGCCGTAAGAAAGGCGTGGATGACCGTTCGCACGAAGAAATCCGTCGAGCCTCCCAGGGTCTGGCAGCGCATGCTGTCCGGACGGCGGCTGGACCTTGCCAATCCTTCCCCCATGGATGTGGAAGTCGAAGACATCGCCCATGGACTGGCCCGCGTGGCGCGCTGGAACGGGCAGACGAAGGGCGAGCACGCCTTCTCCGTCGCTGAGCATTCGGTGGTCGTGGAACGCATCTGCCGCAAGCTCGACCCGTCCATGACCGCGAAACAGAGCCTGATGGCCCTGCTGCATGACAGCCCGGAATATGTGATCGGCGACATGATCTCGCCCTTCAAGGCGCTGCTGGGCGAGGGCTACAAGGCAATCGAGGCGCGGCTGCAGGAAGCCGTCCATATCCGCTTCGGCCTGCCGCCTGTGACACCTGTGCGCCTCAAGAAACAGATCAAACGGGCAGACCTTGTCTGCGCCTGGTTCGAGGCGACTCAGCTGGCCGGGTTCGAGGCGGAGGAGGCGAACCGCTTCTTCGGCAAGCCGCCGGAGACCGTGCGCCTGCGCCTGTCGCCCAAAGCCGTGCCGGACGCGCAGGACGCCTTCCTCGCGCGGTTCCGCCAGATCATGACGGAGATCGGCGCGCCATGATGCGTTCAGCTTCCCCGCTCCTGATCGGCCTGTCGGCTGTGATGGTTGCCATTCAGGATGACATGCCGCTGGTGCTGGTCACCCGTCGCGGCAATGAAGATGCCCTGCCCTTTGGTCCGTTCCATCCGGACCGGCACCGCACGTTCGACCTGTCCCTGCGCGGCTGGGTGCGCGAACAGACCGGCTTCGAGCTTGGCTATGTCGAACAACTCTATACGTTCGGCGACCGGGATCGGGAAACGCCCGAAGCGACGCTGGCCGGAGCCCCTCCGGATTCGCGCGTCATCTCTGTCGGCTATCTGGCGCTGACGCCTGAGGCCCGCCCCGCCGGGGCCGGGTTCGAAGCGCGCTGGCAGAACTGGTATCGCTTCTTTCCGTGGGAAGACCATCGCAATGGCCGCCCGGCCATGATCGATCAGCAGATCGCGCCGCGCCTCTACACATGGGCGGCAGGCAAGGAGATGCGGCTGGAGCGGGCGAAGATCGCCTTCGGTCTGGAGGATGCCCGCTGGGCCGAGGAACGCGTGCTGGACCGCTATGAGCTGCTTTACGAGGCAGGCCTGGCGTCTGAATGTGCGCGCGATGCGAGCCTCGCGGAACCGGATATCAGCCTCGGTGAAGCCATGGCCTCAGACCACCGCCGCATTCTGGCGACCGCGATCTCGCGCCTGCGCGGAAAGATCAAGTATCGCCCGGTCCTGTTCGAGCTGATGCCGGACCGGTTTACCCTGTCGTCGCTGCAGCGCTCGGCAGAGGCGATCCTCGGCCTTGGCCTGCACACGCAGAACTTCCGCCGCGCGCTCGACAAGACCGGCCTCGTCAAAGGCACCGGCGCGATGGAAACCGGCACAGGCGGGCGCCCGGCTGAGCTTTACCGTTTCTGCCGGGAACAGGCGGCCTCGACCGGCGCGCCGGGCCTCTCGACCCCGCGCCGGTCCGCCGACTGACTTATTCCGCTGCTTCGACGCTGGCGTCCTCGGTCTCGAACTCTTCGTCCGTGATGCCTTCCGGCTGGCCAACGGCGATGAAGAGATAGCTCGACGGATCGAGATATTCCTTCGCCACACGGTCGACGTCTTCCAGCGTGACGGCGCGGACCATGTCGTTGCGGCTGTCGAAATAGCCGATGCCGAGCTCGTCCTGACGCACGCCCATCATCTGGCCGGCGATCTTGGCATTGGAGTCAAAGCCGAGCGGGTATGAACCGGTGAGGTAGGCCTTTGCGTCGGCGAGTTCCTCTTCGGTCACACCATTGTCGACGAAGTCCTGCATCTCGATCTTGATGCCCTTGATGAAGTCTCCGGCACTTTCATTCTTGGTCTGGCCGCTGCCGGTCCATGTCTGGATGTGCTCGCCCGCATTGATGCCGGTATAGATGCCATAGGTCAGACCCTGCTCAACACGGAGCGTCTGCATCAGCCGGCTCTCAAAGCCACCGCCGCCATAGGTGTAGTTCAGCACATAGGCCGTGAAGAAGTCCGGATCGTCACGTTTCATGGCCGGCCCGGTGAACTGAACCAGGGTCTGCGGCTGCGGAAGGTCGACCACGATCGGGTCGGCGGGTTCCAGCTCCGGCAGGACGATGTCGGCTGTTTCCGGCAGCTCGGAGGTATCCGGCAGGCCGGCGATCACTTCATCGATCATCGGGGTCAGTTCTTCCGGCGTCACGGCGCCGACGGCGGTGACCAGAAGGCGGTCTTTCACCATCAGCTTGCGCATCTGTTCCTTCGCCAGTTCCGGCGTCAGCGCGGCGACGCTCTCTTCGGTCTTCATCCGGGCATAGGGATGATCGGGATAGAGGGCCTGGCTCTGGGCGCGCCAGGCGAGGAAGCCGGGGTTGGTCTCACGCGTCTTGAGGCCGACCTGCTGTTCGCGGCGGAACCGCTCGAACGGGCCTTCATCGAAGCGCGGATCAGCGAAGGCCGTCGCGATCAGCGACATGGCGTCTTCGTCATTGTCGGTCAGCATGGAGGCGGAGCAGGATGTCCAGTCGCCTGAGACTTCGCAGCCGAAGCTCATGTTCAGCTCTTCCATGCGCGTCTGGAATGCGAGCGAGTCGAGATCACCCGCGCCCTCGTTCATGTTGTAGGCAACCGCATCGCCGAGACCTTCGAGGCCGTCAGGATCGGCTGCTTCGCCGCCTTTCCAGGCCATCTGAAGCGACAGGATCGGGATCGAAGGCTCAGACACCAGCCAGACCGAGGCACCGCCCGGCGTGGTGAATTGCTGGATCTCTGCGAAGTCGCCCGAATGGACAGTAACTTCCAGCGGCGCCGGTTCCGGCGCGGCCACCATTTCGACGACGGTTTCCGGTTCGACCGGCGGCGGATTGAGATTGGCGCAGGCGGTGAGACTGGTCGCGGCGAGGAGGCCGACAGCAAGCGTTGCGTAGTTCATCTCAGTTTTCTCCCTCTTCAGGCAGGAGCCTGGCTTCGATGAAGTGACGGTCCGGTCCGAATATGGTGCGGACGGCGGCGATGGCCTCTTCCGGCGTGATCGAGCGGACATCGTCCGGGTAGGACAGGACGCTTTCAATCGTGCCGCCCATGGCCAGCGTCGAGCCGAAGATGTTCGCCATGGTAGACTGGCTGTCGCGCGAATAGATCGCCGACGCAGCCAGCGAGTTGCGGGCGCGGACAACTTCTGCCTCGGTGAAGCCGGTCTCAAGTGCTTTGGCGACTTCGACCATCATTGCGGCTTCAAGATCGTCCATGCTGACGCCCGGTGCGGGGCTCGCCGACAGGACAGCCGGGCCTTCATCGTGCAGTTCGCTCCACGCGTAGGATGCGGCGCTGATAGCCACCTTCTGCTGCTCGACCAGCGACTGGTAGAGCCGGCTGGTCATGCCGCCGCCGAGAATCTCGAGCCCGACTTCAAGCGCATAGGCTTCGCGCGGGGTGCGGATGTTCGAGACGCCATTGTAATAGCGGCTCCAGACAGGCTGGCGGACCTTGGGATCGGAATAGGTGATTTCGTCGTCTGCGGTCAGCAGCGGCACGTTGGTCCATTTGCGCTGGCCGTGGGCGGTGCCGGTCGGGACGATCTGGCCATAGGTCGCTTCGGCCAGCGTGCGAACCTCCTCCGGGGTCACATCGCCGGCGACGACCAGGATGGCGTTCTCCGGGCTGTAATATTCGTGGTAGAAGTTCAGGCCGTCTTCCGGCGTCAGCGCGGCGACCTCGTCCATATTGCCGATCACGGTGATCTCGTAGGGATGGCCCTTCCAGAGTTCGGACAGGACCTGTTCCTGCAGGATGACGCCGGGATTGTTGTCGATGCGCTGGCGGCGCTCTTCCTTGACCACGTCACGTTCGGAAATGAAGGCGCCTTCCGGATCATCGTCGATGACCAGATTGACCATGCGGTCGGCTTCCAGCTCCATCATCGTGCCGAGCTGTTCCTTGGCCACGCGCTCAAAATAAGCGGTATAGTCCCAACTGGTGAAGGCGTTTGACTGGCCGCCATTGCGCGAGACGATCTGGTCGAACTCGCCGGGCGCCAGCGTGTCTGTCTGCTGGAACATCACGTGTTCGAACAGGTGGGCGATGCCGCTCTTGCCGGGGGCCTCATCGACGGCGCCGACCTTGTACCAGACCATATGGGTCACGACCGGCGCGCGATGGTCGGGGATGACCACGACCTGCATGCCATTGTCGAGATCGAATGTGGTCGGGGCCCAGGAATCTGCCGGAACGGTGGCAGTGTCAGCGAAGGCCGGAAGAGCAAAAACGGCGAGGGCAACAAGCCCCCCGGTGAAATTCCGTTTCATGGCTTGTTCCCTTGCAAGTGTTCGTTTTGTAGTGCGGACGTAAGGGGCTGGATCAGGTGCCCGGAAGTTTCACACGCGGTTTGGCGGAGGTGCTTTCGATCATCACGGGCGCGTCGCCTGTGGCATTGTCCTTGGCGGCCGAAGCGGCATCCTCAGGATTGTCCTTGCGCCAGAACATCACGCGGTCAGCGACGCTCTTCGATTTGCGGATGGTCTTGAACTCTTCGTAGTCCAGTTCCGTCCGGATCATCGGGCTGATCGCGTTTGCGCCTGCTGCCGCGACGAGCGCCTTTTCAGACGCGCTGGCATTGGCACCCAGCGTGGAGCCGAAAGCCGCAGCATTGTCAGCCTGTGCGGCTTCAACTTCGGCAGGAAGCGACTGGCCGGCGCCTGGCGGGCGCAGCGAGTAATCGGGCGGCACATTGAGCGGCGCTTTGGTCACAACGCGGAATTCATCCGGCGTACGCGAACCGCCGGCACCGCTTGAGCAGGCCGTGGTCGCCAGGCATGCGGCGCCAAGGGCCAGAAGGGATAGCTTCGTCTTCATGTGGCGTCCTCGCCTCTATGTTTCAGATGTCTGATCAGGGCTTTTAGCCTGCTTCTTGCCCGACAGTAAGAATTGATCGGCAAACAGCAAGACCGCGCCAACACTGATTGCAGCGTCAGCGACATTGAAGACCCATGGAAAATGCAAGGCACCGGCATTGATGAAGTCGACCACAGCGCCAAAACGCACCCGGTCGACCAGATTGCCGAAGGCCCCGCCGATCACCAATGCCAACGACAGTTTCAGTAACCTGCCCTCTGCCACCAACAGCCAGCGCAGGAAGCCCAGCGCGATGGCCAGCATGATGCCCGCCAGAATCCAGCGTCCGATGCCGTCAGACTGGAACATGCCGTAGCTCATGCCCCGGTTCCACACCATGGACAGGTTGATCGGGCCGGGCAGCTCAATGGCGCCGCACGCATACTTGTCGTGGAAACATTCCATCGCCCGGAAGCGTTCGTTCGACAGGACCATCCATTTGCTCACCTGGTCAGCAATCAGCGTGACCGGGATGATGGCGAGCGGCCAAACCTGAGCGGGTTTCATTTGCATGCGGGGAGATTGCAGGTCAGGCCCGTCAGATCAAGCGATTCCGTGCAGGAAGGCCCCCACCTCTTGCGAAGGTGAAGGCCTTGTAATCCTAGCTGTGGGTCTTGTCCCAGGCTTTCACCGTCAGGGCATCACGGGGCGTGATGTCCGGGAAGGCCGGATCGGCGGTCTCGGGGTCGAAATACTTCCAGCTGCGGCGGCATTTCACGCCGGTCGCTTTTTCCGGATAGACGACCACGCCGACCGTATCGTCGAGCGCGAAACCGCCGCCATTCCCCTCAGACGTGTGCACGAGCGTCGCGCCGGAGGTGATGAACAGATCGGCCGGGTCTTCGCCCTTGAAGGCCTCGACCAGCGCTTCGTCGGCAATGTGGACCAGCGGGGCCGCTTCGAGCGAGGCGCCGATGCGCTTCTCGCGGCGTTCGACTTCCAGCGCGCCGGTGACGACGCGGCGGACCGTGAAGATTTTCGCCCAGCGCGCGGCCAGTTCGTCATCCTTCCAGCCTTCCGGCGTGGCCGGGAAGAGGAGCAGGTGGACCGAATCCGCCTTGTCCTTGAAGGGACTTTCCAGGAAGGCCTCTTCCATCGTGAACGGCATCACCGGGGCAAGCCAGGTGAGCAGGCGTTCCAGCACGGCGGCCATGACGGTGCGCGCCGAGCGGCGGCGGTTGCCGTAATGGGCCGTTGCCGCATCCCAGGCGTCCATCGTGTCGAAACGCGGGTCGCAATAGAGGCTGTCCTTGCGGATGTCGAAATAGACAGCCGACAGGTCCACGCCGCAGAAATTGATCAGCAGGCTCATGACTTTCTTGAAGTCGTAGACCGTGTAGGCGGCCTTCACCTGTGCATCGAGATCGGCGAGGCGGTGCAGCACCCAACGTTCGAGGCCCGGCATGTCGGCGGCGTCCACCGCCTCTTCGCCCGTCCAGCCATCCAGCGCGCCGAGCAGGTAGCGCACCGTGTTGCGCAGCTTGCGATACGACTCGACCGAGCCCTTGATGATCTCGTCAGAGATGCGCAGGTCTTCGGTATAGTCGCCTGAGGCCGTCCAGATACGGAGGATTTCGATACCGTATTGTTTCTGGATTTCGCTCGGCTCGATCGTGTTGCCGATAGATTTCGACATCTTCTTGCCTTCGGCATCGACGATGAAGCCGTGCGTCAGGACCTGTTTGTAGGGCGCCATGCCGCGCGTCGCGCAGCTTTCCAGCAGGGATGACTGGAACCAGCCGCGGTGCTGGTCAGAGCCTTCCATGTAGAGATCGGCCTGCCCGGTTTCGGCGTCGATGATGCCGCGCTCGCGCAGGGCGAAGGCGTGCGTCGTGCCAGAGTCGAACCAGACGTCCAGAACGTCCGTCACCTTGTCCCACTCGGCCACGTCGAGACCGTGCGGTTTGAGGAAGTCTTCCGCAGGCGTATCGAACCAGGCTTCGACGCCGCCCTTGGTGATGGCGGCGCGGATGTCGGCGTTCAGCGCATCGGCTTTTTCTTTCGGCAGCGCAGCGGTGTGCGGCTGGCCGGTCTTGTCGACGAAGATGGTGATCGGCACGCCCCAGTTGCGCTGACGCGAGATCAGCCAGTCCGGCCGGCCCTCGACCATGGAGCGCAGGCGGTTGCGGCCGACAGCCGGGAAGAACTCGGTCTCGTCGATGGCCTTCAGGGCGTTCTCGCGCAGGCTCTTTCCGTTCGGGCCGGGCTTGTCCATCGAGATGAACCATTGCGGCGTCGCACGGCGGATGACCGGCGCTTTCGAACGCCACGAGTGCGCATCGCGGATCGTGGTGATGCTGCGCGCCAGCAGGTTGCCGCTCTCTGCGAGGGCGTTGATGACTTCCTGATTGGCCTTGCCCGGCTCGCCGCGCTTCTTGCCACTGGTACGGATGATGTCCATGCCCGCAAAGCGCGGTACGTCCGGCGTGTAGCACCCATCGGCATCGACGATCTGGCGGATCTCCTGCGTCGTTCGTCCGGACTCGACCCAGACATTGAAGTCATCCTCGCCATGTGCAGGCGCGGTGTGCACGAAGCCCGTACCGGCGTCGTCGGTGACGTGTTCGCCAGCGAGCATGGGGATCTCGTGCTGAAAGAAAGGATCCATTTCGGCGAGCGGGTGAGTCAACTTACTACCCGTAAGATCGACGTCGCCCAGACGATTGTAAGCCGAGACCTTTGCACCATCCATCGTGGCGGCAGCCAGGGCATCTGCGAGGATCAGCCTCTCGCCTGGTTTAGCGTAAGGAGCAAAGCCAAGCTCTTCCTCGCTCATCACACTTTCCACCTCATAGAGGCCATAAGCGATGGAGGGGTTGTAGCTGACTGCCTGGTTGGCGGGGATCGTCCACGGCGTGGTCGTCCAGATCACAACCGAGGCACCTGTGTAGAATGGACGCTGTCCGGGTTCGCCTACCGGGAATTTTCCGCTCCCAATTTTCACCGGAAACTTCACCCAGATTACCGGCACTTTGCGGTCGTGGTATTCCACTTCCGCTTCGGCGAGTGCGGTGCGCTCCACCGGGCTCCACATGATCGGCTTGGCGCCGCGGACCAGCGAGCCGGTCATTGCCATGCGGAGGAATTCGCCGACGATGGAGGCTTCGCTCTCGAACTTCATGGTGAGGTAGGGATTGTCCCACTCGCCCTCGATGCCGAGATTGCGGAATTCCTGCTTCTGGATGTCCACCCATTTGCCGGCATAGGCGCGGCAGGCGGCGCGGAACTCGCCCGGCGGCACGTCGTCCTTGTTCTTGTTATTGGCGCGGAACTCTTCCTCGACCTTCCACTCGATGGGCAGGCCGTGACAGTCCCAGCCCGGCAGGTAGGCGGCATCAAAGCCAGCCATCTGGTGGCTGCGCACGATGATGTCCTTGACGATCTTGTTCATCGCCGTGCCGAGGTGGATGTGGCCGTTGGCGTAGGGCGGGCCGTCGTGGAGAATCCACTGTTTGGCATCGCGCGCTTTGGCATCGGCGCGCAGGCGTTCGTACAGTTTCAGCTCGTCCCAGCGCTTGATCCAGTCAGGCTCACGCTTGGGCAAGCCGCCGCGCATGGGGAATTCCGTCGCGGGCAGGAACAGGGTGTCGCGATAATCTCGGTCAGTCAGGGAATCGGTCATGGATCTTTATTTGAACGGATTTGTGGATGGGGTCAGGTCTCAGACGGCTCAATCCCGGCTTCGCCCGGACCCGTCGAACGGGTCAGCGCGCAGCCGGGCGGCTAATTCGAATGGAGAATATCCGGTCCATTGCCTGCGCATTATCAGGCAGAGGTTAACCTGTCACTAGGGCGATGGCTTACTGCGAGGCCGTCTGGGCCGGCTTAGGCGGGCCATAGGCCAGGCGCTCGGCCACCTTGGAACAGAGCGCGTCGAACACGGCCGCGTTCTCGATCAGGTTCCCCCAGGTGATTCCTCCATCGAGGATCACGTAGCGGGACACATGAACCGTATCGGCGTCAGCCTTGTAGATCGACACAGCGCTGAAGGCGCGGTCAATCTCTGTCACCTGCTGGTAAGACAGGCCAGAGCCAAAGGCCGCCATGAATTCCACGCCCCGGCAGTCGGTGGCCTCTGCGTCGGCGCAGACCGAGTAGATGCCCAGCGTCAGGCCATCGGGCAGGCGCGCAAAGACAAAGGGCGAGCCTGCATCGTTCTTGCCGGCGGCCAGAAAAGTCCCGCCCAGATCGTCAATGACAAGGCGCAGATCGTCCAGCTGGACATTGGTGACCAGAACGTCGGGATCACGATGCGGTGGCAGCACCTCGTCCGGCACTTGGGCCGAAGCGATACTGCCGCCGAACGCGATAAATCCTGCCGCTGCCAAAGCCGTGCGCAAATCCTGCCCCTGCGTATCGCTTGCATCCTGTAGGAGGATTTCTGCACGCTTTACGTGTCAGCAATATGGCAGCGGAGTGGCGCTACTGGTCGTCGTCTCCGCTGTTCAGCCATTCGTAATAGGCGTCCAGGTCGTCGTCGGACACGTCGGTCGGCCAGACCACGTCCGCAACCATCGGGCCAAGCGACAGCGCGTTCTGGAGGTTGACCTTCAGGTTCTCCATGCGCTGGCCACCATCCAGGATGATGTAGCGGGTCACGCCGACCGTTTTCTCTTCCTTGTCCCACCAGGTGGACACAGCTGCGTAGGAAATGTTGGCGTTATTGATCGCTTCGGTCGTGACGTCCTCATCCGAGTCGTAGCGCACCTGCACCATCATGCCGAGGCAGCCGTCGGCATATTCGGTATCGCAAGCAGTTCCGATCATGTGGAAGATCAGGCCTTCCGGCGTCAAAGCCCGAAGCGACACATCCCCCTGACCGCCGACTTCCGTGATTTCATGGCCTTCCGAAACCGCGATCGCCTTGAGGTCCTCAAGGGTGACGCTGCGAACCACACGGTCATTGTCTGCCAGCGACGTGTCGGCGGTGAAATCATCCGCTGAAGCGGTAAACGACATGGTTGCAGCAATCACCGCGACCGCAAGAAAAGCACGCATAGGAAACTTCCTTCTTCTGTCCCCAGATGCGCGCAGCATGACTGGGAGCGGCAGGCAAGAAAAGAGGGCTTCTTACAAATATTACAGGTTTGCGAGCTGCTTCCGGGCCGCGTCAGCGTCTGCGTGCATCGCTTCAACCAGAGCGTCCAGCGACGGAAACTTCAACTCCGGGCGAAGGTAGGAAATCAGCTGAACCTCCAGCCACTTGCCGTAAAGGTCGCCCTCAAAATCGAAAATATGGGTCTCCAGCAGTGGATCGCGGATGCCGGTCGTCGGCGTACGCCCGAAATTGGCCACGCCGTCCAGCCAGTCACCCTGCCCGTCGATCCGCGCGCGCACGACATAGACGCCATGCTTCGGGTGGATCAGCTCGCCAAGGTGCAGATTCGCCGTCGGAAAGCCCAGCGTGCGGCCGTTCTGTTCGCCGCGCTCCACGACGCCGTCAGCGACCCACCAGGTGCCGAGCAATTCGGCCGCCGTTTCAGGCTCGCCCGCATGCAGCGCCTGACGAATGGCCGTGGACGACGCCTTGCCGTCCAGCTCGACCACTTCGTCCACAATGGTGACGCCAAAGCCGAGCGCCCGGCCAAGGCTGGCGAGGCGCTGGGCATGGCCCATCCGGCCCCGGCCAAAGCGGAAATCGAAACCGACCGAGATATGGCTGACTGCCAGACCGTCGACCAGAACGCTGCGCACGAACTCTTCGTCCGTCATCGAGGCCATTGCGCCATTGAAGGGCAGCTCGAACACGGCATCGGCGCCAGCCGCGAGGATCGCATTGTTGCGACGCTCAGGCCGGAAGATGCGGAACGGCGGGTCTGTCGGCCGGAAATAGCCACGCGGCGGCGGCTCGAACGTGGCCACCGTAAAGGCGCCGCCTCCGGCCTGCCGTGCAGCATCCATTACAGCGCGATGGCCGGCGTGCAGCCCGTCAAAATTGCCGAGCGCAACCGAAGTGCCCCGCGCACTGGCGGGCAGGCCCCGATAGTCGGCATAGACCGGCAATCAGGCCTCCCGGCTCGGAGCGACCACTTCAGCATCGCCGGTAATGGCGCGTTTGCCGTCCACGATGCACTCGATTTTCAGGATGACGCGATTGCCGCGATCCTTCTTCTCGGCGATCTCGGCCCGTGCGGTCACGGTATCGCCGATATAGACCGGACGGCGGAAGCGAAGGTTGAGACCGACAAAGATCGATCCCGGCCCTGGCAGGTCATTGCCGAGGATGCCGGAAATATAGCTCGCCGTCAGCGCGCCATGGGCGATGCGCTTTTCGAAAATGGTCGTGGCAGCATATTCATCGGACATGTGCAGCGGATTGTGATCGCCGGACACTTCGGCGAACCGCTGAATGTCTTCTGCGGTGATCGTGTGCACGGTTTCGTGTGCCTGTCCGATCTCAAGTTCCTCGTACTTAAAGCCCATAAATTTCGTCATGCCGGTATCGCTCCGATTGTTCAGCTTGGCTTCGTTACACGGGCAAAAGCGGCCCGTCACCACTTTAAGCCTGTCTTCTCACCACCTCAGGCCGGTCATGGCCCAGGTCGCCTGCTCTCCATATGCCTGAAGCAATTCGACGACTTCGGCCTGGAAATCGTCGCCGTGCTCCTTGAGACCGGTCCCGACATAGAGGCTGTCAAAGCCCTGCAGGCTGGCGCCGCGCACATCCGTGCCGGGGCTGTCGCCGATACAGAGGATACGGCTGCGATCGACCGGCTTGCCGCCCGTCAGGTCGCGCACGCGTTCGATGGCGAGATCATAGATCGGCGGATGCGGCTTGCCGGAATAGATCACGGTGCCGCCGAGGTCTTCGTATACGTCCGCCAGAGCGCCGGCGCACCAGTAAAGCTTGCCGCCAATGCGGACCTGCTTGTCCGGGTTGGCACAGATCATAGGCATGCCGCGCGCAACGCCAGTAGCGAGTTCAGCGCGGTAGTCTTCCGGATTCTCGTTCACATGATCGCGCAGACCGATGCAGAGCAGGATCTCGGCCTTGTCGGGGTCGGTGAAGGTCAGGTCGAGGCCCTGATAGAGGTGGCGGTCATGCTCCCAGCCTTCGTCCGCACCGAGGCGCCAGATGGCCTGGCCCTGACGGCGCGCCAGTTCGGCCCGGGTTGCATCGCCTGACGAGACGCAGTCATCGAAGGCTTCGGCGGGAACGCCAAGTGGCGCGAACAGGCGCGTTACCTGCGCTTTGGGCACGGGTGCATTGGTGATCAGGCAGACATGGCCGCCCTGCTCACGGAACGTCACCAGCGCATCGCACGCCTCGGTGAAAGCGCTGCGGCCATTGTGGATCACGCCCCAGACGTCACACAGGATCGTGTCATACCGGCTGGCGACTGCGGAAAGCCCTTGCGGGAATTGCGGTTTGCTCATGCGCGGCGAGGTAAGCTGCGGCGCCCTTCCGGTCAATCACCGTAACCGCAGGTCTCCGCTGGTAGCGGATTGAGCACCCACTGCACCGCCGTCGGGATCGACACCGGATGCGCAAAATAACACCCTGTCACCCGCGTGCGGTGACCGAGGCCGTCTTCCGTGAGCAGGTCGGGCGCATAGTTGCAGGAGAGGAGGTTTGCCGCGTGCTGGTCCGGCGATCCCAACCGGACGTCCAGCAGCATGTGATTGGACCCGGTCGGGACGGAAATTTCGCTCGCTTCAACCGCGCCAAAGTCGCATGTGCCAAGTGGGGCCCAGGTGCCGTCTGCCTGCCGGATGGAGGGATCATTCTCCGGCGAGAGGGTCAGGTCGAGCCAGACGACGCCCTCATCCATGGCCTGGAGGGCTTCAGGCGCCTCGAACGCCTCACTGCCGGGAAGCTCGGCGACGACCTGCTGGACTTCGGCCGCTGTCGTTCCCAGGGGCCAGACCGCCAGGGCCAGGATGATCATACGCATGCGCCGTCCTCCACTTTTATGGAGATCAGGAAACGATGCGATTGGGGCGAATTGAGGGAGGCGCGGCCTCAGCCGAAATTGGTCAGGCGCTGGACCATTTCGCGCGGCGGGGCGGTTTCTTCCATCAGCGAGGCCTTGATCGGACGCGGCGCGCCGAAGACATGGCCCTGGCCGTAGGGGATTTCGTATTCGAGGATTTCCACAACGCTCGCCTCGTCTTCCATCTTCTCGGCCACCATGGTGATGCCATAGCGCGAGAACACGGCGGAGACTTCTTCGCCATCGACGCGGCGATTGATCGACGACACCGGACGCGGGCCGGCTGGATCGCGCAGCTGGTCGATGATGGCCTGGCCGTTCATCTTGACGAAGCGCACACCGGCAGACTGGAGGCGCGGCAGGTCAAGACCAAGATCGCCCGCATGATCTATGGAGAAGCGGAAGCCAAGTGCCGTCAGCTTGTCCATATTCTCCCGCATGACACGCGAGCGGGTTTCGAACCGGTCAGCCCGGATTTCAAAGATGACAGCGCCGGAGAGGTCCCGGTTTTCCGTCATGAATTCAAGGAACATCGGGAAGAAGGTCGAATCTTCGAGCGAGCTTGCCGCGATGTTGCAGAACACGCCGACGCGGCGATCCCGCTCGGCCAGACGGCGCACGATCTGGACGCAGCGGAACAGGGTGAAATTGTCTATCTGGCCCATCAGGTTTGCGCGGCGGCCGGCATCCAGGAATTCGGCCGGCAGGATCAGCGAGCCATCCGGACGACGCAGACGCGTGAAGCCTTCATAGAAGGCGACGCGGCGCTGGGGCAACGACACGATGGGCTGAAGATGAAGGTCCACCCGGCCATCTTTCAGGGCATCGCGCACGTCGCGCAGAATAGCGTCTTCCTGCGGGGCCACGATCTGGCTGGTCGCGGTTTCGGAGAGCTTGGACTCGAAATTGCGCGAAAGCCGGTCGATCAGGCTCTCCAGCTGCTTCATTTCGGAGACGAGGGCGTCGCGGCGCTCGGTCAGCTCGTGCTTGACGGTTTCCTCGACAACTTCGGTGCGGGCCTCGATCACGTTCATGCGGCGCTCACCCTCGCGGGTTTCCTTTTCGATGGTGCGCATGCGCTCATCGATTTCGCGCTTGGACCTGCCGTTCGACACGAGAACATGAATCTGGCTGAGGATCGCAGTGGTCACAACGCCTGCACCAACCGACAAAGGCAGACCGAGCTCCAGGGTCGACCAGCTTGCATAGCCGGCGCCGGCGCCAATCGCCATGTACAGCAGGAACAACACAAACGTCATTAGCTCAGCACCCGATTCAACCCATCAATCTTAACAAATACGGTCAATTAGTTAACGAATTACATGGATTTGGCCCAATTTGGGGAGTCCGGCAATCCCGCCGCGCATTGTTGCGGGGAGGTCACATGACGCCCCTGGCATCACTTTCAGGACAACCGTAACTGGACACGCCGCCAAGCGCCAGATACCCAAAAGACACAATCCCGAACCACCGGTCCGCGGCCATGTGATTGGCCGGAGCGGGGGCGTCTCGGGGGAGACACGGGGCGCGCAGCAATGTGCGCCCCGGTCCTTTATCTGGCTCCGGATTGCACAGAAATTTTCCGGTAGAGAGACTCAAGGCTCTGCGCTTGCGCCCTCAACAAGATAATGGACCTTGCCGATCCCGATCGGCCAAGCATTTACATCATACGCGTCGCAGGCCAGCGTAAGGGCCTCCTGTTCATTGAACTTCACCGCCAAGTTCATGCCGCAGGGCTGCAACACCGCGCGCTGGCCGCCATAGTCCACCCAATAGCCGGCCCGGCCATCCGCCGACTCGATCTTGGTGACGATGAGGTCTCCGGTATTGAAGACTTCCGTCTTCGCATCGCCTTCTCCCGGCAGGATGCCCAGCAGCGCCGAGCCGAATCCGCCGCGCGGCGGATCCTCCACAAAGGTCTGCGCATCGGAGATTTCAAACGCCTTGTTCAGCGCACTCAGAACCTCGCGCGTCCCGGCTGGCCCGCCAACCTTCAGCGGACCTTCCCGCCCCTCCGTCCAGCCCAGGTTACGCACCTCGTCCAGCCCTTCGAGATTCCGCCCCTGTAGTGAGAACAGCAGAACGGCATCAAGACTTCCCAACGTGCCGGTATCGGTCCAGTTACTCATCCCCGGCGGTGTTCCGAACAGGAGGTGCTTGCCGCCGGCCGCCACAAAGATACAAGGAGCGTCCGGTCGGGACGCCAGGCAGGGTACCAGGGCAAAATCGGCGCTGCGAATGTCTGCCAGCCTTATAGAAGCAGCCCCACCCCGATCAGCCGATCCTCCACAGGCAGCCAAACCGGCCAGCGCCAGCACCGATAGGAAAAAAGGAGTAGAAAGAACCGTGCGCGCCATGCGCTGTGTCCTCCTAGTCAGCCCAGCACCGTGCGTCCCGGCTCTGTCACGATTTGGTTCTCGATGTAACCCAGACCGTCGATCTCGACGCGGACCCGGTCGCCCGCCTTCAGCCATTTCGGCGGCGTGAAACCAGCGCCGACGCCCGCAGGCGTGCCGGTGAAGATCAGATCGCCCGGTTCCAGCGTGAAAGCCGCCGTCAGGTGCGCGATCTGGGCCGGAATATCGTGGATCAGATCGCGGATGTGGCCAGACTGGCGCTGTTCGCCATTCACATAGGAGCGCACTTCGAGCGCGGAGAGGTCATCAATCTCGTCCAGCGAAACGATGGCCGGGCCGATCGGCGCGTGCGTGTCGAAGCCCTTACCCATGATCATGGTCTGGCTGGCGCGCTGCCAGTCACGCACCGAGTAGTCGCAACCAATCGTAACACCTGCAACGATTTCCATGGCGCGCTCGCGCGGCACGTGACGCCCGCGCTTGCCGATCACCACGACCAGCTCGCCTTCATAGTCCAGCTGTTCCGACACTTTCGGCAGGTGCACATCTGCATACGGATCATTGATCGCAGTCGCCTGCTTGTTGAACCATTTCTGGACTTCAGGTTTTTTGGTGTCGACGAAGCTGACACTTTCTGCAGCATGGGCCGCATAGTTCACACCGATGCCGAGAATTTTGTTGGGCCGCTCGACCGGTGACAGAAATTCAACCTCGGAGAGCGGTATCGGTGCCCCGACCTCTGCTGCAGTCAAAGCAGATTCAAACGTATCAGCATCCAAGGGAATGACGTATCCGTCACGCAGTATTGCATATTTTTTGTAAGCCCCATGCTTTACCCGGACCCGTTTCATATCGTTACCCTCTCGTCACACTTCAGCCAGAAAGACACATCATCCGGTTCATGTCGCGTTGTGGCATGGGTTGGCAAGGGCTAGTCAGAAGACAAATACGAGGCTCCAGAATGGACGATGAAATGGAACGCGGCACAGACCTCGGCGTGAGGGCTCAGGAGAGCTCGGTCAGCGCCATTTTTGCCCCCGGCGAACGGCTCTGCATGCCCCCCTACCAGCGCAGTTATTCGTGGGAAGCGCGCGAGGCGAATGAGCTTCTCGGCGACCTCATGGACTCCGTCGAGACCAACACACCGCACTTCGTCGGCGCGATCGTCCTGATCAATGGCGCCGAAAATGGCGTGCTGGAAATCGTCGACGGCCAGCAGCGGCTGACCACGCTGACAATCCTGCTCGCCGTTCTGCGTGACGTGGAAACCGACAAAGCGCGCGCCGCCGCGATCCATGCGCTCATCGCGGATGAGGCACGCCCCATGCTGGGCGAAGGGGCCAACTGGCGCCTCACCCTGAACCATATGGACGGCCCCTTCTTCCGCGACGCGATCCAGACACCGGGCGCCACGCGCAACCTGGACAAGGATCCGGGCGAAAGCGAAAGCCAGCAGCGCATGATCCGCAATGCCGCTGCTTTCATGAACAAAATCAAGGATATGACGGATGATGAGCGGCATGCGCTCACCAACGTCGTCATGAACCGGTGCGCCTTGGTGAGGGTTGTCGTTGGCGAAAAAGAGCAGGGCTTCAAAGTGTTCCGCGTGCTCAATACGCGCGGCAAGGAACCGGACGCGCATGACATCATCAAGACCGAAATCTTCCAGCGCGCCCGCTTCAGCGACAAGGAAGCCAGCAAATATGCCGAGCGCTGGTCAGAGCATGAAGCGACGCTGGGCGGCTCCGCCTTTGACGATCTGCTACGCCAGATCCGCGCAATCTACGACAAGTCGAGCCGCGGCGAACTGATCTCCGCTTTCCCCAAGGCTGTCCTGTCGAAGGTCGAACCGCGCGCGTTCCTAGATGAGGTGTTGCCGCGCTATGTCGAAGCCTATCGCCTGATCACCACCGGCGAAGTGCAGGACGGCGCGATTGCCAAAGTCATCAGCGACAAGCTGAACCAGATGCGCGCCCTCGATCAGAACAGCTGGCGTGCGCCGGTGCTCAAATTCCTGGTCGAGCGCGGCGTCGAAGATCCGATGGCGCCGGAATTCTTCACCCGCCTCGAACGGCTGTCCTTTGTCATCATGCTGCTGGGCAGCGAACGCGACCAGCGCAACCGCCGCTTCAACAAGGTGATGGACGCGATCAACAATGACCGGGCGCTGTTCGCCAAGAATGGCCCGCTCGCCATTGACCGCTCGGAGGCAAAGAAAGTGCGCGAGCGGATGCAGGGAAGGTTTGCAACTTTTGGTCAAAGACGCGCGATGGCGCTCCGAATAAACGCCGCCCTCGAAGGCGGCGTGACGATCCCGCCTGAGTCTGACGCGACTGTGGAACACGTCCTGCCCCGCAACATCCATGAAGAGAGCCATTGGCTGACCGTCTGGCCGGATCCTGCCAAACGCCGCGAACAGTGCGACACGCTCGGCAATTTCGTGCTGCTGACCCACAAGGTGAACCAGAAAGCCGACCGGCAGGACTTTCGTGCCAAGAAAGATGTCTATTTCAATGGCGGCGGCGGCCTGGACTTCGCCCTGACCCGGGACCTGCAGGATCAGGACGCCTGGACGGCTGATGTGGTGCGGAAGCGGACCGAAATGCTGGTCGAGATTCTCTGCCAGGTGTGGGAAATCTAGGCCCGGCAAAGCGGCTCTTTCCTTGGGGCACCCCTAGCGGCGGCGGGCCGGAG
This sequence comes from Hyphomonadaceae bacterium BRH_c29, assembly GCA_000961695.1. Taxonomy (GTDB): domain Bacteria; phylum Pseudomonadota; class Alphaproteobacteria; order Caulobacterales; family Hyphomonadaceae; genus Hyphomonas. The sequence continues at coordinate 40,114 of LADW01000017.1, forward strand.
CGCCTAGCCTGCGGACAGATAACAAACCGCCTGGGAGCCCCGCCATGAGCCTGTTCGACCTTACCGGCAAAGTCGCCGTCATCACCGGATCCTCGCGCGGGATCGGCAAGGCCATCGCCGAAGCCATGGCCGATGCCGGCGCGAAAGTGACCATCTCGTCCCGCAAGCCCGGCCCGTGCCAGGAAGTGGCTGCCGAGATCAACGCCAAGCACGGCGACGGCACGGCCATCGCGGTGCCGGCCAATATCTCGTCCAAGCAAGAGCTGCAGGCCATGGTCGACGCGACCAACAAGGCGTTCGGCAAGATCGACATCGTCTGCTGCAACGCTGCTGCCAACCCGTATTACGGCCCGATGGAAGGCATTGCCGACGACCAGTTCGAGAAAGTTCTGCAGAACAACATCATCTCGAACCATTGGCTGATCCAGATGTGCGTGCCTCAGATGCGCGAACGCAAGGATGGCGCGATCATCCTCGTCTCGTCCATTGGCGGCCTTCGCGGCTCTCCGATCATCGGGGCCTACAATATCTCCAAGGCGGCCGACTTCCAGCTCGCCCGCAACCTCGCCACCGAATATGGCAAGGACAATATCCGCGTGAACTGTATCGCGCCGGGCCTGATCCGCACCGATTTTGCCCGCGCCCTGTGGGAGAACCCGGACAATCTGAAACGCTCGCTGGCCGGCACGCCGATGGCCCGCATCGGCGAACCGGAAGAGATTGCCGGCGCGGCTGTCTATCTGGCTTCCAAGGCCGGCACCTACATGACGGGCCAGATGATGGTCGTCGATGGCGGGGCAACCTGCTGAGGTTCACATGCACCTGATTGACGATCCGGAAGGCCCGGCCGCCGCACATACCGATTTCGCGACCTTCCGCGAGATCGACATCCGTATCGGCACCGTGCTGGAGGCCGCACCACTGGAAGGCGCGCGCAGCCCTGCCCTGCGGCTGGTCATTGATTTTGGTCCGGGCGTCGGCGTGAAGAAAAGCTCCGCGCAGGTGACCGAGCACTACAGCCCTGAAACGCTGGTCGGCAAACAGGTCGCCGGCGTCGTCAATTTCCCGCCGCGCCAGATCGGCAAGTTCATGTCGGAAGTCCTGACGCTCGGCTTTGCCGATGCAGGCGGCGCCATCGTCATGTTTTCGCCCGACAAGCCGGTGCCAAACGGAGCACGTCTCGCATGAGCCGCACGGAACTCTCTACCCAGCAGAAAGCCTTTTTCGACCGCCTGAAAAAAGGCGAATGGGACTTTCCGCCCGGCATCAAAAACCTCGGCATACGGCCGGACCTCTGGCTGAAAGACGTCAGCTATGGCCACACGCTGTATGAATGGCCGAATGACGGATCACGCGACATTGGCGATCAGCGGGTGTTCGGCGGCTGGGTCGCGGGTCTGTCGGATCACATCGTGTCGATGACCATGGCGAGCGCGCTGGAAGACGGCGAGTGGTTCACCACGATGGAGCTGCAGACCCGCATCCTGCGCCCTGTTCCGCACGGCCTGGTCACGATCGAAGGCCGCCTTGTCAGCCGTGGACGGACGACTGGCCTGGTAGAGGCTGACTGGCGCGACGAAAAGGGCCGCCACCTCGCCCGCATCACCGCGGCGAAAGCAATCCGTGCGATGGAGGAACTGCGGCCTGACGTTGCGAAGCAGCTAGGGTAGGAGCAGGCACGCGTCGCCGTAGGAATAGAACCGGTAGTCATTCGCGATGGCATGAGCATAGGCCGCGCGCATCACGTCTGTGCCCATCAGGGTGCAAACCAGCATGAACAGGCTGGAGCCTGGCAGGTGAAAGTTGGTCATAAGCGCATCCGTCGCGCGCACGGCGTCGCCTGGCTTCAGGAAGATATCTGTCGGCCCAGTGGCGGCGTGGATCATACCGTCCGTATCGACACAGCTTTCCAGCGTCCGCATCGCCGTCGTGCCAACCGGCACGGCGCGGTAACCGGCGGCGCGGGCGGCGTTCAGCCGGGC
>LADW01000057.1 GCA_000961695.1 Hyphomonadaceae bacterium BRH_c29
CGCGGATCGCCGGGCTGACGGCCTGAAGCGGGCGGGAGAGGAGGGGGGCGAGGGCGAGGTCGATCCGGCCCAGTTCGCGCAGGGCAGCGGAGGCGATGGCGCGGGCAAAGCCCCGGTCCGGCCCGTCAATCTCTTCGAAGGGCGCGGACTCGGCCATGGCCTGATCCAGGGTGCGGCGCTTCTCAAGCGTCAGGAACAGGAGATCGGCGGCAGCCCGCCGCACATTAGCACCACTCACGAAATCATCCTTTGAACTAACCCCAGGGACCGGCCTGGCGGCGCGCCTCTGGCGCAGCAGCGGGGCTAGTAGCAGGAGATACGCCCATTTCGGAAGCGAGGCGGCGCAGCGCTTCGACCCGGTTGGCAGTTGCCGGGTGGGTCGAGAAGAGATTGTCGGCGCCGCGTCCGTTCAGCGGGTTCATGATATACATGTGCGCCATGGCGGGGTTGCGCTCCGCCGCGACATTGATCGTGGAGCGGGCGCCGCGTTCGATCTTTTCCAGCGCCGAGGCGAGCCAGAGCGGGTTGCCGCAGATTTCCGCGCCCATCCGGTCGGCTTCGTATTCGCGCGAGCGCGAGATCGCCATCTGGACAAGGCCGGCGGCAATCGGGGCAAAGATCATGATCGCGATGGAGCCGATCAGGCCGGTGCGCTCACGCCCGAAGAACAGGGCGAAGTTTGCCAGCATGCCGATGGCCCCGGCAATCGTGGCGGTGACGGTCATGGTCAGCGTGTCGCGGTGTTTCACATGTGCCAGTTCGTGCGCCATGACACCGGCGACTTCCTCGCGGTTCAGCATGCCGAGCAGGCCGGTCGTGGCGCAGACAGCGGCGTGGCTCGGGTTGCGGCCTGTGGCGAAGGCGTTCGGCTGCGGGGTCTCGATGATATAGACACGCGGCGGCGGCAGGCCTGCGCGATCCGCCAGTTTCTTCACGTCATTGGCAAACGTGCGCAGCATGGGCGAGGCGGTTTTCGGGTCGATCTCGCGGGCGCCCTGCATTTTCAGAACGATCTTGTCGGCGTTCCACCAGGAGAAAAAGTTCATGCTTGCGACCACGACAAAGGCCACGGCCATGCCGGTCGTGCCGCCGATCAGATAGCCGACGCCCGTGAAGAGCGCGGTCATGGCGGCCAGTAGAGTGAAAGTTTTCAGTGTGCCCATTGGGCCTTAACTCCAATCGTCTCACCGCCTATGTAGCGGTGCGTTACCACTCCCCGATTTCCACAATTATATGGCGAGCGTTAACGAAAAGAGGAGTCTCCATGTCCAGCGATGACAAAGCCGTAATCCCTGCGTTGACGGAGGAAGAAGTGGCGCGCCGCATGTCGTTGCCTGAAGCTGCGCGCCGTGCGCTGGAAGAGGCCGACGCCCGCAAGGCGAAGGAAGCGGCTGACGCTGCGGCCCTGCCGGAAGACGAGCATGGCGGCCCGCGCAATGTGGAGCCGACGCGGTACGGGGACTGGGAACGCAAGGGCATTGCTTACGATTTCTAGGGCAGGCTCAGAGGTTCAGCACTTTCCGTGCAATGATGGTCCGCTGGATTTCGTTGGTGCCGCCATAGATGGATTGCGCCCGGCCAGCGAAATAGGTCGCCATGTCGCGCCCCGGTGAGCCGCCGGGATCGTTCTGCGAAGCCCAGAAGCTGAAATGCGGCTGAGCGAAGGCGCCGGCCGCGTCCACCATCAGTTCGGTGATCTGCTGATGCGTTGAGGTCGCAAGGATTTTTACCGTCGAGGCCGCATCCCCCGGCGAGCCGCCCTGGGCCAATGCCGAGAGAATGCGGAACACGGTCATCTCCAGCCCGTCGACCGCCATTTCTGCGGCGGTGAGCCGCCGGGCAAAACCTGCATCCTCGATCAGGCTCGCCCCGCCGCCATCCGGCGTTGCAGAGGCGACCTCGCGGATGTGGCGCAGCATGGCGCGCTTGCCGCCGATACGGGCGTAGGACGTGCGCTCAAAGCCGAGCAGGTATTGCGAATAGGTCCAGCCCATGCCGGCCTCGCCGATGCGGTTCTCCTCCGGCACTTTCACGTCTTCGAAGAAGACCTCGTTCAGCACGTGATTGCCGTCGATGGTGATGATCGGCTTCACCGTCACGCCGGGCGCATCGATGGGGCAGCAGATGAAGCTGATGCCCTGTTGTTTCTTCTCTTCCTGCGAGGTGCGGGCGAGGAGGAAGATCCAGTCGGCATGCTGGGCAGCGGAGGTCCAGATCTTGTGGCCGTTCAGCGTGTAGGTGCCGTTTTCCAGTTTCGCGCTGAACTGGAGGGAGGCGAGGTCCGAGCCTGCGCCGGGCTCCGAATAGCCCTGCGCCCAGCCGACCGAGCCGTCGCGGATGCCGGGCAGCCAGCGGGCTTTCTGGGCCTCGGAGCCAAACGTGTAGATCACCGGGCCGACATAGACGACGCCCATGGGCGTGACCGTCGGCACACCGGCGCGTTCAAGCTCCTCGTCGAAAACGTATTGTTCCTCGATCCCCCAGCCGGGGCCGCCATACTCGGCGGGCCAGGCGGTGGCGAGCCAGCCTTTCGATCCGAGCGCCATTTCGGACTGGCGCACCTCCGCCGTGGTCAGCGGCAGGCCTGCCTTGTATTTCTGGATGATATCCTTCGGAAACTCTGTCTCGAACCAGTGGCGCACCCTGGCGCGGAAGGTTTCGATTTCGGGGCTGAAGGAAAGATCCATGATGATGCTCCGGGTTTGTCCCCCGAAAGGGTAGGGCAGGACCTCGCCCTGACAAGCCGTGACGGCGGGGCAGGACGTTACTCTGCGCGCGGCAGGGTGAGGCCCTCGTCCGTGGCCGTCACAGGCCGGATGCTGCCGTCTTCATTGAAATAGAGATGCTCGGCGCGGACCGAGCGGCGGCCGATGGCGCCGTCCTCCCCGTTCAGGCTGAGCGCGGCATTATGGTAGAAGAGATACCAGTCGCCTTTGAATTCCACGATGCCCGGATGGATGGTGAAGCTGTTCTCGCCGGGGCCCATGATCTTGCCGCGATAGGTCCACGGGCCGGTGACGCTGGGGGCGGTGGAGTAGTAGAGCTGTTCGTTCTCGTTCTCCGCCTCGTCGATGCCGGCATAGGCCATGTAGTAGAGGTCACCCCGGCGGAAGAGCCAGGGGCCTTCCTCGAAGTTTGTGAGCGCGACTTTTTGAATGGGCGCGGCGAAGCTGAACATGTCGTCCGCCAGCGGCGCATAATAGAGATTGGCATTGCCCCAGTAGAGCCAGAAGGTTCCGTCCTCGTCCTCGAAGACGGTGGGGTCGATATCGTCCCAGGTGTGGGGACCGTCTGTGTCTGAATTGGCGACGAGGGCGCGGCCGAGCGCGTCATGGAAGGGGCCGGTGGGGCTGTCGGAGACGGCGACGCCGATGGATTTGCCGACATCTGTCTCGTCATGCTCGACGGCAGTGTAGAGCCAGAACTTGCCGTCTCTTTCGATTGGCTCGGAGGCCCAGGCGTCGCGGATCGCCCAGCTGAAGTCTGTCGGCTTCATGATCGGGCCGTGATCGGTCCAGTGCGCCATGTCATCGGTCGAATAGACGCGCCATTCGGTGATGTTGAACATCTGGTCGCCGGTCGCTTCGTCATGGCCGACATAGAGGTAGAGCCGCCCGTCATGCACGATGGGGGCGGGGTCTGCGGTGAAGATGTTGGTGATGATGGGATTGGTGGCGGCGGTCGTCGCGGGCGGCGGGCTCGCGCAGGCGGCAAGGACCGCGGCGCCCAAGGTGATCGTTGCGACTTTCAGCATGACGTCCTCCCGTTTTTGCCGACTGTCCGGGTGGGCGGGAGGTAAGTCAAGATAGCGCTAACAATTTGCGGGCAACGGGCGCGTCGGGCGGGCAAAAGAAAACCCTCCCCGTTTCCGGGAAGGGCTCTCATGCGTGTCTGAGGGAAGGTGCCTTACGCCGCTTTCACTTCCTCGATCCACTGGTTGACGCGGCGCTCGAGCAGGTCGAGCGGCATGGCGCCGCCGCCGAGCACGGTGTCGTGGAAGGCGCGGATGTCGAACTTGTCGCCCAGCTCTTCCTCAGCGTGCTTGCGCAGCTCCTGGATCTTGATCATGCCGATCTTGTAGGCGGTGGCCTGTCCCGGCATCACGATATAGCGCTGCACTTCGGAACGAGCCTGGCCTTCGGTGATGGCCGAATTGTCCAGGAAGTACTGAACGGCCTGTTCCTCGGTCCAGCCTTTGGAGTGGATGCCGGTGTCGATGACGAGGCGGATGGCGCGCCAGATTTCCGAGCCGAGACGGCCAAAGTCGGAATAGGGGTCCTCATAGGTGCCCGGGAATTCCTTGGCGAGCCATTCCGAATAGAGGCCCCAGCCTTCGGCATAGGCGGTGAAGTTGATCTGGGTGCGGAACTGCGGCACGCCGGTCAGCTCCTGCGCGATCGAGATTTGCATGTGGTGGCCGGGAATACCTTCGTGATAGGCGATCACTTCCAGCTCGCCCTTCGGCATGGATTTCATGTCCGAGAGGTGGGCGTAATAGGTGCCGGGGCGCGAGCCGTCCGGCGTGCCGGGGAAGTAGTGCTGGGCGGCGCCCGGCTGTTCGCGGAAGGGCTCGACGCGCTTCACGATGAGGTCGGCCTTGGGCAGGATGCCGAAGAATTCCGGCAGCTTGGCCTTGATGTTCTCGATCTTGGCGGTGGCGTCGTCGATATAGGCCTGGCGGCCCTCATCCGTGTCCGGATAGTAGAAGCGCGGGTCGTCCTTGGAATCACGCTGGAACTTGAAGAATTCCTGCAGCGTGCCCTCGAAGCCGACCTTGTCTTTGATGGCTTCCATCTCGGCATGGAGGCGGTCCACTTCGGCCAGGCCGATGGCGTGGACCTCGTCCGCCGTCAGCGACGTGGTCGTGTTGTTGGCGAGGCGCTCGTTGTAATAGGCGGCCCCGTCCGGCTGGAGGAAGGCGCCGACAGCCTGGGTGGAATCCGGCGAGTTGGCCATGTCCTCGGTCGCAAAGGCGATGATGTTGTTGAACGCGTCCTGGAAATCGTTCGTCATTGCGTCGACCGCATCGGACAGGATCACGTCGGACTCTTCCTGGGTCAGCTTGCCGTCCGTGACCAGCGTGGCGAGTTCGGATTTCACGTCTGCCATCAGGGCGCTGTCTTCGCCGTCGGTGAAGGGGGCGCCGGTGATGACTTTCTGCGACTGGTCGATGACGCCTTCATAGGCGAATTTCGGGGCGTGCACGCCGTGTTCGGCGTTCTCGCGGGCCAGGTCGGTCGCTTCGTTCAGCGCGCGGGCGGCTTCGCGGATCCGCGAAACATAGGCGCGCATGTCGGCGGCATCGTCGACGCGGTGGAAGCTGATCAGGAATTGCGGGACGAAACCCTGCGGGCCGTTCATCTGGTCATAGACAAAGCCGTTATAGCGGAACTTCGCTGCCTCGGCGGCTTGCTCATACTGGTATTCAAACAGGTCCCAGGACAGTTTGTCGGCATCCGACAGGTCGTCATAGTTGAACCTGGCTTTCATCTCCTCGACGGCCGCCTTCTGGAGCGCGAGGTTTTCGTCGCCGCAGGCACGGGTGAAGCAATCGATCTGATCGTTCTTGTCCTTGCGGCCCAGGAAGGTGAGCATCACCGGGCTGCGCTGCAGCGTTTCTTCGTACTTGACGTCAAACCAGTCGTTCAGCGCCTTGCTGATCTCGGCCTTCTGGTCAGCCGTCATTTCCGTGGCGGCGGGGGCGGCGGGCGTGGCAGGTTTGCCGCAAGCGGTAACAGCGAGGGCGAGCGCAAGCGCCGACACAGTGGTTCTGATCATGTATGTCTCCCGACAGAATATCTCGATAAACGATAAGGTTTCTATCGGCGTTCCGCGGCGCTCTGTCAATTGGCAAGAGGAGCGCCCGGCGCTAGGGGAGAAGAATGACCGAAAAAACTTCCCCCCGTACGCTCCGGATCGGCACACGTGGTTCGCCGCTGGCCCTGATTCAGGCAAATCAGATCGCCGCGAGCATCGAGGCAGCCTCCGGCGGCGCGATGAAAGGCGAGATCGTCACCTTCACAACGACCGGTGACCAGCTGACCACCGAGCGGCTGATCAATTCCGGCGGCAAGGGCCTGTTCACGCGCGAACTCGACGCCGCGCTCAGCCGGGGCGATGTGGACCTGACCGTCCACAGCCTGAAGGACGTGCCCTCCGTGCTTGAGCCGGGCCAGGTGTTCGCCGCCTTCCCGCAGCGCGAAGACCCGCGCGAGGGGTTTCTCTCTCCGCACGCCACGAGCCTGATGGACCTGCCGCAGGGCGCGAAAGTCGGCACGGCGTCACTGCGCCGGGAAGCGCAGACACGCGCGATCCGGCCGGACCTCGAAATCGTCACTTTCCGCGGCAATGTCGCGACAAGGCGGCGCAAGCTGGAAGAGGGGCTGGCGGATGCGACCTATCTGGCCATGGCAGGCCTGACGCGGCTGGACCAGCAGGCCGTCGCCACCCCGATCCCGCTGGACCAGATGCTGCCGGCTGCCGCGCAGGGCATTATCGGCGTTGTCGTGCGCGATGATATCGACGCCGAGGCCGCTGACGTGATGCGAGCGCTGAACCACACGCCGACGCGTGAGGCCGCCATTATCGAACGCTCGTTCCTGCTGGCGCTGGACGGGTCCTGCCGCACGCCGATTGCGGCGCATGCGTTTGATCTCGGCGAAGACTGGAAACTGGTCGGCGAGGTCTATGCCATGGATGGCACGGCCAAGTGGAGCGCCGAAGGCGTCTGCCGCAAAGGCGCGACCGACATCCAGCTCGAAGCCCTCGGCAAGGAAATCGCCCGGATCGTGAAGCGTAGCGCAGGCGGCCATCTGCCGGTCTTCCGCGACGAATGGTGAGCCAGCCGGATCTTTGGCCGGTCATCGTGACCCGGGCTGAACCCGGCGCCTCCGAAACCATGGCCCGGCTGAAGGCAATGGGTCTTCAGGGCATTTCTTCGCCCATGCTGGAACTGGCGCGGCTGGACGTGGCGCTGCCGGACCTGTCGGGCATTGCGCACCTTGTCTTCACCAGCGCCAATGGCGTGCGCTTCTTTGCTGAGGCGAGCGAACTTCGGACGGCGAAAGCCTGGTGCGTCGGCCCGTCCACCGCCGCAGCGGCGCGCGAGGCCGGTTTTGCCGACGTGCATGAAGGCGCAGGCGACGCGGTGGACCTTGCCGCAGACATCCTCGCCGCCCTGCCGGAAGGCACAGACGGCGTGCTGCATGTCGCCAATGAAGCCGCCGCGGGCGAGCTGGTGGCCCGGCTGAAGGCAGGCGGCATCCCCGCCGGCTTCCTGGCCCTCTATGAGACCCGGCCAGCGGATGAGCTGTCAGCTGAGGCGGAAGCCGCGCTGGCGGCGGGGCCTGCCTGCGTGCTGATTCATTCGGCCAAGGCAGCCGCCGCGTTTGCCTGGGCGGCCGGGGCGCTGGATCAGACCGTGCTGGTCGCGATCTCAGAAGCGGCAGCCCGTCCGCTGCAGGGCAGGGAGGTCGGCGCGGTCCATATTGCCGAGGCGCCAAACGAAGACGCACTGCTCGCCGCCCTCGCCGGGGCGACCAGCGGCCTTTAAGCCGCTGGAATCCTGTGCGAGTGTGTACCGGCTGAAACCGGATTCGAAATGACAGACGATTCAATTCCTGAAAGCTCGGTTGACCCGGTCGAACCTATCGACGCGGATTTCGAGCCCGCTGTGGACGACCCGAAGACCGCAAGGACGGGCTCCGGCCCCGGCTGGCTTGGCGCGGGCGTGATGAGCCTGATGGCTGCCGGTCTCGGCGGCATCATCGGTATTGGCGCGCACATCCTGATGCCGAGCGGATTGGGCGATCCGGGCGCAGAAGTCGCCGCCCTGAACACACGGCTCGACAGACTGGAACAGGCAGGCCCCGATGACCGCGCCGCCCTGAAAGCCGGGATCGACGCGCTGGCGAACCGGATCGACAGCCTGCCACAAGGCAGCGCCAGCGATCCGGTGGACCTCTCGGGCATCGAAGGCCGCCTTCAGGCGCTGGAATCCATCGACGTGGGTGACACGGTCGCCCCGGAAGAGCTGGCCCGTGCGCTGACCTCCCTGTCGGAACGGATCGGGACCCTTTCGGAGCGGGTGGATGCGCTGGAGGCGCGCCCGGTGCCTGTCGATGTCACGGCCCGCGTGGACGCGATTGAGCGGGACTTCGGTACGCTTCGCGATTCGACCCTCGAACAGACCAAACAAGGCCGCTCACTGGCCGACATGCTGGCGCGGGTGCAGACCGAGCAGAGCGATGCGCGCGCTGCGGCGGCCTCTGCAAGCTCGGTTGCTGAAGCGGCGCTGGCCCTCTCGGCCATTGAAGCGGCCTCCCGCCGGGGCGACCCGTTTGAAGCCGACTATCGCGCCCTGCGCGCGGCCCTGCCGACGGTCGACGCTGTGCGTGCGCTTGGCGCCCTCGCTCCCACGGGTGCTCTGACCGTGTCGGAACTGGCGGATCAGTTCAGCGCCGCCGCCGATGCGGCTCGCAAGACCGTTCCGGTGGAAGAGTCCGGCAGCTGGGGCTGGATCAACAAGTTCTTTGGCGGCGCCGTCACCGTGCGCAAGGCGGATGGGGCTGACGACGACCCGTTCGGCCTGCTGTCGCGTGCCGGTGAAGCGCTGGAAGAGGGTGACCTGGACAAGGCGGTGGCCTATACCGCGCGCCTCGATGGGGCGCCGGGTGCGGCAATGTCCGGATGGACCGAAGCTGCAAAGCGCCGCATCAATCTTGAGTCATCTCTGGAGGCCGTGCGCCTCGCCCTGGCGAATGGGGGCGCCGAGACACCATGAACCGGATTATTGTCTTCCTAGTTCTCTTGCTGCTGGTGATCGGCGCGCTCGCGTTCGGCTGGTGGGCCTATACGCTGCCCGGAAAGGTGACGATCCCGGTCGGCGCTGAAGAGATTTCCATCAAGTCCGGCGCTGCTGTTGCGCTGGTGCTCGCCCTGTCCGGCCTGATGGCGGCGGCCTGGTGGGTCGTGTCCGGCATTTTCGTGCTGCCGGGCCGGATCAGCCGGTCGCGCAAACGGTCCAAGTCCCGCAAGGCAAACGCCGCGCTGACCGAAGGCCTGCTCGCCGCCGAAGCCGGCGATGCCGATGCCGCGCTGAAGCTCGCCCGCAAGGCCGCCAAGCATGCCGAGGATGAGCGGCTGAAACTCCTGCTGGAGGCTCGCGCCGCTGAAGCCAATGATGACTGGGCCGGGGCCGAGCGCGCCTGGAGCCAGCTGACCCGCCTTCCGGGCGGCCAGCTTGCGGGCCTGCGCGGCTCTGCCATGGCGGCCTCTGAACGCGGCGATGCGCTGACGGCGGAAAACCGTGCCCGCGAAGCGCTGAGCCTCAAATCTTCCGCCGACTGGCCGTTCAATTCCCTGTTCGACCTTCAGGTCTCGAAAGGGGAGTGGGACAAGGCGCTCGACACGCTGCTGACCGGCGAACGGCGCGGCCTGATCAAGGGCGACAGTTTGCGCCGCCGCCGGGCCGTGCTGCACACCGCCTATGCTGTGGGCCTGCCACACGACCGCAAGTCTGATGCCCAGAAGGCGCTGGCCGAAGCGATCCGCTCGGCACCGGGTTTCCCGCCGGCGGCTTTCCATGGTGCACGGGCGCTGATGGTGGATGGCAAGGCCAAGGCCGCCCAGGGCGTGCTGGAGCTGGGCTGGAAAGCCCGCCCGCACCCGGCGCTGGCCCAGCTGTCGCGCCGCCTCGTGCCGCAGGACACGATGGCCAATATCGCCCAGCGCCTGCAGGGCCTGATCGCCACCCAGCCGAACCATCGCGAAAGCAAGATCCTGCTGGCCGAGATCGGCATGGACAAGGCCGACTGGGTTGGCGCGATCCGCTCGCTGGCGCTGCTGGTGGAAGAGAACCCGACCGCGCGGCTCTGCCTGCTGATGGAGCGGGCCCTGAAAGGCTATGGCGACCAGTCCGAGGCGACCCGCTGGGGCCGCATGGCCGCGTCCGCCTCGCGGGAACCCGACTGGTCGGACATTGACCCCAAGGGCAATGCGTTCGATTTCGACAAGCAGGGCTGGGCGCGTCTCGTCTATGCCTTCGGCGATGTCGGCAATCTTGTGCATCCGCGCTATGAGAGCTTTGGCCGGGAACTGGAAGCGGGCCGCGTGCTCGCCCTGCCGGGCCCGGAGGCCGAGGAGGTGACCCACGCGCCCAAGGCGCCGGATCGCCCGCTCTCCCCGCCGCTTGACTATGCCTCGGACGATGACTGATCCGGGCGGCCGCGCCGCTGCCGTTCGGGGTGGCAAAAGCGGCTTGCGAAACAGGGCATCTGCCGGTATGAGGCGGGCCTTCGGAATGGTCTTAAGCCGCTATAGCTCAGCTGGTAGAGCATCGCATTCGTAATGCGGGGGTCAGGTGTTCAAGTCACCTTAGCGGCACCATTTCTCCCTTTACTCCAGCACGTAATCTGCCTCCGCGACGTAGCGGCTGGGGCGGCCTTTTGCTGTGTGGCTGGAATAGAGGTGGAAGCTGTCGGCGGTGAAGCGGTCGCTTCGGTAGGCCTGATGTGTCTCGACCCATTTGCGGGTGTCTTCCAACGTTGCCTCATGCAGGTAGGCGAGGGTGACGTGCGGGGTGAAGGGGCGTTTGTCGGGGGCGAGGCCGAGGCGGCGGGCGGCGCGTTCGCACTGGGCGGAGAGGCTGCGCAGGGCGTCATTCTCGCGCACGCGGGCCCAGACGGCAGACGGTTCGCGGCGGCCGAACCAGCCGGCGCCCTCCATCGAGATTTCGAACGGCGCGCAGCGGATTTCGGCCAGCAGCTCGTCCAGGTCGCGCGCCTGGCTGTGTGACAGGTCGCCGAAGAAGCGCAGCGTGATGTGGAAATTCTCTTCCGGCCGCCAGCTTGCGCCGGGCAGGTTCTTCTGAAGGGCGGCGAGGCCGTCCCAGAGGTCTTCCGGCACGGGCAGGGCGGCGAACAGTCTGTACATGGACGTGTGTTTGCCCCGTGTGCAGGCAAAAGAAAACCCGGCCTGCCTGGCCGGGTTTCCTGTTTTGCCATGTTCCGCCAGCTTAGCCGGCAAGCTCCCCGAGCTTTCCGAAATGCTCTGCGAGCAAATAGTAGAACGTCACCCTGGATTTCTGTCCGCCTTCGGCGCTCAGCTGCTCACAGACCGACTTGATGGCCCCGTCCAGTTCGCTCTGGTTCTGGGCCAGGCCGAGTTTGCCGCGGCACCACTTCTCCCGCACCCGGTCAAGTTCGCCGGAATCACTGCAGGCAACCACGGAACTGTCCCGGTTGCGAAGCGCGATGCCGAGATGCCCGACGATCTTCTCTGCGGCGGCCTGATTGTATCCACCGTTAGCGTATTTCTTGATATTTTCGGCGTATGCCGACGCGTCTGCCATGATATATATCCCCTAGTGTTCTCGGCGCCCCCCCACTGCTGGAACTGCGCCAGATTCAGCAGATTAACCTTGACGAAACGCGAGTCAATCACCTTCTGAAAAGGTGCGCGTGAGAGAACCTGTTAGCGATCTCACACCTTTTTCGGGCTTTCCCGGTCCAGACGGTGTCCCCAGCGCGCCTTTTCAGTATCCGGCAAGTATTCGCGGCAATTGTCACAATGATTTGATCACATCGCCGCCGCGCACTGGATCGTTGCGGCGTATGCGTGTCCGGTTTTGCTTGCACAGACGAGCAAGCCCTCCCATATTTCGAGCATGTTCCGGGCAAGATCTGCGCCCGGCCAAATGAAAGGGCTAGAAACCTATGAATGATTTCAATCGTGCTTATTCGCCGTCTGTCGGCGCGGGCTCGATGGATATGTCGGTCAATGTGGGCCTCCGGGCCTTCATGCTGGGCGTGTACCAGAAGCTTGCATTCGGCATCGCGCTGGCTGGGGGCCTTGCCTTCCTGGTCGGCTCCAACACGTTCCCACCGCTGACAGAATTCGTGCTTTTCTCACCGTTCCGGATGGTCGTGCAGTTCGGCCCGATCGGCCTGATCCTGGTCTCGGCCTTTGCCATGCGCAATCCATCGCCGCTCGGCACAGCGATCCTGTACTGGACCATCGTGACGCTGCTGGGCCTCAGCCTGTCGGTCTGGGTGCTCATGGCGACCATGAACACGGAAGCCGCCAGCCGCGCGGGGATCGTCTACAGCACGACGTTCATCACCATCGCGAAGGCCTTCTTCCTGACGGCCACGGCCTTTGGTGCCCTGTCTCTGTATGGCTATACGACCAAGCGTGATCTGGGGCCTGTCGGCGTCGTCGCCATCTTTGCCCTCTGGGGCATCGTCGGCGTCTCGCTGCTGAGCTTCCTGTTCCCGCCGTCGGGCTTCCTGGAAACGGCCATCACCGTGGGTGTTCTGGCGGTTTCGGGCGTGCTGGTTGCGTTCGACACGCAGAAGCTGAAACAATCCTATTTCGCCCTGGAAGGGGACCATCGCAGCCTCGCCGTGATGACGAACATGGGTGCGCTCAACTTCTTCATCCTGTTCTACAACATCTTCGTCACGATCATGTCGCTTCTGTCCCGCCGATAGGGCATTGGTGATGAAATGACAGAAAGCCCCGCCCGAAATGGCGGGGCTTTTTCTTTGCCGCATTGCGAAAACGTGGCCTCTCGGCTAACGGTCGCGCCAACTGATTTCCACCACATCCATCAGGAGATACTGCCCATGGCTCGCAAGAAGATCGCCCTTATCGGTTCCGGCATGATTGGGGGCACGCTGGCCCACGTGGCCGCGCGCGAAGAACTCGGCGACGTGGTTCTGTTCGACATCGCCGAAGGCCTGCCGCAGGGCAAAGCGCTCGACCTCGCCGAATCCACCCCGGTCTACAACGCGTCGGTCAGCCTCAAGGGCGCCAATTCCTATGAAGACATCGCTGGCGCCGACGTCTGCATCGTCACCGCCGGTGTGGCGCGCAAGCCGGGTATGAGCCGCGATGACCTTCTGGGCATCAACCTCAAGGTCATGAAATCCGTCGGCGAAGGCATCAAGGCCCATGCCCCGAACGCATTCGTGATCTGCATCACCAACCCGCTGGACGCCATGGTCTGGGCGCTGCAGCAATTCTCCGGCCTGCCGGCGAACAAAGTGGTCGGCATGGCCGGCGTGCTGGACAGCTCGCGCTTTGCCTACTTCCTCTCCGAGAAGACCGGCGTGTCGGTTGCCGACATCCACGCCTGGACGCTGGCTGGCCATGGCGACGACATGGTGCCGATGGTGCGCCACTCCACCGTGGGCGGCCTGTCGCTGCCGGAACTGGTGAAGCAGGGCTGGATGACCCAGGACGAGCTGGACGCCATCGTCGAGCGCACCCGCAAAGGCGGCGGCGAGATCGTTGCGCTGCTGAAAACCGGCTCGGCCTATTACGCTCCGGCTGAGTCCGCCATCTCGATGGCCAAGGCTTACCTGAAAGACCAGAAGCGCGTCCTGCCGGTCGCGGCTTTCTGTAATGGTGAGTACGGCGTCAGCAACATGTATGTCGGCGTGCCGACCCTGATCGGGGCCAATGGCGCTGAGAAAGTTGTCGAGTTCGATCTGAACGACGCAGAATCGGCCATGTTCGCCAAATCGGTCACCGCCGTGCAGGGCCTCGTGGACGCCTGCAAGGAAATCGATCCGTCGCTGAAATAGGCTGCTGAATGGCCAATATTGGTCCGACACTTGAGACAGACCGGTTGATCCTTCGCCCTCCGCGGGCGGAGGATTTTCCGTTCATGTGCACCATGATGGCGGATGAAGAGACGGCGCGCTTCATCGGCGGCGTGATGGAGCCCCCGGTTGTGTGGCGCTCGCTCTGTGCGCTGGCCGGTGCCTGGACGATCCGTGGCTATTCCATGTTTTCGGTGATCGAGAAGTCGACCGGAGACTGGCTCGGCCGGGTTGGTCCGTGGCAGCCGGAAGGCTGGCCGGGGACAGAGATTGCCTATGGCCTGACGCGCACCGCGCACGGCAAGGGCTATGCCTTTGAGGCCGTGTCGGCGTCGATCGATTATGCCGTCGACATTCTCGGCTGGGACGAGATCATCCACTGTATCGACAAGAAGAACGCGCCATCGCTGCGCCTTGCGGACAAGCTGGGCGCCCGGTGGCTGCGGGAGGCGCAGGCGCCTGCGCCGTATTCCGACATGTACTGGCAGGTCTACGGCCAGAGCGCCGATGAGTGGCGCGCGCGCCGGGGCGGCTAGCTTCACGCCTGCGTGAGATCACGCGCTCGTGCATCGTCTGTCAGAAGGTGTGCCGGTAAGGCTGGGGCAACGAAAAGGAGCCCTGCCCATGATCCGATCTGCCTCTCTCGCCTCGATTCTCGCCCTCCTGCCTGCCGCCGCAGGCGCGCAAGAGGCAACCGACGCCACGCTGAACGCCAAAGCGACCCAGGCCGAACAAGCTGCCATGGCGGAAGAGATGCGGGTCGGCCCCGTGGTCGGCCAGCCTGCCCCTGTGGTGTCCGTCATCGGTCCGGGGGGCGCCGTCAGCTTTACCGATCTGGCGGGTGAGAAGGGGACTGTGGTCGCCTTCTTTCGCTCGGCCGACTGGTGTCCATACTGCAAGAAACAGCTGATCGACCTGAAGGAGGCCGCAGCCCCGCTCGCCGCAGAGGGCTGGACGCTGGTGGGCGTCTCGTATGACAGCCCGGAAACGCTGGCGGATTTCAAATCGGCCAAGGAATTGCCCTACACGCTGTATTCCGACACCGGATCGGCCGCGATTGACGCGTTCGACCTGCGCAATCCGGATGTGCCGGCAGGCTCGCGCTATGACGGTATCCCGCACCCGGCCATCATCTTCATTGCCGCCGACGGAACCGTGAAGGCTGTGATGCGGGAAGAGGGCTACAAGAACCGGCCTGCGGTCGAGGCTATCCTCGAAATGGCTGCGGCGCTCTGAACCGGCGCTGGCGGGTTTCAAGCTGACCCGGAATGGCTTAGCGTTCGCGCTTGCCATTCCGGAGATGCCTTATGAGATTTGCTGCTTTTGCTGCCCTTGGCGTGCTTGCCGCGTGCCAGACGATTCCCGCTTTCGCCGAGCCACCCGCTGACCGCGAGGCGCAAGTGCTGGCGACCGCAAGGGCGCTGGCCGATGCGGGCAAGACGGATGAGGTCGGCCTTCAGTTTGTCGAGGACCTGACGACCGAGATCGGGCCTCGTCTGGCTGGCTCTCCGGATGAACAGCGCGCCCGTGACTGGGCTGTCGCGCGCCTCAAGGCGATGGGCTTTGCCAATGTGCATGTCGAAGATTTCACCGTCCCGTACTGGAAGCGCACGCATGAAACCGCCCGCGTGGTCGGCGCGAGTGCCCAGCCGCTGATTATCACGGCGCTTGGTGGCAGTGCGCCGACGCCCGAAGGCGGGCTGGAGGCTGGCATCGTGCGGTTTGACGTGATGGCAGACCTGATCGCCGCCGATGATGCGGACGTGGCCGGAAAGATCGTATTCATTGACGAGATGATGACCCGCACGCAGACCGGCGATGGCTATGGCCTGGCGGTTGCGAAGCGGGCGGCCTGTCCAAAAATCGCAGCAGCGAAGGGCGCGGTGGCCTGTCTTATCCGCTCGGTCGGTACGGATCATTTCCGCCGTCCGCACACAGGCGGCATCGACCGGCGCGGGCCGGACGGGATTGCCAAGCCGATAGGCCCGATCCCGGCCGCGGCTCTGTCTGCACCGGATGCAGACCAGTTGACGCGTCTTCTGGCGCGCGGGCCGGTTTCGGTGAACCTTGATATCGGCGTCGAGACAGCGGATGCGGCGCCTTCGGGAAATGTGATTGCCGAAGTCGAGGGCGGCGCCCGCAAGGACGAGATCGTCCTGATCGGCTGTCACCTTGATTCGTGGGATCTTGGCACGGGTGCTATCGATGACGGGGCGGGGTGCGGCATTATTGTTGGCGCAGCCAAGCTGATTGACGAACTTCCGGGCAAGCCGGAACGCACGATCCGCGTTGTTCTGTACGGATCGGAAGAGATCGGCCTGTTCGGCGGCGACGCCTATGCCCGTCAGCACTCGGAAGACCTCGGCAGCCACGTCCTCGCCGCCGAAAGCGACCATGGCGCGAGCTATGTCTGGCAGTTCCAGACGAAATTCGGCGATGGCGCGCTGGACTATGCGAAGAAAATGCAGGACGTGCTGGCTCGCTACGGCGTGGCGGCGGGTGACAATCTTTCCGGCGGCGGCCCGGATGTCGGCGTGCTGGCGCGCTCCGGTGTGCCTGTGGTGACGCCCGCGCAGAATGGTTGGGATTATTTCGACTATCACCACACGCCGGATGACACGTTCGACAAGATCGTGCCGGACGAGTTCCGCCAGAATGTCAGCGTCTATGCCGCTTTTGCCTATATCGCGGCAGATAGCGGCTGGGATTTCCGTAAGGCGGCTGATCCGGCAGAGTAGGGGCCCATGGCGCCGCGTGACCGGATCGGCCCGGCGCTGGGCACGGTGCTCGAGGGGCTGAAACTCGCCCGGCGGGAACTGGCCGGTTGCGAGACGGACCCACCACGGGAACGCTGGGTCGCTGTCGGTCTCATCTCTGCGCTGCAGGCCGGGCTGGCGACGGCGCTGTCCGGCTATGAAAGCGCGGCGGACGCGGACATTGCCGACCCTTCCCAGCCGGACCGGGTCGGGCCTGTCGCCTTGTTGTTGCGCCGGGCCCGCTCGGCGGAGTATCTCAACCCGCCGGAACGTCTGGAACTGAGCGGACGGGACATGAAGCAGATCGAGACGGTGATTGGCGCCCGCAACGCGGTGCTGCACGGTCTGGGGCCGGCGACGGACCTGCCAGTGAACGAAGCGTACGGGTCAATTTTGCAGGTGTTGCAGCAGGTCTGCCTGACCCACCCGGCTTTTCCGGTGGGCGAGCACGGTGTGATCCTCGTGCTCATCCGCGATGAAATTTCCGCGCTCCAGCGTCTGCTCGGCCCGTTTGGTTAATGTGCGGGTCATGATCTTTCGGCAAGACTGGCCGGATGAAGGTGTTTCTCCGCGCGCCCATTTTCCGTGCTCTGGCTCCGGCAGTCTCGCTGCTGCTGCTGGCGGCTGCTGCGCCGGACTCTTTCACGCGGGAAGAATTGAACGCACTTGAAGCCGAAAAACGGGTCGCGGAGCAGAAACTCGCGGTGCTGCAGGCCAGCGGGCAAGAGGCGCTGGACGACATTGGCAATGTGGATGGCGAGCTGATCGCGGCAGCCATGGAAAGCCGCCGCCGCGAGGAGCAGGCGGCCGAGGCGGAAAAGAGCCTGGCGGACCTGGGCACCCGCCGGGTCAGCGCGCAGATGCGCCTCCTCGAAGACCAGCAGGCGCTGGAAGACCTGCTCGCTGCGCTCGCCGCCTCGAACCGGCGCAAACCGCCTGCGCTGGTGATTTCTCCCGGCAAGGCAAACACGGCTGTGCGCCGGGCCATCCTGATGAGCGAAACCATGCCGCGCCTGACCGACCGGACGGAGACAGTGCGGGTCGAAATCGACGAGCTGAACACGCTGGAACGCCGGATTCGCGGTGAAAAAGCGCGTCTGGACGCTGCTGAGGCGACGCTGGCCCTGAAACAGGTCGAGATCGAACGCCTGGCGGCGGCCAAACGCGGCGCCTTTGAAGACCTGTCCGGCGATATCGCGCAGCTGAAATCGCGCACCGCAGAACTTGGCCAGCAGGCCGATACGCTGCGCAACCTGTTGCGGGCATTGGAATCCGATGCGCCCTCGGCACCGGGGGCGAAGCCGTCCCTCCGGCCGCGCCTCGCCTCCGCCTCGCCGAAAACCACGAAGCCGACTGCCCCGGCCACGCGTCCGTTGGGCAAGGCGGCGCTGGGCGCGCTGCAGCAACCGGTGGCCGGCAATGTGCTGTATTCCTTCGGGGACAAGCTGAGCACCGGGAGCAAGGCGGAATGGATCACATTCTCGACCCGTGGCGAGGCGCAAGTCACCGCGCCCATCGCCGGAACGGTGGAATATGCCCGTCCGTTCCGCTCCTACGGATCAATGCTAATTTTGCGGACGAGTGACGGATACCATGTTATTCTATCCGGAATGAGCCGAATATACGTCACCGAAGGCCAGAACGTGGCCGCGGGCGAGCCGGTGGGCCGCATGCCGGACCGGTCTGACCCGCCTCCGGAACTCAATATGGAATTGAGGCTTGGCGATACGGTCATGAATCCGGCAGACTGGTTACCGCGTCGCGGATGAGGCACTCATGAAAGAGGTTTGGAATATGCGTTCTTTGCTGATTGGGACCGGAATTGGATTGATCCTCGGGGCGACGGCCGTGGGCTTTTCCGCCCTCGCTGCGCCGCAGGAGCAGGCCCCGCCGAAAGATCCGCGCACGGTGACCTACCAGCAGCTGGAACTGTTCGCTGAAATTCTCGCCCGCGCGCGTCAGGACTATGTGACCGAGATCGACGAGCCTGCAGCGATGGAAGCGGCCATCAACGGCATGCTGACCTCGCTGGATCCGCATTCCGGCTATCTCAATGTCGATGATTTCAAGTCCATGCAGGTGCAGACCTCCGGCGAATATGGCGGTCTTGGCATCGAAGTGACGATGGAAGACGGCTTCGTGAAAGTCATCTCGCCAATGGACGACACGCCCGCCAGCCGTGCCGGGATTGAGCCGGGCGACCTGATCACCGCCATTAACGGCAAGCCGATCATCGGCCAGACCCTGAATGACGCAGTCAAGGAAATGCGCGGCGAGAAGGGTACCACGATTGATATCACCCTGATGCGCGAAGGCGTCGACCCGTTCGATGTCACGCTGACCCGCGAAGTGATCGAGCAGAAATCCGTCACCTGGCAGCTCGACCAGGACGATATTGGCTATATCCGCATCTCGACCTTCAACGAGCGCACCACGCCGCTGCTCGAAGCTGCCGTGAACGGTATTTCGGAAAAGACCGGCGGACGTCCGCGCGGCATTGTCGTTGACCTGCGCAACAATGGCGGCGGCTTGCTGGATCAGGCGGTTTCGGTTGGCGACATGTTCCTGTCGGGCGGCGAAGTCGTCTCGACGCAGGGCCGCCGCGCCTCTGATGTGGAAAGCTATCGCGCCCATTCTGGTGAAGTGTTCAAGGGCGTGCCGATGATCGTTCTGATCAATGGCGGCTCGGCCTCGGCTTCCGAGATCGTGGCCGGCGCGCTGCAGGACCGCCACCGTGCGACGGTCGTCGGCACGACGAGCTTCGGCAAGGGCTCGGTCCAGACGGTCATTCCGCTCGGCGCAGACCGCGGGGCGCTGCGTCTGACGACGGCGCGCTATTACACCCCGTCCGGCCACTCGATCCAGGCACTCGGCATCGAGCCGGACGTTTCAATCTCTCAGGCTCGCCTGACGGAAGAAGAACTGGCCAAGATCCGGCGCTTCTCTGAAGCGGACCTGCCGCACGCGCTGGAAAACGAGGAAGGTGCCGCGCGCCGCGCCCTCTCCATGCCGGACGAGCAACCGCCCGAAGACTACAAGGGCGAGGACTTCCAGCTGGAACGCGCAAAGCAGATGCTGAAGGACGGCACGATCACAGCCAGCGCCGGATTCAAGAAGGCGGGTTAACCTTCGTTTGCGACCTGTTAACCGAATTGCTGCAATTCTCGTCATTCAGAGTCGAATCAAACGAATAACGAGGCTGCCATATGGCAAATCGCCGGGATGCTGATCCGTCACCGTTTCGCGCGGGCGTCGTGCACACAGGACTCAGCTTGTTGGTATTCGGGGGAATTGCCGGGGTTCTTGGCGCGGGTATCGTCCTCATGGGCGATCCGTCGGATGCCGGCCCAAAGCAGACGCTGGCCCTGTTCGACAGCCAGGACGTTGCCAATCCATCGCTGAAAACCCGCCTGCAAACCGATATCATGACGGCCGGGCTCGCCATCGAGACGCCGGACTATGTTGGAGATGCCGGCTCCGGAGACCTGCCGGATCTCGGCGTCGACGCGCCTGCTGAGGCTGTCGCGGTCGCATCCGCCGCTGTCGGGGAAGGGGATGCCGACACAGGCGGCGTCCGCATCAATGGCAAACTGGTCAAGCCCGGCGAATCCTATGGCGAAGTCACCCGCATGGTCTCGCTGCCGCGCGCGCCGGTGACTGAGGTCATGGAAAGAATCAACGGCATGACCCTGCCGCGCATCTCGCCCGAAGGGCGCGCGCCTGCAGATGTCTATGCGCGGCCGTTCATCAATCAGGGCAACCGGCCTGTGGTTGCGCTGGTCATCGGCGGCCTCGGCATCAATGCAACGCACACCAAGTCTGCGATCGATGAGCTGCCGCCAGAAGTGACCCTGGCCTTTTCGCCGGACGCAGGCGGCTTGCAGATGTGGATCGACCGTGCCCGGGCAGCCGGCCATGAAGTGCTGATCGAAGCGCCGTTGGAAGCCTATGATTATGGCCGGATGAAAATGCATCCGCTGACCCTGCTGGCCAGCGATGACAGCGCCCGCAACCTGTCACGTCTCGACCGGATTCTCAGCCGCTCGACCGGCTATTTTGGCCTGATGAATGATCTCGGTGCAAAGATTGTTGACGACGAGGCCGCGATGCAGCCGGTGCTGCAGGCTGTGGCCGACCGGGGGCTCGCCTTCATCGATGATGGCAGCCTCGATGGCGCCCACATGGACAAGCTGAGCACGGCAACCCATCTGCGCTATGTCCGCGCCGATTCGGCGATTGATGCGAAGCTCTCTGCCGAAGACATTGCCTCGTCCTTTATGGACCTTGAGAGTCAGGCGCTGGAGCATGGCGCAGCGATGGGCGCAGGCGAAGCCTGGCCGATCACGATCGAGTCGACCAAGACCTGGGTCGCCGGGCTGGAGCAAAAGGGCATCGTGCTGGCGCCCGTATCGGCCCTCGCGGCCAAGGCGACGGCTGAAATCCTCGAAGATGGCAGTGTTCGCACTGGCAGCCTGGATCAGGCTCCTGTAAATCCTCAGGGGTGACACAGGTTAAACTCGATCCCGACCGCTACAGGGCGAATGTCGGTCTGGCCCTCTTTTCGAAGGCCGGACACGTTTTCATTGGCCGGCGTATCAATGGCCGGGGCGCCTTTCAGTGGCAGATGCCGCAAGGCGGGATCGACAAGGGCGAAGACACCGCCGTCGCCGCCCTGCGCGAGCTGGAAGAGGAAGTCGGCGTTCCCGAGAAACTGGTCGATACGCTCCAGGAAACCGAGGACTGGCTGTATTACGACTTCCCTCCGGACCTGAAGAAGCGCTTGCCGGGGCCATATCTTGGCCAGCGGCAGAAATGGTTCGCGTTCCGCTTCAAGGGCTCTGACAGCGATGTGCGGCTCGACCGGCATACGCCGGAGTTCGATGCCTGGCGCTGGGCGGAGCTGGCGGAAACACCGTCTCTCGTTGTGCCGTTCAAGCGGCCCGTCTATGCCGAAGTGGCTGTGCGGTTCGAACGCTGGACGGAGCCGGTGCTTGGCGGCAAGGTGCCTCAGGGCTGACGCGGCAGCAAGAACTGGACGGAGGGGCGCGCATGGCAAAGACCTTGCTGATGATACACGGCGTCGGATGCGGCGGAGAGGTCTGGGACCGGATGATTCCGGCTTTTGAGGCCGATGGCTGGACCTGCGAGGTGCCGACCCTGTTCCCGGAACGGCGCGTGAAGGAAAAGCCGCCCGTCTCGCTGAGCGAGCTTGGCCTTGATGATTATATCGCCGCCATGTCAGCCAAGGCGCGTGAGATCACTGAGAGGACCGGCGAGAAGCCTGCCGTGATCGGCCACTCGATGGGGGGTCTGATTGCGCAGGTTCTGGCTGAGAAGGGGGAGGTCTCGCAGGCCGTTTTCCTGACACCGGCCCAACCCAAGGACTGCGCCGTGATCGGGCCGAGCGTCGCCTTCACCTTCCTCAACATCCTGATCCAGCAGAACCGGAAGAAATCCTACAAGGTCTGGCGCACGGGCTTTGATTTCGGGGTCACCAATTGCGTGCCCAAACGGCTGCGCGAGGGGATCTATGCCGAGGCGCTCTACGATTCCGGCAAGGTCTATGGCGACATGACCGACGGGATCGAAATCGACGAGAAGAAGATCGCCATCCCCACGCTGACGATTGCTGCGGGCAAGGACCGCGCGACGCTGGCGGCCGCTGTGCGCAAGGTGGGGGTCAAGTACAGCCACGCCGCTGTCGCTGGCGATTTCCTCGAATATCCCCGTAACGCCCACTGGATCGTGGACGAGCCGGGCACGGACAAAGTGACCGCCGACATTGCCGACTGGCTGGCCCGCACACGCTCAAAGGAAACAGCATGATAGACGACGACGCCCACGGCGTTCACGATTACGTCGCCGACCCGCGCAATGCCGATATCCTGATCTCGGTAAATGGTGAGCTGAAGAAGCGGGACGAGGCGGTCGTCTCTGTCTTCGACAGTGGCTACATCCTGGGCGACGGCGTCTGGGAAGGCCTGCGCGTCATGGATGGCGGCGTCGCCTTCCTGCCGGAGCATATCAAGCGCCTCTGGGCCGGGGCGAAGACCATCGACATGGATATCGGCCTGACCAAGGACGAACTGACCGCGCGGGTCATGGACTGCCTGAAGGCCAATGGCATGGAGGATGGCGTGCACATCCGCCTGATGGTCACGCGCGGCATCAAGAAGACGCCCTATCAGGGGCCGCGCTTTACCATCACCAAGCCGACCATTGTCATCATTCCGGAATACAAGAACCCGGTGCCGGACATCATCCAGCGCGGGGTCACTCTGTTCACGGTTCATGTCCGGCGCACAGGCCCGGCTGAGCAGGACCAGAAACTGAATTCGCACTCCAAGCTGAACTGTATCCTTGCCTGTATCCAGGCCGACAAGGCGGGCGCTGACGAGGCGCTGATGCTGGACCCGCTGGGCTTTGTCGCGACGTGTAACTCCACCCACTTCTTTATCGTCCGCGACGGTGAAGTGTGGACCAGCCCGCCGGAATACTGCCTTGGCGGCATTACGCGCGCCAACATCATCAAGGTCTGCCGCGAGGTGGGCATCCCCGTGTTCGAGAAGCGCTTTTCGCTGTTCGATGTCTATTCTGCGGATGAGGCGTTCATCACGGGCACGTTCGCAGGCGTGACGCCTGTGCGCGAAGTGGATGGCCGGAGCATCGAGAATATCGACGGCCCCATCTCGCAGAATATCCGCGAAGCCTACAAGGCCCTGCAAGCCCGTAGCCTGACCCCAATCGCCTGAGAATAAAGCCATGACTGAGATTATCCGCATCGCCATGTGGTCGGGCCCGCGTAACCTGTCGACGACCATGATGCGCAGTTTCGGCGCGCGTCCTGAAGCCGCTTGCGTGGACGAACCCTTCTATGCTGCCTGGCTGGTCGCTGCGGGCGAGGTTCATCCGATGCAGGAGGAAATCCTGGCCTCGCAACCGAGTGATCC
Organism: Hyphomonadaceae bacterium BRH_c29; assembly: GCA_000961695.1. Classification (GTDB taxonomy): domain Bacteria; phylum Pseudomonadota; class Alphaproteobacteria; order Caulobacterales; family Hyphomonadaceae; genus Hyphomonas. The sequence goes on from LADW01000057.1 coordinate 23,314, forward strand.
GGCCATCGTCGCGCAGGCCATGCTTGGTCCGTTACCGCCTGGAAAGACGTTGCACTATCAGAAGCAGATGACCCATCACATGCCGGAAAGCTTTCCGCTGGATTGGGTGGGTGAAGTGCGCAATGCGTTCCTGGTGCGCCATCCGGGCCGGGTGATCTCGTCCTATATGAAGAAGATGGACACGCTGAGCCTCGAAGCCATCGGCGTGCCGCAGCAGGAGCGGCTCTATCGCGAGATCACGGAACGTACCGGCACGCCGCCGCCGGTCGTGGATTCCGACCGTATCCTGGAAAACCCGCCCGAGATGCTGGCCCGACTCTGCGATGCGCTCGGTATCGACTGGGACCCGGCCATGCTGGGCTGGCCGCCGGGACCGAAACCTGAAGACGGGGCCTGGGCGCCGCACTGGTATGATGCGGTGTGGAAGTCCTCCGGTTTCGGATCACCTCCCGGTGAACGGCCGGTTCTTGAAGGCAAGGCGGCTGAAATCGAAAAAGAGGCGCTCGCGAGTTACGAGCGCCTCCTCAAATATCACATCTAGGCCAGCGACCCGGACTGGGCGATCAATCCTTCGCGATGTCAGTGCGCTCAGCCGTGGCCGGCCATGCGCAGGAACCGGTTGCGCAGGTCTGCGTCTGATTTGAACACGCCGGTAAACTGGGTCGTGATCGTCGAGACGTCCTTGTGGTGCACGCCGCGGGTCGACATGCACTCGTGCACGGCGTCGATCAGAACGGCCGTGCCCATCGGGGCGAGGCTTTCGGTGATCGCATCACAGATCTGGGCCGTCATGGTTTCCTGCGTCTGCAGGCGCTTGGAGAAAATCTCCACCACACGGGCAAGCTTGGAAATGCCAACGACGTTTTCCGACGGCATGTAGGCGACGAAGGCCTTGCCGAGGAAGGGCGCCATATGGTGTTCGCAATGGCTCTCCACGTCGATGTTGCGCAGCATGACGATGTCGTCATAGCCCTGCACGTCCTCGAAGGTACGAGAGAGGTATTTCACCGGGTCTTCGCCGTAGCCGGAGAACCATTCCTTGTAGGCGTTGACGACGCGCTTGGGCGTGTCGATCACGCCTTCGCGGGCTGGGTCGTCACCGGCCCATGCGATCAGAGTGCGAACAGCCTCTTCGGCCTCCGCCTGGGTGGGGCGTTTGACGGGATCAGCGCGCACGATGTCTTTCTTGGGTGTTATGGCGTCCATGGCCATTGTCAGGAGTCCTTCGACTGAGGGACGGAGGTCGAGCCGGGGTGTTCGAGGGATTGCTGCCCCCACCCGGACTTAACGCCCGCCCGAGTTGATACCCTCAGGGCGATAAAAGGGAACATAGGGCCGCAGATTGCCCGTTTCCAGCGGATTCTACGGTGACGTGGCGGTAGTGGATCACAGGTGTGTTGCCTTTCCCCACGTCAACTGGTATCGGCGCGGCCATGTTCGTGAGTGCATTTCCCCTTTCCTGCTGCGGCTGTTGTTGCCGCTGAGGCCACAACGCGCCATTAGGGCTGGCAACAGTTGAGCCGCCCGGCACACTCACGAACAAATCGATTCAGAGACCCCCATGACCATTCGCCTTTACGATACCGCTGCGCGCGAAAAGCGCGTTTTCACGCCTCAGGACCCGACACGCGTGACGATGTATGTCTGCGGCCCGACGGTCTATAATTACGCTCATATCGGCAATGCCCGCCCGCCCATCGTGTTCGATGTGCTGCGGCGCCTGCTGATCCGGACTTATGGCGAACACGCCGTCGTCTACGCGCGCAACATCACGGACATTGAAGACAAGATCATCAAGGCCTCATTGGAGAGCGGCGAGCCGATCTCAGCGATCACGAAGAAATTCGCCGACATCTACAATGCCGACACCACTGCGCTGAACGTGCTGGCGCCGACCATTGAGCCGTGGGCCACCGCGCATGTGGACGAAATGATCGAGATGATCGGCAAACTGGTGCGCAAGGGCTATGCCTATGCTGGCAAGGAAGGCGTCTGGTTCTCGGTCAAGCAGATGCCGGATTATGGCAAGCTGTCCGGCCGCAAGCTGGAAGACAATGAAGCCGGCGCCCGCGTCGAAGTCGACGCCGACAAGCGCGACCCGGCCGACTTTGCTCTCTGGAAATTCGCCAAGCCCGGCGAGCCGGAAGACGCGATCTGGGACAGCCCGTGGGGCAGGGGCCGGCCCGGCTGGCATATCGAATGCTCTGCCATGGCGGCCAAGCACCTCGGCAAGACGATCGACATTCATGGCGGCGGCATCGACCTGCAATTCCCGCATCACGAGAACGAAATCGCCCAGTCAGAGTGCGCGCATGGGGAAGTGATGGCCAATTACTGGCTGCACAATGGCTTCCTCGACATGGGCGGCGAGAAGATGTCGAAATCGCTCGGCAATGTCGTGCTGGTGCATGAGTTGCTGCAGGCGTGGAACGGCGAAGTCCTGCGGTTTGCCATGCTGAGCGGGCACTATCGCGCGCCGCTCGACTGGACCGAAGACCTGCTGAAACAGGCCAAGACGACGCTGGACCGGATCTATGGCGCGCTGCGCCGGGTGTGGGACGCAGATCACGGCGAGGCCCGTGACACGGGCGTCCTGCGCGCGCTGCAGGATGATCTCAATACGCCGGAAGCGCTGGCGGAACTGTCGCGTCTGGCCGGTGAAGCGAATACAGCGGCGGACCAGAAAGACACTGTGGCGATGGCCAATGCGAAGGCGAACCTGCTGGCCGCCGGCAAGCTGCTCGGCCTCCTGACGCTGACGCCGAAGGACTGGGAACAGGGCGGCGACGAAGACGGCAATGCCCGCATCGACGCGCTGGTCCAGGCCCGCATCGATGCCCGTGCGGCAAAAGACTGGGCCGAGGCCGACCGGATCCGCAATGAACTCGCCGCCGAGGGCATCGAGATCATGGACGGGGCGGGCGGCTCGACCTGGCGCCGCGTCTGATACGGTTTCCTGCCCTTTCGCCGCCTTGCGCTGGCGGAAGGGCGGGGCCATCTTCCGCGCGATGAGCGAGCTTTACCACAACCGCATCCTGGAACTGGCCGCCGGCATCCCGCATGTCGGGCGGCTGGCGGATGCCGAAGGTTCGGTGACCAAGGTCTCTCGTGTCTGCGGATCGATCGTACATGTTGACCTGAAGCTCGATGAGGCTGGGGAAACTGTAACAGATATTGCAGTTGACCCGCAGGCCTGCGCGCTTGGACAGGCCTCGGCCTCGATCCTGGCGGAGCACGCCATCGGCGCATCTGTGACAGAGATCATCGCGGCGCGCGACGCGCTGAAAGCCATGCTGAAAGAGGGCGGCGTCCCGCCGGAAGGCCGGTTCTGGGAACTGCGCCACCTTCAGCCCGTCGCCGACTATGCCCCCCGCCATGCCTCGACCCTGCTTGCCTTTGAGGCTGCCGTCGCCGCCATCGAAGAGGCGCTCACAAGGCGCGCCGCCGCACATGCCAGCGCCCCGTAAAAGCCTCCGCCGACAGGCGGCTTATGCGCTCCTCTGGGTCTACAAACATGGGCCGAGCCAGGTGTTGTGGGCCTTTGGCGCGCGGTGTCAGCATACGCCAACCTGTAGTGAGTACGGGGCAGAATGCGTTGCGCGCTTTGGCTGGTGGCCGGGCTTCTGGATGACGTTGGCGCGGTTCCTGCGCTGCCGGCCGGGCGGCACGATGGGGTGCGATCCTGCGCCGGAGATAAAGCCTGATGTGCCGGTCTGGCAGCCTTGGCGATATGGCGACTGGCGAGGCCCGCGCGGGGAGAGTTGAAAAACGCCCCGGCCCGTGACATATCGCGGCCATGGATTTTCGTCTGATCACCGCTCTGACCACACGAACCCGCCGGGGTGCCTGACGCGCCTTCGGCCCGCACCCTCGTGCGCGCCGCGCCTCACGCACCCGCCAAAAGCCCTCAAATGAGCCGCCGGACACCGTGTGAAACACAATATAAACACCGTGTAAGGGCCATATAAGGCTCATCAGACCTCCGGATTTCGCCCGACTGCAGCCCGCCCGCTTTGAGGGTGGGAAAAGCGGTAAAGACGCGCTAAGCAAACCGCCGCATAAGGCCATCCGGATCCCCTGAATTCACGCCCCTCTGGGCGACCCCGCCAAAGAAGAAGACCGATGATCAAAGTAACGCTGCCCGACGGCTCTGAACGAGACTATGCCGACGGCGCCTCGCCGCTGGACGTGGCCGAGAGCATTTCGAAATCCCTGGCCAAGAAGGCCCTCGCCGCCAAAGTGAATGGCGAGCTGTGGGACCTTGTCCGCCCCCTCGACGGGGACGCAAACGTCGCCATCATCACCGACCGCGACCCGGAAGGCCTGGAACTGATCCGCCACGACGCCGCCCACGTACTGGCGCAGGCGGTGCAAGAACTTTACCCCGACGCGCAGGTCACGATTGGCCCGGTGATCGATGACGGCTTCTATTACGACTTCGCCCGCGAGGAACCGTTCTCGTCCGACGATTTCGAAAAGATCGAAGCGAAGATGCGCCAGATCGTCGATGCCGATTATCCCATTGTCCGCGAGGTCTGGGACAAGGACGAAGCCATCGCGATGTTCAAGAAGATCGGGGAGGACTACAAGGCCCAGATCATCGACGACATCATCCCGCCGGGCGAGGCGATCACGATCTATCGCCAGGGCGACTGGTTCGACCTCTGCCGCGGGCCGCACCTGCCCTCGACGGGCAAACTGCCCAAGGCGTTCAAGCTGATGAAGCTGGCCGGCGCCTATTGGCGCGGCGACTCGAAGAACGAGATGCTTCAGCGCATGTACGGCACGGCCTGGGCGAACGAGAAAGACCTCAACGCCCATCTCGTGCGTCTTGAAGAGGCTGAGAAGCGCGACCACCGCAAACTCGGCCAGCAGCTGGACCTGTTCCACTTGCAGCCCGAAGCGCAAGGCTCTGTCTTCTGGCACCCGAAAGGCTTCATGATCTGGCGCCAGCTGGAAGCCTATATCCGCCGCGCGCAGGACGAGGACGGCTATGTCGAGGTGAAGACGCCGCAACTGCTCGATTCGGTGTTCTGGGAAAAATCCGGCCACTGGGACAAGTTCCGCGAGAACATGTTCGTGGTGCCGGACTTCATTCCGAATACGGATGAGGACGAAGTGCGCATTCCGGCCGAGACGAGCCTGATGGCGCTGAAGCCGATGAACTGCCCGGCTCACGTGCAGATATTCAAGAGCGACCAGCGGTCCTACCGGGATCTGCCGATCCGCATGGCGGAATTCGGCTGCTGTCACCGCAACGAGGCCCATGGCGCGCTGCACGGCCTGATGCGCGTGCGTCAGATGACGCAGGATGATGCGCACATCTTCTGCCGCGAAGACCAGATCGGCGACGAGACGCTGCGTTTCCTGAAACTGTTCTCGCGCGTCTACAATGATTTCGGCCTGACGGAGATTTCCTACAAGCTGGCGACGCGCCCGGAACAGCGCGGCGGTACGGATGAGAACTGGGACCGCGCCGAGAAAGCGCTGGCCGATGCGCTGAACGAAGCGGGTCTCCCCTTCGACTATGCCGAAGGGGAGGGCGCGTTCTATGGCCCGAAACTCGAATTCCACCTGACGGATGCCATCGGGCGGACGTGGCAGTGCGGCACGTTCCAGCTGGACTATGTCCTGCCCGAACGTCTGGATGCAGAATATACGGGATCGGACGGCGCCAAGCATCGCCCGGTCATGCTGCACCGGGCTGTGTTCGGCACGTTCGAGCGGTTCATGGGCATCCTGATCGAGAACTATGCCGGGGCGTTCCCGATGTGGCTCTCGCCGGTTCAGGTCGTCGTGGCCGCCATCACGGACTCGGCGAACGATTATGCCGAGGAAGCTGCCGCGGTGCTGCGCAAGGCAGGCCTGCGCGTCGAGACGGATCTTCGCAACGAGAAGATCAATTACAAGGTGCGCGAGCATTCGCTGCAGAAAGTGCCGGTGATTGCCGTGGTCGGTGGGCGTGAAGCCGAAGACCGCACGCTGGCGCTGCGCCGGCTTGGCTCCAACGGCCAGCAGATGATCACGCTGGACGAGGCCAAAGTGGCGCTCGCGCTGGAAGGCCTCGCGCCGGACCTGAAAGCCTGATGCTGACTTAGGCGGCTGACAAACGGGATGGGAACGGACAAAGTGCGCGCCATGTCCTACGCACCCATACTCGCAGCCGCCTTCGTCCTCTGGCCCCTGATGGGATTGCTGGGCGGGCAGGGCTATGCGCCCTTGCTCGGCCTTGCAGCCCTGCCGGCGCTGGCGTTTGCCCGGCCGAAATGGCCCCCCACCATCTATGCCGTTCTGGCCGTGCTGTTTGTCGTCTGGGCCGCGATCAGCGAATTCTGGTCGCCGACCTCTACCGGCCTTATCAGCGGGAATATTTTCGAGGGCAATTTCGGCGTGAAGGCGTCCAGTCTGCGGATCGTTCTGACAGCGGCGTTTGGCTTGCTGGCAGTAGGCGGGGCGCTGCAGGTCGCGTCCGGCACGGCGCAGGTGTCGACGCGTGTGATGCTGGGCGCCTTTGCCGCACAGGGCTTTATCGTTGCCGTTTCGACCATCTTCTCCGGCCCGCTCATCGACCTCGTCTATGGAGATGATCCGACACAGGCGGGGTCAGGCATCCAGAATATCGGGCGCAATGCGAACGCGTTCGCGCTCATTTTGCCGGTCCTGATTGCCTATCTCTCCGCCCGGCCACAATTCATGTGGAAGCCGGTCGTGGCCCTGCTGGTCGTCACCAGCCTGCTGATCTTCACGCGCGCCGACACGCAGAGCGCGATCATCGGCATGGTCCTGATGATGGCGGCCATGGGACTGATCCATGCGCTGCCGAAAAATGGCTTCCGTGTCCTGTTCACGTCGATCGGGGCCTATATCGCCTCAGCGCCTTTGGTGATGGGGGCGGCCCTGAAGTTTCTGGACGCCTATAACATCCATCTGCCGGGGTCGTTCCAGTCGCGCGCCTGGGCCTGGCATGTCGCCATTTCAAAGATCTCGGAACGTCCGTTGACGGGGCAGGGTATTGCCGCGTCCAAGACATGGAACGACACCTATGCCGACTATCCGGCCTGGCTGGCGCAGTTGCCTGACTTCTGGGCGGCGTATGAAGTTGTGCCGGGGCATCCGCACAATATGGCGCTGCAGATCTGGGCTGAGACCGGTCTGATCGGGGCGTTGCTGGCCGCGTTTGCGCTGATCGCGCTGGGGTTCCGTCTGCCGCGTCCGGACGCGATGCGCGCGGACATCCGCTACGCGATTGCGGGCATGACCGGCGTGGCGGTCAGCCTGTTCAGCTTCGCCTACAATATGTGGAACGAGGCCTTCTGGTCGACTCTGATCCTGGCGGCGGTTGCCATCATCCTTCTGTCGAAACGTGAGCGGGCCTCCCTTTGAGCTACTTCCCGAGCATCACGGCACTGGTGGTGACCTATCATACCGGTCCGCGCCTGCACGAATGTCTCTATGCCCTGAAGGGCGACCATGACGTCACCCAGATCGTCATTGTCGACAATGGCAATCCGCAGGCAGATCAGGACTGGCTCGATCGGTTCGTGGTGACCTGCCGGAAGGCGAGCCTGATCCGGCAGGGTGACAATCCGGGCTTCGGAACGGCGGTGAACCGGGCGGCGCGGACGGCGACGGGCGAAATGCTTCTGGTCTGCAATCCGGACTGCGTAATCAAGCGCGGGGCGATGCAGCCACTGGTCGCGGCCTATCGGGGCGCACCACACCCGGCGATCATTGGTGGACGGATCTTTGACCTGAAGGGCCGGGAAACACGCGGCGCGCGGCGCAACACGCTGACGCTGTGGAACGCGCTCGGTCTTGGCAAGTGGACGCTGGAGAAAGAGCCGCAGCCGGACGGGCCGGTAAGGGTCGGCGCTGTGTCTGGCGCATTCTTCCTGATCCACGAACTGGACTTCAAGCAACTCGGCGGCTTCGATGAGGGCTATTTCCTGCATGTCGAAGATGTCGATCTCTGCCGCCGCGCCATCGAGATGGGGGGGTCGGTGATCTATCAGCCCGAGGCCGGCGCGCTGCATTATACGTCCACATCGGATGCGCCGCGCGGGGCGGTGCAGGCGCACAAGGTGGACAGCCTGAAACGCTATTTCCGCAAGTTCGCGAAGACGCCCGCCGAGAAGTTCGCCGCTGCGCTGCTGGTGCCGCTGATGGGGCTTGCGATGCGGCTACGCGGCTAGACCTGCGGGCGCCAGTCCGGCGGGGCCAGCTCGAAGCCCGCAAAGTCAAAGCCCGGCGCCACCACGCAGGAGACAAGCGTCCAGGCGCCCAGTGTCTCGGCGGCCTGCCAGTGATGCGCAGGCACGATGCCTTGTAGGCGCTGTCCGGCGCGCAGGTCTGGCCCGAGGGTGAGCGTACTTGCACCCTTGCCGTCCGGTGGCGAAGTGGTGAGGACCAGCGGCCCGCCTGCCTGCCAGAGCCACATCTCATCCGCATCGACCCGGTGCCAGGCGGAGACTTCATCGGCCTGCAGCAGGAAATGGATCAGCGTAGACGAGGGCCGTGCGCCATCCGGGGCAGGGGCGCGAAATGTCTCGGCATAGTGACCGCCTTCCGGATGCGGCTGCATGTTCAGGAGGCGGATAATCTCCCGCGCGCCGAGATCACCGGAGAGGGCCTGCATCAGAACCGGTCCTTGCGGCCACGGATTTCGGCGAACGTGGCGACGGTGTCTCCCGGATGGCCCATGGCGGCCTGCAGCGCTGGCACATCTGCGCGCAGGAAGGGATTGGTGGCCAGTTCCTTCTCCAGAACCGGCGGCACGGTGGAAAGACCTTCGGCGCGGCGCTCTTTCACCCAGGCGACATAGTCCTGGAGCGCGGCATTGTCCGGCTCGATCGTGATCGCAAAGCGGGCGTTCGATTCTGTATATTCATGCGCGCAGAAGAGGCGGGTCTTCGGGGGAAGGGCTTTGATCTTCGACAGGCTGTTCCACATCATGTCCATCGTGCCCTCGAAGACGCGGCCACAGCCGAGCGCGAACACACTGTCCCCGACAAAGGCGGCGGCAGCGTCTTCCAGCACATAGGCGATATGGCCGAGCGTGTGGCCCGGTACGTCCAGGACGCGGGCCTTGAGCGGGCCGAGGTCCACCACGTCGCCCTCTTTCACCGCGCGGTCGAGGCCGGGAATCTTCGCCGCCTCGCCCGCCGGGCCGATGATCTCACAGCCGGTGGCTTCCTTGATGGCGAGATTGCCGCCGGCATGGTCCGGGTGCCAGTGCGTGTTCCAGATGGCGGTGATGGTCCAGCCCTTGGCTGCGGCCTCAGCGAGGTATTTCTGCGCGTCCGGCGTATCGATAGCGACGGTCTGCCCGGAGGTCGGCTCGTGGACGAGGTAACCGTAATTATCGTTCAGGCAGGGAAATTTGTGTATGTCGAGCATGAAGTGTGTCTCCCTGAAGTATAGCTGGAGACCGGGTTAGCACAGGGAATCCCATGCGTCAGGATGCCGTCACGCTGGAACGCTTCTACGGTGCCCCTCTGGGGCAGGCCGCAGCGCGCGTGTTGTCTGGCCGCCTGACGGACCTCTGGGGTGAGGCGCGGGGCCTTTCCATGCTGGGGCTCGGCTTTGCCATTCCGGTACTGGACGCGTTCGGGCAGGCGCCCTCGCGTATTGTCGCGGCCGTGCCGCAGGAACATGGCCCGGTGAAGTGGGACTATTCCGGGCGGGGCAATGCCACGGTTGGTGTCGGTGACGACCGCTTGCCATTCCCCGATGGCCTGTTCGACCGGGTGATCGTGCTGCATGGGCTGGAAGAGGCCGGAAACCCGCGCACGTATTTGCGCGAAATCTGGCGCGTGACAGCGCCGGAAGGGCGGATCGTTCTGGCGGCCTCGAACCGCAGCGGGCTCTGGTCGCGCGCGACGCGCACGCCGTTCGGCCATGGTCGTCCGTGGAGCCGGTCTCAGCTGGTGAACCTGCTGTCTTCAGGCCTGTTTCAGGTCACCGCGTCAGCCAGCGCGCTCTACATGCCGCCCATGTCGGCCAGCCTTGTCACCTCTGCGGCGGAGGGCTGGGAGGCTATCGGCAGTCTGATTGCGCCTGGCCTTGGCGGCGTGGTCCTGGTTGAAGCGGTCAAGCGCCTCTACGCCAGTCCGGGTGGCGGGGCGCCCGCAACTGTGACAGAAAAGGTACGCATCGCCCGTCCTGCGACCACTCAGGGGCGCGAAAGCCATTGACGGGCTCCGACCACCGCCGATAACTTCGCACCTGCAACAATTACTAGGAAAAGCGCCATGAAGCTTGTCACAGCCATATTCAAGCCGAGCCGGCTCGACGCCGTGATCGATGCGCTCTCCGAAGCCGGGGCCACGGGCCTCACCGTTTCCGAAGTGCGCGGCTATGGGCGCCAACTCGGAAAAACCGAAGTCTATCGTGGTGCGGAATACGAAGTCCGCCTCCTGCCGAAGGTGAAAGTGGAAGTCGCCTGTCCGGACGATGCGGCAGAGCGGTTTGCCGATGCGATCACCCAGGCTGCGAATACCGGCACGATCGGTGACGGCAAGATCTTCATCCTCGATCTCGGTTCGGTCATCCGCATTCGCACGGGCGAGCGCGACGAACTGGCCGTTTCCGGCTAGGTCAAACGCCTCAGGAGGCGTTTGCGTCCCCATCGACATCGGTCGCTTTGACTTCGGTGGCATCGTGGTGCAGCTGCAGGTTCAGCAGGATTGCCTTCGCGATGGGAAGCAATAGCAGGATCAATCCGATCACCACGCCGCACAGAACGGCGAAGGTGATGATCTTGATCCATACCGGCATCGAGATCATGGGAACGATGAAAATGAACGGGGCCGTGAGGATCAGCACGCCGAACCCGACGAAGAAGGCGGGGCCGTCGGCCGTGTCTCCGCTGTCCATCTTACGTCCGCAGACCGGGCACGCATCGTTCAGTTTCAGATAGCTCTTGAACAGCTTTCCTTCGCCGCAATTGCCGCATTTCAGCTGCAGGCCGGACAGGATGGGGGAGGGTTTCGACATGGGGGAACTCCGGGAAACTACGCGTCACATCGGGCTTTGAGCCATCCCCCGCAATGCGACACATGGCACGACGCGGCAACGGAACTCTTGACGGGCCGGGCTGTATTGCCCACCAGAGCGACCGGTAATTCGGAATACGGAACACGCAAATGTCTGACCCTAGCTTCGAGCGGATCGCCATTATTGGCGCTGGCCTTATCGGTTCTTCGATCGCGCGGGCCGCAAAGGCCTATGGCGCGGCAGGGTCGATTTCGCTCTACGACGTCAGCGATGATGTACGCGCACGCGCTGCCGGGCTGGGCCTTGGCGAAGTCGCCGGCACGCTGGCCGATGCCGTGAAGGACGCCGATTGCGTGATCCTGTGTGTGCCTGTGGGCGCGCTGGAGGCCGTGTCAAAAGCCGCTGTGCCGCACATGAAAGCGGGCGCCGTGCTCACCGATGTCGGCTCTGTGAAGAAGCAGGCGGCTGACGCGCTGGCCTCCGCCGATGATGGCCGGGTCCATATCATTCCGGGCCACCCGATTGCGGGCACGGAACAATCCGGGCCGGAAGCCGGCTTCCCGACCCTGTTCCGCGATGCCTGGTACATCCTCACCCCGCAGGACGGAAAGGGCGAGGATTATGCCGAAGCCGTGCAGCGCCTGACGGAATTCTGGGCTGCGCTCGGCTCGAAGGTCGAGACGATGGACCCCGGCCGGCATGACCGCGTGCTGGCCATTACCTCGCACCTGCCGCACCTGATCGCCTTCAACATCGTCGCGACCGCGTTCGATATGGAGACGGTGGAGCAGGGTGAAGTGGTGAAATTCTCCGCCGGTGGCTTCCGGGACTTCACGCGCATCGCGGCGTCTGACCCGGTCATGTGGCGCGATGTGTTCCTGAATAACAAGGAAGCCGTGCTGGAATGCCTTGGCCGCTTCTCCGAAGACCTCGCCGCCTTGCAACGCGCGATCCGCTGGGGCGATGGGGATTACCTGATGCAGGAATTCACCCGTGCCCGGACCATCCGCAAGGCCGTGATCGATGCCGGACAGGATTCGGGCGCGGTGAACTTCGGCCGGAACCAGAACGGAACCAAGGGGGCGCCATGAAACCGCTGACCCTCTCGGACGAAAGGCGGGAAGCGCTGGCGGCGCGTCTGGGCCGCCTGTTCGCGGAACAGTTCGACGAGGACCTCAGCGGCTTTCGCGCCGAAGCGATCATAGATCTGATGCTGAAAGAGCTAGGGCCGGTCGTCTATAATCAGGCTGTGGAAGATGTCCGCGCGCATATGCAGGGCAAGCTGGATGACCTGTCGGGCGAAGTCTGGGTCGACGGCGGCGTCTGAGCTGCCTCACGAAACCTCACGGGAATTTGTGTCGCACCGCCGCCGCACGGCGGCTAGGGAAGGGACATGACACAGACCAAGCACATCGTCTCCCGCCGCGGCCTCCTGTTCGCAGGGGCAGCCTCTCTTGCCATTGCCGCCTGTTCGGGCGGCACGCACACGGCGAATGCCGAAACCGACGCGAAGACCAAAGGCAGTGATCCCTATGCGGGTGACGAGTGGCGCGCGCTGACTGAGGCGCAGTGGAAAGAGCGGCTGAGCCCGGCGGCCTTTGCCGTGCTGCGCGAGGAAGACACCGAGCGCGCCTTCAGCTCGCCGTTGGAGCATGAAAAGCGTGAGGGAACCTATCATTGCACCGGGTGTGATCTGCCGCTGTTCTCATCGGCAACGAAATTCAACTCCGGCACCGGCTGGCCGAGTTTCTATGATGTCCTGCCGGGCGCCATCGGCACCAGCCTGGACAAGAAGCTGTTCTATACGCGCACGGAATATCACTGCGCGCGCTGCCTCGGCCATCAGGGGCACGTCTTCAATGACGGGCCTGCGCCGACCGGTCAGCGCTGGTGCAATAATGGCGTCGCGCTGACCTTCCGGCCTGCCTGATCCCTATTCGACGATTTCCGTCCCTGGGGGGATGACGAAGGCCGGAACGGAGGCGACGGCAAAGTCACCCTCCTCGATCACTTCACCAGGGCCATTCTCACGCCGCTCATAGGCGGTGACCAGTGATGTATAGGGCGGGACATAATCCCAGCCGCCATTGCCATTGTTCTGCGTGATCTCGAAATGAAGGTGCAGCACTGTTGGTGTGCCGCCGAAATCGTTCGAGACATAGCCGATCGTGTCACCAGCCTTCACCGTGTCACCGATCTTCACGGACAGCTTCGCCATATTCAGATGGAGATATTTGTAGACCCGTCCGCCCGAGCGCAGGTTTACGCTGTAGGAGCCGACATTGGAAATGACGCCGTCTTCCACCGCGACAACTTCATTGGCCATGCGGTCTGCCGCGGTGGTCGAGCGTTCGGACTTGCAGCTGGCGGACGTGCCGACGCGGATGTCCTGGCCCTGGTGGATCTTGTTGACCGGGCAATAGATAGAGCCGCGATTGGCCGAGCGGGTTTCGCAGAAATTGTCCCGCCACGGATATTCGAAATTGCGTGTGTCGCATTGGTCGCCGCCGACCATGCCGCCACCGAAGGTGAAGACCATGGACTGGAGATAGGCGGGTGAGGACTTGATCGGGAAGACCATGTCCGGAGCAAACACCATTGTGTCCTCCGTGCCTTCGCCTGTGCCGGGCAGAAGGGCGCCGGGTGGGTAGTAAGCAAAGGCTGGCTCGACCGGGGCTGGCGGTTCCGGATCGACGGTCACGTCTGGTACATCGACAGGGGGCGTTGTGTCCGTGTCGGCCGTGTCAGTCGGCGTATCGGTGTCAGGCGTGGCGTCGGTATCGGTGCTTGCGTCTGTGCCTGGATCTGTGTCGGGAAGCGTATCGGTGCCGGTATCGGGCGTCGCATCGACTTCCGTGTCTGTATCCGTGGCGCCGGGTGCATCCGGCGTGGTGTCGGTGTCACCTGTATCGGTATCGGCGGGGCCTGTATCCGGCGTGCCCGTGTCCGGACTGGTATCGCCTGTCTGGTCGCCCGTTCCATATGGATCGACAACGGGCGCGGAGGGCGGCGGCGGGCCGGGCGCACCGGGCGGAATGGCTGGGCCTGCATCGGGCTTCACTGGCGGCGGGCCACCGTCACCCGGAAAGCGGACGAAGTCACAGGCCGTCAGGCTGAGCAGGGCGGCGGCAAGCAGGAGGGAACGTGAACCCGTCATCATCAGCGCGACCTCACGGCCACGAGCGAATCGGCGATGGACAGCGCGTCCGCTTCGCTGATGCAGTTGGCATTCTCGCCTTCGGCATGGGTGCACTCGAATTCAATCAGATAGTCGGCGCCATATTTGGTGAAGGAAACCTGCGCGCCGCTCATCGTGGAGATGAAGCGGGCCGGTGTTTCCATCGTGCCGGGGGCGCGCTCGCCGATCACTTCGTTCGTGCCGTTGACGACGATGTTGTAGTCAGTTCCCGGATAGAAGGCGAAATAGCCGTCTGACAGGGACTGGAACTTCACGCTTGATTCGGCGCCCTGCGGCAGCACGATACCGGACGGCAACATCACCGGAACCGGCGGCGCGTCACCTCCGGCGGCGACCGAGAAATTGCCGGCGCCATCTTCGCTGGAATTCGAGGCGACATCAGCGCGGGCGGCGCTCCAGTCAATCGTTGCGGTTTCCGACATGGCCTGAGTGTAGACCGGCGTGTCATCGGCGGCGGCGGGCTGGGCGGTGTCAGTGCCGGTCTCGTCTGCCGGCGCTGTTTCTTCCGGCGCGGAGATGTCGCTGGCCGGTTCGTCGCCCATGCCGCGGATGAACTTGTCACAGCCGGCAAGCCCGAGAAGGGCGCAGGCAGGCACCAAAGCGAGATATATCGGCTTTCTCATGGCAATCATTCCTTTCCGGGTTGAGCCACATAATCCGGATCTGCATAGGCGACGCTGTTGACCTGCAGGATCCGGCTCTGAATATCGTTGATAGTTGCGCGTGTCGGCTCCAGGCCCGGCGGGAGCTGGTAGGCCAGCTTGATCTCCCCCGAATAGCTGGCGCCCACGAGAGCGAAATCCGCCAAAACCGGATAGCGCGCCTGGAGATTGGCCCAGGCGGTTTCCGCAACAGCCGGATCGCGCTTGTAATTGCGGGAAATGACGTCGATCTCGGGCTCGCCCTTGATCCGTACGATGAATACGACCTCCGTGCCCGCCGTATTGACCTGCGCAAGTTTGATCCCTGCGGGGGCGCGCGTTTCGGCAGAGGCTGGCAATTCGGCAGGCCGGACCATGGGAAAGGCGTCGCCCGGATGGGGGCGGGGCGCAGGCGTCCCCGGCTGCGGTTCCGTCTGTGAGACACCTGCCTGTTGCGGCGCCGGGGCGTCTGGTCCATTCATCACGAACAGTCCGGTTGCCCCCGCCAGCACGGCAAGGCCTGCCAGCCCCAGCGGACCACCCAGGTGGAGGGGGGGATTGTCGCCACTCATTCAGTCGCCACCGCCTCCCGCGCGGCCGAGTTCCGGCACGTTCGCAAGATTCAGGATGCGTCCACCGCAGGGTCGGCGGCACATGCCATTGGAGCCTGGGATCGGCGTTGTATCCGGATATTCGGAGCAGAGGCCCGAACACTGCATATCCGAACGCGGATCAGAGGCGGCCAGCAGCTCAGCCACAAGCTCGTCCGATGACGCTTCCGGCTGGCGTGCCTTCAGCAGGGCGAGCGCAGCCGAGACGTGCGGTGCGGCCATCGAAGTGCCTTGCTCGTAGGCGTAGAAGCAATCGGCCACGGCTTCGCCGGTCACCGGATCATAGCAATCGGTGGAGGCCTTGGTGGACAGGATGCCGTCAGGCCGGGAGTCGTGATTGTCATCGCGGGCCATTTCCCCGCCGGGGGCGAGAATGTCGACGCCGTCGCCGAAATTCGAATAGGCCGTGATCTCACCCAGCGCGTTGCCTGCCGCGACGGAGATGACATTGTCACAGCCGCCGGGGGCGTAATAGGCCGTGTCGATACGGGCATTGCCGGCAGCAGACACGACGACGGCGCCGCGCTCGGTGACCGAGTCGATGGCATCCTGCAGCGAGGCTGGGCAGTATTCGAACAGGCCGATCGACAGGTTGATGATGTCGGCCGGATTGTCATTCCACACTTCGCTGCCGTCTGCGCCTTCAGCCGGAATGAGGCCGGCGGCCCAGCGGATGGCATCGTTGATGTCCGACAGGCGTCCGCCGCATTTTCCGAGGGCGCGAACCGGAACGATCTTCACGTTCCAGGCCCCACCGGCGACGCCGGCGCCATTATTGGAGGCCGCTGCGCCAATCGTGCCGGCGACATGTGTTCCGTGGAAGGAGTCAGCAGAGCCGGGCACGGCGGCATTGCAGAGGTCGCCCGGATCGTTCGGATCGGAATCGCGTCCATCGCCGTCATTGCCCATGCGCGGGTCGGAGACCATGTCCCAGCCGGGGGCGATGTTCGGCGAGCCGACAATGTCCGGATGGTTCATTTGCAGGCCGGTATCGACCACGGCGACCACGACAGACGACGAGCCTTCAATGCCCTGGCGGGTCCAGAAATCCTGGAAACCGGCGCCGCCAAGCGACTGGCCTTCACCAGAGCCGTTCGGCATCATGTCCCATTGCAGTGCCCAGAGCGGATCGTTCGGCGTCACCGCGATCTTTGCGGGCGGTGTGCTGGTTGCGGTTGTGCCGGTGGAAGGTGTTCCGGTTCCCGGCGTCACACCGGAGGAGGTTGACGGGGAATCCTTGGGCGGACGGCGCACGAACTGGTTGTCGAAGATAAAGTCCTTCTCGACATATTCGAACTGGCCGGAGGCGCGAAGGTCTTCCACGAAACAATTGGTGGCCAGGACCGGGTCGGCTTCGATAGCGGCCAGATCGTTTGTGTCCGGACAGCCTTTGCCGTCATCGAAAGCAAGATAGCTGAGCGTCGGGTCACTGGCATCTTCCGGCGAGAACAGGGTCGGGCTGGCGCCTTCGACCTGGATGACCATCTGGCCTTCGCGCGACAGCGTGACCTCTGCATTCATCTTGTACTTGGCCAGCGTGTCCAGCATTACGGAATTGGCGTCGCGCTGGGCCTCGATGGCATCGCGCGAAACGACAGACCGCCTGGCGATCTTGCGTGCGGCCTGTTGTTCCAGGACCGGCGCGCCCTCAAGCGAGCGCGGTTTGATCGAGCGCGAGACTGGCGCGGAGGAAGAGGGCGCGGAGGGAGCGGGTGCGGGCGCCGGGACCGCCTGATCGGCCGCCTTGGTGCGCAGGCTGCGGGTTGCGGCATCGAAATCGGCCATCGATTTCTCGCGGGCCTTCGGATCGAGCTTCACGCGCGGGGCAATGCCGGCTTCGGTGCGGAAGACCTGTAGCGAACGGGTTGATGGCGCGCGGGCGCGGGCGCTGTCATCCGCCGGGGGCGGGGCGGGCGCAGCAGCAGGCGCTTCCTCGGCCATGACTTCTGCGAGCATGCCTTCGTCTTCAAGGTAGAGATCGCCGTCTTCGATCTCGGCCATGGCTTCGGCAGGGGCGATGTCGGCGGGTTTGGCAACGACGGACAGGAGGGCGAAGGCGGGCTTGTCGGTCGGTCGGCCCGTAATGTCGCTGACGACCTTGCCGGCAATTGCGCGGGCCTCAATCGGTACGGACCGCATCGGATCGGGCATTTCGGCCTTGTCGACCACCGTCTCACCGGAGATCTGCTTGATCGAGGCCTCGGCGATTTCGCGGGCACGCTCCAGCCGCTCGCCCTGGCGGTCGCAGGCCGTGACGAGCAGAAGGCTTGTCAGCGCGACCCCTAAGAGGAGACGGGCGGTTTTTGTGGACTGGTTCGACATGAGAACATTCCCCGTGAGTTTCCCAAACACTATGCCCGCCTGCCTAGATTAACCCTATGGAAAGATTATGACGGCGTTGCCTTTCTGTCCAATGCTAAGGCCGTGCGTTGGCGAAGGAATGTGAGCGATTGCGCGTCTCGTGTCCCGCGCCTGACGCAAGGGGAGCATTCCAAAAGACCTTTATCATGGCTGGACAAGCAAAGGGACGCGGCGGAATAAGGGACATGAGCGAGGGCCTCAAGTTGCCACCAGATCAATCGCGCCCGGATCGTCGCGGCGCGTTTTTCCTTTTATTTTTCTGCCTGATGGCCATCGGCGCCGGCAATACGATGCTGATTGCGGCAGTTCTGCCGCCGCTGTCGCGTGAGCTGAACCTGCCGGACTGGATGGCGGCCGCAATCTTTGCGTTGTCAGCTTTTTTCTGGTCGGCGACGTCACCGTTCTGGGGCAAGCAGTCAAACCGGCTCGGTCGCCGGCCTGTCGCCGCGCTCGGTCTGGCGGGTTATGCGGTGTCCATGCTGTTGCTCTATCTGTCAGGCCTGGCGGCCATGACCGGCATGATGACCAATATATTCCTGATCTTCACGTGCCTTGCCGTGTCTCGGTCCTTTTTCGGTCTGTTCGGCTCCGGCACGAACCCTGCCGCGCAGGCCTATGTTGCCGACCGGACGAGCCAGGCGGAACGGCGCTCGGAAATTGCTTTCATTTCATCGGGTTTCAGCGTGGGGACGGTGATTGGTCCGGCCTTTGCCGCCGCCCTTGTTGCCACGGCGGGCCTTCTCAGCCCCTTGCTGGCGACCTCTGTCATCGCCGCGCTCATGGCAGCCGCGCTCTGGTTCCTTCTGCCGGAACAGCGCGACCCGATTACGGATGCGACGCATCTGGAAGTGGAGACCAATTCGCGGGGGCTGTGGCACTCGCGGGATGTGATGCCGTTTCTGGTGTTCGCGGTCTGCCTGTCGCTGGCGACGGGCATCCTGACCCAGGTGTTTGCGTTTGCCGTGATGGACAAGCTGCAGGTGTCGGGCCGGGATGCGGCGCAATATACCGGCCCGGCGTTCACGGTCGGTGCAATGGCCGTGCTGCTGGCGCAGCTGGTGCTAATTCCGCGGATGAAGCTGCGCAACAAGACCCTGATGTGGGTCGGCTGCATTCCGCTTCTGTTGGGCGCGCTTCTGATGGTTGTGGCGAAGGATTTCGCCACACTGATCATCGTTCAGTTTCTGCTGGGCCTTGGTCAGGGCTTCGCCCGGCCGGGCTTTTCAAGCGGCGCCTCGCTTGCGGTTTCCCCGCAACTGCAGGGAAATGTCGCCGGTCTCGTCATTTCAGCAAACGGGGCCGGCTATATCGTGACGCCCTTCTTCGGCCTGTTCCTGTACCAATATGTCGGCCCCAGCATCCCTTTCCTGGTTGCATCCTGCCTGCTCGTCTTCATGGGCTTCTACGCATATTTCGCCCTGCGGGACGGGGTTGGCGAGTACGATCCTGAAGAAGAGCTCTGATCAGTTCGAAACGGAAGAGGCCGTACCGACTGTGCTCTGGCCTGTGAGCAGGGCCAGCATGTCCTTGGTCGGGTAGCCATCTGCGATCACGCCCTGGGATTTCTGGAACCCCTGCAGCGCGGTGCGTGTCTTGCGGCCCGGAATGCCGTCCACGACGCCCGCATCGAACCCGCGCGAATTGAGACTTGCCTGCAGGATCTTGATCTCGGCCACGGTCAGCGGCTGGATGTCGGTCGGCCAGGAGGCGACGGGCACTTTCTTGCCGGTGAAGGCATCGCCCGACAAACCGACTGCGAGAGCGTAGGAGTCGGCATTGTTGTACTTCTTGAACACCTTGAAATTGTTGAAGATCAGGTATTTCGGCCCGGTCGCGCCAGCGGGCAGCCAGAGCTCGGCATACTCGGCGCCACCGGTTTCAAAATCGCCGCCCCGGATCGGGATGAGGCCAAAGCTGCGCCAGCTGTCCATCCGGCGCTCATTGCCGTCGGCCAGCGAATAATCGAACGCTTCGGGCAAGATGACTTCGATGCCCCAGGGCTGGCCGGGGGAATAGCCGGAGGATTTCAGGTAGAAAGCGGCCGAGGCGAGCGCGTCGCCTTCATTCTTCCAGAGGTCTTTCTCGCCGTCGCCGTCAAAGTCCTGTGCGTAGGCATAATAGGTCGATGGCA
Source organism: Hyphomonadaceae bacterium BRH_c29 (assembly GCA_000961695.1). Classification (GTDB taxonomy): domain Bacteria; phylum Pseudomonadota; class Alphaproteobacteria; order Caulobacterales; family Hyphomonadaceae; genus Hyphomonas. The sequence continues at coordinate 43,252 of LADW01000057.1, forward strand.
TGAACTGGGTCTGGCCGAGTGCCCCGGCCCAGCCGGAGATCAGCTCGTCGCGGTGGGCATCGCCGCGCTCGACGATTTTCATCAGGGTCAGCAATTCGCTTTCGGCAAAGGACCGGCGGCGACCTTCAACCGCCATGTTGGCGAGCGTGTTCGGCCCATCGAAATTTCCGATTACGGCGCCGAAGCTCGACTCCATGCCCCAGATCGCAGCGACATATTCTGCATCGACGCCGTATTTTGCTTCGATTGCGGCAAACAGGTCGTGCTCATTGGAGAGGTGGGCGGCGCCATTCGACACGCGGCTATTGCCCAGCGGCACTTTCATATAGTCCCAGATCGGCTTGGCGAATTCGGCCTGATCGCCCACGCCAACGGCGGCGGTTTCGAATTTTGAGCCGAGATAGAGATCCAGCGGCTTGATGTTTTCAAGGAAGGATTTGACCACAGCGCGGTCATGGCCTGCAGCAAGGGCACGTGCGGAAAAGTCTGCGCGCCATTCGTCCATGTCCCTGTTTCCGGAGGACTTGTAGGAGATCGGCCCGGTCTCTGGCGCAGGCTGGCCGGTTGATGCGGGCGGCGTGGCCGGTGTTCCAGGTGCGGCCTGGGGCGCGTGGGCGCATGAGACCAGCAGGCCGGCCAGAATGGCCGCGCCAGCGATGTGCGAACGCGCGATTGCGTAGCGTGCCACTTTGTGTGCTCCTGAAAACAGCCGCGCATGACAGCGCGCGTCCTTGACTCTGGTATCCGGATTCATTACTCGCACCGCTTTCCAATTCCTTATGACCCACGGGGCCATCCCATGAAAGTCCGTTCGTCTCTCAAATCGCTCAAGACGCGTCACCGCGACTGCAAAGTCGTTCGCCGCAAGGGCAAGGTCTATGTGATCAACAAGACCGATCCCCGCTTTAAAGCCAAGCAAGGCTGAGCGAAACATGAACGGGCAATAAGGCGGCAAAATGGCTGGCCTGATTGCCCTTTTCGATCTTGGACGGGTCGTGCTCGACTGGGAGCCGGCCCGTTTGTTTTCGCGACTCCTGCCCGATGCAGAAGAACGCGACCGCTTTCTATCCGACATCTGTTCCATGGCGTGGCATACCCGGCACGATGCGGGTGTGAGCTTTGCTGACAATGCGCTGCCGCTGATTGCGCAATTCCCGGAATATGAAACCGAAATCCGGGCCTGGGGCGGGCGCTGGATGGAGATGTTCGACGGCTATATCCAGGGCACGCCCGCTCTGATCGAGCGTCTCGAAGCCCGCAATGTGCCGCTCTATGCGCTCTCGAACATGCCGTCGGAAACCTGGCCGATGATGCTGGAGCACTTTCCGCTGCTGACGCGCTTCCGCCATACGGTCGTCTCCGGCGATATTGGTCTGGTAAAGCCAGACCCTGCGATCTTTGCCCATACGCTCAGAATGCTCGGCGATCCGGCCCCGTCGGACGTGTTCTTCATCGATGACAGCGAGAAGAACATCCTCGCCGCCAACGCGCTGGGCTTCCGCACGCACCTGTTTCGCTCCGCCGAAGGGCTAGAGGCGGCGCTGGTGGCGGAAGGCCTCCTCTGACAGTCAGACAGAAAGAGGACATTGCCCGGCCGCATTGGGGCGATAGTATCAGGTCCATGCTGAGAGCCCTCCTCCTCACCGTTGCCTTTGTCGTCGCCGGCCTGCCCGCACTGGCCGTGCCGACGGACGAGATGTTCGAGAAGCTCAAGACCGCGCCCAGCGAAAGCGAAGCGAACGATGTCGCGCAGGACATCTGGGCGTCCTGGATGGAGTCCGGCTCGGCCACGGTGGACATGATCATGCAGCGCGGCGTCGAGGCGCAGATGGTGGGTGACGCCGAGACCGCCCGCACGTTTTACGACCGCGTCATCCTGATCGAACCGGACTATCCGCAGGCCTGGTTCCGCCGGGCGGGCATTTTCCTGGCGGAGGAAAACTTCCCCGAGGCGCTACGCGACCTCAACGAGACGCTGAAGCTTGAGCCGCGCCATTTCGGCGCCTGGGCCGGGCTCGGCTCTGTCTTCGAGACAATGGGGGCGAAAGACCAGGCGCTGGAAGCCTGGCGTGAGGCGCTCGCCATTTATCCCTTCATGCGTGACGGGCTGCAGGCCGAGAAACGCCTGACCAAGGCGGCAGAAGGCCAGGGGCTCTGAGGCCTTGCTGACGGCATACGCCATCGTGCTGGGCGCGTTGGGCCTCGGCGCGTGCGCCTCCTCGGGGGCGTACACATCCCGTGCCAACAAGGCGCACCCCGCCTCTGGCCACCGCGTCGAAGTCGGCGGCTATGGCACGCACGTGCTGGAGGCAGGAAAGGCCGGGCCGCCCGTCCTGATGATCCACGGCGCCAGCGCCAATGCGCGGGAGTTCACCTGGACGCTCGCGCCGAGGCTGGAACAGGATTTCCGTGTGCTGATGGCGGATCGTCCGGGGCATGGCCATTCGCAGCGCCCGCCGCGTGCTGACATGCTGGGCGTTCAGGCCGCGCAGATGGCGGGCGTGCTGGAACAGCTGGCGCCCGGTGAGAAGGCCGTCGTGGTGGGTCATTCGTTCGGCGGGGCCGTGGCGCTGCGCCTCGCGCTCGACCGGCCGGAACTTGTCAAAGGTCTCGTCCTACTGGCACCGGTGACGCATGACTGGGGCGGGGACGGCCATGCATGGTATAACCGGTTTGCGTCCTCCCGTCTGTTCGGCCCGGCCTTCAGCCAGGTCGTGCCGCTGGTCGGCCCGGCGCAGGTGGGCGCAGGAATCGGCGGCGTGTTCGATCCGGCCCCGGCGCCGGAGGGTTATTACGAGAAATCCGGCATCGGTCTTCTGTTCCGTCCGCCGTCGTTCCGGGCCAATGCCCGCGACGTACGCGTGCTGGACCGGGAACTGGCGGCGCAGTCAAAGCGCTACGGAGACCTTTCCGTGCCGATCACGGTGTTTTCCGGCAGCAAGGACACAGTCATCACGCCCGCGAAACACACAGCCCGCCTGAAGAAACAGGTGGATATTGATCTCGTCATTCTGGCGGAAGAGGGCCACATGCCCCATCACCGCCATGGCGAAGATGTCGCCCGCGCCATCCGGCATCTGGCCAGCCTGCCCGAGAGCCGCTAAGACGCGGCTCCCTTTTTGATTCTTCCCTTTACTGGAGCCCCTCATGGACGATGCCCCGATCGAGCACCTGACCGAAGCAACCCGCGAGAAGCTGCGCCAGACGGTCGCCAAGATCGAGCGCCTCGAAGAGGAAAAGAAAGAAGTCGCCGAGCAGATCAAGGAGGTCTACTCGGAAGCCAAGGCATTCGGCTTCGACACCAAGGCGCTGCGCCAGGTGGTCCGTCTCCGCAAGATCGAGAAGGCCGACCGCGAAGAACAGGAAATGGTTCTGGAAACCTACCTGATCGCGCTTGGCGAAGCCTGATTCCTTTTGCTGCCGGGGCTTTGATGCACCGGCAATAGCAGGCTAGGCTTGGCCCATGGGCCGCGATGTCGACGAACGGAAGAAACGAGCTGCGCTGCGCAAATTGCGCAAGGCGGCCGAGCTTGCCGAACAGGGCAAGGGTCCGCCGCTGTCCGACTGGGAACGCCAGTTCCTGGAAGAGGTCGAGGAGCGGATCGAGAAATATGGCTCCGCCTTCGCAGACCCGATGAAGGGCGACGAGGGCGAGGCGCTCTCCGCCCTGCAGCGGGTGAAGCTCAAGGAAATCGACAAGAAGGCACGCGGCAAGGCCCGTACCGGCTTCAAGCAGAAGCCGGGTCCGGGCAAAAGCGACAAGAAAGCCAGCTTTGCTTCCCGCTCAGGCCCGCGTGTGCGCAACATTGATGATGATATCGAGGAAGAGCTGCCAGAAACACCGCCCGCTCCGCCCGTGCGCAAACCGCCCATCCTGAAAGCCGTGCCGAAAGCAGCGCCGTCTGATCCGCCCTCCGGCACGTATGAAGAAAAAACGCCGGCGCCGCGCCCATCGGGGCGGGCGGTATTCCGTGTTATCGATGGCGGGAAGTCGGAGCCCGAGAGCTAGCTCCCGCAACCAAGGAGCTTCACGATGAAAACCGTTCTGATCACAGGCGCTTCGACCGGGATCGGCGCAGCGGCGGCGCGTCACATGGCGGCCAAGGGCTGGCGGGTCTTCGCTGGGGTGCGCAAGGCGGCAGATGGCGACGCGCTGAAAGATGGCGCGACCGGAGACCTCCGCCCGATCATTCTGGATGTCGCCCGGCCCGAGCAGATTGCCAGCGCCGTTCAGACCGTCTCGGAGTCTCTGGCTGGCGAAAAGCTGGCCGGCCTCGTTAACAATGCCGGCATTGCCAAGATGGGGCCGCTGGCGATCCAGCCGATGGAGGACTTCAAGGCCCATTTCGACGTGAACGTGTTCGGCCTGCTGGCGGTGACACAGGCCTTTGTGCCCCTGCTGGGCGCGACGACAGAGCGTTCGGGTGCGCCGGGTCGGATCGTCAACATTACCAGTGTCGGCGGCAGGCTGTCCGCGCCTTTCCTCGGGGCTTATACGGCGACCAAGCATGCGGTGGAGTCGATCACGGATTCGCTGCGCCGCGAACTCGTCATCTATGGCATCGACGCCATCGCCATCGGGCCGGGCTCGGTACGCACGCCGATCTGGGACAAGGCCGAGGCGGCCAATACCGAAGGACCCTATGAGAAAAGCGACTGGGCCGAATCGCTGAAACAGTTCGAACAGGTCATGCTGTCCGGCGGGCGCACCGGCTTCACCCCGGAACAGATTGCCGGATATATCGACACCGCGCTCACCGCCGACAAGCCAAAGGCGCGCTATGCGCCGGTGCCGGACAAGCTGACCAACTGGACCATTCCGACCCGCCTGCCGAAACGCTGGCTGGACAAGATTTTCTGGAGCCGGTTCGGGTTGAAAAAATCGTGACGCCCTCGTCATGATTTGCCCTTGACGAACGGCAGGGAAACCCCGCGCATTGTCCCCGTACATAAACGGAGGAAACATCATGGCGGATCTCAGTGGCAAGGTTGCCGTAATCACAGGCGCAGCGAGCGGCATTGGCCTTGCGGGCGTGGAGACGTTCGTTGCCGCCGGCGCGAAAGTCATCGCCGGGGATATTCAGGACGAAAAGGGCCGCGCCCTCGAAGCGCGCTTTGGCACAGACAAGGTCCGCTATGTCCATTGTGATGTGATGGACCTCGCAGAGCTGGAAGCCGTGATGGAAGCCGCCATCAGCCATTTCGGACAGCTCGACATTGCCTGGAACAATGCCGGCAGCGGCGGATCACCCGCCAGTATCGAAGAGCTGGATGAAGCTGGCTACGACCTCACGATGAACCTGCTCCTGAAACAGGTCTTCTTCGGCACCCAATATGCAGCGGCCCGCATGAAGAATGGCGGCTCCATCGTGAACACGTCGTCCGTCAGCGCGCTGATGGCCGGCTATGCCCCGATCACCTATTCCGTCGCCAAGATCGGTGTGGCGCACTTCTCCCGCATCGCGGCGGCTCAGCTCGCCAAGAACAAGGTTCGCGTCAATGCGATCCTGCCGGGCTTTATTGCGACGTCGATCTTCGGCGCCTCGCTCGGCATGTCGCGCGAAGTGGCGGATCAGATGGCCGAGATGCTGGCCCAGCAGGGCGGATCGATGCAGCCCATCGGCCGCGTCGGAAAGGGCAGCGACATTGCCGAAATGGCCGCCTTCCTAGCGTCTGACGCGGCGGGCTTCATCACCGGCAGCCAGTTCACCGTCGATGGCGGCATCACCGTCGGCCCGCGCCATTCCTGGGACGAGTCTGCAGGCGGTCCGATCCTCGAAGCCCTCGGCATCACGCCGGAACAGGCCGAACAGATGGCGGCGGCGCAGCGGGGCTAAAAATCCTGACGCCGCGCAGGCCGGTCGAGGCCCGGAATGGCCTCGACGGCGCTGAGCAGATCTTGCAGGGAGGCCGCCCGGACAGTGCGGCGGCCTTTCTCGTCCGACAGGGCATAGCCCTCGCCGGTCTTGATCAGGGGAAAGCGCCGCCAGTGGGCGCGCGTGCGGAAAATCCAGACCTGTTCGGGGGACTCGCCAGCCGCCGCCCATCCGGTCCACATATGGTCCTGCGGCAGGCTGCGCCAGATGGCGTCGATCTCATCCAGCTCGGAAGGCGTGAAATTAGTCATGGCGATCAGTCCTGATCCATCCGGTTTGGCCGACGTTAATACGGTGGAGCGCCCTCGCAACCTCGAGGGTGCTATCTGGATGCTTGCTTCGGGCGCGATTTTCACGGTGTTCCTGACCCTGTCCAAGATCCAGTCGGCACATTTCGACCCCGGTTTTCTGGCCTTTTTCCGGTCGTTCATAGCCCTTCTTATGGTCGTACCGGTGATCCTGCAGCAGGGTTTGGGCATTCTACGTGTCCACCAACCGGGTCTTGTCCTGCTGCGCAGCCTGTTCGGCACGCTGGGCTTCATATTCAGTTTCTATGCCGTGTCGGCCCAGTTCGGCCTGCCGCTGTCGGAATTCAACGCGATCAGCTTCTCCCGGGCCATGTTCATCACGATCCTGGCCGCGCTGCTGCTGAAGGAGCAGGTTGGCTGGCACCGCTGGGGCGCGACGCTGGCCGGGTTTGTTGGCGTCCTCATCATGACGCAGCCTCAGTCGGGTGTCAGCCTGGGCACGCTTCTGGCGCTGGCGGCGGCCTTCTGCATGGGCGGGGCGATCACGCTGGTGAAGCTGTTGTCCCGCCGGCACAGGCCGATGACCCTGCTGATCTGGGCGAACCTCCTGTCCTCAGCCATGCTCTTGCCGCTGGCCATCTGGAAGATGCCGGACGTCATGCCCACGCTGCAGGACTGGCTGCTGATCGTGCTGATGGGGGCATGCGGTGTGGCGGGCCAGTATTTCTATATCCGCGGCATGGCCATCGGGGACGCCTCGTTCCTGTCACCGATCGACTATCTGCGTCTGCCCATGGCGGCGGGGGTCGATTGGGTCCTGTTCCATGCCTTGCCGGGCACCTGGACCTGGATCGGTACGGCCATCATCATTTCCGCCACGGCCTATATCACGCTGCGCGAACAGAACCTGAGGCGCAAAGCCCGCCGGAACACCTGACAGCTTTCCCTTGTGAATATTGGCGATCTCGTTCACTAATCACGCAAAATCAGGGAGAGACACACATGGCCAAGGTTCTCGTCACTGGCGCAACCGGCTTCATTGCCGGTCACGTCATCCTCCAGCTTCTGGAAGCGGGGCATGAGGTGCGCGGCACGGCACGGTCTGCCTCGCGGGCGACGCCGCTGAACACGATCCTCGGGGATTATTCCGGCAAGCCGGTCAATATCGAGATCGTCGAAGCCGACCTCAACAGCGATGCCGGCTGGGCCGAAGCCGTGGCGGGCATGGACTATGTCCAACACGTCGCCTCGCCCTTCGCAGCCGTGATGCCACGTGACCATGACGAACTGATCCGTCCCGCCCGTGACGGTGCGCTGCGCGTGCTGAAGGCGGCAAAGGCGGCGGGTGTGAAACGGGTCGTGATGACGTCTTCCATGGCGGCGATTGCCTATGGCTGGGGCGATGCCCGGCCCAATCCGCTGACCGAGGAACACTGGTCCAATTCAGACAACCTGAAAGACAACACGGCCTATACCCGGTCCAAGACCATCGCGGAGCGTGCGGCGTGGGACTATATGGCGGGCGAAGGGAAGGGGATGGAGCTTTCCGTCATCAATCCATCCGCCGTGCTCGGCCCGGCGATGAGCCGGGATCTGTCCACCTCGCTCGAAATCATCACCCAGCTGATGACCGGCAAGGCGCCCGCCTCTCCGCGCGTCGGCTTCTGCGTCGTGGACGTGCGTGATGTTGCCGATGCCCATGTGAAGGCGATGACCGTGCCGGAAGCGGCGGGCGAGCGTTTCCTCGCGTCAGGCCGGTTCATGTGGATGTCTGAAGTTGCCGACGTGCTGCGCGAGAGCTTCCCCGATTATCGCAAGAAGCTGCCACGCGGCGAACTGCCGGACTGGTTGCTGAAGATGATGACCCTGATCAATCCGCCGCTGAAGGCCATCGTGCCGGAGCTTGGCCGCGAGCGTCACTGCTCGAACGAGAAGGCACAGCGGGTTCTCGGCTGGCGGCCGCGGATGGAAGAAGAGGCCATTATCGAGGGCGCGCGCAGCCTGATCGATCTGAACGTGATCTAGGCCTCGTTGCGGCCCCGGAAGGTCGCAGTCGCCGCCACGAAGCTCAGTCCGGCCAAAATGACGGAGACGACGCCGTTCCAGCCTGCCATGGACAGGCCGAGAATGTAGAAGGGCGCATCGGTGCAGGACGGCACGGTCATCGGCCGGTCCAGCGAACCCATGTTCATGAGGTCGATTTCGCTGCCGCCTGCACAGCCGGTTGGCGGCGGGAAGATCTTCCACTCCACACCGGAATGGTAGAACGCGACCACGGCGCTGACGCCGAAGACGAGGCCGATCAGCACGTTCAGCGCGATCATGAAGCGGCGGGTCGGGCGGATTTTCCACAGTGCCAGGCCCGTCAGTGTCATGGCGATCAGGGCCCAGTAGACCTCCCGTTGGCGCAGGCAGAGCGGGCAGGGATAGAGCTTGCCGAATGTCTCGAAGGCATGGGCGGTCGCCAGCATCAGGGCAGACACCACAATCGCGGTGACCGGCCATTTCCAATCCTTGAGAAGGCTCGTCAGAAGGTTCATCGAAATCACGCTAACATGCGCGCCGCTATGCAGAAGTGCGGCGCAGCGTCACGATCTGACAAGACCGGTCACCCAGTCCTTGCCGAAGTGAATGGCGGTGAGGACAGCTGTCGGGCCAAGGATCAGCAGCGACGAGACCCAGACAAAGCCGAGCAGGCAGCCGATCACGACCAGAAAGCCGTCCTTGTTGATCAGGCCAAAGGCCGCAAGCGCCACGGCAAAGCCGGGCACGGTGTTGGTCATGGGCAGCGGGACCAGAATCGAGGCGCAGAACAGGCAGAGTATGACGCCGACAAGGCGTTCGGAACGCGGGCCGGTAATGGTGGTCAGGCGGGGTTTCGAGAAGGTCTCGATCCAGCCGAGCCATTTGCGGCCGCCCTTGGCCATGGCGGTCAGGCCGTCTCGGTTGATCTTGCGGGTGCCGAGCGCGTCGGGCAGCCACGGCTGTTCCTTGCCCATCGCCATCTGGACCGCCAGCGCCATCATCGGCAGGGCGACGACTTGCGGCACGCCATAGAGGAACGGGATGCAGCAGGGCAGGGCCAGCAGGAACAGGCCGGCCCCGAAGGCGCTCTCGTCCAGCTGGTCGAAAATCTCACGCAGGGAATAGCCTTCTTCCGGCGCCCCGGCAGCCATGCCCTCGACGGTCTGAAGGAGGGTTCTCTCGTTTCCGGCTTCCATGACACTCATTCGCGTTCGATCCGTCCTGCATTTCGGCTACAAGGGTGAGATTGACGGGCCTGCCTGCCTCGGGCAGGAGAGGCCTTCCCGTATAGGGCCTCTGTGGCGGAATGGTAGACGCGGCGGATTCAAAATCCGCTTCTGGTGACAGAGTGCCGGTTCGAGTCCGGCCAGAGGTACCAAGCACGTCCGCGTGCCATCAATATTCGTATTTCTCCACCCGTGTCAGGTCGATGATATAGGCAGCGTCCGCAAGGTCGCTTTCCTGCTTCTCTGCATGAAGCGTGCCTTCGATCCAGACAGCCTGCGGCAGGTCCTTCAGCAGGATCGGCTTGTCGGTGCGGATGAAGATGGTCTGGTTCGGCGGCGGCGGCGGGGCGTGGATACAGGCCCCGAAGTAGGGCACCAGCAGGAATTCGCTGATCTCGGCCTTGGCGTCATAGGAAAACGGCACCGTATAGCCCGGCATCCGGATCTTCTTGCCGTCAAAGGTGTCGACCGTATTGAACGAGCCAATCTGCGTGGCTGTGTCGGCTGAAGAGCCTTCCGCGATGGAATACATCGCCGCCATCTGGGCCGCGTACATTTTCTGGAGGCGTTCTTCCTCGCCTTCCGGCATCAGGTCTTCCCAGCCGATCGCGGTGACGCCGCGGGCTTTCATCTCTTCTTCCGCTTTCAGGGCCTTTGCCGCTGCCGCCGCGATGGAGGAGTCGGCGGCCGCTTTTTCCGCGTCGCTTTCACCGATCTTGTCGCCGACTTTCGGCTCAGCCGGGGCGGAGGTTGCCTGAGCCGTCTGGGTCTTTGAAGTTTCTGCATCGGCCGCCGGGGCTGAGGCTTCGCTACAGGCGGCCGACAGGCTGAGCAGGACGAGGGCGGGCAGGATATGAGAGCGCTTCATGTGTGTTTCTTAGGCCTTCAGGGAGGAGTGTGCCAGACAGGTTTGAGGGTGACTTTACAGCTTCACGGACAGGCCGTCTGCGAGCGATCTGCGGAAAGCTGCCCAGGCCGGGATGGCGCCCGCCAACAGGGACGCCCCGGTTACGGCCAGCAGGGTGATCAGGTCGGTCATGCCGGGCCCCGTGCCTCCAAGGGAAATGCCATAGCGCTGCATCACGATGGGACCTGCAATCAGGACCAGGACGTGCACGATCACAATTCCGAGAGCCGCCCCGCCAAAGCCGATCAGGCCCGCCTCCAGCGTCAGCAAACCGAAGATATGCCCTGGCCGGGCACCCACGGCCCGCAGGATCGACATTTCCCGCCGCCGCTCGTTCAGGCTGGTCAGGATGGATGTGAGGATGGACACGACGCCGACCGCGATCACGAAGATCGACACGGCCAGCAGCGCCCGCTCTGCCATCGCGGTCACGCTCCACAGCTCGGCCAGCGCCTCGCCGGGGATGATCGCCATCAGGGGCTCGCCCTTGTTGGTATTGATCTCGCGCCGCGTGCGCAGGATCGTGCCCTTGCGCTTGAGGCCCGCATAGATCGCGGTGACCGTCTTGGGCGTCAGGTTGAAGCTGCGGATCATGTCTTCGGTGATCGAGTCGGATAGCGGGTTCTTCGCGCCGGATTCCCAGCCGACATGGATCGCCGTGATGGCCTCCAGCGAGACGATCACCGTGCGGTCGACCGGTGTGCCTGTCGGCGCGAGAATGCCGACCACGCGGAACGGGCGGTTCTCATGACCCGAGCCGAAATCCGCCTTGCCGAGCCCGTGGGACAGGACAAGCGGCGAGCCGATCTCATAGCCAAGCTCGCGGGCGACGTCGGCGCCGACCACGGCATCGAACAGGTCGTCCATTTCCCGGCCCTTGGCGAAGCGGAGCGATTCGCCGCGGCCATATTGGTAATGCTCGAAATAGGCGTGATCCGTCCCCATCACGCGGAAGCCGCGATGGCTGTCGCCGAGCGAGATCGGCACCGTCCAGGCGATGTCGTCACGCGCGGAAAGCTTCTGATAGGTCGGCCAGGAAACCTCTGCCGTCGCATTGCCCATCCGGAAGACCGAGTAGAGCAGCAGGTTCACGCTTCCCGTGGGTGCGCCGATGATCAGGTCCGTGCCGGAGATCGTATGGCCAAAGCCTTCGCGCGCGCCGGTGCGGGCCTTGTCGACCCCCAGGAACAGCGCCACGGACAGGGCGACGGCAAACAGGGTTAGCAGGAAAGAGGCGCGCCGGTTCAGCAGGCTTTTCCAGGCGAGCGTAAACAGGGCCTTCATGCGGTCACTCCCGCCGTGTTGATTTCTGCAAGGTCCACCGCGCGGTCGAACAGGCGGGCGAGGCTGGCATCGTGGCTGACGAACAGAAGCGCCGCGCCGGTGCGGCTGGCCTCCTCGCTGAGCAGTTCGATGAACCGGTCGCGCGCATCGGCATCCAGCGCCGAAGTCGGCTCGTCCGCGATCACGATGTCCGGCCCGCCGATCAGGGCGCGGGCGGCGGCTACGCGCTGTTGCTGGCCGACAGAGAGATCCGAGACGCGCCGGTCGAGCATGGCAGGGTCTGTCAGGCCGAGCCGGCCCAGAAGGCGCCTTGCTTCTTCGTCCGGATGGGCGCCCACGGCCTTGCGCCGGGCAGGGGAGAAGTGAAGCGGCAGGGTCACGTTCCCGGTCACCGAGAGATACGGCACCAGATTGAACATCTGGAAGATAACGCCGAGATGATCGGCCCGGACCCGGTCACGCGCTGCGGCGCTGAGGCGGGCCATGTCATTGCCCAGCACGTTGATCGTGCCGGTGCCGGGACTGAGCACGCCGGCGATCAGGCCCAGAAGGGTCGACTTCCCGGACCCGGAGGGTCCGCGCAGGAACAGCTTCTCCCCGCGCCCAAGGGTGAAGCTCTTTATGTCCAGAACCGGCGGATTGCCCGGCCAGGCAAAGCGGAGGTTCTCGACCCGGATGGCGTCCGTGCTCGATGTGTCAGATGGCATCAGTCGAAATCGATCTCGGTATCTGTGGGGGTGAGTTCCTTGGCGACCTGCTCGCCCGCCGGGCCGAGATAGATCGCGTCGATATGCTGGAAGGCGGGGTAGAGGTCGAACAGGTGGATCTGCATGCCCTCGACCCGGTCGATCTTCGCGCAGCGCCAGACAACGGAGATCGTCATCGCGCCATGACTGCCATCGGTGCGCCCGGTGACAGAGCGTTCGGTCTCTTCGCACTCGGTCGGCCCGAACGGCTCGGCGATGCCGTTGGCGTATTCCTCCGATTTGGTGCCGCTCGGTGCCTTGGCTTCGGACAGGCCGAAATTCGCCAGCGGCGCGTCGAGGGTCAGGGTCAGGAAGTCGTCTTCCTGCGTGATCGACAGGTCGCCGCCGCCATGGACATGAGGCTCGCCTGCATGATCCGGCTCGCTGTCGAGCGCAGGATCGGCGCCCTCAACTTCACCGGCTGCCGGGATCTCGGCTTCGACGGAGTCGATCACTTCCACGTGTGGCGGTGCGGCTTCGAACGCAGCCGGTTCAGGCGCCTCAGGCTCGTAAGGCTTGGTGGCGGGGCTGCAGGCTGCCAGGACAAGCAGGCTGAAGCCGGACATGGCCGCAATTGGCCTCGAATTGAAAGATATCATTGTGGGCCTCCGGTGCGCCTCACAGCGGGATAATGCGAAAATATCAAGATTTTTGTCGCGGTTGCGATAATGATACTCTATCACATTTAATCAAGGCGGGGCTTGCAGGAGTCCGACCGCTAATTTCTTAACGCCGCCGGTTTGCTCACTTATGCTCGAAACGCTCCAGGCCCCTCTTCTGTTCGGCTTGACCGCCGCCTTCATGACCACGCTCGGCCTGCTCACAGTGTCGGTGCGCGGGGACTGGAGTGCGCGCTATTCCGGCCTGTTCGCGCTGACCGCTGGTGGCATGTTGGTCAGCCTGACCCTGTTGCACATCGCGCCGGAAGCCTTCGAGCTGAGCCGGCATGCGCCAGTCTTCATGATGGTGGGCTTCTTTGGCGGTCTTTTGCTCCACTTCGGAATCGGGGCCCTGTTCCCCGAAAGCGCGGGCCGGGGCAAGACGGCGGCGATCACGCCGCTGGCGGCGGTGGCGGTCCATTCCCTGCTGGATGGTGTGATCTATTCGGTGACCTTCGCGGCCAGTTTTTCCTCAGGCGTGTATGCGGCGGCCGGCCTGATGCTGCACGAGTTTCCGGAGGGCGTGATCGCGTTCGCCATTCTGCGCCGACACAGTTTCTCCAACCGGGAGGCCTTCTTCTGGGCCTTCCTGGCCTCGGCCCTCACAACGCCGCTCGGTGTGCTGGTGGCAACGCCCTTCATGTATGGCCTGACGCCGGACATTGTCGGCAGCCTGTTCGCTGTCTCGGCCGGTCTGCTGCTCTACGTGGCCACCGGACCGCTGATGGAGCCAATGGATGAAGAGCCGCCCCTGCGCAGCATGCTCGCGCTCAGCGCCGGTGTGGCTCTGGCCGTGCTGATGGCGCTGGTGCCGCTTCACCCGCACGAGGACGAAGGCGGGCACATCGTGCCTGCGCCGCACGCCATCACGGACCACGACTAGGCAGGGGACAAGCGGCATGTCGCTTGCAGCCTGATCCTCGGACAGCCGTCTTTATCTGAGGCGGCGATGTGGGGAGAAGTCGATGCGGAACGGACAGAAGGGCTCTATTTACGAATTCGCCGGACAAGCAGGTCTTCGGAATACCGGAGACGCCCCCGCCATGCTGACCCTGCCCATTCTTGCGAAACTGTCCTCCGCCGCCGTCGCAGCGGCGCTGACGGCCAGCATCACCTATGGCCAGTATACGATTGCCTCCGGTCCGAACGGGTCCGGCCTGATGCCGCCTGCCAGTGTCCTGCATCCTCAGGCCAGCACGGACGCCGTGCTCGATCCGCTGGCCGAGATGATGCAGGCGCTGGGCGCCATGAAACAGGAACAGGCCAAGTCGGCGCGCAACCGGGCCATGGTTGACTGGCTGGCCTCCCTGCGCACGGATTTCACGGTGGAGCGCTTCGATTCCGGGCTTGTTTACAAGGTGCGCTATGCACCTGACGGTGACGCAGGTGAGGTTCTGGAAGACTTTGTGGCGGTGCCGTATGGTCCTGAAATGTCGTTTGCGGTGACCCTGAAGGCCGCCGATGCGGGCGCCGTGACCGTTGAGGGCATATCGTGCACCGCTCAACAGACGTTCCGTCGTGTGGATATTTCGGCCGGGACGGGCGCAGCGCAGGCTGAGGCCATGTCACAGGCCGAGGCCTACCTCGCCGCACCTGATGCGGCTGACCCGAGCCTGCCTGCAGATTGCCTGACGGCCCGCCTTAAGCGCGGCTAGCTTTCGGCCTGTGCCGCTTCGTCCAGTTCGCGATCAGTGAACCGGTTTGTAAACTGGGTCACGCGCGGGACGATCTCTGTCCGGAAGCGGTTGCCGTTGAACACGCCATAATGGCCAACGCCGGGCTGGATATAGTCCGCCTTCAGCTTGTCCGGCAGCTTGGAGCAGAGGTCGTGCGCCGCCTGTGTCTGGCCGATGCCGGAAATGTCGTCTTTCTCGCCTTCCACCGTCATCAGCGCGACATCGCGGATCGTCTCCGGCTTGATGAGACGGGAATGGCGATACTTCATGACGCCGCGCGCCAGGTGGTGTTCCTGGAACACGCGCAGGATGGTCTGCAGGTAGAATTCTTCCGTCAGGTCGAGGACGGAGAGGTATTCGTCATAGAATTCCCGGTGCTTGCCAACATTGTCGCCGTCGCCATCGACGAGGTGGTTGAAGAAGCGCCACTGCGCATCGACGTGGCGGCCCCAGTTCATGTTCATGAACGAGGCAAGCTGCACGAAGCCCGGATAGACCCGGCGGAACACGCCCGGATAGGGGCCCGGCACCGTGTGGATCATGTTCTCCTGGAACCAGTCGAAGGGTTTCTCCTCGGCCAGTTCGTTCGGGATGGTCGGGCTGCGGCGCGCATCAATGGGCGAACCCATGAACGTCATCGAGGCCGGACGGTTCGGATCATTGTCCTCAGCCATCATGGAAATCGCCGCCAGCACTGGCGGGCCAGGCTGGCAGACGGCCAGCACGTGCGCGCCGGGGCCGATATGGGTGATCATGTTGCGGACATGATCCATATAGTCGTCGAGATCGAACCGGCCGAGCCAGACCGGCGCCATGCGCGCATCCGACCAGTCGGTGATATAGACGTCATGCGTTTCCAGGAAGCCTTCGACCGTGCCGCGCAGCAGCGTGGCATAGTGGCCTGACAGCGGCGCAACGATCAGCATCCGGGGCAGGGGCGCGGCGCCCGGCTTGCGCGCGGCGGCCAGCGCGTCCGGATCCTTGCGGAAGTGGACCATGTTGCACCAGGGAGATTTCCAGGCGACCGTCGGGGTCACGTCGACCGGCGCGCTGTTGATCCTGACGGTGTCGATGTTCCATTCCGGCTTGCCGTAATAGCGCGTTGCGCTTTCGAACACGTCCGCAAAGGCGCCAAGCGTCTTGCCGTATTCAGTCTTCGCCATCGGGTTCAGCGGGGAATGCATCGCCATGCGGCTTGCCTTCACGGCCAGACGCATCGGTGCCATTGCGGCGCGATTCATTTCGACAAGGGAGTAGAGCATTGCTTTACCAGCCTTCCATGTTGCAGCGCAGCATATGTCCATGAATCTGATGTGGCAAATGGATTCGCCAGCCGGGCGCCTTACCCAAAGGTTAACCGAACCATTTGAATTTGCTCGAAACTTGCAAGGTTCCGGCTGCTCCCGATTAAGAGCCGGCTGTTAGGTCTTAAGAACGAAACGAGGCGAGGGGGTCACCATGTTCCTCAAATGCGAACCCAATCCGCATCATGGCGGTCGCATGACGCGGGCCGTGCTGTTCGATCACGGGGCAGGCCAGCGCTTCGCCATTGATGCCGAAGCCGTCCACAAACAGCCCGATCTGCTGAATGAATTCGGCGCCCATAATGGCCTGCGCTTCAAGACGCTGGACGCGGTGGCCTATGGCCTCTGCTTCATTGGCGGTGTGGGCACGATCACGGTGGCGTGGTGGATGTTTTTCGTCGGGCTGGCAGCCTGCGTGCTGATGCTGGCGGTCAATCGCAAGTCAGCCGGGGAAGCGGCCCGCAATGCGGCCCGGCGGTCGTCGATCAATTTCCGCCGCCTGCACGAACTGGGCTGTCTCTGGCTGGTCTATAACTGACCGACGGTCAGATCCCGACCATTCCGAGGACGGCGGCGACAATCGCCACCAGCATGAACATCAGCGACAGGCTGACTGAGACGGCGCGCTGGCCTTTGCGGCTGGTGCGCGAGCCGTGTGGGGCCTTGCCGGTCTTCGGGGCCAGCATCCAGCGGTTCGAATAGAAGCCGAACGCGGCCAGAAGCGCGGTTGCGCCTGCGGCCCAGTCGGTCGCTAGCAGGAAACAGGCGCCAGCGGCCAGCATCATGCCGGCAATCGGCGTAGACGTGGCGTGCAGCAATTCGCGCACATGCCGGTCGGCCCGGCTGCCGTCGAGTTCCTCGAAGCTGCAATTGGGTGAGGCAATCGCTGCCACCCAGGACGCGCCGATGGCAAGCGCGCTGAAAATCAGACCGAGATTGGAGGCGAGGACGGCAAGGTTCTGGAACATGGGGTGGAATATGCGCGGGATTCGCGCCGCGGCCTAGAGAAAGCTTGTCGTCACAACCTGTTCGATCAGGGCGTCATCGGGCGGAACCTGATTGTCCAGGATCAGCATGGCCAGCCCGTGCACCAGCGACCAGGCCTGCAGGCGCCGCATCTTCCGGTCTGCCCGTGAGGCATCGGGCGGCAGCAGGGCATTCAGCGTGTCCGACAGCATGCCGAACGGTTCATCCGTGGCGCTCGGCCCGTCGCTCCGGTCTCCGCCGGGGGCGGCGCGGGTCATCATCAGGCGAAAGACGGACGGATTGGCGAGGGCGAACTTCACATAGGCCCGGCCCATGGCCTTGAAGGCGTCCTGCGTATCGGCAGCGCTGTCCATCGCGGCGCGGAACGCCTCCGCCATGCGCTGGCCGCCGACATCACACAGCGCGGTCAGCAGCGCGGCCTTGTCCGGAAAGTGGCGGTAAACCGCCGTCGCCGAGACGCCGACATTGCGCGCAATCTCGCGCAGGCTGACATCTTCCGGCGCCCTGGTGTCCAGAAGCGCGAGGCCTTCCTCAATGAGGGCAGAGCGCAGGTCGCCATGATGGTAGCGGCCTGCGCGCGGCTTCATGTTGACAGTGTTATCATTCGTTGGCATGTTAGCAGTGTAAACATGGTTTCTGTTCCCTGCAACGCGACACGGAGTCCCTGCACATGCCAAGTCCAGTCGAAACAGCTATCCGCGGCGTCGTCACCAAAGGTGTCGTCGCGCTCTCCGGCTTCAACCGCGAGCGCAAGAAGGCGAAGGGGCCGAACCCCTTCCTCGAAGGCGTGCACACGCCGGTGACGCAAGAGGTGACCGACACGGCGCTGAAAGTGACGGGTGAGATTCCGGCGGCGCTGAATGGGCTTTATGTGCGCAACGGGCCGAACCCGCTGACCAAGGTGCATGCGCCGACGCATCACTGGTTCATCGGCGATGCCATGCTGCACGGCATTCGCCTGCAGGACGGCAAGGCGCTCTGGTATCGCAATCGCTGGGTCCGCTCCAATGGCGTCAGCGACGCGCTGGGAGAACCGCGTGCGCCAGGCCCGCGTCATCCGCGCACGGATATCGCCAACACGAATATTGTCGGCCATGCGGGCAAGCTCTGGGCTGTGGTCGAGGCGGGCGGCTTCCCGGTAGAAGTGGCCGATGACCTCTCCACAGTCGCGCACTCCAATTTTGACGGCACGCTGGGTGAATCCTATTCTGCCCACCCGCACATGGATCCTGAAACCGGCGAGATGCACGCGATCTGTTACGAGGCCCAGCACCCGGACACGATCTGGCACACGGTGGTCGACACGAGCGGTCATGTCCGCCGCAACGAACCCATCGCGGTGAAGAATGGCCCGATGATCCATGACTGCCAGATCACGCCAAACTATGTTATCGTGATGGACCTGCCGGTGACCTTCTCCATGGCAGCCTTGATCAGTGGCGAGAGTTTCCCCTTCCGCTGGAACCCGAAACATCAGGCGCGCATCGGCCTGTTGCCGCGCGAGGGCAGGGGGGATGAGATCATCTGGTGCAGCGTGGACCCGTGCTACATCTTCCACCCTGCGAATGCCTACGAAACCGAAGACGGCAAAGTGGTGATGGATGCCTGCGTCTATGAGACCATGTTCGACACGGGTGGGCACGGTCCGGATTCTCCGACCGCGAAATTCGAGTCTCTGATCATCGATCCGAAGATGCAGACGGTGACCCGCGAAGTGATTGACCGGGCACCGCAGGAATTCCCGCGCTATGACGAACGCCTGACCGGCAAGCCCTATCGCTACGCCTATGTCGTGGCCCTGCCGGAAGGCCAGGAAGCGGCCTTCATCAACGAGACCAAGCTGTTCAAGCACGATCTGGGCGCGGGCACACGCGAGGTGCACGAGTTCGGACCGGGCCGGATGCCGGGTGAGTTCGTCTTCGTGCCCGCGCACGAGACCGCCGCCGAGGATGAAGGCTGGCTGATCGGCTATGTCAGCAATACGACCACGGACAGTTCAGACTTCGTCATCCTCGACGCCGCGAACTTCACCGGGCCACCTGTGGCAGAGATTCATATTCCGTACCGCATCCCGCCGGGCTTTCACGGCAATTTCGTTCCGCAGGCCTAGAGGGCGCGCTGGGTTCAGCCAATGCTCATGGCGAGCAGGCGGCTGATCTGGGCGCGGGGCAGGCCGCTGTCGGCATGGTAGTCGTTGAAGGCTGCCTGAAGGCTTGCAAGGTCGCGCTTGCTGGTGGCGACCGGCTTGTCCAGCACGCCCTCGCGCACCAGCGCCGCGCACACATGCGATGACGTGATCCAGGCGTCCCAGCCGGCAAAGCGCAGGAAATACTGCCCCGTCGCGCCGCCAAGGCGTGAGCCGCGCTTGTTCAGCTCCGCCATCAGGCCGACCTGATCGTCCGCTGGCCAGGTGGCGAGGAAGTGACCGAAGCCGCCTTCTTTCGCTTCCACATCCGCAACGAATTTCGCGTTTTCCAGCGTCGCCTTGATCTTCTGGCCATTTCGCACGATCCGTTCGTCCGAGACCAGACGATCAAGCATTTCCTCGCCGAAGAAAGCCAGCTTGCCGGGGTCGAAGCCGTCGAACGCGGTTTCGAACCCGTCCCACTTCGCCTCGATGACTTTCCAGTTGAAGCCGGCATTGAAGACGCACCGCGTCATCGTGGACAGCAGACGGTCGGCGGACACTTTGGAAAGGTCCGCCACCGCATGCGTGTTCCGGGATTTGTCCAGCGCGGCCGCTTCCCCGCCATGATGGCCAGCGGCCATCTTCAGGATCGGGGCAAACTTCCGTGCCATGACAAGCTCCTTTAGCCGAGCGCGATTTCATACACTTTCGCGTAGTCGTCCGCACTCATCGGTTTCGGGTTGCCATAGTGCGCAAGGTCTTTCAGCGCATAATCGACGATGCCTTGCGCATCTTCCATGCCGAGGCCGAGTGCTTTCAGATTGGCCGGAATGCCGATCTCTTCGTTCAGCTTCGCGATGGCGTCAGCGAGGTCAGCCCCTTCTTTCAGGCGCATGGCGTGGCGCAGGCGGACATATTTCGCATCGGCAGCACCTTCATGGAAGCGCAGGATGTGCGGCAGGAAGATCGCGTTCAGCGTGCCGTGGTGCAACTTCTTCTCCTGCAGGCGCCCAGCGGCGTGAGACAGCGCGTGCACGCCGCCAAGCCCCTTCACGAAGGCCAGTGCGCCTTCATAGCTCGCCATCATCATGTGCCAGCGGGCTTCCGGGTCAGAGCCATCCTGCACGGCCTTCTTCAGCCAGCCATCGCCGAACGCACGGTAGGCGCCGTCATAGCCGATGCCTTCCGCAGGCGGATTGATGGAGGGGGCCAAAACGGCTTCGATACAGTGTGTGAGGGCGTCCATGCCGGTCGCCGCTGTCAGGCCGGCGGGAAGGCCGAGCGTCAGGTCCGGATCACAGATCGCGGTGGCCGGGATCAGGTTCGGCGAGACGATGGTTTCCTTGCGGCCGTTCTCCAGGATCACCACGGTGCCGACGGAGACTTCAGAGCCGGTGCCGGCGGTCGTCGGGATGGCGATCAGCGGCGGGATCTTCTTGATCTTCTTCGCTCCGCCCGTGATGGCGGCATAGGCTTCGAGCGGTTCGTCATGGGTCACCAACAGACCGATGGCCTTGGCATGGTCCATGGACGAGCCGCCGCCGACTGCGATCAGGCCATCAGCGCCGCAAGCCCTGTAGGCTTCGGCGGCCAGTTTGGCCTGGGATTCCTGCGGGTTCGGCACGGTGTCGGCAAACACGCCGGCGGGCGCCATGCCGAGCGCATCTTCGACCTTGGCCAGGATGCCGACGGCCTTGATGCCGGGGTCGGTCACGATGAAGGGGCGGGTGATGCCCAGATTTTTCACGACGTTCGGCAGCTGCTTCAGCGCGCCGGAGTCGAAAATACAGGTCGTAAGAAAATTGATGACGGGCATGGGTGCGGCTCCTCGGGCTCTGAAGGGCGCACTTTTGCGGGGGAGGAGGGGGCGGCGCAAGCCTCACGCGGGGTGATGCGGCGTTTCGCTCGGCGTGAAGGGAGCTTCTGCGCCATTACAGGTTGCGTTCTGTCAATTTGCTCCGGGCGCCGAAATCTCACAATTCGGGGAAATACCTAATTGCGCGGCCGTGTCGCGCGGCACGGCGGCGCGCGTCAAACTGGCCAATTATCTTTTTAAAAACAGGCGCCTATCTCCCGGCCATCGGAACAACTTTCTTGGAGAGAAAGACATGAAACGCCTCTTCTGTGCAGCGCTCCTGGCGGGCGCAACCTGGACCGCCGTTGCTGGGGTCGCAACCGCTGATGAAAATCCGTGGATGGTCCGCGGCCGTGTGATCGGCGTCCTTCCGAGCGAGTCGGCTGACCTGAAAGTCGGCTCGACAGCTCTGGCCGGCGACGTTGCTATCAGCAACGAATACGTGCCGGAACTCGACATCACCTACTTCTTCAACAAGCACATTGCGGCTGAGTTGATCCTCGCCACCACGCAACACAGCGTGAAAGCGAAAAAAGTGACCGTGCCGGGCGCCCTGACCGACGCAAATATCGATCTGGGTGACGTGTGGGTTCTGCCCCCGACGCTGACCCTGCAATACCACTTCGACAATGGCGGCCAGTTCAAGCCGTATGTCGGGGCCGGCATCAACGCCACGTTCTTCTACAATGAAGACGAAGGCAAAGTGGCCGACGGCATCAGCTATGACTCGAGCTTCGGTCCGGCACTGCAAGCAGGCTTCGACTATGACCTTGACGGTCAGCCGGGTGGCTGGGCCTTCAACGCCGACATCAAGAAGATCTGGATCAACACGGAAGCAACGGTCGACTTCACGACGGCGCTGGGCGCCAAGGTGAAGGCCGACGTGGACATCAACCCGGTCGTGGCCGGCGTTGGCTTCGGCTACAAATTCTAGCTCTCCCTGAGTTTTCCGCCTTTATCCCTTTTCTTGCGGAAACTTGGTAACTTGGCCGCGTCCCTCCCCGGACGCGGCCATTTTTCTGCGCCTGAATGTTGCGCACCGGTCTGTGCTGGCTACAGATGAGCGCCATGAGCATTCTTTCGGTTAAAGACCTGCGGGTCACATTCGACACGCCCGATGGCCCTGTGAACGCCGTCAAGGGCATCAATTTCGATCTCGCAGCAGGCGAGTGCCTCGGCATTGTCGGGGAAAGCGGTTCGGGCAAAAGCCAGTCGGCGCTGGCCGCCATGGGCCTTCTGGCCGGCAATGGCAAAGCCACGGGCAGCATCCTGTTCGACGGCACCGACATGCTGACCGCGCCTGTGCCCGTGCTGCGCCAGATCCGCGGTGCGCGCGTCTCGATGATCTTCCAGGATCCGCTGACCAGCCTGACCCCGCACATGACGGTCGGCGCGCAGATGCGTGAAGTGCTGGCCCTGCACAAGAACGAGAAGGGCGAAGCAGCCGACAAGCATTGCGTCGAATGGCTGGAGAATGTGCGCATTCCCGAAGCCGCCCGCCGCATGAACCAGTTCCCGCATGAGCTGTCCGGCGGCATGCGCCAGCGCGTGATGATTGCCATCGCCATGCTGTGCGGCCCGGAAATCCTGATCGCCGATGAGCCGACCACCGCGCTCGACGTGACCGTTCAGGCGCAGGTCCTCGAACTGATGGACGAGTTGAAGCGCGAAACCGGCACCGGCATCGCGCTCATCACGCACAATATGGGCGTCGTCGCCCGCATGTGTGACCGCGTGATCGTCATGCGTCATGGCGAGATCGTGGAGCAGGGCAGCGCGGACGACATCTTCTACGCGCCCAAAGCCGACTATACGAAAATGCTGCTGAACGCCGTGCCGCGCATTGACGAGCCGGATCGTCCCGGCCGTCCCGTCCTGTCTGCCGCGCCGGATGCGGGCATTGCCCCAGTACTGAAAGTCGAGGACATGAAGGTCCACTTCCCGATCCAGGTGAAGGGTGGCCTGTTTGGCAGGACCAAACCGCTGAAAGCCGTCGACGGCGTGTCGTTTGACCTGAAGCCCGGCGAGACGCTGGGCGTGGTGGGCGAATCCGGTTGCGGCAAGTCGACCCTCGCGCGCGGTGTGCTGAAACTCATTCCGCCAACGGACGGCACGGTCGCCTGGCTCGGCAAGGACATTGCCAGGGCCAGCCGCAAGGAAATGGACGGCCTGCGCGACGATTTGCAGATCGTGTTCCAGGACCCGCTGGCCAGTCTCGATCCGCGCATGAGCATCGGCGCCTCGATTGCAGAGCCGCTGCAGGTGCACCAGCCGGGCCTGACAAAGGCGGAACGCGAAGCCAAGGTGCGCCAGATCATGCCGCGCGTCGGCCTCGATCCGAACCTGATCAACCGCTATCCGCACGAACTTTCCGGCGGCCAGAACCAGCGCGTCGGCATTGCCCGCGCGATGATCCTTCAGCCAAAGCTTGTGATCTGCGACGAGGCGGTCTCCGCGCTCGACGTGTCTGTGCAGGCGCAGGTGGTGGACCTTCTGATCGAGCTGCAGAAGGAATTCGGCCTCGCCATGATCTTCATCAGCCACGACCTCGCCGTTGTGCGCCAGATCAGCCACCGCGTCATGGTGCTCTATCTTGGCCGGGTTGTGGAACTGGCAGGACGCACGACGATCTATTCCGATGCGCGCCACCCCTATACCAAGGCGCTGATTGCGGCTGTACCAAATGCCGATCCGAAATCCGAACGTTCGCGCGAAAAGCTGAAACTCTCAGGCGACCTGCCGAGCCCGCTGGATAGCCGCGCGGCGCTGCGCTTCCTGAAGTCGAAACTGGTCGATGATGCGGATGCGGAGCAATACCAGCCAAAACTGGTCGAAGTGACGCCCGGCCACCTCGTGGCAGAACACGACGCCATGCTCGGCACCGAAGGCCTGATGGCGGGCTAGAATTTCCGGTCGTCCTGCTTTAGATTGAAATCTCTGCGCGGAGGGCGGCGATGAGTTGGGGCCGATTGCGGGTATTGCTCTGGAGTCCGGCACGCGAGGGAGAGGGGCGGGCACAATCCAATGTGCGCGTTCTGGGAAATCTCTCGCGGTGGGCTGCATTGATCGCCTTCGTTTTGGGCACGATCATCTGGCAGGGCGCCTTGATCCGCGAGCAAATCAAAGACCGCCCTGTCCGGATTACGGAACTTGCGGGCGTCGAGATCGGCATGCCGCCTTACGAGGTGACGAGGGTAAAAGGTGCCGGATTCAAGTTGGAGCCGACACGCCGGGCTGACGGATCCTGGGATCAGATGATCGTCATTGGTGATTTGCTTGTCTTGCTGGACGGCCCTTCGGAAGACGACCTGACCGTACACAGGGTTTGCGAGACCGAGCCGGGGTACGAAACGGACGTCAACGGCATCAAAGGATGGGAAAGTGAAAAGTCCGTCCTTCGCCGTCTTGGACGGCCGACGATGGAGGTGGCGGACGAGGATGGCCCCGGTAAGTCGTCTTATTTTGAGCGCTACAATCTGATGATCCGGTTTTCACAGAGCCGGGTGAGGGGTATCTGCGTCGGCGTCTGAACTTGAAGGGCGTGGGCTCAGCCCTCGGGGTCCTTCACAACCGGATAGCACGGCCCCTCATACGGCGTCAGGCGCATGTCCATCAGGGACCGGTCTGCATAGGCGATACAGGCCTGGCCGAAACTGCGCACGGCTTCGGTTGCCTGATCCTCGGCCCATGAGTGCGCGCAGGCGGCCTGATCGGGCGCGGGACTGTCTGCCGGCATGCCGGGCTGTTGCTGGGCGGTGATGAAGTCCGACACGCAGCGGCCATAGCCCTTCACACCACTGAGGAAGGCATCGCGCAGGTCGCGGGCATCCGCCAGTTCGGCCTCAGACTGAAATTCCACGCCGGAGAAATCCGGCACGGCGAGCGATCCGCACGTCTTGGCGACGATGCCGCGGCCCTGTTCGCTGATCTCCGGTGCGCAGGTGCGATAGTCGCCCGCATCCTGCAGCGGATCGGCCCCCGCCGGCAGGCAGGCCAGAAGGCAAGCTGTGACAAGGGCGCGGCGCATTCCGGGAAACTCCACTCTGCAGGCGGTCTTATAGCGGCAAATTCCCGTCTGGACACGACCCCGGCTTCACAAGGGGCGCAGTCGTCAGACGAAACCTTGGCTTAAGATGAATATGAGACATTGGCGTATTCACCCGGAAGGAACCGGCATTGCCCCAGTTGATCGGCCTTGTTCTTGTTATTGCGCTCGTCTTTGGCGGCCTCGTCTTCACTGGCGGGCATATGGCCATGGAAGCGCTGCCGCTGGAATTGGCTCTGATTGGCGGCGCAGCGGTCGGCACGCTGGTGATCGGCAACTCGCCGGCTGTGGCGCGCGAGGCCGGGGCTGGGGTGCTGAAGGCCTTCACCGGCTCGAAATGGACCCGTGATGACTACCAGTCGCTGCTGGTTCTGCTGGGCACGCTGATGCGCAAGGCGCGCCGGGGCGGGTTTGTCTCCATCGAATCCGACATCGAAGACCCGCTGAACTCCGCCACGTTCGCCGCATCGCCCACGCTGCGCGACGATGACGCCACCCGCAACCTGATCTGCGACGCCTTCCGCCTGATGGCGCTGGACCTGTCGGACCCGGCCCGTGCCGAGGCGCATATGGGCGAGGCCATCCGCCAGACGCTGGACCGGCGCATGAAGGCCGTCGCCGCGCTGCACACTGTCGCCGATGCGTTGCCGGCGCTCGGCATTGTGGCCGCTGTGCTGGGCATCATCCGCACCATGGGCTCGATCGACCAGTCGCCCGCCGTGCTGGGCGCCATGATCGGCTCGGCCTTGCTCGGCACATTCCTCGGCGTGTTCCTGGCCTATGGCGTCGTTGGCCCTTTGGCAGCGCGTTTCGGACAGGTCGTGGAAGACGAAGCCGTCATGCTCGACACCGCGCGCAACACGCTGGCGGCTTTCGGCAGCGGTATCCAGCCGGGCATCTGCGTCGAGCTTGGCCGCGCCGCAATTCCAGTTGACCTCCGCCCCGAGGCCGAAGCGCTGGACCGGGCCCAGACCGCCGCGCGATTTGCAGAGCGCGCCGCCTGAGGGCGCCATTGACCGCTTTGCCGATGCGCCGCAACACTCCCGCATATGCCTGAACTCCGCCTCGCCACGTTCAATTGCGAAAACCTGATGATGCGCTGCGACTTCTCCCATGCGGGGATTGCGCGGGCGCGCGAGCGGCTGACGGAAGTGGACGATGCCAATGTTGCCGCGCAGGTGGACTCGGCCTTTAATGTGCTTTCCGAAGACGACCGCACGCTCACCGCCGAAGCACTCGCGCTGACGCAGGCCGAGGTCTGCGCCCTGCAGGAAGTGGAGAACCTCGTCACGCTGACCGCCTTCGACACGCGCTACCTGTCGCGCTGGTCCGGCGCGCCGTTTGACGAGCGTGTGCTGCTCGAGGGCAATGATAGCCGGGGTATCGATGTCGGCCTGCTGTCGCGCCTGCCGGTGATCCATTATCGCAGCCATGCGCGCGAAACTTATGGCACGCTGGGCCTGAGGCCACCAAAAGGACTGAGCGTCAATGATTACGCCTTCCGCCGTGACTGCCTTGAAGCGGACATCGTGAAGGACGGGCGCGTGCTGACGCTTTTTGTCTGCCACTTCAAGTCGATGTTTGGCGGGCGCCGCCGCACGCGGGCCATCCGCCAGGCTGAGGCGCGCGCTGTGAAGCTCATCATCGAGCGGCGGTTTCCTGATCCTGCCGCCGCCGAATGGGTCATTCTGGGCGATTTCAACGACTATTTCGAACGAGACGGGCACCGTCTGCACGATCACGGCCTCGGCCCTCTGATTGATGATGGATTTGCCGTGGATCTCGCCTCGCGGGGCATTGCCGACCCGATGGATCGCTGGACGCACCACTATGCCGGCGACGACACCTATGGCGCGCTGGACCATATCTTCCTGTCGCCCGCCCTTGCTTTGCACAATCCGCGACCACAAGTACGCATCGTGCGCGCGGGAACCCCATTCCGCGCGGAACGTTATGAGGGGGCGCGTTTTCCAGGTGTCGGCTGGAACGAGCCAAAGGCTTCGGATCATTGTCCGCTCGCCGCGACACTACAGTTTGAGGGGCGTCTGCTGGTAGCTTAGGCTGCCTGTGCACACCTTTGATTGCCTTGGAGGCCCGCCCGCATGTCCCGTTTAGACAAACTGGTCGAGACCGTTCAGACCTATCAGGAACTCGCCACAGAGAATTACGACCGGATTCGCGGCCTGGCCGAGCAGATCCGCGGCGGCCTGTGCGACTATATCGGCATGGGCGAGATGACCTGCGTCTTCCTGGTGCCGCCGACGGGCCCGTTCGAGCCCAGAGCCTATGGCGATACCGCCTTTTCGATGCCGCCGCGCGGTTTCCGGCAGATTGCCCCGGTCTCCTTCGGGCTGGCGGTGCGTCTGTCGCGCGCCAATGACTGGCTGCGCGTCACCATGGAATGCCGCAAGTCGGGCGAATCCTTCATCGTCAAGATCGAGGACGGCGCCGAATATGAATTCAAGCTGCCTCTCAGTTTCGAGACCCAGCTGCCATTCTATGATCACATCTATTCGCACATCCTCAACTGGTTCACCGACCAGATAGAGCGCTACAAGAATGGCGAATATGGCGGCCGCGGGATCGGCTTCGACTTCGCAGATGACACAAGCGAGCAGGCCGTCTAGGCTTCCGCTAGGGCAAGACCTGAGATGGGGCAAGTATGAACGGGATTGATGTCGCCCTGGCCAGTGCTGGGTCCAGCGAACTCATCTTCGCGTGCGCCCTGATTGGGGCGCTCGGGATCGGTGCGCAATGGCTTGCCTGGCGCTTGCAGGCGCCGGCCATCGTACTGATGGCGCTGGCGGGGCTTGCCGTGGGCCCCCTCTGGGCTGTCTTGTTCGGCGAGGCCCTGTTGGATCCGCAGCGCGTCTTCAATGGCAGCGGCAAGGAACTCCTGCGCCCGATCGTGTCGCTGGCCGTGGCCGTGATCCTGTTCGAGGGCGGGCTTGTCCTGAAATTCGAGACGCTGCGGGAAGCCGGCGCCGCCGTGCGCCGGATGGTCTTCCTTGGCGGGCCGCTGGCCTGGCTGTTCGGCTCTCTGGCGGCGCACTATGTGGCCGGGCTCGACTGGGGCAGCGCTGTCGTGTTCGGCGGCGTGCTGGTGGTGACCGGGCCGACCGTGATCATGCCGCTGCTGCGTCAGTCCAAGCTGGGCGGACGCGCCGGGGCCTTCCTGAAATGGGAAGGCATCGTCAACGACCCCGTCGGCGCCCTGTTTGCCGTGGCCGCCTTCGAGATCATCCGCGTTGCCGCAACCGGCGAGTCCATCCTCGGGAAGGGGGCGATGATCGTCTTCGCCGCCGCGATGGGTGTTGGCCTTGGCATTGCCTTCGGTCTCGCCATGGTCCGTGCCTTCCGGCAGGGCTGGACACCGGAATACCTGAAAGCGCCGATCATCTTCGCCTCGATCATTCTCTGCTACGCGTTGGCCGAGATGATCGAGAAGGAAATCGGTCTTGTCGCCGTGACCGCTTACGGCATGACGCTGGCCAATTCCCGCCTCGCTGGCCTCAACGAGCTGCGCAAGTTCAAGGAAGACATCGCCGTCCTTCTCGTCTCCGGCGTGTTCGTGATCCTCACCGCCAACCTGACGCCGGACGTGATCCGCCGGGCGCTGACGTGGAACACGTTGGCCTTCCTTCTGGTCATGCTGTTCGTGGTGCGGCCGCTGTCGGTCTGGATCGCCACGTTCGGCACGCTGAAGCGCAACGAAGCGCTGCTGCTCGGCTGGATTGCGCCGCGCGGTGTGGTCGCTGTGGCCGTCTCCAGCCTGTTCGCCACGCTGCTCTATGACCTCGGACGGCAAGGCAATTCCAAGTTCTACTTCTCCGGCGCGGAACAGATCACGCCGCTGGCCTTTGCCATGGTGTTCACGACGGTCGTGCTGCACGGTTTCACCATCGGTCCGCTGGCCCGGCGGCTGGGTCTTGCCCGCAAGGAGCGGCCCGGCGTGCTGCTGGTTGGCGTCAATCCGTGGAGCATCGACTTTGCCCGCACCCTGAAGGACATCGGTATCGAGCCGATCCTGGCGGATAATACCTGGCGGCGCCTGCGCCCGGCACGCGAGGCGGGCCTGTCGACCTTCTTCGGGGAAGTTCTGTCTGAAGAAGCTGAAGTCCGGCTCGACCATTCGGCCTTTGATCAGGTGCTGGGCCTGTCGGCGAACGAGCCTTATAACGCGCTCGTCTCCAGCCAGTTCGCGCCCGAGCTTGGCCGCCACAAGGTTTTCCAGCTGTCGGCGCAGGAGAGCGAGGAGGAAGACCACCGCACGCTCGGCCTCTCGACGCGCGGGCGCACGTTGATCCGCCGCGGACGCAGCTATGACAGCCTGATCCGGGACCATTATCGCGGCTGGGTCTTCAGCAAGACCAAGCTCAGCGACACGTATGACATCGAACACTTCAAACGCGACCGCCCGAAGGCCGACATCATTGCCGAACTGCGCCCGGATGGCGTGCTCAATTTCCTGGGCCCGCACCGCGAAGTCAAAGGCGGCGACGGTGTTGTCCTGATCAGCTTCGGCCCGCCGCGTGAAGCGGAAACGCCGCCGGCCGAGGCCCTGGCGTCTGACGAAAGCTCGAAGGCGGGTTCCTGAGGCTTTCACAGCAATTCAGAATCCGTATTTCAAACTCAAATCAGAGTTCGCTTATTGAATTCATCGGTGCGGCACCCATGAAAAAGCGAACCCAGCTTCGCCGGGGCATCTAAGTCTTTGTCTTGATACGGATTATTCGCCGGCGGCCTGAAGCTCTGCGCCATGGGCCCGCAGCCAGGCGCGGTGGCGCTTCCAGTCCGGGCAGGTTTTCGCCACCTTTGCCCAGAATCGCGGAGAGTGATTCATTTCCAGCAAATGGGCGCATTCATGGGCTGCGACATAGTCGAGCACCCCGGCCGGGGCCATGATCAGGCGCCACGAGAAAGACAGCTGCCCGTCATGCGTGCACGATCCCCAGCGCGAGCGGGTATCTTTCACGGAAATGCTCTTGCAGCTGACGCTCAGCGCCTCGCAGTGGCGCTTGACGGACCGGGTCAGGTCCGCCTTGGCCTGTTTCTTCAGGAACCGGGTCACGCGTAGGCCCATCGTGTCAGGCTCGCCCGGAACACTCAGTAATTTCGGGGAATTTTCGTCTTCTGGCCAGATTTTGGCCAGCCGGCCCTCGCCTTCCGAGGTCAGCTGGAGCAGTTCGCCACGATACTTGATCATGGCGCCTTCCTCGAATCGGACGGGCTCTGGCAGGTGCTGCAGGCGCATTGAGATCCAGTCGGCGCGCTCGGCGGCGAAGGCGGCAGCGTCCTTGATCTGGCGGCGTGAGGGGGCCACAGCGACGGCTTCGCGGCGCCGCTCGTCCAGGCGCAGAATCAGCCGGCGTGCCTTGGCATTTACCTCAAATCGCACGCGTACATTGTGCCCGTTCGCGGCACGAAATGTCATTGTCTGGCCATTGTTGTAGGTCATTGCTAAGAGTTCCACTTAACCAGCCGGACGCGTGTTCACTCACTACCCAATATTCAGAGGGCCAACATATGAAATATTTGCTGACAGGCGTCGCCGCCATCACAATGCTTACGGCTTGTGGTCAGAAAGACAAGCCGGTCGATGCCGGTTCGAAATCAGGAATTGTCTTCTCCGAGGAGAAGGTTCCTGGGTTCAAAGTCCATAGTGGGGACGCAGCAACGGCACCTGCCGCCCTGGCTGCCATGTCGCTTGAGACGTCCGGTTCGGGCAATGTCTCGTGGAGTGGCAAGGACCTGAAAGGCGACAAGGCCGTCTTCACCGGCGTGACCCTGATCTCCGGCACCCCCAAGGCGGATGACGAGGACGGCATGTCCCTCGATGCCGACGAAGACTCCTTCGATCTCGAAGGCGCTGACCTGAAAGCGTCGAAGCTCGAATTCGAAGGCCTCGCCATGACCGATGGCAAGGCGACCTTCTCGCACCTGGTGATGAGCGGCGTGAAGCTCGTTCCGAAAGACCCGGAAGACGCCGAGAACGGCTCCGGCACGATCGGCACGATTGAACTGGTCAACCCATCGCCGGAAACCGCCGCCTGGGTCGCCAGCCTGTTCACCGACAAGGAAGCCGCCGACCTGCCGAAGGGCGACGCGCTCGCCTTCGACCAATGGGCCGTGAAAGACGTCGACTTCCGCGTCGATGATCCGGAAGGCGAAGAGGGCAGCTTCAAGATCGGTACGATCGAAGTGACCGGCCTGAAAGCGCAGAAAGCCGCGCTGATGAAACTGGACGGCCTGACCTTTGACATGACCGACCAGGTCGAAGACACCGACCTGAAGATGAACCTCGGCTCCATCGAAATGCGCGGCGCAAACCTCGCCCTGATGATGAATGCAGGCGAGGACGCTGAGGACATGTCCAAGATGATGGGCCTCGCTTCTCAGGACCCGGCCAATCCGGGCTATGAGTCGCTCAGCATCAACGGGTTCGACATGGATGTGGCCGGCGTGAAGCTGGACCTGCCCAAACTCGTCTCGGCTGTCGGCCGCGACGCCAAGAATTCCGTCGTTGCCGTGAAGACCGAGCCGTTCAAACTCTCCCTCACCACGGGCGAGGGCAAATATGGCGAGCAACTGGCCGGCCAGCTGGCCACGCTCGGCTATGAAAAGCTCGAACTGAACGCCGCCGGCTACCAGACCTATGACGCCGCCACGGACCTCACCACCTATGCCAAGGGCCAGAACTACTGGGAACTGAAGGACGGCTTCCGCCTCGATTTCGGCATGTCCTATGCCGGTGCCAAGGCGATGGCCGAGGCCGAGCAGGCCCAGGCCCTTCAGGGTGACCCGAGCGCCATGCTGGGCAACACGCTCGACAAGATGGTGCTGCACGGCATGGACCTGTCGCTCGACGACAATGGCTTCATGGACCGCGCCTTCAACGCCTATGCCGCCCAGTCCGGCCAGGATCCGAAGGAAGTGCGCAACCAGCTGACCGGCCTCATGGCGATGGCCCCGATGATGGCCGCCAGCAGCGGCATTGACCCGGACCTGATCACGGAGGCCTCCACCGCGCTGGCCAGCTTCCTGACCGAGCCGAAGACGCTGAACTTCAAACTGGCCCCGGTCGAGCCGCTCAACATGGCGGCCCTGGCCGAGATGGAAGATCCGTCCGCTCTCACCAAAGAGACGCTCGGCTTCTCCGCCAGCAACGAGTAAGCCTCGCACACACACCGGAAAGCGCGTGCATCCCCTGCGGATGTGCGCGCTTTTCTTTTGTCCGGCGTGGGTGCATACGCCATCCCCATGAAACTGGCCTTTTTTGGAGATGTCGTTGGAAAGCCGGGCCGCCAGGCCGTGCTGGACCATTTGCCGGGCCTCAAGGCGCGGCTGCGGCTCGATTTCGTCGTGGTGAATGCTGAGAATTCCGCCGGGGGCTTTGGCCTCACCAGTGCGATTGCGGAAGAATTCTTCGCTGCCGGCGCCGACTGCCTCACCCTTGGCGATCATGCCTGGGACCAGCGCGAGGCGCTGACCTATATCGAGCGCGAACCGCGTCTCCTCCGGCCCCTGAACTATCCCGCCGCCGCCCGCGCGCCGGGGAAGGGGGCAAACCTTTATGCCCTGCCGGACGGGCGCCGCGTCGGCGTGGTTCAGGTTCAGGGCAATGTCTTCATGCGCCAGACGCTGGCCTGTCCGTTCGATGCGGTGGACGCCGCGCTGGACTCGATGCCGCTGGGCGCTGTGGCCGACGCGATCATCGTGGACATGCATTGCGAGGCGACCTCAGAGAAGATGGCCATGGGCCACCATTGCGACGGCCGCGCCAGCCTCGTCGTCGGCAGCCACACCCATGTGCCCACCGCCGACACGATGATCCTCGAAAGCGGCACGGCCTACCAGACCGATGCCGGCATGTGCGGCGACTATGACAGCGTGATCGGCATGCAGAAGCAGAACTCGCTGAACCGTTTCATCACCCAGCTCCCCGGCGAACGCTACCAACCGGCCCTCGGCGAAGGCACAATCTGCGGCACCTATATTGAGACGGACGACCGCACAGGCCTGGCCCTCCGTATAGAGCCGATCCGCATGGGCGGCAGACTGAGCGAGATTGTGCCGGGGTAAGCCGAAAGGGGGCGGTCAGCGTCACCACCACCCAGTCCTGCCGACGCAGCGCATCCGAAATCCGGCGCAGTATCATGTGTTGCCCCCTTGGTTTGGTGGGGGCTCTAGGGAGATTGAATGGATTGCAAACAGATTGAAGAGTTTGCGCTTTGGCCACTTCCTATATTGGCACACTTAGGAAGATTTGTCCTAGTCCTGTATATCGTTGAGCGCCTATGGCGCCAACGTTTGTCACGTACAACTGCCCGAACGAGTGGAACAAAAAGCGTGCGGTCATGTCATCGACCGAAACAAGCGCTTCGTATTGTTGCAGGATCATCATATCAAATGGAGTGACAAATTCCTCGCCGCTTTCCGGATTTCGCATTGCTGTTCCCGACTCAAAAATCGAGTTGAAAGAGCCCGTGCAAAGTGTCGGTGCATCAAAATCCTGCGACAGGAATCGGTCGTGAGAAACCGCGGTTATTTCGTGCCAACCGAATTCATTTTGGAATTGGGCTATATGAGGGTTAGCCGACAATGAATCAAAAAAAATCTGTATACGTCCATCATCGTCACGGCGAATTCGTGCGTTTGAAATATGTGTTTGGTGCCCC
>LADW01000076.1 GCA_000961695.1 Hyphomonadaceae bacterium BRH_c29
TCTCACCTCCGGCAATGACACTTGGCAATGCCGTTTGGAGATCCTCAAGGAGTCCCTCAGCTTTACGCAACTGAACAGAGAGTGCACGTGTCAGAACGGCAAAGACCATTCCGATTGCCGCGCCGAGTGCAGCGAAAATGCCATTCATAGCCATGAGATGGTAAACTGGCGCGCCACTCACCCGCTCCCAGGCAAATCGGCCAAAGTCAGAATATTCGGGTGAAAACAGAGCGCCATACTCCATCCACAAGACGAGCGTAATGATGGGGTGAAGAACAATGACCCCTATGATCGCGCCCATGGCGGCATAAAGAAGAAAATGCCGTACAGGACGGTAAAGTCCGATTCCTGAGCGTCCAAGAGCAAGACGGCGTGTCAAACCGATTCCTCTCTCAGGCCGCGAACCGAGTTGATGATGAGGGTGCCAGCCGCACCTGCAACAATCGCCTCGATATCCTTCAATGCACCGATCGCTGCTTTTGCGCCGCTATGGCGCACAAACGCGCAGGCAGCTCTGACTTTTGGGCCCATTGAGCCTGCCGGGAACTCATACGTGTCCAGAGCATCAGGCCCCGCTTCTATAATGCGCCGCTGTGAGGGTTGCCCCCAGTCGACATAGACCGCATCGACATCGGTCGCCATGATGAAGAGATCCACTTCAAGTTCGCGGGCCAGCAACGCGCTGGCAAAATCCTTGTCGATGACGGCTTCAACTCCCTTGAGCCGACCATCTTCTCCCCGGATTGTCGGAATCCCCCCTCCACCGGCGCAGATAACAATTACGCCGCGGTCGAGCATCCATTTGATTGGATCCAGTTCAAGAATTTTCTGAGGTTTGGGCGACGCAACAACCCGGCGCCAATCCTGACCATCCGCTTTGATCTGCCATTTTTTTTCGGCCGCAAGACGTTCTGCATCAGCCCGGGAATAAACCGGTCCGACAAATTTGCTCGGCGCGTCAAACGCCGGATCAAGCGTATCGACCTCGATCATGGTGAGCAGTGTCGCGATCTCTTTGTCCCCTTGCAGGCAGTTTCGAAGCTCGCGCTCGATCACGTACCCGATCATGCCCTCGGTCTCGGCGCCGAGAACATCCAAAGGGAAGGCTTCGTCTGGCTTGTAGGCCGCCCCTTGCAGTGCCAGCAATCCGACCTGGGGCCCATTGCCATGCGTAACAATCAGTTCGTGATTCCGAGCCAGGGGGGCAAGCGCGCTTGCTGCAATTTTTACATTGGCGCGCTGGTTTTCGACCGTCAGCGCTTCACCGCGTTTCAAAAGGGCGTTTCCGCCAAGGGCAACCAGTATACGCATGGATCAACCGCCGATCGTGGCCACAAGAATGGCCTTGATCGTGTGCAGCCGGTTCTCGGCCTGTTCGAACTGGATTCCCGCGGGCGATTCAAAGACCGCGTCAGTAACTTCCATTTCGGATATCCCGAATTTCTCCAGCATGTCCCGGCCGACGTCGGTTTCTGCATTGTGGAATGCCGGCAGGCAATGCATGAATTTGGTTGTCGGCTTGCCTGTTGCCGCCATCAAATCGGCATTGACCTGATAAGGCCTGAGCAATTTGATCCGTTCTTCCCAGACCTCGGCTGGCTCGCCCATCGACACCCAGACATCAGTATTGATGAAGTCACAGTCCTTGACGGCTTCGACCGGGTCTTCGGTGATCGTCAGCCGGGCTCCATACCGGGCTGCCAGCTCTTTGGCAGGCTGCAAATAGTCGTCGCTTGGCCAGAGGCTCCCGGGCGAAGCGATGCGGACATCCATACCCATCAGACACCCGGCGATCATGAGGGAATGACCCACATTGCTATGGGCATCGCCGACAAAGGCGTAGGATATGTCGCGGAGCGGCTTGTCGGCATGTTCGTGCATCGTCATCAGGTCCGCCAGCATCTGGGTCGGGTGCCATTCATCCGTCAGACCGTTGAATACGGGCACGCCCGCATAGGCGGCAAGTTCTTCGACCTTTCCCTGCCCAAACCCGCGATATTCGATCGCATCGTACATTCGCCCAAGGACCCGAGCCGTGTCCTTCATTGATTCCTTGTGACCGATATGCGAGCCGGACGGCCCGAGATAGGTAAAGCCTGCTCCCTGATCCATGGCCGCAACTTCGAACGCACACATCGTACGCGTCGAGGCCTTCTCGAAGATCAGGCAGATATTCTTGCCTTTCAGGCTTTGGTGTTCGATGCCGGAATATTTCGCGCGTTTCAGATCACGCGACAGATCGAGAAGATAGCGCATTGCGCGCTGGTCGAAATCCAGCAGTTTCAGGAAACTGCGTCCTTGAAGATTATAGGCCATTATACGTCCTCATCATGAATATACGGGTGCCAAACGGGCACTTAAAAATCGACCGGATCGCGCCAGACCGGGCAGGTCATGCAATGGCCGCCGCCGCGGCCTCGCCCGAGTTCGGATCCACGGATCGTGATCACTTCGATACCGGCTTTGCGCAGGAGCGTGTTGGTCGATGTGTTGCGGTCGTACGCGACAACGACCCCCGGTTCGAGGGCGACGACATTGTTGCCGTCGTCCCATTGCTCGCGCTCCTGATTGTAGGCGTCGCCGCCCGTTTGAACGATGTTCAGCTTTTTGAGCCCAAGCGCCTCAGCCGCTATCACAAAAAGGTGACGGCTCTCCTTTGTGACGCATACGTGGTCGGGCTTGTCGCAGGGTTGCAATGTATAGCATTGGATCTGGTCGCAAACCTCGACAAAAGCCGTCGCGACATCCCGGTCACAATGGGAAAAGACCGTGTCCAGGTGCATCGCGCTGCGTGCGCGCGGCATCTGACAGGCGATGACACGGGTCGCGGCCCCGTTTTTAAACAAGGCGCGCGCCACTTGTCCAACCGCCTGCGGGCTGGTGCGTTCGCCCATCCCGATAAGGACAGTGCCGTTGCCCCATGGCATGACGTCGCCGCCCTCCAGCGTCGCGGGGCCGTGATCGGTATCCGGATCGCCCCACCAGACTTTGAAATCACCGTGTGCAAATGCCGGGTGAAATTTGTAGACAGCGGCGACGAGCAGCGTTTCGGGCCGCCGCGCGGGCCAGAACATCGGGTTCAATGTCAGGCCGTTGCCGATCCAGCAACTATTGTCGCGCGGGAACTGCGTGTTTGGCAGTGGCGGTATGACAAATCCGTCCGGACCCAGATAGCTGCCGAACATGTCAGTGGCCTTAAACGGCAGGTCATGAACGGCAATTCCGCCTATCAGAAACACCGCCAGTTGATAGGGGGGAAGTTCGCTCAGCCAGGCGCGCAACTCCTCCGGCATGCCGACGCCGACCTGGTCGTCGGTCACCCGCCGGTCGAGGATCCAGTTGCGGGCCTCAGGCATCGCGACAATCTCACTCAAGAGGTCATGAAATTCGTAGACTTCAACCCCGCGATTGGCCATTTTCATGCGAAAGTCGGCATGATCGGTTCTGGCTTCCTGCACCCAGAGAACATCATCGTAGAGCAACGCATCGGCGTTTGCGGGCGTTAGCCGTGAGTGCGCGAGCCCCGGCTGACAGGTAATGACTTTGCGCAGCTTGCCGATTTCAGAATGTACACCGAAGCCTGTCATTGGAGAGGTCCTTTCAAAAACACGTTGAATTGCGGTTCTGTATGCGGCGTTGAAGACTGTGCCCGCTCAGTTGATCAGGGTTGCGATCGTCAGAGACCCCATAACCAGGACGACCAGCCCGAGCAGGAGCGGCCACATGAACCGGAGCCAGCGCTGGTAGGGCACACCGCCAATCGCGAGTGCTCCCATGACGACCGCAAAGGTCGGGTTGATGAGGTTCACCAGCCCGTTCGCCGACTGATAGGCGGTCACCACAAGCGAGCGGTCAACGTCCGAGAAATCGGCAAGCGGTGCCATGATTGGCATGCTCAAGACGGCAAGACCCGAGGACGATGGTACCAGGAAGGACAATCCAAGCTCTATCCCGAACATGGTGTTGATGAACCCGATGGGCTCGAGCCCGCTCAAGGCGCCTTCGCCCGCATGCAGGATCGTGTCCGTCATCTTGCCTGCGTCCATGATCACCACGATTCCGCGTGCAATGCCGATTATGAGCGCCACGCCGAGAAGGTCTTTCGCGCCCGCCATGAAGGCGTCGATAAAGCCCTCTTCACCCATCCAGGAGGCGACCCCGACAAGGATAGATGCAGCGATGAACAGGGCCGACATCTTGTCCATCCACCAGCCTTGCGAAGATACGCCCCATATCATGATGGCGAAGGTCGCAGCGAAAATGATCAGGGTCAGGATTTGTGATCGTGAGAGCGGCGCGTCCGGATCATGGCCGTCGCTCTTGAAGCGGGCAGCGATTTCGTTTTTCTTGTCGGCGATGATCGATTTGGAGGGATCTGCTCTCACCTTGACGGCGTAGCGCATCACGTAGGCCGAACAGATCGCCCAGCCTGTTACCAGAATGAAAACCCGCAGGGTCAGCCCGTCCGTAAACGCGATGCCAGCCGCGTTTGAAGCGATAACCGTGGCGAACGGGTTTATCGTCGAACCGAGGACGCCGATCCCCGCCCCGAGCAGGATAACGGCAACGGCGACGACGGCATCAAACCGGGCGGCCAGCATGACCGGTATCAGGAGCCCATAAAAGGCGAGCGATTCTTCGGCCATGCCATAGGTCGTGCCGCCAACAGCAAAGAAGGCCATAAGGATCGGGATCATCCAGATCTCTCGCCCCCTCAAGGCCGACATGCAGCGTTCGATTGCATGATCGATGGCGCCTGTCCGGGTCACAACGCCGAGAAATCCACCGATGATGATCACGAACAGCGCGACATCGATAGCCTGCGCTTGATTGCTGTCCGGGTTATAGAACCCGCCAATCGGTGCGAGAAATACATCGACAATCCCTTGCGGGTTGGCATCAACGGTTTCGTATGTCCCTGGAATCGGTACCTCACGGCCCAGTTCCGCATTCTCCGCTCGCTGATATTGCCCTGCCGGTACAATCCATGTCCCCAACGCAACGAGGGCAATGAGCGCGAACAGGATTGTATAGGCAGTTGGAAACTTGAAGCCCTTCGATGGGGCCTGTGCATCGTCCGTTTCAATTGAGTCTGACATGTTTTCAGCCCCTCTCCTAGAATGCGACGGATGCGTAGAGCATGAAGTGAGACCAGGTCTCATCACCGCCCGTAAATTGTTTGGCGCCGTCGCCCGGCACCATCACAGCGGCTGCCGCCGACAGGAACAAGCGATCGGTCGCCTGCCAGTCGAGGAAGATATCGACTTCGTCTCCGAACGCCTCATCGTCCACACCGATCTGGCCAGGTTCATCCAGAGTGAAATTGAGCCAGGAAGCGGTCAGCGACACGGTGTCAGTCAGCGTGGCAGAGCCTTTGACCATATGGGTTTTCTGGTTGGAGTTCCCGAAAATCCAGTTGCCCGTGATCTCACCCTGATACCATTGGCCGTAATCGGTGAAGCCGTAGGCGAGCGGTACGAATTCTTCATTTTGCGGCGTCGACGGATCATCGCCTGTGACGACGGCGTAGCGATAGGTGATTGTCGGCTCAAACGGCAAGCTATCGAGCTTGTAGCGGCCTTGAAGGTAGCCGCCTTGGCCCTCATAGAAACCGGCCCCTTCCTGCAGGGCGTACTCGCCAGAAAATGTTAACCGGTCAGAGACGTCAATCGCGGCGCGCACATCGTAGGTTTTCAGTTCCTCGGCTGTGTTTGCGGTGACCGGGTCATCAAAATGGGCAACTTCGACATAGGTTGCGCCAATTGAGGCGCGCTCGGAGATGTCATACTCGGCATTGACCCCGCCGACATGCGCCTTGATACCGGCCCGGCCCGGATTGTTGCCAAGCCAGAACCCTTCCAGCAGCAGATCTCCTTGCTTCAGGCGAACGAGGCCGCTGCTGCGCGACGCCGAACGGGCACCCAGGTAGAAGCCGCCTCGGTCGCCGCCATCACGGCCACCATCCTTGATCAGGAAGCCGGTACCAATTTCATAGTCAAAATCGCCGCCGATGACCTCGAAGAAATCATCTTCGCCAAGTTCTGCCTTCCAGCCGACATAGAGCTTTTCGAGCGTCGCCTTGCCGGGGTCGCTGATCCCGGCGGCGAAACCTTCTGCGCTCTCGCCGTATGTCTTCGTCCCGACAGCAGACAGGCCGGCTGACAATTCCCCCCCAAATACATTTTTCAATGTCAGGTACAGTTGCGGCTCAACTGCGAACTCCGCCCATGTGCTTGTATCGACACCGATGTTCGCTTCGGGCTCTCCAAACCAGGGATTGCTTTGCGCAAAAACGACTGTGGCTGCGTCGAGACCAACATCAATGGCGACAACGTCACTGTCGTAGAGATTGATCTGGGCCATGGCTGGAAGGGCCGCAACGCCGAGTCCAATAATTGACAGAAGCGCTGTTCTGCAGGCAGGGCCCCGGGGACAATGCGCACGCACGTGTGAGTGAGGCGTATACGTGTCGGCCTTGAGGTTTCTCATCATCGGTGTCTCCAATGCGCATGGGACCAAGCCTGCCGCAAATGGGAGCGATCAGCCTTTATGGTGATACGGCATGGACGCCACCTTCCCTCACTCATTACACCGGGAACTTACACAGCCGCCGTTTTTCAATACAGTTGAAACATTCAATACTGGCGGGTTTGCTCCGCTCTAGGGTCGGGTGATGACCAAGTTACCAGCTCCTAACTACACGCCCGCACTCGGCCCTCATGGTTCGATAGAACTTTATGATCGCGCCATTGCTCTCCTGACCCGTGAGAAAACATGGCGAGCCAGGCTGCTCGTCGCTTTGGCCCCCAGAGGCGGAGAGACAATCATCGATATCGGCGCGGGCACTGCGAGCATGGCGTGTCTGATCAAAACAACGCAGCCTGGCATTCGCATGATCGCAATTGATCCGGACCCCGACATACGAACGATCGCCGAAGCGAAAGCGGTAAGAGCTGGAGCCGCTATCGAATTCGTAACCGCGATGGGCGACAAAAAGATTGACCACATTGTCCGGCCGGGAAGCGCGGACAAGATTCTGATCAGCCTCGTGCTCCACCAGTGCCCGGTCTCTGTTAAAACAAGTATCCTCGCAAACGCTTTTCGCCTCCTCAAACCCGGTGGCGAGTTGCTGATCGCTGATTACGGTCGGCAGCGCTCAATACCGATGAAGCTTGCTTTCAACCTGGTCCGCCTGACCGATGGCTATGCCGACACCAGAGCCAACAAGGACGGCCGGCTGCCCGAATTCATGCGGGGTGCGGGATTTACGCATGCCAAAGAGCAGAGCGTCACGCTCACGCCGACCGGATCGATCTCCATCTATTCGGGCACCAAACCCTAGGCTCACTGCCAGGCGGTTTGGCGCCGCGACGTACCGATCTTGCAACGCACACGCCTCGGTCCACGCCATCACGGTTTCAATAGAGCGCCGATCCAATACCGAGGGCGGCATTGGTCTTCGCGATGGATTTTTGTGAATCTGTCGAAAGCCCTGTCAGCGCCCTGATCGCATCAATCGTTTCCGGGATGACGATCGCCTGATTGTCGACCATATAGGCATAAAAGAGTTCATTATTCTGAATCGTAACCAGGTCTTCCCAAAGAGCGACTTCGTATAGGTTGTCATTTGGACGTTTCAGGTCGGCCATGAGTTCCTTGACACTGTTTATACCCGTCAGTCCGTCGTCCAGTCTGACCATGGCGATACGCGTCGAAGAGTGAAATGCCGCCAATACCTCCTCTCGGTCGGCGGCGCGCGACAGTTCAACGTTCCAATAATGCAGATGCGCAAGTGTTTCCGGCACCTTGACCGCCATCGTCACGACATCGAAATCCGGATCGACGCTTTGGGCATCCGGGCCTTGATGGCTTGGAATGCTTTGTTCCGGGACTAGCGTGTTCATGATGCCGCTCTGATGGCTTTCCCAGGGATCGGTGGCGCGGCGCAAAAGCGTGCCGCGCGCCTTTTTGAGCAAACCTGCCCGTTTCAGCGCGCCGAGCGTTCGAACAATCGACGTCGTGTTGCAGGAGACAATCCGCGTTTCATATCTGCCCACAGCGCTGTCAAAATTCGATTCGGCGACGAATGAGTGCTCGGTAAGGGCGTGGGGTTCGCCACCTTGTACAATGAATCTGAGCCCCCGCTTTCGGAAGAGAGCAACATTTCCGGTTGCAACATGTTTCGGTGTGCAATCGACGACAATATCTGCCTCGTCCAGGAGGTCATCCAAATTGCCTGACAGTACTATACCCGCTTTGCTCATCGATGTGTGCGCCTTTGGGGTTGCCGCAAAGACTCGATAGCCTCGCTGGTTCGCGACACGCAGCCGCCAGTCAGCAGATGTATCAGCGATGCCTGCCAGCTGCATATCGTCCTGGCGTGTCACGGCATCGGCAACGCGTTTGCCGATGACACCGTAACCGTTTACGGCGACCCGGATTGACTTGTCAGACATGCTCTTGCTCCTTCAGTGACAGATTTTTCTGCGTTGCGACCAGGTTTTGCGGCTCGCCCGCTAGATACGTCTTGATGTTCTTGATTGTGGTTTCGGCAATGCGGGCGATGGCTTCTCGCGTATTGAAAGCGGAGTGAGGTGTCACGATCACATTGGGCATTCGCAATAGAACCTGGTCGGCAACCAGGGTGCGCAGATCATCTCCGTCACAATCAACCGAACAGATCAGCTCTGCCTCTTCGCGAAGCATGGGTTCATCAGGCAGGACGTCAAGTCCGGCCGCCGCCACCTTTCCGCTCTTTAAAGCCTCGATGAGCGCATGGCTATCGACCACGTCGCCGCGCGCCGTGTTGATGATTACGACACCGTCCTTCATGCGCATGAAGGCGTCCGCAGATAGGAGATGACGGGTCTGAGGCGTGGACGGCACGTGCAGGGATATTATGTCTGCGGTCGTTAGGAGGTCGTCAAAAGTCCGATAAGAAAAGCCCTCGCGCGTCGCAAAATCGGAATCCGGCACGATGTCAAATGCACAAACATGCATGCCAAACCCGTGAGCAATGCGGACAACATGCCGCCCGATGGCGCCGGTGCCCACCAGGCCTAGTGTCTTACCGGCGAGATCGAAGCCCGTCAGTCCGGCAGGAGAGAATGGCCCTGAGCGAGCGCGCTCCACCGCCTCGAGCAAGCGATGGCTGAGTGCAAGGAGGAGGGCGAAGACATGTTCGGCGACGGTATTTTCGCCATAGACCGGCACATTGCAGACACGAATGCCGCGTTCGGCGCACAGGGCGGTGTCAATGTGGTCAAATCCTGTCGATCGCGTCGCGATCAATTTGAGCGCTGGCAGCTGATCCAGAACCGCACGATCGATGGCCGAATTTATGAAGGTGGAAACAATTTCGGCATCAACGAAGGCGCCGGCATTTCCGGCCGAGAGAGCTTCATCTGTCAGTCTCAGACTGTTGCCTGGCTTCAGACTGTCAAACGTTGCCGCGTCTCGCGGCTCTATTTCGAAAAACGCAATTTGCATCACTCTGAACCATGCTCCTCGATGGCGACAACCTGTACGAAACTGAAGCCGGGCCGCCGCGGATTCAGCGCGTTCTTTCGCAGAGGCAACCCAGGCGATCGGGGGCCTTCCCGGTGCGAACTGGCTCATTTGGCTCAAAGTAAATGACGGTTTTTTCCGACGCCTGTGCTCAGCATGTTTCATGAAAGACTAATACAGATACGCGGCAGTGGTCCGGCGCACTCATACGCAGACGAAATTCTTCACGAGGCATGATGCTGCGCAGAACTGATCACCAGCCCCCATCGCGGGAAAAGCGCTCTTGGTTTCATACAACGCGAATAGTTTGCGCTTGTCAGGATACCTTGATCTATTGACGGCCTGGCCAAGGGGTGAACCCCAACCAGACGTATCTGACTGTGTGGATAAAGCCCCTTTCATTCCAGATCCGAAGGCAGCCACCGCAGACGCCGGCCATCTGCCTGCCGATTCAAGCGCGTCGACACGGCATGCTGCGCTTGCCGTTTTCGCAGCCATGTCCATCGCTTTTATCTGGGTTAATTCTCCGGCTGTTGGGACCTACGATTTTATCCATCATACGCCTTTCTCGATTCAACTCGGAGAGGTCGGGCTGTCCAAACCACTTGTCGATTGGATCAATGAGGGCCTGATGGTCTTCTTCTTCTTTGCGGTCGGGCTCGAAATCAAACGAGAAGTTTTGGTCGGCGACCTTGCATCGCCGCGCAGGATCGCCCTTCCCGCGATTGGCGCACTGGGCGGTATGCTCGCCCCTGCTGCAATCTATCTGATGTTCAATGCGGGTAATCCGGACACCGAACATGGCTGGGCGGTACCGGTCGCGACCGATATTGTACTCGCACTCGCCGTCTTGTCGGTACTTGGTGCCCGCGTTCCGGCCAGTCTGAAAGTCTTCCTGATGGCGCTCGCCGTATTCGATGATTTCGGAACGCTGGCTGTCATCGCGCTCTTCTATACTGAGGGGGTGAGCCTCGTCTCGCTGACTATGGCTGGTTTCGGCCTTGCCGTCCTGATCGGGTTCAACCGAATGCGCATTTCAAATATGACGCCCTATGTCCTGATAGGCATATTTGTGTGGGTCGCGGTTCTGGAATCAGGCGTGCATGCGACCATTGCCGGTGTCCTCGTGGCCTGGACCATTCCGCTTACAATCAATGGGCGCCCCGTACTTGCGGTCATCGAAGCGGGCATGAAGCCATGGGTCGCTTATGGGGTTGTCCCGATCTTCGCCTTTTTCAACTCCGGCATTCACTTGGCGGGCATAACGCCATCCTCCCTGCTCGGACCCGCCAGCCTCGGCGCCGGGCTGGGCCTTTTCCTTGGCAAGCCGCTTGGTGTATTTGGTGCGGCCAGCCTGGCTGTCTGGAGTGGGTTAGGCAAACGACCTTTCGGCGTCAGCTGGCTGCATTTGCTCGGCGCGTCCTTTCTGGCGGGGGTTGGGTTTACAATCAGCCTGTTCGTGGCGGCGCTCGCATTCGATAGTCCAACCGCTTTGCAAGGGGTCACTTTGAGTGTGATCATCGGGTCCACGCTTTCGGCGGTGACCGGGCTTGGCCTGCTTGCTGCCGCCAGACAAAGGCTCCAGCCACTCAGACCCGATGAGACATTCGCTCGATGATAATGTTGCTGGTGCGCCCTTACTGGCCATTTGCGGCGATGCCAATCGTGTTGCCACCCAATTGGCGTCCCCACCGATGAAGACCTCGTACGGCTGAGCCGG
The DNA here is from genome assembly GCA_000961695.1 of Hyphomonadaceae bacterium BRH_c29. Taxonomy (GTDB): domain Bacteria; phylum Pseudomonadota; class Alphaproteobacteria; order Caulobacterales; family Hyphomonadaceae; genus Hyphomonas. The sequence continues at coordinate 11,228 of LADW01000076.1, forward strand.
ATGCGGTCGCAGGCGTTCAAATCGACCACACAATCACCTGAAATATTTGGACCGCTTGCAAGCCAGGATACACCGACCTGCCAGCTGGGATAGAAACGATATCCGAATATTGGGCGCAATCCTGCAATGATTCCTTAGGTGGCGTCGCCTTCGACTTGGCACGTTCACTCCGAGGGCGCGAACGGCTGCGGTCCCAGCCTCGTGAGTGAGTCTAGAATGGGTCTCGCAATGTCGCGGAAGCGCCTGCGGGCTGGACGTCTTGTTTCGTTTAGCTGCAAAAAAACTGAAACGTGTAATGCGCGGCCAAGGTCTGCGTCTGTTCGTCTTGCAGTCCTATTGGCTGCGATGTGGCTCGGACGGCGAACCACATCACAATACAGGAAAGTTTAAGATGAACTCTCACCAAAGTCCCCGCCGGCAAACTTCCGATGGCTCAAGCCACTCCTCCCACACTTTACCCAAGGTCTTGACCTGCGTCATATCCAGCCTTGGGATTGGCCTGTTTGGCGTGGGACTAGGTGCAATCGTGGCACCTTATATCGCAGAAACCGCTGCGCTGATTGCCCTTCTCGGACTGACGGTTCACCTTGTCGCCTTGATCCGCAGCGTTCGCCACAGACGCCCAGGCATATCCGATCAGCAACTTTGGCTCACAGCAATCTATCTAAGCTGCTGGACCATACTGATCGTGCTCACTTTACGCCTGTTTAAGGTTTGGTTTTGATGGATCCGGGGCAATTGATACCTCATTGACGGAATACGGAGCGGCCATGACGAGGCGTTCAAAGTTGACGAGAAAGAGTGATTGCGCGCGTCTTTCGCTGAATGTCGCGTCTGCTTGCGGGCGGC
>LADW01000058.1 GCA_000961695.1 Hyphomonadaceae bacterium BRH_c29
GGCCATGGCCGCGCTGACCGATGCGACCACACCCGCCACGCGCGCCGCCGGCCTCGGCATGCTGGGCGCGGCGATGAGCTTTGGCTCGATCCTCGGTCCAGCCGGAGCAGCCGTGCTCGCGCGCATCAGCGCCCTGGCCCCGCTCTGGGGCACGATCGTGTTCAACCTCGTCGTCGCCGCGATCATCGCGGTCGCGCTTCCGCCCACAAGGCCACGCCCGCCTGGACTGAAACGCCCGCCGCCCCTGTCGATGCGAGACCCGCGGGTCTTTCCGCATCTTGTGTTCCTGTTCGTCTATTTCATGGCGGTCGGCATGATCCAGCAGACCGTCGGCTGGTTCATTGCCGACCGATACAAGTTCGTGGACACGGCCACCCAGACAGCCGACCAGGCTGTGGTGCTGCATACAGGCATTGTCATGGCCTGCTCCTCGATTGCGATTCTGATCGTCCAGTTCGGCTATGTCTCACGGCGCCAGCCAGACCCGCGACAGATCTTGCCGATCGGGCTTGGCCTGCTGGCGGTCGGCTATGTGTCGGCTATCCTGTTCCATCCGTTCTGGGTCGTGATGACAGGGTTCCTCATTGTCGGTGTCGGCGCCGCCCTTGCCGTGCCGGCGGCCAATGCGCTTGGCAGTCTTTCAGTGAACCGGGACGAGCAGGCCGGCGCGGCCGCCCTGCTCGCCTCCGCACCACCTGCCGGGTTCGTGGTCGGCCCCCTGCTCGGCTCAGCGTTGTATATGTGGAACCACAACCTGCCCTTCCTGGGCTCAGCCGTGGTCTTCTGCATACTGAGTGCCTACGCCCTGCTGGTGACCGCCAAGCGCCCGCTCGGCAATTGAGCGTCAGCCCATAAAGAAGGCGTTCAGCTTGTTGCCATCCGGATCACGGAAATAGCCGGCATAGAAGCCGCCCTCCCCGCGCGGACCGGGCGCCCCTTCATCGCTACCACCAAGCGACAGCGCGAGATCGTGAAGGCGCTGGACCTGTTCCTTATCCTTCGCGGCAAGCGCCACCATCGTGCCATTGCCGACGCCTGCGGGCTTGCCATCGAACGGCAGCGTCGCAGCAATTCCGGCCGCGCCGCCCGGCGTGCCCCAGGCGATGAAGGTGTCTTCCTCCATCATCCGGCCCGTCCCCATTTCCTTCGCGATGGCGTCATAGAATTTTGCCGCGCGGGCGAGATCCGACGTCCCGAAAGTTACATACCCAATCATGTCCAGTCTCCTTGCTAAAGGGCCGGAACATAACAAGAACAATATGTGGCTGGCAAGCGGAATTTTGGACCGCGCGCCGCGTTTACATCGCGCTGATGCCGCCATCCACTTTCAGTTCGATGCCGGTGACCAGTTTTGACTCGTCCGAGGCCAGATAAAGCACGGCATAGGCAATATCGTCCGGCTCCCCAACCTTGCCGAGCGGAATCTGGCGACCGAGTTTGGCGAGGGCTTCTTCCTCACCGAACATTTCCTTGGTGCGATCCAGGATCGGCGTGTTGATGAAGACCGGGTGGACCGAGTTGCAGCGGATCTGGCCGCCCTTGGCGCAATGCAGCGCGATCGACTTGGAGATGTGCCGCACGGCGGCCTTGGCCGTGTTGTAGGACACGTAGTTCGCGCTGGCGATGATGCCGGCGATGGAGGAGATGTTGATGATCGAGCCCAGCCCATGCGCGCGCATCAGCGGGATGGCATATTTGCAGCCAAGGAAGATCGAGTCGACGTCGACCGTCTGGACCTTTTTGAACATATCATAGTTCTCGTCCTCGACTGAGCCGAGCGAGCCGATGCCCGCATTGTTGACCAACACATTCAGCCCGCCCATCGCATCATGTGCCGACTGCAGCACTTCCTGCCAGCGCGCCTCGTTCGTCACGTCATGCTGGTAGGCAAAAGCTGTCCCGGCGCCGTGCGCCGCGTTGATCGAGGCTGCTACGGCTTCGGCGCCTGCCCCATTGACGTCGGTGACAGTTACCTTGGCCCCTTCTCTCGCCAGCATGCGGGCCGTAGCCTCGCCGAGCCCCTGGGCCCCGCCGGTGATGAAAGCCATCTTTCCTGAAACCCGTCCCATGCTGCGCTCCTCCTGTGTTTTCGCTGCGCGCAGCTAACAGGAGCGAGGCGGCCCCGCCAAGGGAGCCCGTTGGGGAAACTTAACCGGTCAGTCGGAGAAAAGCAGTGCGCGCATCAGGGTGCCGCAGAAGAAGACCGGGTCTGTCAGGTCTTCCAGCGGCAAGGTCCAGTGCTGACTGCTGATGCGTTCTGCCTGCGCGTGGGCATGCGCAACGACCACTGGCCCCTTGTAATTTCCGCAAGCCCGAAGCGCGTCTTCAATCCCGCCAGGTCCGGCAACAACCACAATTGCGCTCGTCGGCGGCAATGCACCGAGACCGGGGGCATCCAGGCCATATCGGGCGCTCCAGAGGAGCTTGTAGCCGACAGTCTGAAACATGGAGTCGAGCTTGCTCCGCATGCTCTCATCCGCTCCGATCAGGCCAAGGCGGGTAGGAAAGCGGTCGGCATACTTCATGCGCGCACGGTGCTGCAGCGCCTTTGCCTCTGAATAGGAGATGCCGGTAATGGTCGCCGCTTCGAGGCAACTGAACCCTTCCAACTCGGTCAGAAGACCAATGCGGCGCTCCAGCGGTTTCAGGAATTGCCAACGGCCGAGTCCGGCAAACAAGGTCGCTTCTTCCTCTGACTGATGCCTCAGGACCTGGTCGAGCCGGCTGAACAGAGTCAGCAGATTGGCGTTCTCGGCGGACGACACAATCGCAAGCACGTCCTCCAACGCCTCAGACAAAGCGTTGTCACCTTTGCCATGGGAGCCGCAAGAATACGCGGCGTATCGCCTTAAGCGATCCAGATTGGTTTCGACGGCATGTTCCCAGAGCATGCAGCGTAAGTACGCACAAGGAATAGAGTTGTCTGTCCCTCGGGTGCGGGACATTCTGCATATTTTTCAACCAAATCGATAATTAATGCAGTTGTTTTGCACCCAAAGACCCATGATCCCGGCAACAGTTTTTCATTTTGTCACGCACATGGGTGACACGCTGAAAACAATGAAAGAAATTTGCGTTTTTTGCAGAGGCGGTCACGCCGTGAAGGGCGAACCTTCAATTCGTGATCCTCTGGCAGGTTGGGCGTCTCTCAGGCCAGTTTCGAGGCCAGGGCGTCCATGAAGCCAGCCAGCTCCAGATCACGCGTCGTCACCCCGTCAGCATCATGCGTGGTCAGAACCACTTCGACCCGGTTGTAGACATTGAACCATTCCGGATGGTGATCCATCTGCTCGGCCTTCAGGGCCGTGGCCGACATGAAGGCGAAGGCCTGTTTGAAATCGTCAAACCGGAAGGTCTTCCTGATCTCCTCGCGCTCGCCGTCGCCCTTCGACCAGCCCTTGAGGGCAGCCAGCGCCGCATCTGCTCCGATCTTCTTCGTCATCATCTAGTCCTCTGCGTCCTGGCCGAGCACAAAATAGACCCAGCGCCCGTCTTCCGCGATGGCTGTTCGCATACCCGGATAGCCCTTGCCGTCGCGGATTTCCGCGATGCCTTCATCGCCGACCAGATCCCGCAGGCGTTTGCGGTCCCGGAAGGAGAGCTTCTCGGGGATCAGGTCCTGACCATTCTTCGCGGCAAGATCCGGCCAGACATACCATTTCACCCCATCGACCTCGCGTACCCCAACCGGCAAGTCCATCAGAGCGCGCAGTTTGAGGTTCGGATCGACGCCGATCCGGCGCATCAGGTCCCAATAGTCGCGATGGGCCTCTCCGCCAAAGTTGGAGACAAAGCCCGTATTCGCCTGCGCCAGACGCGAAAGCCCGGACAGCGAGCCCCGTGTGGCGTATTTGAGGATCTCGTCCCGCGTCGCCGTCACAGCGTCCGGGATCACCACAGGTTCCGGCGCCTGCGGTAGTTGGGTCAGCGATTCCGGCGGATAGACCGGCGCCTCGGGCGCTTGCGAACACGCCGCCAGGACGATCGCCAGCCCGGCAATCAGCGGGCTATACGACCGCATATCCCGTCGCCGCCTTGAGGTCTGCCAGAAGCTGGTCTTCATCAAGCACCTTGATCGTGGTCATGCCCATGTCGCGTGCCGGTTTGAGGTTGATGCCGAGATCGTCAAGATAGACGCAATCGGACGGGTCGACGTCCAGCGCCTCGCACATCAGGGCGTAAATCCGCGGGTCCGGCTTGCGGATGCCGATCTTGGAGCTCTCGATCAGATGATCGAACTGATCGAACACATGGGCGAGTTGCGCCGCCTTGTCTGCGTCGTTCGTCATCGAGGCGCCCTTCCCGATCGGCGCATTGTTGGTGATGCAACCAACCTTGCCGTGCTGCTTGCAGACCTTCAGCGCCTCCACGACCCGCGGTCGGAGGCTGCCGGACAGCAGGGCGAGGATATCCCCGCCGGGCACGTCATGGCCAAGTGCCTTGGCTTCCTCGCGGAACATGCCGTCGAATTCGGCCGCCGTGACCTTGCTCTGCTCGAGCCTGGCCCAGGCATTGTCCAGCGGATTGGTCGCGTTGACGGTGCGGATGAAGTTCCGGGGCAGGCCCCGTTCGGCTTCATAGCGAGCGAATGCATCGAAGGGTGAGGAGGTAAAAACGCCCCCGAAATCCCAGATCACAGCCTTGAAAGTCTTTGTCATGCGAGACGTCTAGCCGCGCCTGTCAGAACTTTCAAACCTTGAAGATTGCCGGGGCGCTCTTAGGGTGGCGCCAAACCAGAAACGCGACATGATAATCGAAGGAGAAACGACAAATGGGCGTACTTGACGGCAAAGTGGTCCTGGTGACCGGTGGCGGTAACGGAATTGGCAAGGAAACGGCGCTTCTGGCCGCCCGCGAGGGGGCTAAAGTGGTCGTCAACGACCTTGGTGGCGGCCTCTCCGGCGGCGACGAAGGCGATGCCGGCCCGGCCGAAAAGGTCGCAGCGGAAATCCGCACAGCAGGCGGCGAAGCCGTCTCCAACTCTGACAGCGTGACCGATATGCGCGCCGTCGAAGGCATGATCGAGCAGGCAAAGGACACGTTTGGCGGCCTGGACGCCATCGTCAATCCGGCCGGCATCCTGCGTGACACGATGTTCCACAAGATGTCCGAGGATGACTGGGACAAGGTGATCGACGTCCACCTGCGCGGCAGCTTCAACGTGACCCGCGCAGCCGTTGAGCTGTTCCGCGAGCAGGAACACGGCGCCTTCGTGCTGTTCACGTCCACCTCGGGCCTGATCGGCAATATCGGCCAGGCCAACTATGCCGCCGCCAAGATGGGCATTGTCGGCCTGTCACGCATTGTGGCCATGGAAGGCGAGCGCAAGAATGTCCGCTCCAACGTGATCGCCCCGTTCGCCTGGACGCGCATGATCGCCTCCATCCCGGTCAAGGACGAGGCCGGCGCCCAGCGCGTCGAGCGGATGAAGAACGGCATGCGCGCCGATCAGGTGGCCCAGCTTGCGGTCGCCCTCTGCGCCGACAAGGCCAAGGACGTCTCCGGCCAGATCTTCGGCGTGCGCGGCAATGAAGTCGTCCTGTTCGACCAGCCGCGCCCGGTGAAATCCGTCGCCCGTCTGGAAGGCTGGGACCCGGAAAGCCTGCTCGACCAGTGCATGCCGGCCATGAAAGCCGACTTCACCGACATGGGCGCCACGGCCAGCGTGTTCCCCTACGACCCGATCTGATCGCGTAAGACAGGCTCATCCCGGATACTTGCAGCCGCAATGTCCGGGATGTTCCCCTTTGCCCCATCCCCGAAGCGCTCATGCTGAGTATCCGTGTTGGTCAATTCGGTTTTGGGGTCCATTTTCGATTGTCGCGGATGAGTGCGTTTGCGAGGACGATGAGCTTTCGCATGACGGCGGTGAGGGCGAGTTTGGGCGGCTTTCCGCGGGCGGTCAGGCTTTTATAGGTCTGGTTGAGGTCGGGGTTGAACCGTGCGGCAGCGAGCGCTGGCATGTAGAGCGCGCGCCGGACATGTGCGCGGCCGCCCTGCACGAACGCCCTGCCGGTCCATTTGCCTGACTGGCGGGTTCGCGGCGCGGTTCCCGAGAGGGCACCTGCAGCCTGGCTGTTGAGGTCGCCCAGCTCCGGCATGCCGGTGAGGAGGGCGAAGGCAGAGCGTTCGGCGATGCCGGGGATCGAGATGAGGATATCCCGCTTGCGGGCTAATTCAGGGTCGGCCTCGATGCGCGCATGCATGGCCTGTTCGATTTGCCGGATCTGGCGGTCGATCGCCGCCAGCCTCTGGCGCAGCTGGCGTTTCAGAAGCGGCAGGGTGAGCGTTGCGGCCCGGTTCTTCGCCGCCGTCCTGTCCTTGACGAGGGCTACTCGCATCATGTGCAGCTCCTTGAGATCACACGCTGTTTTGGAAGGCGCTGCGCGCGTGTCCGGCTCCAGAACGGCACCCATCCG
>LADW01000033.1 GCA_000961695.1 Hyphomonadaceae bacterium BRH_c29
GCGCCTGCCCCGGCGAGCCGGTCCGCGCTGGAAGCCGTGGCCCCTGCGCGGATCCTGCTGCGGGCCTTAAAACGCGGCCGCGCCTAGCGCATCTGCCGTGCGGATCACCGCCAGGCGCAGACCGCCTTCTTCGTGCGGCGTGAAGGACAGTTCCAGCCCCGCCAGCTCGAAGGCCAGGTGGCCCTGCAGTATCGAAATCCCAACCATCGCCGCCACGATGACCAGCGTGATCCCGAAGATCAGCCAGTTGTTGGTCAGATTAATCCCCTTGCTCATTGTTCCGTTCCTTTACCGGAGTCTGTCAGTTAGAAAGCCGCTGCTATTGCTTTGTATACGGCTCAGTTATTGCCTTGTTCGAGGTCGCGGAATTCCTTGCGCAGACGCCACTCATCGGAGGTGACTTTGCGTTCAATGGATTGCAGACGGTCGTCGAGGTCCATGAAGGTGTATTTGAGGTTGCCGAAGGTGACGCGCGGCCGATCAGACACATTACGCCAGAAGGCGTCTTCGTCCGGCGTGATCGGGGCGCGCCCAAAAGGCTCGCGCGGCGTGATCATCCAGAGAACGACATAGCCCGTGATGGCAATCGGCGCGAGACCGAACAGAACGCCGAGAACGGCAAGCACTCGGACGAGCACGGGTTCCCAACCGAAGCGTTCGGCGAGGCCGCCGCACACACCGGCAATGACCTTGTCTTCGCGCGAGCGATAGAAGCGTTTCGGGTTGGGCGATCCGGTGTACCGGTCGTCGTCGCGTGCAGCCTCACGGGCGGCTCGACGGTAGGCACGGCGGGAATAGCGGGACATCAGAGGTTTCCTTAGTCGTCAAAAGTGGGGCGGGAGCGGCGAGGCGGCGACCGGGGGTCCTCCGCCTCAGCGCTGTCGAGGAGGCGTTCGAGCGTATCGATCCGGCGCTCCATCGCCTTGGCCGAGCGCCAGAGATCTTCCATCATCCGCTCGTCGTCCGGCATCAGGGTCTTCTGCTTCCGCCACAGCGTGACGTAGTGGAAAATCATGCCGGGCAGGACAATGAAGATCGCGATGATCGCGAAAAGCGGAATGAACTCCTCGGGCATCAGACCGCCTCGTTCTGTTTGGCGCGGCGCTCCTCAAGCTCCATCGCCACGAGGCCGGGTGTGCAGACCACGGTCAGGAAGCCGGCAAGGCAGGCAAGTGAGAACAGCATGTGATCAGGCCTCCGATTTCTTGGCGGTCGACTTGGAACGCTTCGCTTTCAGGGCGGCGAGTTCCTTCTCGATGCTTTCGTCCTGCTCAAGCGCAGCGAACTGGGCTTCGAGGGTCGGCTCTGAGCCGCGGATCTGGTCCGCATAGGCTTCCATCTCGTCGACCTTGCGTTCGATATTGCCGTAGCGGGCCAGCGCTTCATCGACCCGGCCGTCATAGACCTGGGTGCGGATGCGGATGCGCTGTTCGGCAGCTTCGCGGCGCATCATCAGAGCCCGATGCTTTGCCTTGGCTTCGTCGAGCTTGGCCTGGAGTTTCGAGAGATCTTCCTGGCGCTTTTCGAAAGCTTCCTCAGCCGTTGCCATGGCAGCCTTGCGGCGGTCGATTTCGGCTTCGGCTTTCTGCTTGGCGATCAGCGCGCCGCGAGCGAGATCTTCACGGCCCTTGTCGATGGCGAGCTCGGCCTTGTTGGCCCAGTCTTCACGGACAGTGGTGAAGTGCGCGATGTCGCGTTCCATCTCTTTCTTGTCGGCCATGGCGCGGGCAGCCGCGGTGCGGACTTCGACAAGCGTATCTTCCATTTCCTGGATGATGAGGCGGGCGATTTTTTCGGGGTTTTCGGCATTGTCGAGCATCGCGTTGATGTTCGAGTTGACGATGTCACCGAGGCGGGAGAACAGACCCATGTTGGTGTCCTTTCAAGTCAGAGGGGAGGATTAGAAGAAGAAACCGCCGAGGAAGACGCCCGCGGCAAAGAACATCCAGGTCTCTGCGGAACGGGTCGACAGCCACCGGCCAAAGCGGCCTGTGTCCGAACGGGCTTCTGAGCGGGTGTAACGGTCTTCCATTTTTGTTTCGTCCTTCTGGTTTCGAGCAACGCCCGTCGCTCTGAGCCCTTCCTTCTTTTCAAGGACCGTGCCAGACCAAAATTAATTTTGTAATGCCTTGTTTTTATGTGCAAAAAAACTTGTCTGGGCTGTTTTCCGAAATACTTTTTAGTCTTTTTCGCTAATTTATTAGTCGTATTATAAATTGATTTTGGCTATATTGACCAAATGATTGACGAGAAGACCCACCTGATCGGCGAAGCGCCCTCCTGGCTGAGCGCGCAGGAGCATGTTTCCCGCGTTGCGCCGCTGGAACGGCCGATCCTGGTCATCGGCGAGCGGGGCACCGGCAAGGAGCTGATCGGGGAGCGCCTGCACTTCCTGTCGAAGCGCTGGGAAGGCCCCTTCATCAAGGTGAACTGCGCGGCTTTGTCGGAAACGCTGCTCGACAGCGAACTGTTCGGGCACGAGCGCGGCGCCTTCACGGGCGCGACCGAGCAGCGCAAAGGCCGGTTCGAACTGGCCGATGGCGGCACGATCTTCCTCGACGAGATCGCAACGGCCAGTCAGCAGGTGCAGGAGAAACTGCTGCGCCTGGTCGAATATGGCGAGTTCCAGCGCCTTGGCGGCTCGCGCGTGCTGACCACGAATGTCCGCATCATCGCCGCCACGAACGCGGACCTGCCGGCCATGGCAGAGGCCGGAAAATTCCGCTCTGACCTGCTCGACCGGCTCGCCTTCGATGTGATCACCCTGCCGCCGCTGCGCGCACGGCGCGGCGATGCCACCTTGCTGGCGGATCATTTCGCCCGGCGCATGGCCATCGAGATGGGTCAGGACTTTCCGGGCTTTGCCCCGTCCGCGATTGCCGCCATCGAAGCGCATGACTGGCCGGGCAATGTGCGTGAGCTGCGCAATTTCGCCCAGCGCCTGACGCATCGCTCCATGGTGATGAGCCCCGGTGAGCCGGTCGTGTTTGATCCGGAAGCGCTGGACCCGTTCGAGTCACCCTGGCGGGCGAAGACATCGCCGGACGGGCGGACCGAAGCCACAAGGCCGACCATTACCGTGCCCGCGTCGCCGGGGCGGATCGACCCGTCCGTCACGGCAGATTTCCATGCCCAGGTGGCGGCCTTCGAAATGCGGCTGGTCGACGAAGCGCTTGCATGGGCCAAGGGACATCAGGGTCAGGCCGCAGATGCGCTCGGCCTGACCTATCATCAGTTCCGGGGCCTCTTGAAAAAGCACGATTACGGACGAAAGCCCGGCAAGGCGAAAGACGAGGAAGACGGCACGCCGCTCAAGGGTGGGCCGCGCCGGGGGATGTAGACGTCAGTGACAGCAAGAGTCACTTATGTGTTGCAGAAGGATGCGGTAATCGATTGGCTTGGTCAGCACGGTACGGCCCGAAAACTCCCCCTGCAGACGAAAGGTATCGTTGCCCGAGAGGAACATAAACGGCATGCCCGCCTGCTCAAGCCGCTCAGCAATCGGAAAAGACGTGGATCCACGGATATTCATATCCAGAACGGCCATGTGAACCGGATTGGCGTCCAGCAGAGCCATCCCCTCCTCCACGGTCGCGGCGGGGCCCAGCACCTTATATCCAGCCCCTTCGATCTGCGCCTGAAGGTCCAGGGCAATCAGGAACTCGTCTTCGACGACAAGAATATTACAGACATTGCAGCTCATGATTATCCTAACTTCCGAAAGCGGAACCTGGCCAGAAGACCCACCGGGCGGTATTCGATTTCAGCCTTTCCGCCAAGCGAATAGGTCAGGCTCTGTTCGATCAGGACACTGCCGAAGCCACGCCGTTCGGGGGGCGATACGGGCGGTCCGCCCGTCTCCTCCCAGGTCACCATAACTTCGGCCCCATCCGAACCTGAACCGCGCTTCCACTTGATATTGAGGCGCCCGTCTTCGTTCGACAGCGCCCCATATTTGGCGGCGTTGGTTGCCAGCTCATGCAGGATCAGCCCGAACGTATGCGAGGCTTCCGGTCCGAGGACGAGCGGTGGACCAGACACGGAAACCTGCGAACCGGCGCCAGCGCGCGCATAAGGCAGCACCTGATCTCGCACCAGCTGGGACAGATCTGCGGTGCGCCGCGTCGCATCAACGAGCAGGTCATGGCATTTCGATATAGCCATCAGACGGCCAACAAAAGCGGTCCGGAAGGATTCGAGATCTGTCGCATCCCGCAGCGTATGCGAGGCAATTGTCTGTACCGTCGCCAGCGAATTCTTGACGCGGTGACTTAGCTCATTGACGAGCATTTCACGTTGCTGCTCTGACTTCACACGATCAGAGATATCGACCGCCGAGGGGACAATCTCAACCACATTCCTGTGCTCATCAAAAATGGGGGAAAGCTGCAAATCTATGGTCGTGCGCTCATCATTGGCCGACCGGATCTCCAGGTCGAACCGGACGCGGCGGCCTCTTCTGGCCCGGGTAATGGCCGCCCGCACCTTTTCCTGCGCATCCAGACTGTGCGAGATCCAGGGCGCTTCCCAATAGTACTTTCCAATCACGTCAGACCGTCTGAGGCCGGACAATCCCAGCGCCGTATCATTCACTTCCAGAACGATACCCTCCGGCGAGAGAAGGCCGACAAACACCATGAGGTTGTTGAGAATGGTGCGCAACCGCTGATCGCGCGCTTGCAGGAGCAGATCTGCCCGTTTGGAATCGGTAATATCCGCGAATGAAACCGCCACACCATCATCGACTTTGGCGGCCCCCACGCGGAACCAGCGATCGCCGGACATCGCAGGAAACGACACCTCTCCGTGCCAGGCCTCCCCTGTTTCAACCACTTTGGTATAGCCATCATATGTGCCGTTTGAGAAATTTTGGGGGACCACCTGCCTCATCGTCTTGCCGACGATGTTCTTTGCCTCTGTGTTGGCGAATTGCTCGACAGCCGGATTTACGTATTCAAACCGGAAGTCTTCGATTTGTCCGTTTCTATCGCGGACCGCTCGCAGAATGACGAAGCCATCGGGAGAGGTCTGCTGCACCGCCCGAAACCGCGCCTCGCTTTCGCGCAAAGCGGTCTCGGTACGGATGCGTTCTGTGATGTCAGAAAATGAAACAGCGACCCCGTCGTCCACTTTTACAATGGAATAACGAACCCAGCGCTCCTCACCCGGCTCGAGCAACAGGGTCTCGCCTTGTTCTGCGACACCGGTCTCCACAACGCGCTTGTAAATCCTGTTGACGCCAACCCTGACCTCCGGGGGCGTGTCGCGTATGATCCATCTGCCGACAAATGGCTGCCCTCTGAAGCTGGCGATTTTATGCGCTGCCGGATTGGCATGGGTGCAGAGAAAATCTTCTATCTCTCCGTCTGCATCACGAATTGCCTGATACAGCATGAACCCGTCCGGTGTGGCCTGCTGAATCGCCTGGAACCTGGCTTCACTTTCGGCCAGGGCCTGATGAACGCGCTTTTGTTCGGTGATGTCTTCGACAACCGAAATCATATAAAGCAGTTTACCTTGTTCATCGCGGACGGCGCCGGACGTCAAGGTAACCCAGACAATTGATCTGTCCTTGCAGATGTACCGCTTTTGAACCCGGAAGGAGTCTCTACTCCCCGCCAGAATTTCGCTCATCGGGCCATATGTCAGCTTGAGATCGTCGCGGGGGGTTACCTTCTGGAAATTCAGCTGCAGCATCTCTTCAACCGTGTACCCAAGCAGGTCGCCAAATGTCCGGTTCACACGCATCCATGATCCGTCCGGCGCGACATGCGAGATGCCGACAGCGGCATTCTCGAATGTGCTCCGGAAGCGCTCCTCGCTTTCGCGCAACGCCTCGCTCACCTTCCGTCTTTCGGTGATGTCCTGGAGAACGGATATAAAGTAGTCGACGCTGTGGTCCGGCTCGCGGACGCACCCGACGCTCAGGTTGGCCCAGACGACAGAGCCATCCTTGCGGATATAGCGCTTCTCCATCTCATAGGTTTCGCGCTTGTTCTCCAGAACCTCCTGCATCAGGACAAGATCGGTATCCAGGTCCTCCGGATGCGTGATGTCCTGAAACCTGAGCTGCTGCAACTCGTCCCGCGTATAGCCGAGCAGGTCGCAGATGCGCTGGTTCATTTCCAGCCATTCGCCGGTCTTCGATATATGCGCCATTCCGACGGCGGCATTTTCGAAAATGCTGCGGAACCGCGCCTCGCTCTCCCTGAGGGTCGCTTGGGCGTCGCGCGCATCCTGCCCGGTCGCACGGCTCATCGGCTTTCAATCTCTCCTAGTCTGAACAGACGCCCATATAAGCCGAAACGATCGTATCGATCCGGTTTCCACAACTGGATCCGGTACCATTCGCGTGGAAGTTCGCCCGCCACGCGAATGGTTTGATGGTGGAATGGTACGGCCCAACTGTCAAATTCAGGCCGTTCGGCCCGTCATGGGAACTCCGGCCGCGACGCCTTGAAGCATTGTAACCCCTCCCCCCTTCCGCTGGCCCAAGTCTTGCCCATCTCTTCAGTAGGAGTCGCATCACGCGACGTTCTGGGCCATACTTGACCCCCACAATCAGAAGGAGACCGCTCGTGCAGATTCAGATTACTGGCAAGCATATGGACCTCGGTGAAGCCCTTAGGGGCCGGATCGAGACGGGGCTTGAGGCGGCGGTCAGCAAATATTTTGATCGAACCGGCGATGCCCGCGTGTTCGTTTCCCAGCATGGACCGTTCGTGGAAGTGGACTGCAACGTCCACCTGCCGTCCGGTATCGTTCTGCAGTCGACCGGCAAGGCCGGGGACCCCTATGCTGCTCTGGAAGACAGCCTCGACAAGATGGAAAAGCGTGTGCGCCGCTACAAGCGCCGCCTGAAAGACCACCATGTCAGCAACACATTGCTGCCAGGAGAACCTGCCGCTGAATCCGTTTTACAGGTGAACGGGCATGATACCGACGTCGAAGATGACCTGCCGGAGGCCTCCGACGCCCCGCTGACCGTCGCTGAAACTTCCGTTCAGATCCGCACGATGAGCGTTTCTGAGGCAGTTATGCAGCTGGAACTGCAGGAAGTTCCGGCACTCATGTTCAGAAATGCTGGCCAGGGACGCCTGAATATGGTGTACCGCCGACCGGACGGGCACATTGGTTGGGTGGATCCAGCAGACGCCTCGAGAAACTGAGGCGGCCAACGGAAGCGAGTTACATGGCGACCGATCTGACATCCCTGCTTGAAGGCGGGGTCATTCTGCCGTCGTTTGAGGCGAGCAGCCGAAAACAGGCGATTCATGCGCTGGCCGAGGCCTTGGCAGACGCCACGGGCATCGGCGCACGCCAGATCGAAGACGCCGTGATGGAGCGTGAACGACTCGGCTCGACCGGGGTCGGCGAAGGCGTTGCCATTCCGCACGCCCGGATCGAAGGCCTCGAAAAGCCGGTCGGCGGCTTTCTTCATCTCCGCCACGGGGTCGATTTCGAAGCCATCGACGAGCGTCCCTGCGACCTGATCTTCATGCTTCTGGCCCCCAAAGCCTCCGGGGCAGACCATTTGCGGGCGCTTGCCCAGGTCTCCCGCGTATTTCGTCAGGCCGCCACGCGCGATGCCCTGCGCGAAGCACAGTCGGAGGAAGAGGTCCGCGCAGTGGTCTGCCGCGAAACGGCTGAGCCTCCGGTCTGACCGGGCCAGACCCGCTATATGAATTGACCCGCCGGCACATCGGCGGGTTTTTTCATGCCCGAATGCTGGCCGCTGGCTCGGCGGACTGTTGAGGAAATCTGAAGCGTTGATCTGCCACATTGCAATCAGGCCGTGCGATAGTCATCTGCCGCAGACTGTTATTGCTGACGTTTTTCAATGAGGGGACCGCCATGTCCGCTGACGCGACCGGAGCCGCTGCCGCAGCAGCGCGAGTCAATCCGAATGGGCCGACGGAAGAAACCGTCCTGGCGGTCGAACACTATACCGACCGTCTGTTCCGCTTTCGCCTGACTCGCCCGCGCAGCTTCCGCTTCCGCTCGGGCGAGTTCGTGATGATCGGCCTGCCCAAGGAAGACGGCCGCCCGCTGCTACGCGCTTATTCGATCGCCTCCCCGTCCTGGGACGAGGAGCTGGAATTCTACTCGATCAAGGTGCCGGATGGCCCGCTGACCTCCCGCCTCTGCAATATCCAGCCGGGCGACAAGGTTCTGCTGGGCAAGAAGCCGACCGGAACGCTGGTTCTGGACGCATTGTTGCCGGGCAAGCGGCTCTACATGTTCTCGACCGGAACGGGCTTTGCCCCGTTCGCCAGCCTGGTGCGCGATCCGGAGACGTATGAGCGCTTTGACGAGGTCATTGTCACCCACACGTGCCGGGAAGTGTCAGAATTAACCTATTCGCGCAATCTGGTGGCCAATTTGGTTAACGACCCTCTCGTGGGGGAAATGGTGGAAGGCAAGCTGCGTCTCTACACCACTTGCACCCGCGAACCGCATGAGCATCAGGGCCGCATCACCGACCTGATTGATTCCGGAAAACTCTTTGAAGATCTGGGTGTTACGCCGCTCGACCCGGCCACGGACCGGGCCATGATCTGCGGCTCCATGGAGATGATCCAGGACACGAAAACGCGCATGATCCAGGCCGGTCTGACCGAAGGATCGAACGCGTCACCTGCCCAGTTTGTTATAGAAAAGGCATTTGCGGGATAGGCCTCGCCATGGCATTTTGAAGCCTCAAAGCCGGGGAGGCTGAAAATGACGCGCAAGATCGTTGGCGCCGTCGTAGGTATTGTGCTGGCCATGCTGGTTGTCGCCCTCGTTCAGATGGTGGGCCACACGCTGTTCCCGGAACCTGAAATCCCTGAAAATCCGTCTCCGGCCCAGCTGCGTGAAGCGGTGCTTGCAGCCCCCTTTGGTGCCAAGGCGATGGTTGTCCTGTCCTGGTTCCTCGGCGCCCTGTTCGGCGTCTGGGCGGCCCTGCGCATCTCGAACGGCGCCCGCCGCTCGGCCCTCGTCGTGGCTGGCGCGGTGCTGTTGCTGACCATTGCGGTCCTGTTGTCCGTGTCTCACCCGACCTGGATGGTGGCCGGCGGCCTCTTCGTACCGATCCTGGCAACCTTCCTGGCAACCCGGATAGAGCCCTTCGCCGAAGCCTGATCCGGGCGTAGTCCCTCTCGACGCAGGTTAACCCTAACGCTAGGCTCTCTCCCGTGTGGGAGACGTAAGATGACAAACTGGATCGCGCGGATCGCCGGAACCCTTCTGGCTGGATCGCTTTTGCTTCTGCTCCCGTCGACTGCCTCGGCTGCTGAGACCCGCCTCGGCCTCGTTATCTCGCAGACCAATTATGCGGGCGATCTCTCGCGCGTCGACAGTGCCGGACAGGAAGCCGACGTCATCGCGTCCGCGCTGATGGAAACCGGCTTTGACGTGACCCGCGCACATGACCTGAACAAGCGCGACCTCGCCAGCACGCTGACCGCCTTCCGGCGCAAGGTCGACCTGGCCGGGCCGGACGCAGTTGCCTTCATCTATTATACCGGCCACGGCGCCCAGCATCCCGAAAGCGGAGATTCCTACCTGCTCGGCGTGGATGCGGACCTCGTCGCCGCCTCTGACCTTGCCGTCTATGGCCTCGACATGCAGACCCAGCGTGACGGCTTTGCCGCGACCGGCGCCAAGGCCGTGTTCCTGGTCTTCGATGCCTGCCGCAATGTGCCGGGCTTTTCGGGCTACAAGGCCGCCGTGAAAGGCCTCTCCCGCGTTGAGGCCAAGCCCGACATGCTGATCGCTTACGCCACCGGCCTCGACGATGTGGCCAAGGAAGGCGTCTATGCGCCGGTGCTGGCCGAAGAGATCCGCCGGCCCGGCCAGAAGGCCGAAGATGCGTTCGCTGCGGCCCAGCGCCGGGTTGCCGGGCGCACCAACCGTTCGCAGCTGCCCTGGACGAATAATCTTCTCTACAACGAGTTCTGCTTTGCCGCGTGCGAAAAGCCGGCCGTGACAGAACGGCCGGAGCCGTTCGAACTGGTCATGAGCGGTAGCGACCTCGATCAGGCGTTCTCCGCCGCCTATGGCGACTTCGGCCAGGCGACCGTTGAAATCAAAGCAAGCGAAGAGTTCGGCGGCCAGATAGAGACATTCACCTTCGAGCCCGCCTTCGCCGTCAAGTTCGATGATTATATCGCCCTGGTCTCCAAGGGGACGAACAAGGAAGATGCGCATGTCGCGGTCGGCCGCATCAGTGCCCATTACATCAAGGACGGCGAAGTGATCGGAACCTGGCAGGATCTTGCCTTTGGCAATGGTTTTGGCCAGCCGCCAGACTATTCGCTCCGCACAGGCCTTCTGAATTACCCGACCATGATGGTGAAATCCGGCTGGATGGGTCAGGGCTATGTGGTTGCCAGTGAAGACGTCATCGAAATCACACCGGACGGACCCGCATTCCGGGCCAGTGTGACGACCCGGGATGACACCACCGGAGCCGCCTATGACGCACTGAAGCCCTGCGTTCTCGAAGGCACGATCAAGCCCTCACGGTCGAGCGCCGAGTCTTTCCTGGTCGATTATAAATTCACCAGCGAGGTCAAAGGTGAAGACCGACTGGTCACCTACACGCTCAATCGGGAGACCGGGAAATATGTGCCAGATTTTGAGTATGAACAGGAAATCTGCGTGAGCCTGATGTACGATGCGGTCGAAGGCGGCGGCAATTAATCCGGGCAACCAGCGAAACTGAACAAATTTCATCGATTCCGTTCAGCGGATCGTCACCACGCGCGTGGTACCGCAGTAAGCATGCTCCGTCAGCTTATCGCCATCCTGATTACCTGTTTCGCGATTGCCTTCGCATTCGGCGCGCTGACGGCTGTGCGCTGGCCCTCGATCATGCTGATGGTCAGCTGGCTCGCCCATGACCGGCTGGCCGATGGGCTGGCCACGGTGAACTGGCGCCAGCTTGGCATCGACAATGGCGGGCCGTATCTGCTGGCTGCTTTCTGCTTCTATTGCGCTGCCGCCATGGTCGCCGCCCGTCGCCGCGGCGGGGTCGCCTGGTACCTCTGCGGCATGGGCGCCGGCTTCCCGGTCTTCTACCTTGTCACGTTTGAGCCCGGCTGGTGGGAAGACCCGAGCATTGCCGAAGGCGGCGTTGCCGGTATTGGCGTGATCGGTGTGATCCTGCTTCTGGCCGTCTGGGAGCTTCGCTACCGCCCTGCCCGGCCGGTTGAGGCTGTTCGGCCACAGGTACAGCAAGAAGAAGCCGCCCCGGTGGTTCAGACCATCGTGATCCAGCAGCCCGTTGGAGACGAGGAACCGATCATCGTGAAAAAACACACGTTCGGCGCACCCAAGACCCGGCCCGGCTTCGTACCAGCGGCTGTGGCACGCCAGCGGGCAAGTTTTGCCCATCATGGCCGCAAGGCTGCGGCGCGCCGCCAGAAAGTGCTGGAGGCCCGCGGACTCGCCTGATCGCGTCTGACTTGGCCTGATCTGGCGCCGCAAAGAGGCGAAACCCCTTCGCTTTCGCGCCACTTGGCGTAAGGTGGTCCCTGAAAAAAGAAAATCGGGGAGTCTTCATGGTCCTGCGTCGTTTGTCCGGACTTGCGCTCGCCCTCATCGCAGCCTGGCTGCTTTGGGGCGGTATTCACACCGTCAATGTGATCGTCTCGCGCGGCAGCCCGCTGTCGGACGCCTTGCTCTCCCCACCAACCAGCCTGTTGCGCATTGTCGGCACCGCCATCGCGCTGTTAGGCGGCCTTCTGGCCATGGCCGCCAAGCCGCTCGGCGCCCTGTTCAGCCTGATCGGGGTCGCCATTTTCGCTCTGCTGGCCGCCACAATGGTTCTTTCGGGGGCAGATCCGG
Source organism: Hyphomonadaceae bacterium BRH_c29 (assembly GCA_000961695.1). Lineage (GTDB taxonomy): Bacteria > Pseudomonadota > Alphaproteobacteria > Caulobacterales > Hyphomonadaceae > Hyphomonas. Next base: position 11,833 of record LADW01000033.1, read on the forward strand.
TCCTGTGGACGGATGAGGTCGTGTTTTCGAGTGTCCTTGTCGTGCTCACGGGCCTGCTATTTGTTCTGCCGCGCGATTGAGCTGCGTTCCCTACCAAGGGCGCATTGATTTCAGGGCGTAAATGCCTAGGTTGGCGCTCGAATCCTAAGCCCCCTTTCGCAAGGCAGAAAATCCCATGGCAGAGACCTATGACGTCGTCATCATCGGTGGCGGCCCCGGCGGCTACAATTGCGCGATCCGCGCCGGACAACTCGGGCTGAAGGTTGCCTGTATCGAATCCCGGGGCACACTCGGCGGCACCTGCCTGAACGTGGGCTGCATCCCGTCCAAGGCCCTGCTGCACGCATCCGACCTCTACCGCGCCGCGCAGGAAGACTTTGCCGGCCTGGGCATCAAGACCGGCAAGCTGGAAGTCGACATCGACCAGATGATGGCCCAGAAGAACGACGCCGTAGACGGCCTCACCAAGGGCATCGAGTTCCTCTTCAAGAAAAACAAGGTCGACTACATCAAGGGCCGCGGCAAGATCCTCGGGCCGGGCAAGGTCGAAGCGACCCTGACCGAAGGCGGCACGCAGACCTTCGAAACGAAGAACATCGTCATCGCCACCGGCTCTGAGCCTGTCGGCCTGCCGGGCATCGAGATCGACGAAGAGCGCGTCGTCACGAATACCGGCGCCCTGTCGCTGACCACCATCCCGAAACGCCTCATCCTGATCGGCGCCGGCGTGATCGGCCTTGAAATGGGTTCGGTCTGGGCCCGTCTCGGTTCGGAAGTGACCGTGGTGGAATATCTCGACCGCATCCTCCCGGGTGCAGATGATGAAGTCGCCAAGGAAGCCCAGCGCGCCTTCAAGAAACAGGGCCTCACCTTCCGCCTCGGCATGAAAGTGACCGGCGTTGAGAAGCTGAAGTCGAAACTGAAACTCTCCATGGAGCCGGCCAAGGGCGGCGAAACGGAAGTGTTGGACGCGGATGTCGTGATCGTCGCCGTGGGTCGCCGTGCGTATACCGATGGCCTCGGGCTGGAAAACGTCGGCGTCACCACGGACAAGCGCGGTGTCGTTCAGGTCACCGATGGCCACTTCAAAGCCGCTGACGGTGTCTGGGCGGTCGGCGACTGTATCCATGGCCCAATGCTGGCCCACAAGGCCGAAGACGATGGCACCGCCGTCGCCGAGCTGATCGCCGGCAAGGCAGGTCATGTCGACTATAATCTCGTGCCGAGCGTTGTTTACACGAACCCGGAAATCGCCTGGGTCGGCAAGACCGAAGAGCAATTGAAAGCCGCCGGCGTGGAATATGTGAAGGGCAAGTTCCCCTTCATGGCCAACTCGCGCGCCCGCACCAACCACGAAACCACTGGCTTCGTGAAAATCCTCGCGGACAAGGCGACAGACCAGATCCTCGGCGCCCACATGATCGGCACCGGTGTCGGCGAAATGATCGCCGAGATCTGTGTGGCGATGGAATTTGGCGCATCTTCGGAAGACATCGCCCGCACCAGCCATGCCCACCCCACCCTGTCGGAAGCTGTCCGTCAGGCTGCTATGGGTGTCGAAGGCTGGACGATGCAAATGTAGCCTGGCCTTCGGACCTCCCCTATTCAGGGGCTGGCAGGATTGTGGAAATCGCGCTTAAGTCTGCCGGATTGGCAGACAGGTGGGACCGTTTCCATGATCAAGGCGATACGCGCCACGGCGCAGATTTTCCGCATGGCTGCACTTGCAGCGCTGATCGGCGTGATAGCGCCGTCCGCCCTGGCGCAGGCACCGCCTCCCGGGACCGCACCGCCGCCGCAAGTGGATCTGAACGCGGTCCTGATGTCGCTGGCGCAGGACAGCCAGGCCGTGGAAGTGGCGAAAGCGTGCAGCTGGTCGGAACCGCTCTACCGTGAGGCGGCCCAGGCGATGATCGCCATCCGGACGGCGGACCTGCGCGGGCGCGTGCCAGCCGACAAGCAGAGCATCATCGACACAACCCTGGCCAATGGCAACGCCGCCGTCGCGGGCTTTGCCTGCAAGACGGCGGACGGCAAGTCGCCAGACCAGCGCGGCAAGGTCGAACTGTTCGTGATCGACCAGTACTGGCGCATGATCGCGCATGTCGACGTGCTGGGCAGTTATCGCTGGAACCAGCCCTTCCGCTTCACGCCGGAAGAACGTGCCGTGCTCGACAAGGAGATCAAGCATATCCAGGACTTCAAGGGCTACGGATACTGGTCTGTCGGCAATCCTCTGGAGACGTTTGCAGACCAGACGGTCACCCTCGCCTGCCGGGAGCGCCCGTCAAACGGCAAGCCCTGTCGGCCCGTGCCGCCGGAGCTGGAAAGCAGCGCGCCCATCGTGAAGGCGATGATCGAGATAACGGAAGGCTTCGGGAAAACAGTCGCCGCCAGCCTGATCCAGGAGAAGCAGGCATTTGCGGCAGCCGTCGGCGACCTCACGCAATTCCAGACGATTGGCGACAAGGCCTGTGAGCCGAATGCACTCGCCGTAAAATATGGCGAGGCGCAGATCCATTCTGTCGTACGCGAGGACACCTTCGGAGGCTCCACGGATGAAGTGATTTTTGCCGAGAAGTTCCGGCTCGGAGAGCCTGAGCGGGTCGGTTGGGTCCTGTTCTACCATCAGATCCCGATGGGTTTGCCCGCCGGGAATTACATCGTGCTGGCAGAAGACGGCGGCGAATGGGATGAGGAATCCGCCCGCAACGGCGCCGGTCAGGTCCGCCAGCTGAGCAACGCGATCATGGACGACATCGAGTCGAAGGACTTTCCCATGGAATTGGAGAAGACCGCCATCATCGAAGCCAAGGCGACCATCGTAGAAACCTACTTCAACAATTTCGTCTCAATGGGCCTGATCCAGTCGATCAGCGGAAATGGTGGTGTGGCGCTGACGCAATGCCCGGCGCTTTGACACAGGATCGTGCAGCTTCGGGAGTGGACGCGGGAAAATCCGTTGCTACCTTAGAGACATGTATATTCATGCCGGAGCCGGCTGGCACATTCGCACATACGAAACGAGCGACGGACAGGCTTGTATGTCGATCTTCATGGCATGCCTGCGCAAGTTTCCCTGGCGCGGGGCGCCCCGGCCCTATGTGGCGCGGCTGATCCGGTCCCTGCCCGGCGCGAAGATCTGGGTTGCAGAAGAGCCGAGTGCCGGGATCATAGGCTTCCTCACGCTGCAGCCCGCCGAGGCCTATGTCGACCATCTGTTCGTACACGAAGACTGGCGCTTCTGCGGCGTAGGCCGCGGCCTGCTGGAGATCGCCCGCGCGGAGGCCGGCCAGCCGCTGACGCTGGATGTCGACACACAAAATTTCGGCGCGCGCAAAGCCTATGAGGCCCTCGGCTGGCATGTTGCCGCCTCTGCCGGAGAAGACAGGGAACGCGGCCAGGTCCGCCTCGTCAGCCCCTGATCCCTATTCCGCTGCCTTGATCAGCGCCTGCATCCGGTCGAGCCAGGTAAGCCAGGCTGTGCGGCCGGCCTCTGTCAGGTGGACGCGGGTCTGCGGGCGCCGGCCCACGAAGCGCTTTTCGAGTTCCACATAGCCCGCCTCTTCCAGCTTGCGCAGGTGGGTCGAGAGATTGCCGTCCGTGGCGCCGACCTTGTCGCGCAGCTCGCCGAATACGGCGGGACTGACCGAGGAAAGATAGGCCATGATGCCGAGCCGGAGGCGGCCATGGATGACATCGTCGATGTCATTGTGGTCGAAGGGATTTTCTTCCGACATGGCGGCCTCAGACCGTGGCCGAGGGTTCGTTCCGCATCAGGAGGATGCCGGGAAGCAACACGCAGAATGCGGCCACCCCTGCCCCGAGGAGCCAGGCTTCCGGACGGGTTGCCAGCACGACAGCCGGCACGGTTGCGAGGAGGGCGACCTGACCGGCAAGTGTCAGCACCCGGTTGCCCGCCATCTTGCCGCTCACATAGAGAGCCAGGCCGTAAATGCCGATCACCAGCGGCAAGGACCGGACGAACGCGATATAATTGCCGTTGTTGACCATGACATCGAAGATCGCCCCCATGAAATAGGCGCCAAGCAACAGGCCGGCAGATTTCCAGACCAGCGTGGTCACCTGGTTCCCGGTCGAAGAGGCGCCCGGCTTGTCCTTCGAGATCGTCGCCTTGAGGAAATGGGAGCCGCCCACGCCAAGCACGGCATAACCGATCCACAGAATAGCGAGAGAGACAGGCGGCGCCACAATCGCCCCGGAGATGATTCCATAGTGGCAAAGATAAGCGAGCGTCGTCAGCGCGCCCCACCAGGCTAGGAAGCGCCCGCCGAGGAGCGGCGCACGCTGACCCGCTTCGGCCAGATCGCGGACATAGGCGAGATCTTCAGCAAGGGTTTGAGGACTCATTTTCAACCTCCACAAAGAACTTTGAAAAGCAAAGTACGTAAAGAATGCGAAGGAGTCAACACACCTTCCCGATTTCACGGCGTGGGGCCCGGAACGCAAAACCCCGGCGCTGTGGCCGGGGTTTCGGGGATCGGATGAGACCGGGCGTTACTCCCCGGCGAGGCGGGCCATCTCTTCTTCCGACAGTTCGGAATTGTCGTAGACGCTGGAGACGTCATCCAGCTCGTCCAGCACGTCGAGCAGCTTCATCAGCGTCTCGGCGGCGTCGCCCTCGACGGGCACCATGTTCTGCGGCTTCCAGATCAGCTTGGTGGATTTCGACTCCACCTTGTCGCCGAAATGTTCGGCCAGCGCGTCGGCCACGGTCTGCAGGTCTTCGCGGGCGGTGTAGATGAAGTGGCCCTCTTCACTGGATTCCACGTCCTGCGCACCGGCCATGATGGCCGCTTCCATGATCTCGTCTTCGGAACCGGCTTCAGGCGGATACTCGATCTCGCCGACCTGATCGAAGCCGAAGGAGACTGAGCCCGTCGTGCCGAGATTGCCGCCATTCTTGGAGAAAGCGGTGCGCACGTCGGTCGCGGCGCGGTTCTTGTTGTCGGTCGAAGCCTCGACGATGATGCCGACGCCGCCCGGCCCCATGCCTTCATAGCGGATGTCGACAAAGTCGGCGCCGCCGCCGCCCTGGCCTTTGTCGATGGCGCGCTGAATGTTGTCCTTCGGCACCGAGGCGCCCTTGGCGTTCTGGATCGCGAGGCGCAGGCGGGGGTTCATGTTGGGGTCCGGCCCGCCCATCTTGGAGGCGACGGTGATTTCCTTGGACAGGCGCGCGAAGAGAACGGCGCGTTTCTTGTCCTGGGCCCCTTTGCGGTGCTGGATGTTTGCCCATTTGCTGTGGCCGGCCATGATAACCTCTTGGATCGGTGCGGAATTGGAAAGGCTGGGCTTTAGCGCATGGGCGGCGTCAGGCCAAGGTGGGCCGTGAGCAAAGCCGCTCAGTCAAAGACGTTGGCCACGCCGCCGCCTTGCAGAAGGGTCTGCTTTTCGGCCACTTCGGACAGGATCCGCATCAGGAAAACCGCTGCCACGATGCTGAGACCGATGCTGGCCAGCAGCAGCGCGTATTGCATCACAGCGGAGTCCGACCAGACGGTCGTGAACCAGTCCGGAACATTCATCAGCAGCCAGGCACCCCACCAGATCGGGAGGGGCGATCCTTCGGGCACTTTCTCGCCAACCGCCGCATACGAGCCCCGATAGATCTGGCTCATGCCCATGAACGGCTGCCAGATGGCCGCGATGGGAATGAAATACCAGCCCACCGTCCAGCCGGGCGACATCTTCGCGAAGGGGGAATTAATGGTGAAAAGGTTCTTCTGCGCCCGATAGGTAAAGCGGCCCACCAGGATAAAGGTCGTGATCGCCGTGGCAAAGATGAGCCAATCGGACAGGATGGCGAGGTTCAGGCTTTCCCGGCCGTCCATTTCGAAGAAGACGCCCGGCATCCGGGTGGGCGCAAAATAAAAGCCTGCCAGCATCACCGCTTGCAGTGCCAGCTGGACACACCAAAGGATCAGGCCGATCCGGGCATAGCGGGCAAATCCCGCCACAGACCGTGTCTTGCCGTCCAGCCAGGCATGCTCCCGCTGGGCCAGTTCCTGCTTGATCTGGTCGAGGCTGGCCTTGTCCTTCCGGATCACGCGGCCATTCGGCCCGTATTCGACTGCACTCATGGCCACACCCCGCGCCTCTTCCCGAGGGTCAGAGTGACCGCGAAACGGCGCCCCCGCAAGGGTAGAATGCGCGCGCCGTCACATGGCCACGGCACCATATAAAACACCGTATAAACACCATGTAAGGACCGTATAAGCGCTTCAAGGCGGAGCGGTCGCTCCGGTCTGTTTCGGTCAGAACGTAAGGATGCCTGCTCGAAACAAGATCGGCTCTATCTCGGGAAGGGACCGGATCAGAAACCGGTAGATCGCGGGCGCCATATGAACCCAGACGGCGGACCAGAACGTGGCGCAGAAGGCCAGGGCCGCGGCGCGCCCCCACATGATCGCGGCACGGTCTCTTGCTCCGCCCGCGAGGCCGGGCTGGTTTGCGTGTGAGGTCAGGCTCTTTTGGTCACGGGTCATGGCACCACAAGCAGGGCGGGGTTGTATCGACACGGAAAGCCCGTGCCGCGACCGCCTTGAACTCCTGACGTCACACGTGGCGCCTCACCTCATGTGTGGTCGGCGTGAAAATGCCGATGCCCCGCGCGAGGTGGGCGCCCCCTCCGCCTGTCATCCCGGAATTTGCGCAGCAAATATCCGGGACCCTGCTTCGGTGGCGCACTGGGTCCCGGATAAACGCGCCGCGTTTTCCGGGATGACATGGGGAGAGCCCGGTGTCCGCCGCATGCGTCATCCCCGGCGGCGAAGCCGTCCGGGGCCCCATCTCGGACCCTTTCCGCAAGCGCATCACCCTCGGTGTACGCACCAGATCATGACGCCCCCGCCGCCCCGTTCAGAGATAGGCCCCCAGATGGCCTCCGGCCATCGGGCGTGACGCGGGTGGGGAGTTGGGTGGGCGGTCGCGACACCATCCCGTAGGGTGGGTTGAGGTAAGGCCGATACCCACCACACCGCGCACGCCGCGCACCCGAACGGTGGGTATCGCTCCGCTCAACCCACCCTACGCTTGCTGCAAATCATGTTTTCTTGGCATGCATGTTCGAATCCGATCTAGAATAGATGAGAACACCCGCTGAAGATGAAAGCCCATGTCGACTGTCCAAGAAATTGTTCGAAACTTCCCCGAGAATATTCCAAATCTCAACGAGTCCGAAGTAAGAGAGGAAATCGTTTCTCCGTTACTTTCCGCACTTGGATACTCAGCATTTGGACCAAACATCATTCGTCGGGAACGCCAACTGCGATATCCCTTCAAGCAGCATGGGCGCAAAAAGAAAGGCAAGGACATAAAATTGACGGCCAAACCAGACTATGAGCTGGATGCTGGCCCACACCACAGAGCAATAATTGAATGCAAGGCCGTTGCGCACACGATAACGCAAGACGACATAGATCAAGCATATAGCTATGCCTGCCACCCCGAGGTTCGAGCGGTTGTTTTCATCGTTACAAACGGAAGTGATTGGCAGATATTTTACACTGGGAATGCCGTACCCTACGAACCGGCGCACAGATTCTCATACTCGCGGCTCAGAAACCTACCCGAAGAAATTGCATTTCTCGCACCGGAGAGAATCCAATCTGACTACCCACTTCCGACCGCGAATTACAGTGTGAGCTTGATAGAAGGCAAACAATTTTCAGAACTAACCGGGGCCGGCCACATGGCGATCGGAGAATTTGAACTCGAAATACAAGGAGAACCTCAAGACGTCAGCTACATTTTGGGGCACCAAACACATATTTCAAACGCACGAATTCGCCGTGACGATGATGGACGTATACAGATTTTTTTTGATTCATTGTCGGCTAACCCTCATATAGCCCAATTCCAAAATGAATTCGGTTGGCACGAAATAACCGCGGTTTCTCACGACCGATTCCT
>LADW01000031.1 GCA_000961695.1 Hyphomonadaceae bacterium BRH_c29
GCGGTAACCGGCGGCGCGGGCGGCGTTCAGCCGGGCGGCGGCCTCCGGCGTCACGCGGCGCCATTCCTCATGCAGACGGTTTTCTTCCAGCTGTTTTTCTTCCAACGGCTTGAAAGTGCCGAGGCCGACATGGAGGCGCACGGTCTCGCGCGCCAGCCCAGCTGCCTCGCACTCTGACAGGAGGCGCGGCGTGAAATGCAGGCCCGCTGTGGGCGCTGCGACGGAGGCGGCATCTTCGCCGGCGAATTTCGTCTGATAGGTTTCCCTGTCTTTCGCGTCAGCCGGGCGGCGGCGCGCGATATAGGGCGGCAACGGCATGGCGCCGTGCTGATCCAGCGCGCTGAGCAGCGCATCGCCCTCAAGCGAAAAGCGCAGGCCAATCTCGCCGCCATCATAATGGCCTGTGATCTCTGCCGTGAAGCCGTCGGCGAAGGTGATCGTGTCACCGTCCTTCAGGCGCCGTCCCGGACGGGCGAGCGCGCGCCAGCTGCGGCCATCCACACGCTCTGTCAGGTTCACGTCGCAGGTGACGTCCTGCCCGATCTCGTCGCGGGCCGGGCGCACGCCCTTGAGGGCTGCCGGCAGGACGCGCGTATCGTTGAAGACGAGCACATCGCCCGCAGTCAGATAGCGCGGCAGGTCGCGCACGTTGGCATCCTCCAGCCGGCCATCGCCGTGCACGACCAGAAGACGCGAGGCATCCTGCGGCTCAGCCGGGCGCAGCGCGATCAGGCGCTCGGGCAGATCAAACTGGAATTGCGTCAGGTCCATGGGGCGCCCGTCTCGCAGAAACGGGCGGGCCGCGCAACTCGGCGGCCGCAGGCCCTATTTGTCGACAACCGCCGGAACAGATGGCAACGAACAGACATCGATGTCGTCCTTGTCGGCGATACCGGCGCGGAAGATCGGTCCGTCGGTGCGTTCAACCCAGACGTCCGGACGCTCAGCCGTAGGCAAATCCGCCGCGACCTTGGCCGATTTCAGGATATCCGGATTATCGACATGACCGTCGCGTGCGTCCGGCCCATGCTTGATGGCCATCACGACATCCACACCCGACACGACCCGGCCCCAGGCCGTGTACTTGCGGTCCAGATGCTCGGCCTGCCCCCGCATCAGGAAGAACTGAGAATTGGCCGAATTCGGATCGTCGGTCCGCGCCGTGGACACGATGCCCTTGCAGTGCGGAACGTAGCTCTCGACCATGTTGTCGACCGACATCTCGGCAAAGAAGCTTGCCTGCGTGCCGATGGGAAAGCCGCGGATATAGCCGAAGTGCGCCGTGTCCTCCGGACCGATTGTGGCTTCCAGCGGCATCTCCACCGGATCACGGCGGAAGGTGAATTCGCCTTCGATGTCCGGCAGGCCGGACTCGCGGCCCTTCAGGGCGAAGATGTCGCCACCCTGCGCCATGAACGTGTCCATCACCCGGTGGAAATCGGTGCCGTCATAATCGCCGGAGCGGATTATGGCGGCGAACTGGGCATAGTGTTTCGGCGCGATCTCAGGAAAGGCCTCAATCAGGATCCGGCCTTTGGTCGTGTCGAAGATGAAGAGGTTTTCCGGGTTCACCTGACGCCAGTTGGCCGGGTCAGCCTTGGCATCCGCGACCGTCACTGCCGGTGGGGCGGCAGCTTCGGTCGTGTCTGTGTCTTCTGCGGCCATGGCCGTCAGGGACAGGACCAGGGCAGATGCAGCCATAGCCAGGGGCGCAAATTTCAGAGGGGCCAGCTTCATGATAGGCAACGTCTCCATCCGGCACCGGGACGGCGCCTTTGTGATGAGAGCAATGTCAGCCATCATCCGTGAGGTTTCAACGTTTTGAGACAGTTGATCCGTCGCGGACCGATTACTTCCCGTATTTGGCGAGCAGGGCGCGTTTCACATCCGGGGTGACGAAAGGCGTAATATCGCCGCCGAGGCTGGCGATTTCCTTCACGAGGCGCGAAGCAACGGCCTGGTGGCGGACGTCGGCCATGAGGAACACGGTCTCGATGTCCGGATTGAGCTGTTCGTTCATCGCCGTCATCTGGAACTCGTATTCGAAGTCCTGAACCGCGCGCAGGCCGCGCACGATGAAATGCGCTTCGCACGCCTCGGCGAACTTCATGAGCAGGCCATGCATCGGCATGACCTTGATTTCGGCGAGCCCTGGCCCGTTCATCTTGTCACATTCGGAGCGCACCATTACGACGCGTTCCTGCAATGAAAACAAGGGCTTTTTGGCCTCGTTGATGGCCACACCGATGATCAGCGTGTCCACCAGCTTCCGGGCCCGGCCAATGATGTCGATATGGCCATTGGTGGGAGGATCGAACGTTCCCGGATACAGTCCTACGCGGTGCATACTGGCCCTCCCGGCCCTTTAATCATTACAGAAGCAGCGATTATGCCTCGCCGCTCCCCTCTTCCATAGCGGTTTCAGCGTCTTCCACAAGGCGGGCGACCGAAACAACGCGTTCGCCTTCCGCCGTGCGGAGGACCCAGACACCGCCGGTCGAACGTCCGGCAATGCGGATCTGATCCACCGGAGTCCGGATCAGCTGGCCGGCATCGGTGACCAGCATGACCTGATCGCCATCGTCGACCGGGAAGGATTGGGCCACTTTCTTGACCGGGCCTTTTTTCTTGTCACGGCCCCAGATGTTCTGGGCGACGAGGCCTTTGCCCCCGCGACCGGTGACCCGGTAGTCGAATGCGGACGAGCGCTTGCCCATGCCGTCATCGGCGATGGTGAGGATGAATTCCTCAGCGGCGCCAAGCTCGGCCAGGCGTTCCGGCGAAAGCACGGCTTCGCCGACAGCATCATCTTCATCCTCGTCGACAGAGATTTCCTCTTCCTCGCCCGTGGCCGCCCGGCGCATGGCCGCAGCATGCTTCATGTAGCCGCGCGCCTCTTCCGAGGTGGCGTCGACATGGCGCAGGATGCCCATGGAAATGACTTCATCCTCTTTCGCCAGACGGATGCCGCGCACGCCGGTCGAGTTGCGGCCAGCAAAGACGCGCACATCGGTGACCTGGAAGCGGATACACTGGCCGAGCGCCGTCGTCAGCAGGATGTCGTCCCGATCGGAACACATCTTCACGCTGACAATACTGTCGGAGGCATCGTCTTCCAGCTTCATGGCGATCTTGCCATTGCGGTTGACGCGAATGAATTCCGACAGCTTGTTGCGCCGCACATTCCCCGTCTTCGTGGCGAACATGACGTCCAGCTCGTTGCGGGACTCTTCATCGTCCGGCAGCGGCATGACGCTTTCGATCCGCTCATCAGCCGCCAGCGGGAAGATATTGACCAGCGCCTTGCCGCGCGAGGTCGGCCCGCCGACTGGCAGGCGCCACACTTTTTCCTTGTAGACCATGCCAGCCGACGAGAAGAACAGAACTTCCGTATGCGTCGTGGCGGAGAACAGCTCGACCACGAAATCGTCTTCCTTCATCGACACGCCCGCACGGCCTTTGCCGCCGCGATGCTGTGTGCGATAGGTCGAAAGCGGCGTCCGCTTGACGTAGCCGCCATGCGTGACGGTCACGACCATGTCTTCAACCTCGATGAGGTCTTCGTCTTCCATGTCGATGCCACCGGCCGTGAATTCGGAGCGGCGCGGCACAGCGAACTTGTCTTTCACATCCTTCAGCTCGCCCTTGATTATGTCGCTGATGCGATCACTGGAGCGGAGGATGTCGAGATAGTCGGCGATCTTTTCCGACAGGCCTTTGGCTTCGTTGCCGATCTCGTCACGACCGAGGCCGGTGAGGCGGGACAGTTGAAGCGCGAGGATCGAACGGGCTTGCTCGTCGGACAGGTAGATCGTGTCACCGTCGCCCTTGCGGGTGCGGCGGTCTGCAATCAGGTCCAGCAGCGGCCCCATATCCATGATCGGCCAGGCTTTGGCGAGCAGTTGCTCACGGGCCGTGTTCGGATCTGGCGAGTGCCGGATGATGCGGATGACTTCGTCAATATTGGCGACAGCCATGGCGAGGCCGACGAGAACGTGGGCCCGGTCGCGCGCCTTGTTGAGGTCATGCTTGGTGCGGCGGACAACGACTTGTTTCCGGAAGGCGATGAAGCAATCGAGCACCTTGCGGAGGTTCATCAATTCCGGGCGGCCGCCATTCAGCGCCAGCATGTTGACCGGGAAAGAGTTCTGCATCTGACTGAAGCGATAGAGCTGGTTCAGCACCACGTCGGCGCTGGCATCCTTCTTCACTTCGATCACTACACGGATGCCGTTGCGGTCAGATTCGTCACGCAGATCGGCAATGCCCTCGACGCGCTTCTCGCGCACGAGCTCGGCGATCTTGGTGATCATCGCAGCCTTGTTCACCTGATAGGGAATCTCGGTAACGATGATGGCCTGGCGGCCATTGCGGGCCTCTTCGATGTCCGTCTTCGAACGGATGATGACGCTACCGCGACCGGTCAGGAGGGCCTTGCGGGAGCCAGACATGCCCATGATGAGGCCGCCGGTGGGAAAGTCTGGCCCCGGAACGATTTCGCAAAGCGCTTCATCGTCGACGTCCGGATTATCCATGACTTCGATCGTGGCGTCGATGATCTCGCCCAGATTGTGCGGCGGGATGTTCGTCGCCATGCCGACCGCGATGCCGCCGCCGCCATTGACCAGAAGGTTCGGGAACTGGGCCGGCAGGACGACAGGCTCTTTCTGCGAGCCGTCATACGTGTCCTGGAAGTCGACCGTGTCCTTGTCGATATCGGCCAGCAGGTAGGTCGCCTGCTTGGTCATGCGGCTTTCGGTATAACGCATGGCAGCCGGCGGATCATTGTCGATCGAACCAAAGTTGCCCTGGCCGTCGACCAGCGTCAGGCCCATTGAGAAAGGCTGCGCCATCCGCACCAGCGCGTCATAGATCGCGCTGTCGCCGTGCGGGTGGAAGTTACCCATCACGGCGCCGACGATGTTGGCCGATTTCTTGTAGGGCTTGTCCGGCGTGTTGCCGCCCACGTTCATGGCGTAGAGGATGCGCCGGTGCACCGGTTTCAGACCGTCGCGCACATCTGGCAGCGCCCGGCTGACGATGACGCTCATCGCATAGTCAAGGTAAGAGCTTCTCAGCTCGGATTCGATGGAAATGGCTTCAATTCCATCCGGCAGGCCTGCGCCACCACCACCGTTCTCGGGGGTTTCCGGATCGTCCGGAGGGGTCGTCTGGTCACTCATGAGGAACTCGCGTCTGCTACGGAGGGCACGCGGGAATCGCGCGCCGAAATGCTGTTATTTGTCTAGCATTTCGGGGGCATAGAAACAAACCGGAAAGCCCCGGAAATAGCAGCGATTCCGGGCAAAAAAAACGTTTTTACAACAAGGCTCAGGGTGTCCGGAGCGCGTCACTGCCGGGCAAAGCAAGGCGCGCTTGGGCCGGGCGTTTCGAAATATCGGTTTTGGGCGTCAAAACACACATTTTGAGGGCAAAACAACGGGTTCCGGGACGCCGGCTGCCCGGGCTGATTTTGCCAGCACCGGCCTAGCTACATTCGGGGCGCTGGGCGTAGAGGCCGCCACATCGCGCGCGCCGCCCCCCACGCAAGCGCAGCTCCCTGCCGCCTGGGCAGATGGCTCAACTGCCTGAAGGGAGCCTGATGGGCCAGCGCAACATACGCGGCCCGAAATTCAGGACAAAAACAGCAAAAAGGGTTGTGGAACGCGCTAAGGCGCTCCTGAACCTCGCCTAGAACGGAATCTCGTCGTCGAGATCGTGGCTGGCGAAGCTTTCCTGCGGGCCGCTCATCTGACGTGCGCCGCCCTGGGAATAGCCGCCGAATTCACCGCCGGACGACCGGCTGGCGCCGCCACCTTCGTTGCGGCCATCCAGCATGGTCAGCGTCGAGTTGAAGCCGCGCAGCACGACTTCGGTCGTGTAGCGGTCCTGGCCGTCCTTGTCCTGCCACTTGCGGGTCTCAAGCTGGCCCTCGATATACAGTTTCGAGCCTTTTTTGACGTAGTTCTGAACCACGCGCACAAGGCCTTCGCTGAACACCGCGATGCGGTGCCACTCGGTCTTTTCCTTGCGCTCGCCGGTGCTCTTGTCTTTCCAGGTTTCGGACGTCGCAAGCGAGAAGCTGGCGACCTGGCCGCCATTCTGGAACTGGCGAACCTCAGGATCCTGCCCGACATTCCCGACGAGAATGACCTTGTTTACCGATCCTGCCATGACTTCGCTCCGATCATTCTGCTTCCGAATCAAGCCGAGACCATATCGCCAATCCCGGCGACTGTCGCGGCCCGAGCCTGTGTATCCACAGAGGATCGCTGCGTCAAGGTCTTGTTCCCTGTTTGTTCGATTTACACCCGTCTTTTCCACCTCCCCCTGCCCGACTGCATAAAACTGGCACGCCACTCGCAGAGTTCTTCTTTCGTTCTTGTGGTTATTCTAGACTCGCGCCACACATACGCACTAGCAAAAGATCCATAACTGTTTTGCAGTCGTAACGAGCAAGAAGCCCGAAAGACCTCCTTCATGGCCGAGTCCCCCTTCATCCGCGTTCGCGGCGCCAAGGAACACAACCTCAAGAATATCGACGTCGACATTCCGCGCGGCGAACTCGTCGTGATGACCGGCCTGTCGGGCTCGGGCAAATCCTCGCTGGCGTTCGACACGATCTATGCCGAGGGCCAGCGCCGCTATGTCGAGAGCCTCTCGGCCTATGCCCGCCAGTTCCTCGAACTGATGCAGAAGCCGGATGTCGAAAGCATTGAGGGCCTCTCACCCGCCATTTCGATCGAGCAGAAGACGACGAGCCGCAACCCGCGCTCCACCGTCGGCACGGTGACCGAGATCTATGACTATATGCGCCTGCTCTGGGCGCGCGTTGGCGTGCCCTATTCGCCCGCCACCGGCCTGCCCATCGAGAGCCAGACGATCAGCCAGATGGTGGACCGCACGCTGGAGCTGCCGGAAGGCACACGGCTTTACCTTCTGGCGCCCATCGTCCGTGGCCGGAAAGGGGAGTACCGCAAGGAATTCGCCGAGCTGCTGAAGAATGGCTATCAGCGCGTCAAGGTGGACGGGGAGTTCTACGAACTCGAAAGCCCGCCAAAGCTGGACAAGAAATTCAAGCATGACATCGACGTCGTGGTCGACCGGATCGTGGTGCGCGAAGGCATGGAGCAACGCCTCGCGGAAAGCTTCGAGACCGCGCTCAGCCTCGCCCAGGGCATTGCGCTGGCCGAGTATGCCGACCAGCCGGAAGATGGCGATGCGCCGCGCCGCATCACCTATTCGGCCAATTTTGCCTGTCCGGTGTCTGGCTTCACCATTCCGGAAATCGAGCCGCGCCTGTTCTCGTTCAACAACCCGTTCGGCGCCTGCCCGACCTGTGACGGGCTTGGCGAACAGCTGAAGATGGATGCCGGCCTGGTTGTTCCGGACAAGGATCTCGACCTGCTGAACGGCGCGATTGCGCCCTGGGCGAAGTCGACCTCACCTTACCAGACCCAGACGCTGCAGGCCCTGTCGGCGCACTATCGGTTTGACCTCAAGAAGAAGTGGAACCAGCTGCCGGAAACCGTGCAGGACATGATCCTCTACGGCACCGACGAAGAGGAAATAAACTTCGTCTATGATGACGGCATGCGCCGCTATGAGGTGAAGAAAACGTTCGAAGGCGTCATCCCGAACCTCGAACGCCGCTTCCGCGAGACCGACAGCCAGTGGGTGCGCGAAGAGATCGGCAAGTTCCAGGCCGCTGCGCCCTGCCCGGCCTGCGGTGGCAAACGCCTGAAGCCGGAAGCCCTGGCCGTGAAGATCGGCGGACTGGATATTTCCGACGCCGGACAATTCTCGATCCGCGAAGCCGGTGTGTGGTTTTCCGGCGTGCACAAGACGCTGACCAAGCAGCAGAACCAGATTGCCTCGCGCATCCTGAAAGAGATCAATGACCGCCTGATCTTCCTCAATGATGTCGGCCTCGATTATCTCAGCCTGTCGCGCGCCTCGGGCACGCTGTCGGGCGGGGAAAGCCAGCGCATCCGCCTCGCCAGCCAGATCGGCTCCGGCCTGACGGGCGTGCTTTATGTGCTTGATGAACCGTCTATCGGCCTGCACCAGCGCGACAATGAGCGCCTGCTGGAAACGCTGAAACGCCTGCGCGATCTCGGCAATTCGGTCATCGTGGTCGAGCATGACGAGGACGCGATCCTGACGGCGGACCATGTGATCGACATGGGCCCCCGCGCCGGCGTGCATGGCGGCGAGATCATCGCCGAGGGCACGCCCGCAGACATCCTGAAAGCCAAGAACAGTCTGACTGCGGACTATCTGAATGGCAACCGCGAGATTGCGATCCCGACGCGCCGCCCGGTGGAGAAGGTCAAGCGCAAGATCACGCTGAAAGGCGCGACCGGCAACAACCTCAAGAACGTGTCTGCGACCATTCCGCTGGGCAGCTTCACCTGCGTCACCGGCGTGTCCGGGGGCGGTAAGTCCACGCTGATCATCGAGACGCTGTACAAGGCGCTGGCGCGCAAGCTGAACGGCGCCTCCAGCCCGCCGCTGCCCTATGAAAGCATCCAGGGCCTCGAACATCTCGACAAGGTCATCGACATCGACCAGAGCCCGATCGGGCGCACGCCGCGCTCCAACCCGGCCACCTATACCGGCGCCTTCGGGCCGATCCGCGACTGGTATGCCGGGCTGCCGGAATCCAAGGCGCGCGGCTATGCGCCGGGCCGGTTCAGCTTCAACGTCAAGGGCGGGCGCTGTGAGGCGTGCGAGGGCGACGGCGTCATCAAGATCGAGATGCACTTCCTGCCGGACGTCTACGTCACCTGCGAAACCTGCAAGGGTCAGCGCTACAATCGCGAAACGCTGGAAGTGAAATTCAAAGGCAAATCTATCGCCGACGTGCTGGACATGACGGTGGAAGACGGCGCGAAATTCTTCGCGGCTGTGCCCGCCATCGCCAACAAGCTGGAAACCCTGAACAGGGTGGGCCTTGGCTATGTCAAAGTCGGCCAACAGGCGACGACCTTGTCAGGCGGTGAAGCGCAGCGCGTGAAGCTCGCCAAGGAACTTTCCAAGCGCGCCACGGGCCGTACACTGTATATCCTGGACGAGCCGACCACAGGCCTCCACTTCGATGACGTGAACAAACTGCTGGAAGTGCTGCATGAGCTGGTCGACGGCGGCAACACGGTGCTGGTGATCGAACACAATCTAGACGTGGTGAAAACCGCTGACTGGGTGCTGGACATCGGCCCGGAAGGCGGCGATGGCGGCGGTCAGCTGATCGCAGCCGGCACTCCGGAAGACATTGCCGCCACCAAGGAAAGCTGGACCGGGCGCTTCCTGGCCGAAACCTTCCGCCGGCACGACGAACGCCGGGCCGCCCGCAACAAGCGTGCGAAGACGGCTGCTGTGTCGGAGAAAAAACCGGAACCCAAGACGGCGACCAAAAAGCCCGCCGCGAAAAAAGCACCTGCCCCAAAGGCGGCTGAAAAGAAAGCCCCTGCCAAAAGCAGGAAGTCCAAGGCAACCAGCAGCGCGAAATAGCGCCGCTGGCCAGAGGCGTCCGCGCTACTGGAACTCGCCGGCCACGTCCGCTCCGATCCACTCCGGATCGGTCCGCGCGGCGAGGGCTGCGGGCCCACCGAAGACGTGCATGAGCGAGGACTGGAACAGGAGGAATGCGAGGAGGATCAACGACATCGGGATCAAGAATACCGGCGATGCGATGGCTGCCAGGACTTCTGCCTCCGAACCGCGTCCATCAAGCAGGTCCGGCACCTGAGATGACACGATGCCGAGGCCTAGCGCTGCGGCAACGACGTAGAACACGATCACCGCCACCAGCGCGATCAGCATGAGCACAATCCAGGCGCCGAGGATCGTCCAGCCCTTGCCTTTCGTCACGCGCCAGGAGCTGGAGAAACGGATCTTCTGGTCCCGCACCGTCAGTGCCGTCGCGGCAGACAGCCGGGCGAATATCCACAAAGACAAGACCATCACGGCTGGCACGATGACGATGCCAAGCAAGACGGCAAAAATGGCGCCGTCTGAGCCAAGCGCGAGACCAATTACGACCGGGATGAGAATGGCAATGGCAAACGCGAAATACATGGCGAACAGGAGCGCCATCCAGATCAGCCCAACAACGAAGATACGCCCCTCATCGGCCCCGATGCGCAGGCGAAATCCGTCTCCGCGCATGTAGCGGCGCTGGCTCGCGCCCTCGAACATGACCCAGACGAGTACGGTGAGCGGCAGCATCAGCATGCCCTTCAGCGATGTCGCTGCAGACACCCTGCTGATGTCTTCGGCGTAGGCGTCAAAGTCACCGCCGCTGGCAAACATCTCGATATAGGTCTCGTAGAGTGGCCATTGCAGCCAGACCGAAAAGCCCTGCACCAGGCAGCTGATCAGCGCATATCCCAGCGCGAACTTCCAGATAAAGCCGGCTGGCCCACCCGTTTTGGAAAAATGGGATATGGCATTGCCGAAGTCGAATGAGATCGGGTTCATGGCTCTGTTTCCTATTCGAAGTCTTTGACCCGGAGGGCGTCGTCGATGCTGCCGCGCGGATCGTGCCGGGCGGCAAAGGCGGCGGGGGCATGCACCACATGCATCAAAAGACCCGACAGGGACAAACGCACGAACATATAGACAAGCATTGAGATCATGACCGCGGGTGTGAACAGCGCGCGCAGGTCGGGCATGTCATCCTGCGTGACAATATTCATGTTCATCATGGCTGGCATGAGGATCATTTGCGCAAGGCTCGAAACGAGCCCGATGGCCATACCACCCACAAGGGCGATGATCAGGTAAGCCCCGAGGATGGGCCAGAACCGGTTTCGGGAAACGATCCAGGCATCGCCGAACGCCACCTTCTCCTCTTTCACCGTCATGGCGAAGACAGGCGAAAAGCGGGTCGCCAAAAAAACCAACAAAGGGAACGTCACCAGCATGGCCAGCATGACATAACCAACGCGGCCAAACATGGCCCTGACGAACTGGTCTTCCGTGATCGTGCCGTCATAGAAGTCTGTGACACTGCCGAAGACCGGCCACATGATCAGCAACGGAATGAGGCTGAAGGCCCATTGCGCGGCGTACCAGACGAAGCCGGTTCCCATCATGCGCACTTCATCCGGACCGAAACCGAGGGAGAAGTCCTCGTCGCGGATATAGCGGCGCTGGGTGGCCGTTGTGAACATTGCCCAGACGACCCAGCTGGCCAGCGTGCCTAGCACGATCCACGGCGTGAAGGTTGCTAACGCGCGGGCCATGGCTCCGAAGATCACAGAAGGATCATCCGTTCCGGACGCCTCAAGCTGGGTCATGGTGTCGACAAAGCTGAACATGGCGTCTTTGGCGAAGAAAATGAACAGGCCCGTCAGCGCCGTTCCGACCACGCCAAAGGCCAGCGTGTACTTCCAGATGAATGATCGCGCATGCGCTGCGCGAAAGGGGAACATCAAGGCCCCGTCAAACGTAAAGTTCTTGGCCATTCTGCGTCCCTCTGTTCGTCCCGCTGGGCTGCAGACTAAGCCAGTTTGACGCGCTTAGGCAACGTCTACGGCGGGATGGGTGGCCTCCAGGGCGGCCACGGAGAGGCCATGCCCGGCCAGGATAAATGGCGCCTGCAGGGCGAGCCCCGTCATGCCTGTCACAAACAGCGAAACCTCTCCCTGCCCCATGACCTGAACAAGGCCAAAATTGAGCGCGTAGCCAACAAGGAACGGCAGCACGTGGGTGACAAGGCTCGCCATGCCGAAGCGCAGGACATCACCCTTGGTCCAGCGCCAGGTTCGGAACACCATCACGTGCCCGGTCTTCACGGTTGCCGCGCCAGTCAGCAGCAGGCGCAGGGCCAGGAAGGCCAGCCCGCCAAGGCCCGTCGCGTACACCAAAGCCAGCGCCCAGCCATAGGGCGTCGTCATGATCGCGGAGAGGGCTGGCTGAATCTGCTGGTCTGCGCCTTCGGCTGCCAGATCGACCAGACCGGACAGCTGCAGCATCACCACGCCGAAGACACCGACGAAGAAGAAGATGAAAAAGCTGATGAAGAAGAAGGCCAGATAGATCGCGAGATTCATGTGCATCAGCGCCATGAACGCGCCTTTCGCGCCGGGGATCATCGCCCGGTAGATCATCAGTGAGGCCTGTACGCCTGCCAGGAACAGGAGGACCAGCGCCGCCAGG
This sequence comes from Hyphomonadaceae bacterium BRH_c29, assembly GCA_000961695.1. Classification (GTDB taxonomy): domain Bacteria; phylum Pseudomonadota; class Alphaproteobacteria; order Caulobacterales; family Hyphomonadaceae; genus Hyphomonas. The sequence goes on from LADW01000031.1 coordinate 12,166, forward strand.
GTCAGCATCGTGCCGCCTATGCCAGTGCTCAGCGCCCATTTGTAAAACCCGCCCGCCAGCGCCAGCAGGGCCAGCCAGGGCGCTGCAGGGAGGGCCGTCTTCGCCGCCAGCCGCCAGGCCTGAGCGACCAGGTTCGGAACAGAGGGCGATACGGCCGGAAGTGAAGCATTGGAATCCATGCAGAATTCCTTACCGCCCCCGGCCCGCGCCGCAAAGCCCGTCTTGACGGAACCGGCCGGCCTGCGCATGTCCGGGCCATGACACTCAAACCTATTCATATCATCGGCGGCGGCATGGCCGGCTCGGAAGCCACCTGGCAGGCGGCACAGGCCGGCGTGCCCGTCATCCTGCACGAAATGCGCGGCGTGAAGGGCACCGAGGCTCACCAGACCGACAAGCTGGCGGAACTCGTCTGCTCCAACTCGTTCCGCTCGGACGATCACACATCCAACGCCGTCGGCGTGCTGCATGAAGAGATGCGCCGCGCGAATGGCCTGATCATGTCCACCGCCGCAGAGCATCAGGTGCCCGCTGGCAGCGCGCTTGCCGTTGACCGTGAAGGCTTTGCCGAGGCTGTCACCGCCAAGCTGGAAGCGCTGCCGAACGTCACCATCGTGCGCGAGGAAATCACCGGTATCCCGCCGGAAGACTGGGACAGCGTCATCATCGCCACCGGCCCGCTGACTTCGATCCCGCTGGCCAAGGCGATCCACGCCCACACAGGCGAAGACGATCTCGCCTTCTTCGACGCCATCGCGCCGATTGTCTATTTCGACTCGATCGACATGACCAAAGCCTGGCGCCAGAGCCGATATGACAAGCCGGGGCCAGGCGGTGACACGGCGGCCTATGTCAACTGCCCGCTGTCGGAGGAGCAATATAACGCCTTCATCGACGCGCTGATCGCTGGCGAGAAGACTGAATTCCGCGACTGGGAAAAGGACACGCCCTATTTCGAAGGCTGCCTGCCCATCGAAGTCATGGCCGAGCGCGGGCGCGAGACGCTGCGCTTCGGGCCGATGAAGCCGGTTGGCCTGACCAATGCGCACCTGCCGGATGTGAAAGCCTATGCCGTGGTCCAGCTGCGCCAGGACAATGCCCTCGGCACGCTGTGGAACATGGTCGGCTTCCAGACCAAGCTGAAATATGGCGCGCAGACCGACATCTTCCGCATGATCCCGGGCCTCGAAAAGGCCGAGTTCGCGCGCCTTGGTGGTATCCACCGCAATACGTTCCTCAACTCACCGAAACTGCTCGACACCCAGCTGCGCATGAAATCCATGCCACGCCTGCGCTTTGCCGGTCAGGTGACGGGCGTAGAGGGTTATGTCGAAAGCGCCGCCATGGGCCTGCTGGCAGGGCGGTTTGCGGCCGCTGAACGCCTAGGCCGGACGCTGGACGCGCCGCCGCCCACAACCGCGCTCGGCGCGCTGGTGACGCACATCACGGGCGGGCACCTTGAAGGCAAGCAGACCTTCCAGCCGATGAACGTCAATTTCGGCCTGTTCCCGGACATTGCAGACTTTCCGAAGACAGACGAAAACGGCAAACGCCTGCGCGGCAAAGCCAAAGGTCGCTCGAAAAAGGGCGCGCAGGCTGTACGCGCGCTGCAGGACATTGATACCTGGCTGGCAGAGCAGGCGCTCGAAACCGCCTAGACCTGTCCCGTCCGGATCGCTTTCAGGATGCTGAGGCGTTTGCTGACGGCGTTGGGTTCACCGGTCTCGCTATAATGCCTGCGCAGGCGATAATGAGCGACGGCCGGACGGATGGACTTCGGGACAAGCTTTACGTGCGGACCAAAGGCTTTCGTCTCTGACCGGCGCAGCGCCGCGTAGGCGGGGGCGACGTCGCGGATTTCCTCGGCCCAGTCATGATGCGTGGTCAGCACGCTGGCCGCGATCAGGGCCAGCCAGGCTTCCGGGTCTTTGGCGCGATCGTCGGCGATGAAGGAGGCCTCGTAGCCATCGACCAGCCGCTGCAGCGCGCCGGGCTTCAGGCGGCCCGCTGCGGTTTCCTCGGCGATGGCCAGACAGACATCATGCTCACGCGGCGGCTTCCCCTCGTCCAGCTCCGTCAACGCTTCGCGCCACCACTGGAACCGGATCAGGCCCAACGTCTCCTCTGACACAGCCAGACGCACACGGGCGAGTTCGTAGGCCAGCGCATAGAGCGCCGTCAGCGCCCGGCGTTCGGCAGCAGGCGCATAGCGGCTGGAGATCCAGCGGTCTTCATCGACTTTGCGCACACGCTTGTCGATTGCGGCCCACTGTGATTTGGAAAGGGGGTTGGTCTCGTTCGGCATGGAACCCATATGTCGGCTGACGCGCTTCTCTAACAGATACTCACCTGCATGAAAGGATTTCCAGATGCCCTTTACACTTCCCGACCTTCCCTATGGCCGTGACGCGCTCGCCCCCCACATTTCCGAGCAGACCCTGAACTTCCACTATGGCAAGCACCATCAGGCCTATGTCACCAATCTGAACGGCCTGATCGAAGGCACGGACCTGGCTGACAAGTCGCTCGAAGAAATCGTCAAGATCTCTGGCGCCGACAAATCCAAGGCTGGCATCTTCAACAATGCTGCCCAGGTCTGGAACCACACATTCTACTGGCACTCAATGAAACCCGGCGGCGGCGGCAAGCCCCACGGCAAAGTGGCTGAGATGATCGACCGCGACCTCGGCGGCTACGACGAATTCGCCAAGGCCTTCAAGGCCGCTGGCGGCACGCAGTTCGGCTCCGGCTGGGCCTGGCTGGTCCTGAAGGACGGCAAGCTGGCCATCACCAAGACGCCGAACGCCGAAACCCCGCTGACAGACGCCGGCACCACGCCGCTGATGACCATGGATGTCTGGGAGCACGCCTATTATCTCGACTACCAGAACTCCCGTCCGAACTATATGGACACCTTCCTCAACAGCCTCGTGAACTGGGACTTCGTGAACCAAAACCTCGCTGACGCGGGCGCATGATTTTGCTAGGGTCCCCGCGATTCATGTCGTGGGGACCCAAGCATGTTTTGTACCCAATGTGGCCGGAAATTCGAAGATAGTGACAGATTCTGCGGCGGGTGCGGCTCGCCTCGTACTGGCGCCAATACAGCTCCGGACAGCGCACCAGCGCCCAGTCCTGTCCCGCATGAAGACATCGACCCTGCCCTCGACTGGCGCAATTCGATGCGAATCCGCGAAATCGCCAATCATCCCGACGTCCGCGCGCGCGTCGTAAGAGTCACAGGCGCCGTGCCGACGGGCATGACCGCTGACCAGTTTTTCGCCGCCGCCAAGCCCCTGATGGCTGCCGCAGGCGCGGGTGGGGTCCCCTTGAAGGCCCTGGCCGACGTCACTGTTCCACTCTACGCCCGCATGGGCCTGAAGAGCAGCCAGGAGCTGACACAAGGCTTTCGCAACACGTTCGGCGAAACCCTCGCAGCGGCCCTTTGCAGTTTCGCCAGCCGCAGCCAGAAACTGGTCGACATGTCCGAAGCCACCAATGGCTGCGTCATCAATGTGAAGATGCCGTCCAGCATACTGAGCTGGGAAGGCAACATGATCGTTTCCCTGGAACGCCACCCGGATGGCACGATGGTGCGCGCGACGCTCACCATTCCCGGACAGGCTTTCGACTGGGGGCGGTCGAAGCGCGTCCTGCAGGATCTGATGGACGATGTGGCAAAGTACCGGGCACCCTGACTTCAGCCCCTGAACGCAGGCCCTTCACCTGAGGGCCAAAATACACTATGTGCAGCGCACAAGACGCTCCGGGCATGGAAAGCGCCCGGTTCCGTGGACCGCACACAAGGGTGCGCGCAAAGCGGAATGTTGGCGGCCATTCGGGCCGCATCGGGTAACCACTCCATTCCAGGAACCATGAAAATTGACTGAAACGACCACTGAAACGACTTTTGCCGACCTCGGGCTCGGCCCCAATATCCTCAAGGCTGTAACGGAATCGGGCTATACGATCCCGACACCGATCCAGGCCGAGGCCATCCCCCTTGTCATCTCCGGCGGCGACGTCACCGGCATCGCACAGACCGGCACCGGCAAGACGGCGGCTTTCGTGCTGCCGATGATCCATCGCCTGTCACGTGGCCGGGCACGCGCCCGCATGCCGCGCTGCCTGATTCTCTGCCCGACGCGCGAACTCGCTGCGCAAGTCGCCGAGAGCTTCGAAAAGTACGGCAAGTACCTCAAACTCACCATGGCGCTGCTGATCGGCGGCGTGAGCTTCAAGGACCAGGAACAGCTGCTGCAACGCGGCGTCGACGTCCTGATCGCCACACCGGGCCGCCTGCTCGACCAGTTCGAGCGCGGTAAGCTTCTCCTGATGGGTGTCGAATACTTCATCATCGATGAAGCCGACCGGATGCTCGACATGGGCTTCATCCCGGACATCGAGAAGATCTGTTCCAAACTGCCGGTAAAGCGCCAGACGCTTCTGTTCTCGGCAACCTTCCCGACAGACATCCAACGCCTCGCGAAAACGTTCCAGCGCGACCCGGTAAAAATCGAGGTTGCCCGTCCGACGGATGCCGCCACCACAATCACGCAGCACGTCGTCCACCTGCCGACCAATGATGCCAAGGCAAAACGCACAGCGCTGCGCCGGGTGATCGAATCCTGCGACGTGAAAAACGGCATCGTCTTCTGTAACCGCAAGGTCGAAGTCGATATTGTTGCCGCCTCTCTGACCAAGCATGGCCACGACGCTGCGCCGATCCATGGGGACCTGCCGCAGTCTGTCCGCACCGAAACGCTTCAGAAATTCCGCGATGGCGATCTGAAATTGCTCGTGGCGTCCGATGTGGCGGCACGCGGGCTCGACATTCCGGATGTCGGCCACGTGTTCAACTACGGCCCGCCGCCGAAAGACGAAGACTATATCCACCGGATTGGCCGCACCGGCCGCGCCGGACGTACCGGCGAGAGCTACACGCTGGTTTCGCCGGTCGATGAGAAATCGTGGGGCTTTGTCCTCAAGATGCTCAAGAAGGACGTTGAGTCTTACATGCCGGAAGGCCTGCTCGAAGAGCTGAAAGACCTGCCGCCGGAAGAGAAATCCAGCCGTGGCGGACGCCGTGGCAGCAGCAGCCGCGACGGTGGACGCGGCGAGCGCAGCGGTGGCCGTGGTGAGCGGTCTTCCTCGCGCAGCCGTCGCACCCGCGAGAGCGATGATGCACCGAAGGCAGAAGAAGCCGTCACCGCAGAGGTGAAGGAAGAGGTCCGCGAGACGGCAGACGTCCAGACCGAAGCCCCGGCACGCGAAGAGAAAAAGCCAGAACGTGCCAGCAAGCCGAAGCGCGAAAGCGCTGAGCGCAGCGAGCGTCCCGAACGTAGCGAGCGGACCGAACGCAGTGACCGCAACGAGAAGAGCGAAAAGCCTCGCCGGGAACGCAGCGATCGCGGCGGCGACCGCAAGCGCAAGGATGACGACCTGATCCTCGAGCCCGCACCGGAAAAGGTGAAGGGGTTCGGCAACGACATCCCGGCCTTCCTGAAGCGCTAAGGCGCCAAACGAAGAACAGAAAAAAGCCCCTCATCCGATGGATGGGGGGCTTTTCCTATTGGGGGCGCGGGTTCGTTAGCGCTTCATGCGGCCCTGAACCTGCTTGCGATACGTTGCGCCATAAGGCGGGCGCATCATGGCGAGCATTTCGCTGCCGGTTTGTGTGTAGACGGCTTTCTTGTGGCTGAATTCCAGGAAGCCTTCACGGCCATGGTAAGAGCCCATGCCCGAAGGCCCGACACCGCCAAACGGCAGGTCTTCCTGCGCCACGTGGAAGACGACGTCATTTACGGTCACGCCGCCTGACGTCGTATTGTTCAGCACAAGGTCTTTCTCGGCAGCGTCTTCGCCGAAATAGTAGAGCCCCAGCGGACGGTCGTGGGCGTTGATGTAATCCACGGCCTGTTTCGTATCCGAATAGGATTTGATCGGCAGGATTGGCCCGAAGATCTCGTCCTGCATCACACTCAGATCGTCAGACGGATCGACGATGATGTGTGGCGGGATCTTGTGGTGAGGCTGTTGGGCGAAGTTCTCGCCCATCGGGTTGATTTCCACCACCTGGGCGCCCTTCGACTTTGCTTCGTCGATATAGCCCATGATACGGTCATAGTGGCGCTGGTTCACGATGGACGTGTAGTCGTCATTGTCCTTCAGGCCAGTCGGGTACATCGCCTCAACGGCCTTGGTGGCGGCGGCGACGAATTCCGACGTCTTTTCTTTCGGCACGAAGGCATAGTCCGGCGCGAGGCAGATCTGGCCAGCGTTCAGCGTCTTGCCCGCCATGATACGGTTGGCCGCTTTCTGCAGGTCTGCCGACCGGCCGAGCACGACCGGGCTCTTGCCGCCAAGTTCCAGCGTCAGCGGAACGAGATTATCCGCCGCTGCGCGCATCACGTGACGGGCAACCGACGTCGCGCCGGTGAACAGGATGTGGTCGAAGGGAAGTTTGGTGAACTCGGCGCCGACGTCCGGCCCGCCAGTGATCACCGCAACTTCTTCCTCGGAATAGTATTGCGCGATCGCCTTGCGCATCACCTCAGACGTCGCCTCGGTGAATTCGGACGGCTTGATCATGCAGCGATTGCCCGCTGCGAAGACACCGGCAAGCGGCGTGAAGGTCAGGTTCACCGGGAAGTTCCACGGGCTGATCACGCCGATGACGCCTTTCGGCTGGAACTGGATCTCGGCCTTGGAGCCGAGCAGACCGAGTGGGAATTCCGGCTTGCGCTTGTCCGGGCGCATCCATTTGGCAGTATTTTTCTTGGCGTGCTTCAGGGCGCCGATAGAGCCGGCAATATCCGTCAGGGCCGACTGGTCTTTCGAACGGTGGCCGAAATCCTGAGACATGGCGTCGTTCAACTCGTCGCCATAGGTGACCAGGAGATCGATGGACTTGTCGAGCCATTCGATCCGCTTGGCGAGCGTCGGGATCCCGTCGCGGATATGAGCTGCTTTCTGCTTTGCGAGAATGCCGGCCATGCCGGTGGTTGGGGCGCTGTCTAGGGCCATGGATCGGATCTCCCTGCTTGTTGCTGTTTGTGAACAGTGTAGCGCGCGTTCAGGGCTTAACAATGGGAATGATGGCTTGCCGCCGGGTGAGGCGTTCACAAGCGCTGCGCGGCGGCTAGATTGCCCGCCAGATAAACAAACGCACCACAGGGAGGGCGACATGAGCTACGAGCTGATTTCCTACGAATTGAAGGACAAGACGGCCGTCATCGCCTTCAATGATCCGAAGACGATGAACGCCTGCGGTGTCGATACCGCGCAAGAGCTGCTGCACGCCTTGGAAAAGGCCGCCGGTGAGGCGCGTTGCACCGTGATTACGGGCAATGGGCGCGGTTTCTGCTCCGGCGCCAATCTCGGCAAGGTCAGTGGCCCATCGCTCAGCCATCCGGGCTCCAAACCAGATGCCGGCCGGCCGCTGGACACACATTACAACCCACTGATCATCGCCATCCGCGAGCATCCCCACCCGGTCATCACGGCTGTGAACGGCGCAGCGGCGGGCGTTGGGTGTTCGATTGGGTTGATGGGTGACCTGGTGATCGCCGCGAAGGGGGCGTATTTCCTACAGGCTTTCCGCCGAATCGGCCTGGTGCCGGATGGCGGCTCGACCTGGCTTCTGGCGCGCACCATTGGCCGCGTCCGGGCGATGGAAATGGCTCTGTTCGGCGAGAAGCTGCCGGCGGAGAAGGCGCTGGAATGGGGCATGGTCAACAAGGTGGTCGAGGATGACCAGCTGATGGCGACGGCTATGGAATGGGCCGAAACCCTGTCCAACGGGCCGACGGTCGCCCTGGCCGGCACCCGCAAACTGATCTGGGACGCCTGTGAAGCCGACTTCGGCGATGCCCTCCATTCAGAGCGGCTGGCACAGAGGACAGCAGGCCGGACGGCGGACTTTGCCGAAGGCGTGAAGGCCTTCCTGGAGAAGCGCCCGGCGGAATTCCATGGAAAGTAACCTAAGATTTATTACGGTTACCCACGCGCCTTTAAGAATAGAGTAATTCCTAGACGATATTCCCTCCGAAACCGGGAGGTGGGGATGGAATATCGACTTATTCATTTCAACTGTGCGCGCCCACTTGGGGCGTTCAGTCTTGAAAATGAATTCATTCGCGTTTTTGTGAGCATCATGCCGCGCGTTTTCGCGGATGCTGCGACATTTGAAGGCCTGAACTTTCATTGTCATGGCGTGCGCCGCCCTGACGGCATCTGGATGCCGCTGGACGGGATTTTCCCCTATCCCGAAGGCATGACTGCACCGGACGTTTCGACCATGGCGGGCTGGACATCGCTCGACGCGCTCAAGGAATTTTCCTATTCCGGCAAGACCCATCCGCCCAGCATGCGACGTCTGGCAGCGGAAATTGACCGTTCCACTGGCCCCAGCTTTGTGATGTGGTGGGCGCCCCGCCACGAGAAAATCACGCTGGAGGACGGATGGAACAAACTACAGCACCTGCGCCAGTTCGGCTCAACGCCGGAAGCGTTTTCGCTGGACGCGCCGATCGCAAGACCGGTCGCAGCGTGAGCCTGACACGCCGCGGCGCGATCGCGGCCCTGTCCTTTCTGGCCCTTGGCGCCTGCGCCAGTTCGTCAGCCGCGCCGGACACAACCCTCTATCTTGTCCGCCATGCGGAGAAGGAAGCCGGTCCTGACCCGGACCTGACGATTGTTGGCCGGGCGCGCGCGGATATTCTCGCGCAGGAACTGGCTGGTGCGGGCCTCACATCGGTCTGGTCCACAGACACGAAACGCACGGTCGAGACAGCCAAACCGGCCGCCTACCAGGCTGGCCTGCCGGTTCAGATCTATGATCCTGCCCGGCTGGACGCGTTCGCGAAACAGCTGAAGGCACTGCCAGGAAACATCCTGATTGTTGGACATTCCAACACGACCCCGCAGCTGGTCGAGGCGCTTGGCGGCAAGCCCGGCGCGCCGATTGTGGAGGCCACGGAATATGACAGGCTCTATGTCGTAACTGTCACCAGAGGCCGGGTGCGGAGCGAAATGCGCCGATACGGGGAATAAGTATGTATACTATTTTGGCGTGAAATTCCGGCCAAAATCCCGGTTGGATAAGCCCGCCAGAAACCGGGCCACAACACCGTACAAAACACCATATAAACACCGTGTAAGCACCATATAAAACGTGCCCTGACGGCCCCTATTTTGCTTTTTTGGCCTTCGCGGCGCGTGCGACATCGAAAGCCTTGCGGCCCCAGTCGCTGGCAAGGTCCGGCTCGTCCATGGCATCCGGCGGCAGGCTGACATAGCCCATGTCGGTGACCTTGCCATCGCTCGGTCGGGTCCAGAGGAAGGGCTCGCAGCCCTCTGCCTCCAGTGCAGCCCGCAGGGCCGCATCGGTCTTCAGGTAGATCACGTCATCCGAGAGCAAGGCGAACATCAGCCCGTCCCGGAAGACGCCGGCCCCGCCAAACATGCGCCGTACGTTGACGGGGCCCATCGGCGCGAACAGCTCCATGACAAATTCATGGAACGGGTCCGGCGCCTTCGCCATCAGCCGCCTGCCGGGCGGCCGAGGCGATAGACGCCCTTGAAGGCTTCCGGGTCTTCCACCGGCTTGCCCTTGCGATGGATCAGCACCGTGCCGGCCTTGTGCAGGCGGATGGCTTCGGCGCGGACATCCCGAAGGACGCGCTGGAAGTTCTTTTCGCTGACCGCGCGGGCGGCCTCTTCCGGCGCAATCGTCTTGCCCGGACCGACCGCAGCGGTCAGCTCAAGGATCGCCTCACGGGCGGGATTGACGGGTTCGCTCACCAGTCAATCGCCGCGTAAGCGAGTTGCTGGAATTGCTGGCGCATCGGGTAGGTAGAAGACGGCATGAGCTGGGTCATCTGGATGCCGATGATCTCTTCTTCCGGGTCGACCCAGAAGAAAGTAGAGGCAAGACCGCCCCAACTGAACGTGCCTTCGCTGCCCGGCTGCTGGCTGGCGACAGGATCGACCAGCACGGCGCCGCCGAGACCAAAACCCGAACCTTCGGCGAAGACTTCGGTAAAGGCCGACCGGCCCATGCCGCGCGTCGTCTGGCCATCCGGCAGATGGTTCTGACGCATGAATTCCCAGGTCTTGGGGCTGATCAGGCGGGCATCGTCCAGCGTGCCGCCGCGCAGCATGGCAAGGGCAAAGCGGTGATAGTCGCGCATCGTGGAAACGAGGCCGCCGCCGCCATTCAGGAGACGCGGACGCTGCGAATAAAGCTTTGAGGCACTGCCTGCCCCGTCAGCCAGTTTCACTTCGCCGGTGACCGCATTCTTTTCATAGCAGGCCATGAGGCGGGGGAGCTTGTCTTCCGGCACCCAGAAATCGGTGTCGACCATGCCGAGCGGACCCGTGATCCGTTCCCGGAAGAACTGGTCAAGCTCCATGCCCGAGACGATTTCGACAATCGCGCCGAGGACATCAATCGAGTGGCCATACCACCATTCATCCCCCGGCGAGCATTGCAGCGGCAGCGTTGCGAGGCGCTTTGCCATTTCCTGCAGCGTCTCGTCCGGACGGCCGATCTTTTCCTTGCGGTAAATCGAGTCGACCACGCTCTGCATCATGAAGCCATAGGTGAGGCCGGACGTGTGGGTGAACAGGTCCAGCACTTTCATCGGGCGGTCGGGCTTGCGCGTCTTGTAATCGTCCACCGGGCCGCCATCATACACCATGACATCGGCATATTCGGGAATGTAGCGGGCGACATCGTGGTCGAGCCGCAGCTTGCCTTCCTCGAACAGCATCATCGCGGCGAGCGAGGTGATCGGCTTGGTCATGGAATAGATGCGGAAGATCGTGTCCGGGCCGATGGGGGCGCCAGCGCCCAGCTCCATCGTGCCGGAATAGTCTTCCAGCGCGATCTCGCCATTGCGGGACACCAGCGTCGCCATGCAGGGCAGCTTGCCCGTGTCGAGATAATTGGTCTTGAAATAGGCCGGGATCGCCGCAAGGCGCTCCGCATTGAGGCCGACTTCATGCGGGTCTGTGGGGTCGTGTTCGAACATCAGTTTTCCTTTGCCATCGCCGTTTCGTAGCAGTCTTTCATAATGTCGAACATTGCGAGATCCTGAGCGAGTTCATGCTCACCATCAAACGCCGCAATTGCGCCGAACAAATAAGTCAGGTCGACTGCATACTCTCCCTTTGTCCAATCGCCTCGTGGACTGTTCAGAAAAGCTATGGCCAGTCGGCGCGCCTTTGCCAAGGCATCGAAGTAGGCTTGTGCAAGATCATCCGGCAGTTCAGGTCGCCGTGAAGTCTTGGCGCCTTCAATCCATCCGCACAACAGGACAAGCCATATCTGTTCTCCAGACGTACGCCCCTCTGCGATACGCATCAAATGGGGCACGGCGGCATAAGATGCCGTGCCCGGATCGCCTTGATGATAAATCGCCGAAGCGATCTCTTCGAGGACGGAGTCCGGTCCCCACTCGATTACGCCCTCAGCCTCAAGGCGACCCAGTTTTTCCGGAATATCTCCTGCTGCACCATAGACATGCGCAAGTTCCTGCCATCTCGGGGAGTCCAGCGGGAGCATAGATCCCTAAAGCTTCCCTGCCTTGGCGGCCCGTGCGAGTTCGCGGGCGATGATGATTTGCTGGATCTGGCTGGTGCCTTCATACAGGCGGAAGATGCGGACGTCGCGGTAGAAACGCTCAATCCCGTAGTCGGAGACATAGCCCGCGCCGCCAAATACCTGCACCGCGCGATCGGCCACGCGGCCGCACGCCTCTGTGGCGAAAAGTTTCGTGGAGGAGGCGAGCAGGGTGACGTCTTCACCCGCATCGCGGCGGCGGGCGGCGTCCAGGATCATGCATTCGGCCGCATAAGTCTCGGCCTGGCTGTCGGCGATCATGGCCTGGATCATCTGGTGCTCGAAGATTGGCTTGCCGAACTGTTTGCGCTCCAGCGCATAGTGCACCATCTCGCGGATCAGGCGTTTGGAGACGCCGGTGGCCACGGCGGAGATGTGCAGGCGGCCTTTGTCCAGCACGCTCATCGCGACCTTGAAGCCCTCGCCTTCCTTGCCGATCATGTTTGCGGCAGGCACGCGGGCGTTCTCGAAGATCACGTCACAGATATGGGCGCCCTGCTGGCCCATCTTCTTCTCCGGCACGCCGACCGAAACGCCGGGCGTACCGCGCTCAACCACGAAGGCCGAGACACCCTTGGCGCCGGGCGTGTCAGGGTCTGTGCGGGCCATGACGGTGAAGATGTCGGCCTTGTTGGCATTGGTGATGTAGCGCTTGGTGCCGTTGAAGACGTAGTCATCGCCGTCGCGGATGGCCTTGGTCGTCAGGCTGGCCGCGTCAGAACCGGCTTCCGGCTCTGTCAGGGCGAAACTGGCGATCAGGTCGCCCGAGGCGACGCCCGGCAGCCAGCGCTCCTTCTGCGCCTCGGTGCCGAACAGGACCAGCGCCTGCGAGCCGATGCCGATATTGGTGCCAGCCACAGAGCGAAAGGCCGGGGAGGTCTTGCCAAGCTCGAACGCGACGAGGCATTCGGTCTCCATGTCGAGGGCGAGGCCGCCATATTGCTCCGGCACCGCAATGCCGAACAGGCCGAGCGCCTTCATCTCGTCGACGATAGACTGGGGCACTTCGTCATTCTCGGAGACTTCAGCCTCCGCCGGCACGCATTTCTCGGTCACGAAGCGGCGCACCTGCTCGATCAGCGCATCCCGGATCTCGGCATCAAACGGCATCCTCTGCCTCCCTTTTCATCTGTTTCAGCGGACAATCTATTCCGCCACGGCACGCTTGTCGAAGGGTAACGGTGCGGTATCGTGCCCACCAAATACAGGGAGCGCGTATGACCACAACCATCATGGAATCCGGAGAGTTTGCAGGTTGGACCACATGGGCCGACGAACCGTTTGAGCATCAGACCGCCGGGCCGTTCTATTTCCGGGTCGACGAGAAGGGGCCGGTCGCCGCCTTCCGGGTGGCGCGCAAGCATATGAACGCTGGCGGCGTCGCGCATGGTGGCTGCCTGATGACCTTCGCGGACTTCTCCCTCTTCGCCCTCGGACATGAGGCGATGGAAGGCTCCTATGGGGTGACGGTCGCGTTCACAGCGGAATTCATCAGCGGCGCGCTGGAAGGCGAGCGGCTGGAAGCGCGCGGCGACGTGCTGCGCAAAGGCGGCTCGCTCAGCTTCGTGCGCGGCCTCGTCACGGCTGAGGACGGCCGCATCGTCATGAACTTCTCAGGCACAATAAAGAAAAAAAGGAACCAGACATGAGCCAGCCCCCGTATGAAGCGCTGTCGCGCTCGATCAAAGGCAAGACCGCCCTCATCACCGGCGCCGCCAGCGGCATGGGCCGGGCCACCGCCCACCTGTTCGCCCGCGAAGGCGCGAACGTCGCCGTCACCGACCTGAAGCAGGAAAACGTCGATGCCGTGGTGGCAGAGATCAAGGCTGCCGGCATCGACCACGTGCACGGCTGGGCGATGGACGTCTCCGACGCCGAGGCCATCAAGCGCGTGATCGACGAAGCGGCGGCGCATTTCGGCGGACTGGAAATCCTGGTCAACAATGCCGGCTTCGCCATCCCGGCCAATATTGCCGAGGAAAGCTATGAGGACAGCTGGGGGCCGAGCATCAATGTCATGCTGACCTCCCACCAGCGCGCCATCCGCGCCGCGCTGCCCTATATGCGCAAGGCTGGCTATGGCCGGATCGTGAACGTGGCGTCTACGGAAGGTCTTGGCGCCACGCCGGGCAATTCGCCTTATGTCGCTGCCAAGCATGGCGTGATCGGCCTGACGCGCGGCCTGGCTGTGGACCTTGGCCGCGAAGGCATCACGGTGAACTGTATCTGCCCTGGCCCGGTGAAGACCGGCATCACGGCGGGCATTCCCGACGAGCACAAGGAAATCTACGCCAAGCGCCGCGTGCCGCTGCGCCGCTATGGGATTCCGGAAGAGGTGGCGAACATCACCCTCTCCTGCGTCCTGCCCGCCGCAAGCTTCATGACCGGCGTGCACATTCCGGTCGATGGCGGCCTGACGATTAAAAACGCCTAAGGCGCACAGCGCTCAGCGAGAATGGCGGCGGTGCGGGCGACCAGCGCATCTGCCGCCGCCTCATCCATGGGGCCGTAAAGCGCATGACTTCCAAGCGAATGGCCAAGGCCGGGCAGGATGTGGATTTCCACCTGCCCGCCCAGCGCTTCTGCGGCAGCGGGCTGCTGGTATTCATAGCGGACCTGAGAATCCTTTGTGCCGTAATAAAGCAGGAACGGCACATCCCAGGCCGCAAGCTTTTCGGCCACTGGAGTATCGTCCGTATACCAGTTCTGCCACCAGCTATATTCGGCCATGGGTGTGTCGGCATTCGGGAAAGGTGCCTTTGGGTCTATCGCAAGCGCCTGCGTCTTACCGGTTTCGTAGAGGCTGGTCTGGGTCGCGACAAGCTGATCCAGCGCTTCGGGCGTCCATTGGCCTTCCGGATGGAGAAAGGGATCCACTGTTCCGACAAAGGATGATGGTGTTTCCTGCCAGTTGGCGCGTATTTCCGCTTCGGTGACCGTCCCGTCGCCATCGGCATCCATCATCCTCAGGGAAAGGGCATCCCTCCCGGTGGATTGCCATCTGACCGTTGCCATCGGTGCCTGCAGCGGCGCGCCAATCCCGGCTACAAGGTCTGGCGCAGGCGCGCCTGCCGCCGCAAGCCCCGCAATATGCTGCATCCCTTCGGAGTGGCCGAGCAGGGCGATACAGGCCGCCGGTCCGCCGAAATCCTCACGCGCCAGTTCATAGACGGCGCCAAGGTCATCCTGCTGAGTCTCTACCGTGGATGTTCCGGATATGGGTTTGTCCAGCATCTGCCCGTCCGCAGGCTTATAGCGTACACCGCGCCGGTCATACCGGACAACCGCAATCCCCGCCTTTGTGAACCGGCGGGCCAGATCCGCGAACACGGCGTCGCGTTCCGTACCGGAATTGCTGAATTTGACGTCCCGATCAAAAAGCCCCGTACCCGCCGACAGAACGACCACAGGCTCGCGCCCGTCCGCACCAATGGGCGCGTCCACCTGCCCGGTTATCTGCGTGCCGTCCGCCGAGGCCACCGAAAAGGCCCGGCTGTCTGCGCCCACGTCTGACAGAGTGGCCGGGGTTTCCGGCGCCGGGCTGGCCGCAGGCGCCTCAGCCCCTCGCGAGCACCCCGCCAACAGCAGAGCCACGGCAATGCCAAGCAAGCCGAACATCTTTATCCTGGCAACATCGAACGACATTCCCGTTTCTCCACTTTTCGGGGCAACCTTATTCCCCCAAAGCGAGCTTGTCGAAAGATAAGTGAACCAGCTGGTGGCGTTGCCACCCGGGCAAGCATGTCGGGTTCCGTCAAAGGCATGACCCGTCACGCCGCCGCATCACGGCATCGCAGCAAAGGCGGCTTCGAGATCCGCCTCTGTCTCCGTTTTCTGCGCGATGCAGAGATTGATCTGCTCCCGCGTTTGCGTCAGCGCGCGTTCGTGACCTTCGGCGAGGGCGCCATAGTCAGCGAACAGCGTGTTCAGCGCGTCCAGCCCATCCGCATCGCAGAAATATTGCGCCAGGCGCGGCGTGTTGCGCTGCCACTGTGTCGGGATCGCCTTCAGGAAGGCTGGGAAGTTCGCTTGCAAGGCGGCCCACATGTCGGCCTGCGTCTCCGGTGCAGCCATTTGCAATGTCGCCATCGTGTAGGTCTCGCGCGGGCCAAGTTCAGCACTTGCGATCAGCGCGCGCGTACGGGCGGCCTGTTCCGGATCGGTCACGCTCCCGAGCGCCTGCGCCACGGACTGAGCGAAAGCCGGGTCGTCGATCTCGCTATAGGCCTTCAGCACACGGTCATAGGCCGCAGCGCCGCCTTCATCGAGCAGGACGGAAAGGCCGGAGGCATAAAGGTCGCTGGAGAGGTTCGTCTCCGCTTTCGGATTGTTCAGCCATTCGTCCATTTCGCCGCCGATCTGGGCGCGGACATCGTCGCGCTTCAGAACATTGGCTTCGAACTCGACCAGGGTTGCTTCAAGCTCACCGTCTGCCTCGCCAGCCTTCATGCGTGCGCGCAAAAGGTCTGCGGCGGACAGGGCATCGGCCTGCAGGCCTTCGGCGCCATCCGGCAGGCGCTTCATCAGGCTGGCATACTGATCCAGCACGGCAGCGGACACGGCGGCATCCTTGTGCCGCGCACCAGCCACAAGCACCTGGCGCAGAGCGGCCGCATCGAGCTGCCCTGCCGCAAAGGCAGCCTGGGCGCTATCCAGCGCCGTCAGCGCCTCGGTCGCGCTGAGATCTGGCAGCGCCGCGACCAGATTGCTCCAGCCCTCGCCCGCCAGATTGAAACGGTAATAGCCAGTACCATTGGCGTTCGGATGATACATGTCCGGGCAGCTTGCGCCGTCCAGCGGCAACACTTTGCGGCGCGACTGCATCAGGGCGCACGACCGCCCCCTCTTGTCACCTTCGCGCCAGGACACGCAGACCGGGATCACCCAGTGCCGATCCGGATCGGCACTTGAGCCGAGCGGAATGTAACGGCTCTGCTCCAGCACGACCTTGGCGCCGATGTCGGAACATTCCAGCTTTGTCTGCAACAGCGGCAAACCATTCTGCTTCACGAAACTCTTCAGGGCACGGCCAATATCTGGATTGCCGGTAGTCTGACCAATGGTGCGGAAAAAGTCGTCACTATCAGCCGCCTTGTCGGCATAGCGGGCGACATATTCGCCGAGCGCCGGGCGGAACTGTTTCGGCCCGAACCAGGCATCCACCATGCCCAGAACGGCCATGCCTTTCTGGTAGGTGATCGCGTCATAAGCGTTACGGATGTCGGCATTCTCGGTGATCGGCTCGGCCACGGCGCGGGCGCTGGCCAGGCTGTCCAGCTGCATCGCGGTGATCGCGTCGACGACGGCCTGTATCCGGTGCCCGCCATCGGGTTCAAGATAGCTGAGCACCGCAGGCTCAGCCCAGCTGGCCATGCCTTCCTTCAGCCAGAGATCATTCCACCAGGGCGGCGTCACGAGATCGCCGAACCACATGTGCGACAGCTCGTGCGCGTGCACACCCTTCATCGAGCGCAAGAAGGCCGCGCCCGAATTCTCATTCGCGAGGATGCGGCTTTCCCGGTAGGTGATCGCGGCGGCCAGTTCGGTCGCACCGGACGGCCATTGCGGGGCGGCGATGATGTCCAGCTTCTCATAGGGATAGGGCTGTTTCAGCGCCTGCTCGAAGAACTGCACCATGGCCGGTGTGATCGAGAGGATCGCCTCCAGCTCCGGCCCTTTGCCCTTGCGGGCATAGCCGGTCAGCGGGATCGGCCAGTCGCGATACTGGTTCACCGGGATCGTTCCAGCTGAGACCTTGTCGAAATTGCCGACCGCGACGGACAGGAGATAGGTCGACAGCGGGCGCGTGCGCAGGAAGGTCACCTTGTCGAAACCCGGACGCGACGGTACCCGCGACGCAATCGGCGTGTTCCCGATAGCCAGCATGTCTTCCGGTACGGTGAGCGTAATGTCGAACGGCGCCTTGAAGCCCGGCTCGTCAAAGCCCGGCAGGAAGCGCCGCGCCTGGATGCTCTCGGACTTGGCCAGCGCATAGGCCTCGCCCTGTTCTTCCACGCGGAACAGGCCGGCGAGGTTTGCGTCAAAGGCGGCGGTGTAGTCCACAGTCAGCGTGACGCCGCCCGAACGAACTCGGTTCGGAAAAGCGACCCAGACCACGCCGGTTGGATCTATCTGGGTCCAGGTGGCGGGCCGCGTCTCGCCGCCTGCGGTGACCGTGACCGAGGACACGTCAAGATCGGCGCCGTGCATCCAGATGCCCGTGGCCGAGGTTTCCAGGTTCACGTCGATCTGGACATGGCCGCTGAAGCGCGGCGCGCGTGGATCAACCGCCATCTCGACGCGGTAAGCAACCGGCTGGGCGATGCCTGACAGCTTGCCGGTCGGCGCCGCGGTTTCCAGCTGGCTGGCTGGCAGGGTCTGAACCTTGGCCCCGAAGGCGGACGGCTCCGCGCAGGCTGCCAGAATCAGTAACAGAACCGTCGCCAGATACCGCATGAATCGCTTCCTCGTCTTGCTACGCTCCTTGATAGCGCATCGGGGCAGCCATGAAACCCACCCTGTCGAGGATCGCGCTAGCCGGCGAAGCCGCGCGCTTTCATGGCGTCATACCAACGGCCAAGGTTGGCGTGCTCCTTGTGCGGCGCCCATTTCATCACGCGGGCGAAGCCGCACGCGATGAAGAGCGTAATGTCGGCGATGGAGAAGCGGTCTGCGGCGAGGAAGTCGTGGGTTGCGAGATGCGCGTCGAAGCGCTCGGCCATTTTCTTGGCGGCCTTCTCGCCCTTGGCGGCGGCCTCGGCGCTTTGCGGCACTTCCAGCGGCGCCATGGCGGGATGGGAATTCCGGAACCAGGTGGCGAACTGCATGAAGAACATGAGTTCCACCCGGCGGTCCCACATTTCGATGAGGGCTTTCTCTTTCGCGTCCGTGCCCATCAGGTTCGGCTCAGGGAAGATGTTTTCGAAATAGGTGCAGATGGCGCGGCTCTCGGTGATCTTCGTGCCGTCATCGAGGATCAGCGCCGGCACCTGCGCGAAGGGGGAGACTTCGCGGTATTCCGGCGTCTTGTGCTCCTGCTTCATGATCGAGACTTCTTCGAGTTCGACGGCATCCAGCTTGCCCTTGGCGCGCAGGAAGTAGACGACGCGGTCCGGGTTCGGGGCCTGCGGGCTGTGATAGAGCTTCATGGGATTCCTCCTTGAATTTTTTGCTAGAATTTTCTGCTGATGCCGACGGTCGCGTTGACCGGCTCGCCGGGGAAATAGCGGGGATTGCCGAAGGACACATCGGCCCGGTCAGCATAGCGCTCATCTGTCAGGTTACGGATGTTGATCCAGACTTCATGTGTGTCCGACCATGCCCAGGCCGCGCGGGCGCCGAGCAGCGTGTGGCCGGGATAGGCATTCACATTGCCGGGGTCGGTAAAGTATTCGCCGACATGTTCGAGGTTCAGCGACAGGGCCAGCCGGTCGGTCGCCTGCCAGTTCAGCCGCGCATTACCGAGCCATTCCGGCGCCGTGTCGATTTCATTGCCGTCGAGGATTGTGTCGGAGGCGGAGCTGACGACCCGGTCGAACGTGTAGGTCTGGTCCGACCATGACACATTTCCGGACAAAGACAGCGTGTCGGTCAGGTCATAGGCGGCAGAGACTTCGACGCCCTTGTGCTCGGTCGAGCCATTGGTGACGTTAAGGCCAGCGGAATCCCGGAAGAAGAAGTTTTCCTTGTCCATCCAGTAGGCCGCAATGTCATAGACGAGGCGGCCATCGAAGGCCGCGCCACGCGTGCCGATCTCGATACTGTCGAGCGTTTCGGTGTCGATCTGGCCGACCAATTGCAGGTTTTGCAGGCGGTAGATATCCGAGACCTGCGGGGCACGGGCGCCGCGGGCATAGTTGGCGTAGAGATCAACGTCCGGCGTGACGTTCCACACGGCGCCCAGCTTGGGCGTGACGAAGTCATAGGAGTCCGACCGGTCGGCGGGGACGTTGAAGCGGCCATTGATGCCGGTCGGGGCTTGGGTCGTGTAGTCGTAATCATGATGCTCGCCGCGCAGGCCGGCGAGGATGCGGAATGTGCCCGACACGGACCATTCCAGTTCGCTCCACAGCGCCGCGACGGTCGTATCGACGTCATAGTCGTAGTGAACGCCTTGTGGGAAGCGACTGTCACCGGGGAAGAAGCCGAACGCGTCCGGTTGGATCTCGCGGAGATAGCCGGTGGCGACATCCAGGTCTGTGCCGACGCGCCAGGTGACCGTGTCAGATACCGGCTGCTCGTAGCGCGCCATCAGGCCGCCGCCGGTATGGCCGTTCTTCTCCACGCCGCCATTCGGCAGGAAGTGCTGAGAGAAGATCATCGCCTGCGAGTGCGCATAGGGCATCAGGCGCAGCGTGCCGGAAAAGAGGGGGCGTTCCAGAAGCGCGCCGACGCGGACGGACCAGGCATCGCGATAGGCTTCGGGGCTGGGGTTCATCTTTGCGACGTCTTCATCCTTGTAGGCGTCTGCGCCCACAATATAGCCGCCGGATTCCTGGTTGAGGTTCTGGCCTGACAGCCAGACGGTCGCGTCCCACAGGCCCGGATTGAACTTGCCGACAACGGAGAGCTTCTGCTGGTCGACGCCGGTATTGTCGCGCCAGCCATTATCCTTTTGGAGGGAGAGATTGAACAGCCAATGCTCTCCTTCATCCAGTTTCATGTCGGTGCGCCAGCGGCCAAGCGTGCCATAGGAGGCGCGCACTTCGCTGCCGCTGCCCGGCTCCGGCAGGATGACATTGATCAATCCGTGCACGGCATTGGAGCCATATTTCGCACTGCCCGGCCCGCGCACGACTTCGATGGCGTCGGCGATCTCGTGATGCGGCTCGATCAGGGAATTGACGTTGCCGAAGGCAGGCGAGCGGGTGGGGACACCATTCTCGAGGATCAGGAAACTGCCCTGCCCGGCCCCACCGGTCAGCACCGGCGAGCGGATGGCGATCAGGTGCTCCTGCCCGGAATTCATCTGCACATTCACGCCGGGCAGCTGGTTCAGGATTTCGGCGGGGTGGTCGGCAGCGGTGGAGGCAATTTCGGAGGCGTCGACATAGGCCTGGCTGCCGGGGTCGGTGGCCTGACGGTCACCATAGACCCGAACGGCCTCCATCCTGCTCTCATCCCCCAGATCCTCACCGGATGCGGATAGCCCACTAAAAGTCAGGGACACCCCCGCCACGACAAAGAGCGCGGAGAGCCGCGCGGCGGACAAGCGCGGCGCGTGATCTGGAGTGAAACAGTCTTTACGGCTCGGCATGGACGCTCCCTGAACGGCGGAAAGTTAGTGTGTCGTGCCTGCCGCTACGGGACGCAAGGGGCAGTCGGTCACGGCTCCGTGTCAGGTTTTCGTCAGGTTCAACCTAGCCGTTCGCGCCAGCAAACAGCTGGTACGGCAATGCGCCGACGACGGCGGCCGAGAGGCAGGTCGCGAACGTGCCGGCGACCAGCGTGCGCCAGGAGAGCGACAGGAAATCGTCCCGCCGGCTCGGCTCGATGATCGAGAGGCCGCCGATCAGGATGCCCATCGAGCCGAAGTTCGCAAAGCCGCACACCGCGTGGGCGGTAATCATACGGGTGCGCGGGTCCATCGCGTCGGCGGGCACTTCCGCCAGCTGAAGGAAGGCGACGAATTCGGTCAGCACCGTCTTCACGCCCATGAGGGAGCCCGACTTCGCAGCCTCCTCCATCGGCACACCGACCATGTACATCAGCGGCGCAAAGATCCAGCCAAGCACGCGCTCGATGGAGAGCGGCGCACCGCCGACTTCCGGGAACATGCCGAGGCCGGCATTGACCAGCCAGAGCAAGGCAAGCGCCGCGATCAGCATGGTCGCGATGTTGAACACGATTTGCAGGCCGTCTGTGGCGCCGCGCGAGAAGGCGTCCATGGTGGAGGCGTAGTTGAAATCCGGCTCTTTCATCCGCTCGGTGGCGGGCGTGGTTTCCGGGATCATGGTGAGCGCGACGGCAACGGCGGCAGGCGCGGCCATGATGGAGGCGGTCAGCAGCTGGGCCAGCGGGTTCGCCATCTTGCCTTCAAGGAACGAGCCGTACACGACCAGCACAGAGCCCGCGATGGTCGCGAAGCCTGCCGTCATCATGATCAGCAGTTCCGAGCGCGTCATGCCCTTGATGTACGGCCGGATCAGAACCGGGGCCTCTGTCATGCCCATGAAGACGTTGGCAGAGACGGCGAGAGACGTGGCTCCGCCCAGGCCCATGCCGCGGCGAAACACAAAGGCGAAGCCGTTCGTGATCCATTTCAGGATGCCCCAGTGCCACAGCATGGCCGACAGCGCGGCAACCACGATCACAATGGGCAGGATCTGGAAGAAGAAGAGCGGCGGCGGCGTGCCTTCCATCAGCTGGCTGGCCGCCTGATTGTCACCGACATAGCCGAACACGAAGCCGGTGCCTGCGCGGGTCGCGGCCTGCAGGCCGTCGACCACGTCATTGGCCTTGAACAGGATGGAACGGACGAATGGAATGCCGAACAGGATCAGTGCGAACGCGAACTGCATCACCGTAGCACCGATGACGACTTTCCACGGGAACATCTTGCGCTTTTCAGACCAGGCCCAGCAAAGAGCATAGATGAGGACGATGCCAATCAGCGCGCGGGCATTGTCCCAGCCCCACTCGAAACCCATGATAGTCATAAGCGCCCGGTCTCCCTTCCCCGAAGATACAGCCCTATGGATTAAACGCGACATCGCGGCAGGGGAAGCATTCATCTGCGCGTAAGGTGCAACAAGCCCTGCGGGCACAGGAGGCACGGTTGGCACCTGCAAAGAATCCGCCCCTGATTCTGTGGTTTGACGGCGCGCCGGGGGACAGATACGTTTTCGCCTTGATTATCAAGCCTCTGGCCTCCCCTGTCGCGGGAATGCCGTGCAGGATCCCCAGGAGATCAGACCAATATGAAGATGCGCGCCCTTTGTCTGGCCGTGGTTATGGCCTTTGCCTCTGCCCCGGCCCTCGCCGAAACCGCCCCGACTGATGCCCCGAAAGAGGCAGACGCCAAGGCGGTGCCCGCGCCGGTTGTGTTCGAAACCCGCCATTCCGGCACGTTCGGCAAGGAGAAGATCGCCTACACGGTCGAGGCGGGCGAGACCCAGATCACCAATGACAAGGGCGATCCGGCCGCCAGCCTGTTCGCGATCTCCTACATCAAGGAGAATGCCGGGACGCAGCGGCCTGTCACGTTTGTCTTCAATGGCGGGCCTGGGTCTGCCTCTGTCTGGCTGCACATGGGCCTGCTCGGGCCGAAGCGCGTTGTCGTGGCCAGCGATGCAGACGCCGATGATGGCGCCGCGCCCTACACGCTGGTCGACAATCCGGATTCCATTCTCAACCAGACAGACCTGGTCTTCATCGACCCGATCGGCACCGGCTATAGCCGCGCCATCGGCGAAGGCGACGGCAAGGATTACTGGGGCGAGAACGGCGACAAGGCCTCGATTTCGGAATTCATCCGGATCTGGATCTCGAAGCACAAGCGCTGGAATGCGCCGAAATATCTGATCGGGGAAAGCTTCGGCACCACGCGCGCGGCCTATCTGGCAGACGAGCTGACCACCGGCGATGTCGACATCGCGCTGAACGGCATCGTGCTGATCTCGCAAGCGCTGGACTATGAAGGCTCCACCTCGGTCGACGACAATGTCTATTCCTATGTCACCTACCTGCCCTCGATGGCGGCGACGGCGCAGTATCATGGCAAGGCGGGCGTCGGCGTTCCGCAGGCCCAGTTCATGGACGAGGCCCGCGCGTTCGCGCGTGACGAATACGGCCCGGCCCTCTGGAAGGGCGACCGCCTGACCCCGGACGAGCGGACCTATATCCGCGACAAGCTCGCTTACTTCACCGGCCTCGACCCGCGATATATCGAGACCTCAAACCTGCGCATCCTGGTGCCGCGCTTCCAGAAGGAATTGCTGCGCGATCAGGGCGTGGCGCTGGGCCGGCTGGACGGGCGCTATCTCGGCGATGAGGCCGACGACATAGCCGAAGCACCGGAGGACGATGCAGCAAGCTATTTCGTCAGCTCCGCCTATACCGCCCTGCTCAACCAGTATCTGGCCACCGATCTCGGCGTCGAGATGGACCGGCCTTATATGGTCTCCAGTAGTGAGGCCGGTGAGCAATGGAATTTCAGCAACACGCCGGAAGGCGAATACGACGAGCCGCACTATGTGAATGCTGGCCGCCAGCTGAGCCACGCCATGCGGCACAATACGGCGCTGAAAGTCATGGTCGCGAGCGGCTATTACGACCTGATCTGCCCCTTCTTCGACGCGGAGATCACGTTCGGCCGCTATGGCATCCCGCAGGACCGCGTCGCCATGACCTACTACCAGGGCGGCCACATGATGTACCTGAATGACGGCGCCATGGACGCGCTGGTCGCCGACATTCGCACCTTCTATGCCGGGAAGCTGGAAGATACGCGGCCGGATTAGGGGGAGGTCGCTTCACATTCTTGACGCTATCGGACATTTGAAGCGACGGGCAGGGTTCGGCCCTTTCAGGACAGTCGAAGGCGGCTTGTTGTGTGTCGACTTCCAAGCGCAATCCTGCCAATCGAAAATTTGCTTTTCGATTTCAATGCTGGATGCAATTGTCTCTCGTGTCAGAAAAAGTGTCCCTGCCAGAACCGTTGCGGATAGCGGCTCAAGAGCTTGCTCGATCCATCCGTGATGGCGTGGAAAATTCGACGGCACTCGACCGTTTTCACGAGGAAACACGGCGACTTCCGCAAAACAACATCGGGCAGTTTGAGCGGGCCATACAAAGGGCGACGTATGACTTGGGTCCTGAACCAAAGCGGCGACCATGGCAGCTCAAACCGGCGCCGCTCACGACCATTTATCCGTGGTTCGATTTGTTTCATGCTAGCGGATTTCGTCGAGAACGAGCGCTTCGAACGCTACACTCCGCACCACCGAGCGCCTTTCTCTTTTCAATTTTATTGAGACGCCTCAACGACTGGGTTCCGCAGGTTCGAAATGCTGCGAGTGAGGCGGTCGTTAGAGTTCTCCAAATTATGTCACCGGTCGATGTGGCAGACGCTCTCTGGATTGTTCTGCCTGTCGAGAAAAGCTGGAGGCGGATGGGTTCATCTCAAAAGCAAATTCTGGACAATGCCATAAATCTACCTGGCGTGATCGACTCCCTTGCGACGAAGCTTATTTCGGCGAACCATGGGCCTGCCGGCATGGTTCTGCGTCAGGCCAGTCGGCGATCAAGCCTGGACGAGTATCTTCCAGAAATGGCGAACCGTGCTGTCCAGCCCGCTATTCGCAGCCTGGCGTATCGGATGCTGTTAAACGGTAAAGCAGTTTGGGCCGACGGGTGGGATTGGAGATGGGTGGACAAGTCCATGGGATTGAGAACCAAAGAGCCGAGACTGGTTGAGCGACCCATTTCTAAATCGGTCAATGTTGTCGCTACGCTTCAGGCCGCTGCTCAAGATAAGGCGGCCGCAGTCCGACGTGTGGCGGGTGACTACTTAATCGCACATCGTTTTGAGATTGATGAAACTTGTCTTGAGCTTGCTCGGCTCCTAGCAGCAGACAAAGTGCCATCTGTCTCAAGCAGAGGAGCGTTTGCATTGAAAAATGCTCGGACAACCAAAAACTGACTATCGATACTTGAGCTGATGCGACGCTTCTCCGCCATTCACCAATGGCTGTTCTGAGCACTAAAGCTGCCTATAGCTCTCCAAGCTCGACAGACTTTTCTTGGCGATTAGTCGCCATGCAAAAAGCCCCCAGCCGGTATTAGGACTGGGGGCCTCCTCTTAGTTCCTGCCGCGCCGGATCAGCCCAGCTTGCAGACGCAGATCTTGTTGCCGTCCGGGTCGCGGAAGTAGGCGCCGTAGAAGGTGGGCATGCGGTTGCCTGGGGCACCTTCGTCTTTCGCGCCCAGTTCGATGGCCTTGTTGTAGACCTTGTCGACCGTTGCAGTGTCCGCACATGCCAGCGCTGGCATGACGCCATTGCCGCAGGAGGCAGCTTCCTTGTCAAAGGGATCGCCGATGGCAATCATCGGCTGGCCGGGGCCGACGCCGTAGAACTGGAGGCGGTCATTCGCGAAAAAGCGCTTGGCGCCCATTTCGCCGAGAACCGCGTCATAGAAGGCCAGCGCCTTCTCTTTATTGTTGGTGCCGAGCGTGACGTAAGCGAGCATGCTGTGTTCCTCCTCCATGCCTTTTGCGCGAACGCAAACATGGCGCGACAAGACGCGCAAGATATGACGCAGGGGACGCGCTTGACGTTTACGTGAGCGTCTGGTCTGACACCTGCAAACTTTACAGGAGAAAGCCTATGTCTGACATCCGGTTTGACGGTCGCGTCGCCATTGTGACGGGTGCAGGCGGCGGTCTTGGCCGCTGCCACGCCCTCGAACTCGCCCGCCGCGGCGCGAAAGTCGTGATCAACGATCTCGGCGCGTCGATGGATGGCTCCGGCGGCAATTCCGCAGCCGCAGAAGCTGTGGTCAAGGAAATCGAAGCACTGGGCGGCGAAGCCATCGCCAACGGCTCGTCTGTTTCCGACGAAGCCGGCGTGCAGAAAATGATCGATGACACGATGGCCAAATGGGGCCGCATCGACATCCTGATCGCCAATGCCGGTATCCTGCGCGACAAGTCGTTCTCGAAAATGACCATCCAGGACATCGACCTGGTGCTCGCCGTTCACCTGCGCGGCACGTTCCTGCCGGTTCACGCCGCCTGGGACATCATGAAGGCGCAGAATTTCGGCCGCATCGTGGTCACCACCTCCTCCACCGGCCTCTATGGCAACTTCGGCCAGGCCAACTATGGCGCCGGCAAGCTGGGCGTGGTCGGCATGATGAACACGCTGAAGATCGAAGGCGCGAAGAACGACATCAAGATCAACGCCGTCTGCCCGGTCGCCGCAACCCGCATGACCGAAGGCCTGATGCCGCCGGAAGCGCTGGAACAGCTGAAGCCGGAATATGTCACACCCGGCGTGATGAACCTGGTCAAAGACGACGCACCGACCGGCATGATCCTGTCGGCTGGCGCCGGTGCGTTCTCGATGTCCCGCATCGTGGAAACCCGCGGTGCATTCGTCGGCCAGGGTGAAGCGCTCACCGCTGAAGCCGTCGCCGCCAAGTGGGACGAGATCACCGACACGAGCAAGACACTGCCGGCCTTCACCTCCGGTGGCCAGCACGGCGCGAACATGTTCTCGCTGGTTGCCGAAGCCAAGAGCTAAGGCTTGCCAAAAACGCGAGCGGGGCGCAATTTGCTCTCCTGTAAGGAGATCCAGATGCGCCTCGCCGTTCTTGCTTTTTCCCTGACATTTCTGACCGGTTGCGCCTGGTTCCTCGAACCCGGCGTGGTGCCCGACAGGGTCGTGCCGCCAGACGAAGTGCAAGCACCGGTCGATGCCGGCCCCGCCCCCGTCGAGAAACCCATCGCGCTCGAAGGCAGCATGTGTGGTGGCATCGCCGCCATCCAGTGCGCCGAAGGCCTGACCTGCATCTATGAAGACGGCGCCTGCCACGCCATCGCGGATGCCGCAGGCACCTGCAAACTGGTCGGCCCGATGTGCACCAAGGAATATCGCCCGGTCTGCGGCTGTGACGGCAAGACCTATGGCAATCGCTGCGAAGCCTACGCGGCTGGCGTCAGCGTCGCCCTGATGGGTGAGTGCGAAGTCAAAGGGAGCTGAAGCCCCCCGCCTTTGCGACACGCTGAATGAAGAAAGGCCCGTACCCCCTTGGGATACGGGCCTTTTTTGGCTTTCCGGTCCGCTCGCGGACTATTCGGCTTCCTGCATCGCTCTCAGGTACATGGAGTTCTTCGGCTTCGAGAAGAGACGCTCCACCATCGGCTCGAAGAATTCCAGCGGCTCGCTTTCATAGTCCGGATCGAAGGCCGACTGGTCGTACTTGTGGCAGAACTCGGCGCAGCGCTGATAGTGCGGGCTGTCCTTGAACTGGTCGCGCATGTTCTTGTCGAGGCCGAGATATTCGAAGAAATAATAGCCCTGGAACGCGCCGTGATTGGCGACCATCCAGAGGTTTTCCTCCGAGACGAACGGCTTCAGGATCGCAGCAGCCACGTCCGGGTGGTTCATGCTGCCCAGCGTGTCGCCAATGTCGTGCAGCAGCGCACAGACGACATATTCCTCGTCCCGCCCGTCGCGGTGCGCGCGTGTGGCGGTCTGCAGGGAATGCTCCAGGCGATCGATGGGATAGCCACCAAAATCACCGTCCAGAAGGCGCAAATGGTCCAGCACCCGCTTTGCGAGGCCTTTGTTGAACACGCGCGCATTCTTCGCGATGATATCCCAGTCTTCCTGGGTGCCATCCAGCATTTGCGTGAATTTCGCGCTTGGTCCCGCGCCGTGTCCGTCCGCCATTTTGTTTCCTCCGGCTTTTTCTTGTCTGGCGGCAGGATAGCCCCGCCGCCGGAATATTCCAATGCTTTACCCGATCAGATCGGCGGCAGAGCAGTCGGCGGAACATCCGCGTCTTCCTCGTGCACCTCGATCAGGCCCCGGCCGACATGGCTGTGCCCGCGGCTATAGAAGAAGTAGATGAGCAGGCCGATGGCGCCCCAG
Source organism: Hyphomonadaceae bacterium BRH_c29 (assembly GCA_000961695.1). Classification (GTDB taxonomy): domain Bacteria; phylum Pseudomonadota; class Alphaproteobacteria; order Caulobacterales; family Hyphomonadaceae; genus Hyphomonas. The sequence goes on from LADW01000031.1 coordinate 40,390, forward strand.
ACCGGCAGAACCATCTTCGCCACGAAGGGAAGGTTCAGGTAAAGGCCGAGACAGCCGATCGCCGCAACGGGCGCAATCACCCAGACCAGTGGCGTACGGAACGGACGGAACCGGCCGGGGTCTGTCCGGCGCAGCATCATCACCGCAATCGCCACCATGAAGAAGGCGAACAGGGTGCCGGAGTTGGAAATATCCGCCAGCTGGCCCACCGGGAAGAAGGCCCCGGCCACCGCGACACAGATGCCGGTAAAGATGGTCATCTTCCAGGGCGTCTTGTATTTCGGGTGAACGTCCGCCAGCCCTTCCGGCAGCAGGCCGTCGCGCGCCATGACGAAGAAGATGCGCGTCTGGCCATAGATCATCATCAGGATCACGGATGGCAGCGCGATGGAGGCGGCCAGCCCGACCAGGTCACCCACCAGCCCGAAATCGATGCGGCGCAGCGTTTCGGCGAGCGCTTCTTTGGAACAGACAATGGGGGCTTCGCCGGCCGCAGTCAGTGCAGCGCAGCGATTGGCGAAGTCGAGGCCATCAGGCGAGAGGACATTGCCAGCCAGGTCGCGCACCGGCTGGGCACCGACCGTGCCGATCACCCCTGCCGCGACGAGCAGGTAGAAAATCGTACAGATCGCGAGCGAGCCGATCAGGCCGATGGGCACGTTCCTCTGCGGGTTCTTGGTCTCCTCCGCCGCCGTGGAGACGGCGTCGAAACCGACATAGGCGAAGAAGATCGAGGCTGCTGCGCCGATGACGCCCAGCCCGTCATGCCCCATCAGACCGGTCGGCATGAAGGGGGTGAAGTTCTCGCCCTTGATGATGGGCAGGCTGATCACGATAAACGCGGTCAGCGCGATAATCTTCACCGCCACGAGGACGGCATTCACCTTGGCGCTCTCGCTGGTGCCGATGACCAGAAGCCAGGTCACGGCGGCGGCGACGATGATGGCGGGCAGGTTGATGATGCCGTGGGCGAAATCTACTGTCGGCATGAAGCCGTCGAGCCCCCATGCCGGCCCGCTACTTAAGAAGACAGGTAAGGAGAAGCCTGTCGTACTCTTGATGAGCCCCATGACATAGCCGGACCAACCGACACACACCGCCGAGGCGGCCACAGCGTACTCAAGCACAAGCGCCCAACCGACCATCCAGGCCAGCAGCTCGCCCATGACCGCATAAGTATAAGTGTAGGCAGAGCCTGACACTGGCACCATGGAGGCCAACTCTGAATAGCAAAGCGCCGCCACGGCGCAGACGAAGCCGGCCACCATGAAGGAGACCATCATGCCGGGTCCGGCCTTCTGGGCAGCGGCGGCGGTCAACACGAAAATCCCGGTGCCAATAATGGCACCAATGCCCAGCATGGTCAGCTGGAAGGCACCGAGGGATCTGTGCAGGGATTTCTTCTCAGCCGTCGCCAGGATGGCGTCGAGGGATTTCACACGGTCGAATATCATGGGGGGATGCTCCGAATAGCGTGCCGAAGCGTATCCGCAATTTCGGACTGTACAAGAGACTTCCATAAAGGAAACGCCTCCCCGTTTCCGGGAAGGCGTTCTTTCAGGCAAGCGCGGGTGGGACCGGTCAGTCCCAGAGCGAGCCCAATACCAGGCGGTCCCGCCAGCTTTCGCGAACCGGCGCACGGGCCGGGCCGCAGCTGGCGCAGACATGGTCGTGCAGCCGCCGGGACAATACCCAGCTGGACTCGCCTGTACGACCACCTGCCCGCTCGACAGCATCGACAATGAACCTCAGCGTATCGTCGCAGAGGTCGGTATTGTCCTTGCCCTTGGCTTCGGCGAGGCGCCAACCGGTCGGATCCAGGCGTAAGGCCAAAACCGCCCGTTCGATGCCATCGCGCAGGACGTAGACCGCCATGCGCCCGCCCGCGATGTCGCTGGTGAAATCGCGAAGGCAGTTGCGAAACTCCAGCGCGACATTTTCCAGCATCTTGCGGTCGTTGACCGGCACGAAGGCCGGCGAGAGCATCGGTGCCAGAATCGCCCCCCCGAAGTGGACCGGCTGCAGGTCTTCCGCCGCCATGTCGAACAGGCGGGCGGACGAACCGGCACGCTCCCATCGCTGAGCGATGGCCGGGGCCGACCTGCCACCCTGCATCAGGGTTGCCAGCCGGAAGGCCTCGGCCAGATCCTCCACAGCCCCGGGGCTGTCCGGAATATTGCCGAGGATCTTCGGAACCCGCAGCACAGCCGGAAGCCGACGGATCAGGTGCAGCTGGGCCGGACGGATTTCATCCGTATACCGCAGCACCTGAGCCGAGCCCTCATCCGAGAACAAGGACAGCAGCAGGTCATAGTCCGCCGCGTCCCACAGCGCTTCATCGAGCCGGCCAAGCGCCTTCAGCAAACCATGCGGCGCCTCCCCCTGCATGAGGCAGCGGGCGACCTCGCCATCCCGGGCACGTTCGACCGCGTGGACGATCTCACCCACGTCGCCCCCGCGACCGAGCAGGATCGCAGCGGCATGACGGCGCGCCGACGGCAGAGCCAGGAACGCCATGTGCGGCGCAGGCCAGGCCAGCGCGATGGATTCACCATGCGCCCCTGCCAGAAATCGCAGCAATGGCGTCACAGCCCCCGCGCGACCGTGCGGCCGCACGAGGCTCCGGGTCATGGGATTGCCCATGATCCACCTCCTTCCAGATCGCCGACAGCTGAACCTTCAGCTGTCGGACCGATTGAAATCATAAATTTGTGAGGTCAGACGCCCACCGGCAAACGCGCGGGGAACGCTGACTGCGCTCCCCATCGACTGAGGAGCAGGCATAGTGTTGCACTATCTTGCTTCTTCTGTGTGTTCCGGTTAATGGTCCAGACGCCCCTCTTTGTACGGAGTGGCGCCCGGGAAGAATGGCGCGTATAAGTCGAGGCGGGTCGGCCTGTCAAGGGGAAAGCGGGGCGGTGTTTTCCGGACCGTTCTTTCACTGATTGACGCGGACGCCCGTTCGAGGCTCGGATCGATCCGCCGCGCATTGCGCGGACGCCTCTCACCCCTTCACGCACACGACCTGCTTCAGGGTGTGGACGATCTCCACAAGGTCGGTCTGCGCGGCCATGACCCTGTCGATGTCCTTGTAGGCCATCGGCGTTTCGTCGATCACGCCGGAGTCTTTCCGGCATTCCACGCCTTCGGTTGCCGCCACGTGGTCCTCCAGCGAGAAGGTCCGCTTGGCTTCCGACCGGCTCATGGCCCGCCCTGCTCCGTGCGAGCACGAACAGAACGAGTCTGCATTGCCCTTCCCGCGCACGATGAAGGATTTCGCCCCCATCGACCCGGGAATAATCCCAAGTTCGCCCGCCCCGGCACGCACAGCGCCTTTACGGGTGACCCAGACATCTGCGCCGAAATGGTGTTCCCGCTCCACATAATTGTGGTGGCAGTTCACCGCTTCCTTCTCCAACGAGAAGCTGGGGAAGAACTCACGCAGAGCAAACAGGACACGGTCCATCATCACTTCGCGGTTGAGGCGCGCATAGTTCTGCGCCCAGCCGACGGCGGCCGTGTAGTCGTCGAACATGTCCTCCCCTTCCACGAAGAAGGCGAGGTCCTTGTCCGGCACATGGTAGCCGAGCACCCGCTTCTCCAGTGCCTCGCGGGCCTCCTGGATGAAGTAGGTGCCGAGAATGTTCCCCGTCCCGCGTGAGCCGGAATGCAGCATCACCCACACACGGTCCGCTTCGTCGAGGCAAAGCTCGATGAAGTGGTTTCCGCCGCCCAGTGTTCCCAGCTGTTTGGCAAATGCCGTACGCTGAATACGCTTGTGCTTGCGCAGGATCGCATCAAGCTGATCCGCAAGACCAGATGCCCGCAACGCCGTTGCAGACCGCGCAGGCGCTTCCTTGTGGTTGCCACCTTTGCCGTTGCCAACAGGCACCTTGCGTTCGATCTCGCTACGGATAGCCGACAGGCTGTCCGGCAGGTCGTTCGCCGTGAGGCTCGTACGGATGGCCATCATCCCGCAGCCGATGTCGACACCGACAGCAGCCGGAATGATCGCACCCTTCGTGGGGATGACAGATCCGACCGTCGCGCCGCGCCCATAATGGACGTCCGGCATCACGGCCAGGTGCGAGTGAATGAAGGGCAAACCCGCAACATTCTCAAGCTGACGCCGCGCACCGTCTTCAACCGGCACGCCTTTCACCCAGGCCTTGATGCGCCCACCGGCGCTGGTTTCGATCACTTCAAATTCGCTCATCGTTTCAAGCTTCTTTCTAAAAAGCTCCTCCTGACAAGCCCTCCGCGCGGTCCTTCGGGTTTTGGAAAGACAAAGAAAAACCCTCCGGGCGAGATCGCGCGGAGGGCGGCATAAGACCCTTTCGGGCCCCCGGGACTGACTGTCAGCCCCTATCCAGCTTCCTCCATGCGGAATCGTTCGCAACCCTCAAACCGGGCCGCGTCATTCCATGGCTGATTGGTGACTAGATACGACATCATGTCGCTCCGTTGCTGAATGGATGCGCCGTATGATGGAAGCGCGACGGTCCGTCAAGCAGTTTTCGAAAGAAAAACCCCGGACGCACTCGTCCGGGGTCTGTCTATTTCACAAGAAATCCATTTCCCGCCAAAGGCTTGTCTCTATTTTTGCACAGCCTGAATTTTTTCGAACCGTGCACGGAAATCTTCCAGCGGGATCGAATAATCGTCGGTGTCGTGGAAGGCCTCATCGGAGAGCTGTGGTTGCTCGTGCGCCTTGTACCAGTCGGCATATTCCACCGTGTCGCGGCTCGCCTTGCGGTAATAGGTCGAATAGGTGTTCACCGTCATGACTGGGACATCGGCGCCCATGTCGAAGCTCATCAGGCGCATCCAGCCATCGCCGATGCCCACGGGCCAGGCAGACTTCACGCCGGCATCAAGGGCCGTCTGGCCGCGATCCTGATAGTCGGCCAGCACCTGCCACACTTTGTGGCCAGCTGCATTTTCGTCCACGCGCCAGGCCTGGCCATGCTCATGCCCGCACAGGACCAGGAATATCTGGTCCTGCTGGCTGATCAGCTTCTCCCAGATCATTTCCGGATTGTTGTGGACCGGGTCGACCGCGTGGCCGTCGACAATCGGGTTCGGAAGGCGTTCGCCATCCTTCGTCATGTAGTCATGCGTCGAGACGATGGTCGGCAGTCCCTTGTGCTGCGCGATGACCGAGGCGGCCCATTCCAGCGACTCGTCCGGCGGATCGAATTGCAGACCGATATGCAGGAAGCGATAGCCGCCTGCCTCAAAGACCTGCGCGCTATCGGCCCCGCCGTCGTGGCTCGCCACATACCAGGGCTTGCCCTTGAAGAAAGCCGTATCGGCGCCGAAGACCGAGCGGAAATTGTCCAGACCAGCCGGGTGCACCACGCCGAGCGAGCCTTTGAGATCTGCCGGGTTCACTTCCTGCGGCACCTTGGCGCTCGGCGGGAATTTCGAGTCCGTGAACATGGAATCATAGTCGTGATTGCCCGGCACGACCGAGAACGGCGTCTTGCCTGCGATTAGCGAGAAGCCTTCATGCGCCTTGGGCATTTCGACCGTCTTGACCTTTTCAGTCGGCGCGAAAAATTTGTCCATCACCGGGTTCGGGACGGACTTGAAACCGCGGGCTTTGTGCGCCTCGTCCATCTCCAGCGTCTGGTGCTGCCAGACATCGCCAAGCGAACTTACGAAGGCGATGTCCCCGCCCGCGCTTTCGAGATTGTCGGCGACGTATTGTATCTGTTCGAGGAACATCTCGCTCGCCTCGATGGGAAAGCCTTCGGCCTTCTGGTGCGTATAGTCGAGATAGTTCTGGGTATCCGGCAGGACAGCGATGGTGAACTCCGTGTCTGCGACTTCAACCGGCGAAACGGGCGCCGCATGGGTGCAGGCAGCCATCAGGCCGAGCGCGGCGGCCAGGGCCGGGAGGCTGGCAAACCGGATGATGGAAGAGCGGAATGTCATGAACTGTCTCCTGCGGATATGCCTCAAGGGCCTGACAGCCGCCTAACGCGATTGGGTGACAGTTTCTTGCGCCCGGCGCGCCTTACAGCGAATTTCCTGCGCACAAAGCAAAAGCCCCGGAGCTGGGCTCCGGGGCTCTTTGAACTCCGTCAGGAGCGGGCGATTTATTCGCCGGCTTCCAGTTCGGCTTCGTGGCGGGCGCGGTCGGCAGCGCCTTTAGCCGATTCGTCACGGTCGACGAGTTCCAGAACAGCAACCGGTGCGTTGTCGCCATGGCGGAAGCCGGCTTTCAGCACGCGGGTGTAGCCGCCGTTACGGTCTTTGTAGCGCTCACCCATGATGTCGAACAGCTTGCGGACGGCGGTCTCGTTGCGGACTTTGGACAGAGCCTGGCGACGGGCAGCGAGGTCGCCCTTCTTGGCCAGGGTCACCAGCTTGTCCATCAGAGGCGCCATTTCCTTGGCTTTCGGCAGCGTCGTGACGATCTGCTCGTGCTCGATCAGGCTTGCGGCCATGTTGGCGAACATCGCCTTCCGGTGGGAAGTCGACTTGTTCAGAGTGCGGTGTGCAAGTTTATGGCGCATCTTGATTGTCCTTCAGGAGGTGGTCAGGCCCCCGTCTGTTTCGGGTCCTAGAGGTGGTCGTCGTATTTCTTGGCGAGGCCTTCGATGTCTTCCGGCGGCCAATCCGGCACTTCCATGCCGAGGTGGAGGCCAAGACCAGCGAGGACTTCCTTGATTTCGTTCAGCGACTTGCGGCCGAAGTTCGGGGTGCGAAGCATTTCCGCTTCCGACTTCTGGATCAGGTCACCGATGTAAACGATGTTGTCGTTCTTCAGGCAGTTTGCCGAACGCACGGACAGTTCCAGCTCGTCCACCTTCTTGAGGAGGACCGGGTTGAAGCCGAGATCAGTTTCTTCCGTGGCGGTGCCAGCTTCCAGCGTGGGCTCTTCGAAGTTGATGAAGAGCTGCAGCTGGTCCTGCAGGATGCGTGCGGCATAGGCCACCGAATCTTCCGGCGTGACAGAGCCATCGGTCTCGATGTCGAGCGTCAGCTTGTCAAAGTCGAGCTTCGTGCCTTCGCGGGTGTCTTCCACCTGGTAGCCAACGCGGCGGACCGGCGAATAGATCGCATCAATCGGAATATACCCGATAGGCGCATCTTCCGGACGGTGCGCATCAGCCGGGACATAGCCCTTGCCGGTGGCGACGGTGAATTCCATACGGACTTCGGCACCATCGTCGAGCGTACAGATGACAAGATCCGGATTGAGGATCTTCGAATCGCCTGTGGTTTCGATCTGGCCGGCTTTCACTTCGCCCGGGCCTTTGGCCTTCAGAACCATGCGCTTCTGCGCATCGCCTTCCATGAAGATGGCGACCTGCTTCAGGTTCAGAACGATCGTGGTGACGTCTTCACGCACGCCCGGAATGGCGGAGAATTCGTGCACGACATTGTCGATCTGGACGCCAATGATGGCAGCGCCCTGAAGCGAGGACAGAAGCACGCGGCGCAGGGCGTTGCCCAGCGTCGTGCCATAGCCACGCTCAAGCGGCTCAATGACGAGCTTCGCCTTGCGTTTCGGGTCGTATCCGGCCTGGACCACCGGACGGTTCGGGCGGATCAGTTCTTTCCAGTTACGGTCGTTGACGGCGGTATTCTCAGACATGAGCGGTCCTCAGAAGGCGGAAGGCGGCGCGAAGAGCGCGCCGCCGGGAGTATTTGTAGTCTATTAGACGCGGCGGCGCTTCGGCGGGCGGCATCCATTGTGCGGGATCGGCGTGGTGTCGGTGATCGCCGTGACCGTGAGGCCAGCAGCCTGAAGCGCACGCAGCGCGCTTTCACGGCCCGAACCCGGACCACGCACCAGAACCTCAACCGTCTGCAGACCATGATCCATGGCCTTCTTGGCGGCATCTTCAGCAGCCATCTGGGCAGCATAAGGGGTCGACTTGCGCGAACCCTTGAAGCCCATCGTGCCCGACGACGACCAGGAGATGGTGTTCCCCTGCGCGTCGGTGATGGTCACCATCGTGTTGTTGAAGCTGGAATTCACGTGAACCACACCGGAGGTGATGTTCTTGCGTTCCTTGCGGCGAACGCGGGTCGTCTCACGAGCCATGACGTACTACCCTTATTTCTTCTTGCCGGCGATCGGCTTGGCGGGGCCCTTGCGGGTCCGTGCGTTGGTGTGCGTACGCTGGCCGCGAACCGGCAGCTTCCGGCGATGGCGAAGACCGCGATAGCAGCCAAGATCCATCAGGCGCTTGATGTTCATCGACGTATCACGACGCAGGTCGCCTTCGACCATGTAGTCAGCGTCGATGGTTTCGCGAATCTTGATGACTTCAGCGTCGCTCAGCTCGTTCACGCGGCGTGATTCATCGACACCAACCTTATCGCAAATTTCCTTTGCGAAGGCCGGACCGATGCCGTGAATGTACCGCAGCGCAATAACGACGCGCTTATTGGTCGGGATGTTAACGCCTGCAATACGGGCCAAAGCCGGTTCTCCTCAAGCGGACTGTTCAAACATTATAAGCGCGCCGAGCCGGAAACGGTCCGCCTCGCGCGCCGGCGATTAAGCCTTAAGCTAAGAGTGGAGGCTTATAGCCGTGGAAATTAACGCGTCAACAGCGGAATCCCAGCTTTATGCCGTCTCTTTCAGGGCGGTGTCGATTTGTGTCGCAACCGCTTCGATCGAGGCCATTCCGTCGACTTCGGCAAGTATGCCACGCTCTGCATAAATAGGCACGAGCGGGGCGGTGTCTTCATAGTACTTTTCCAGGCGTTTGGAGAAGGTTTCAGGATTGTCGTCCTTGCGCCCCTGCTCCTCAAAACGCTTGGTCACGCGGGCCAGAAGCTGAGCATCGTCCACCACGAGGCGCACGACACGGTTAACTTCCGTACCACGGGATTTCAGCAGCTCGTCCAGTGCAGCGGACTGACCGACCGTCCGCGGGAAGCCATCAAAGATGAACCCCGGTGCGCCCTGGTTGGCGGTCAGCTGCTCGTCGATCAGAGCGATCACGATCTCGTCGGAGACAAGTCCGCCTTCGTCCATGATGATGGCCACGCGCTGGCCGAGGTCCGACCCGGATGCGCGCGCAGCGCGCAGCATGTCGCCGGTGGAGAGCTGGATGAAGCCCCGCTCCTCGACCAGACGCTTCGCCTGCGTCCCCTTCCCGGCCGCAGGCGGCCCGAACAGAATTAGGTTCATTTTTTACGGCCCCCGAGTTTCGACTTCTTGATCATGCCTTCGTATTGATGCGCAATCAAATGCGACTGTATCTGCGTCACGGTGTCCATGGTGACTGAAACCACGATCAGCAGCGACGTTCCCCCGATGTAGAATGGGATCTCCGGGAAATAGCGCCGCAGCAGCTCAGGCAGAACACAGACAAAGGTCAGGTAGAGCGCACCGATCACCGTAAGGCGAGTCAGCACATAGTCGAAATAGGCCGCCGTATTCGATCCGGGGCGGATGCCCGGGATGAATCCGCCATATTTGCGGAGATTGTCGGCCGTTTCCTCGGGATTGAACATGATCGAAGTGTAGAAGAACGTGAAGAAGATCACGAGCGTGCAGTAGGAGATGATGTGCGTCCAGGTGCCGGCAGAGAAGTTCGCTGCCAACCAGGCCAGAACGCCGTTTACCTGACCATCTGCCGCAGCTCCGGCCGCATTGCCGCCCATGAAGCCGACAACCGTCAGCGGCAGCATCAGGAGCGCCGAAGCGAAGATCGGTGGGATGACGCCTGCCGTGTTGATCTTGAGCGGCAGGAAGCTCTTCTGGCCCTGCGCAAAGCCATGGGCCTGCTGTCGCTTCGGATACTGGATCAGCAACCGGCGCTGCGAGCGCTCCATGAACACAATGAACACGACGAGTGCGATCACCATCGCGGCAATAGCAACAACGAAAACCACGTTCACCGAAGTCGCACGCGCCTGGCTGACAAGGTTTACGATGGCCTTCGGCAGCTCGGCCACGATGCCGGCAAAGATGATCAGCGACACACCATTACCGATGCCACGGGCCGTGATCTGCTCGCCCATCCACATCAGAAGCATGGTGCCCCCGGTCAGCGTGACCACACCGGTCAGGATGAAGAAAGGCCCTGAGATCCCATCGATCCGGACATGCGAGAGGCCGGATGCGATGGCAAAGGACTGCACCAGCGCGAAGGCCAGCGTCAGGTAGCGGGTGTACTGGTTGATCTGCTTGCGGCCCGCCTCGCCTTCCTTCTTGAGCTTCTCAAGGGTCGGAGATGCCTGGGTCATCATCTGGATGATGATCGAAGCGGTGATGTACGGCATCACGTTCAGGGCAAAGATGCCCATCCGCTCCACGGCGCCGCCGGCAAACATGTTCATGTTGCCCAGCAGGCCGCCAGACTGGCTTGCAAAGATCGAAGCGTAGGCGACCGGGTCGAGACCCGGGATCGGGACAAACGTGCCCAGGCGGAAGAGCAAGAGCATGCCCAGAGTGAAGAGGATGCGGTTCTGCAGGTCCTTCGCCTTGGCGAACGTCCCGAAATTCACATTGCGAGCCATCTGTTCTGCGGCATTGGCCATCGACGCTCGACCTCCCTGAAAATGCGTGCGCCGCCAAAATCGGCGGCGTCACGGTGTTTGTGAAGGGGTTCCGGTTAAAAACTGCTGCTTATTCTGCAGACGTGTCTTTTGTGGCACCCGTAACAGTGACCGAACCACCAGCCTTTTCAACGGCTTCGATGGCGGCTTTGGAAGCGCCGGTCACAGTGATGTTCAGCTTTTTCGGGGCATCGCCCTTGGCCAGCAGGCGCACGCCGTCACGGACGTTGCTCACCAGACCAGCAGCGACCAGCGTCTCTTCCGTCACATTGGACGGGTCCAGCTTGCCAGCTTCGACAGCCTTGGCCAGACGGCCGAGGTTGACCCAGGAAGTGGTCTTCTGGCCATACGGGGTGAAGCCACGCTTCGGCAGACGCATGTAGATCGGCATCTGGCCGCCTTCGAAGCCGTTCACGGCCACGCCCGAACGTGCCTTCTGGCCTTTTACGCCGCGGCCAGCCGTTTTGCCCTTACCCGAGCCAACGCCGCGACCAACGCGCATGCGGTTCTTGGTCGAGCCCTCTGCGGGGGACAGTTCGTTGAGTTTCATCGTTCTATCTTCCGATAAGTCTAGCGGTTCAGGGCGGCAGGCGAGCGGCACGAGGCCTTATTCGCCAACAACCTCAACCAAATGGGCTACTTTGCGGATCATGCCGCGCACAGCCGGAGTGTCTTCGAGTTCCTTGGTCCGGCCGATCTTGTTGAGGCCAAGGCCCATCAGCGTCTGGCGCTGCTCGGGCTTGCGGCCGATCGGGCTGCCGGTCTGACGGACGGTGAGTTTGGAATTTGCCATGTTGCTATCCTTCCCTCGCCTTACGCTTCAACGACGCCGGCTTCCGACGCACCATCGGTACGACGGCCAACCACGTCCTGAACTTTCAGGCCGCGCTTGGAAGCGACGGTGCGCGGGCTGGCCTGCTCTTTCAGAGCGTCGAACGTGGCGCGAACCATGTTGTACGGGTTCGAGGAGCCGAGCGACTTGCCAACGACGTCATGGACGCCGAGGACTTCCATCACAGCACGCATCGGACCACCCGCGATCACGCCGGTACCCGGAGGGGCAGCGCGCAGGACCACCTTGCCAGCGCCCCAACGGCCTTTGCCGTCATGGTGCAGCGTGCGGCCTTCGCGCAGCGGGATACGAACCATGTTGCGCTTGGCTTCTTCGGTTGCCTTGCGGATCGCTTCCGGAACTTCGCGGGCTTTGCCCTTGCCGAAGCCAGCGCGGCCCTTCTGATCACCAACCACGACGAGCGCGGCGAAGCCGAAGTTCTTACCGCCCTTCACCGTCTTGGCGACGCGGTTGATACCGACCAGCTTGTCGACGATTTCGGACTGCTCCTCCTCGCGATCGCGATTCCGGCGGCCTCTTCCTCTTTCTTCAGCCATAGGGCCTCTCCTTAGAATTTGAGACCGCCCTCACGGGCGGCGTCTGCCAGAGCTTTCACCCGGCCGTGGAACATGTAGCCGCCGCGGTCGAAGACAACGTCTTCCACTCCGGCCTTCTTGGCGCGCTCTGCCAAAACCTTGCCGACCAGCGCTGCTGCGGACGAGTCCGCACCGGTCTTGGCACCGCCGAGAACGTCTTTTTCCAGGGTCGAAGCCGAGGCGAGCGTGATGCCTTTCTCGTCGTCGATGATCTGGGCCGAGATGTTCTTGTGGCTGCGGGCAACCGACAAGCGTGGACGCCCTTCGGCGACCTTCCGGAGCTTGGTGCGGACGCGCTGGGCGCGGCGCTGCATCTTTTCGCGTGGACTTTTCATGGCGTTACTTCTTCTTGCCTTCCTTACGGCGGACGTATTCGCCCGCGTAACGGATGCCCTTGCCTTTATAAGGCTCCGGCGAACGATACTTGCGGATCTCGGCGGCAACCTGGCCAACGGCTTGCTTGTCCGCGCCCGAGACGATGATTTCCGTCGGCTTGGACGAAGCCAGCGTGATGCCTTCCGGCGCCACATAGACCACATCGTGCGAGAAGCCGAGAGCCAGCTTTACATCCTTGCCCTGCATCTGGGCACGATAACCGACGCCGACGAGTTCGAGCGTTTTCTCGTACCCCTTCGACACGCCGTCGATCATGTTCGCGGCGCGCGAGCGAGCCGTGCCCCATTGGGTGCGGGCAGACGCATCCATGGCCGCAGCCAGAGTCGGCGCGCGCTTGCCGCGTGCCGTCTCAGCTTCGATGCGAGCATGCGCAGCTTTAAGAACGTCGGCGCGCGGAGTGAGCGTGAGCTCATTGCCTTCGAGCTTCGGCGTGATGACTTCGGCAACCGTGAAGGACAGTTCGCCCTTCGGACCTTTTGCCTTGATCGTCTGTCCGTCGACGGACACGGTTGTGCCGGCGGGGAGTTCGATCGGGAGTTTTCCAATACGTGACATGGTATGCTCTCCTAGAAGACCCGACAGAGCACTTCGCCACCGACATTCTCTGTGCGGGCAACGTTATCGGACATCACACCTTTCGAAGTCGAAAGGATGGAGATGCCGAGGCCGTTACGCACCAGCGGAATATCAGAGACCGAAGAGTACACGCGGCGGCCGGGCTTGGAGACACGTTTGATCTCCGAGATGACCGGCTGGCCCTCGTAATACTTAAGCTCGATTTCAAGGTTCTTGTGACCGTCTTTCTCGATTTCCGCAAAACCGCGGATGTAGCCCTCCGACTGGAGAACCTCCAGCACGCGGCCACGGAGCTTGGAAGCCGGGGTTACGACTTTCGACATGCCGCGCATCTGAGCGTTACGGATGCGTGTGAGCATATCGCCGAGGGGATCAGAAATGTTCATGTGTACCCTCCTCTCTTACCAGCTGGACTTCACGAGGCCGGGGATCTGACCGCTTGAGCCAAGCTCACGCAGCGCGATCCGCGACATTTTAAGTTTGCGATAGTAGCCCCGCGGACGGCCGGACACTTCGCAGCGATTGCGCACACGGTTCGGTGCGGAGTTACGTGGCAGCTCTGCCAGCTTGAGACGCGCCTTGAAGCGCTCTTCCAGCGACAGGTTTTCATCCATCGCCGCCGCTTTCAGCTGTTCGCGCTTTGCAGCATAGCGATCCACCAGCTTCTGGCGTTTCGCGTTTTTCTCAATTGCGCTCTTCTTTGCCATATCAGCAGTCTCCTGGCGCTAGTTCCGGAACGGGAAGCCACACTCAGCGAGGAGTGCTTTGGCTTCTTCGTTCGTGGCGGCGGTGGTGCAGACGATAATGTCCATACCGCGGATATCATCGACTTCGTCGTAATTGATCTCCGGGAACACGATGTGTTCCTTGAGACCCATGGCATAGTTGCCACGGCCGTCGAAGCTCTTGCCGTTCAGACCACGGAAGTCTTTCACGCGCGGCAGGGCGATGTTGGTCAGACGGTCGAGGAACTCGAACATGCGGTCGCGGCGCAGGGTGACCTTACAACCGATCAGCATGCCTTCGCGAAGCTTGAAGCCAGCGATCGACTTGCGAGCTTTCGTAGCCACCGGCTTCTGGCCAGCGATCTTTTCAAGCTCAGCAAGCGCCGACTTGATCTTCTTGGAGTCAGAGACAGCTTCGCCGACACCCATGTTGATCACGACCTTGTCCAGTTTCGGAACCATCATAGGGTTCGAATAGTTGAACTGGTCCTGCAGCTTCTGCCGGATCTCTTCACGATACTTCGTCTTCAGACGGGGTTCGTATGCCTTAGACATCGATGGATTCCCCAGAGCGTTTGGCATAGCGCGTCTTGCGACCATGCTCATCGGTTTTGAAACCCACGCGGACAGCCTTGCCATCGCGCGGATCGGCGAGTGCCACGTTCGAGACGTGAAGCGGGGCTTCGAAGCTCTTCATGCCGCCGGCGTCAGTTTGCGACGGCTTCTGATGGCGCTTCGCCACGTTCACACCGCGCACAACGACGCGGTTCTCGTCCGGGATCACTTTCAGGACTTCGCCCTTGGTGCCCTTGTCGCGGCCGGCGATCACGATGACGGTGTCGCCCTTTTTGATCTTCGCAGCCATGTTACAGGACCTCCGGGGCCATGTTGGCGATCTTGACCTGGTTCTTGCCGCGCAATTCGCGCGGAACCGGGCCAAAGACACGCGTGCCGATCGGCTCGCCATTGTTGTTGATCAGAACGGCAGCGTTCGTGTCGAAACGAATGGTGGAGCCGTCTGCGCGGTTGATGTCCTTTGCCACGCGAACGACGACAGCCTTGCGGACATCCCCCTTCTTCACGCGGCCGGTCGGGATCGCTTCCTTGATGGAAACGACGATCACGTCGCCGACGGAGGCATAACGACGGCCTGCACCACCCAGCACTTTAATGCACTGGACGCGGCGCGCGCCGGAATTGTCAGCCACCCGCAGGTTGCTCTGCATCTGGATCATGCGTCACTCCCTTCACCTGGGACGAGTTCCCAACGCTTCAGTTTGGACTTCGGCGGGCACTCTTGGATCGTTACAATCTGACCCTCGACAGCGACGTTCGCTTCATCGTGGGCATGATATTTCTTCGAACGACGAACGATCTTCTTCAGCATCGGGTGCGTGAAGGTCCGTTCGACGCGGACAATTGCGGTCTTGTTCTGCTTGGCGGAGACCACGACGCCTTCCATGATACGCTTGGGCATGATCCCTCTCCTTACGCCTGACCAGCCTGAGCCTTCTCGCGCATCAAAGTCTTCACGCGAGCAATGTCGCGGCGGACTTCAGTGACACGGGAAGTTTTTTCCAGTTGGCCGGTGGCCGCCTGGAAGCGCAGGTTGAATTGTTCTTTTTTCAGCTTCACCAGATCATCTTTGAGCTGGTCAGCCGATTTTGCCTTCAGATCATCGAGGCGTGCTTTGGTCTTGCGAGCCATGATCAGATCCCCTCGATACGTTTGACGACTTTAGTTTTGATCGGAAGCTTGGCTGCGCCGAGGCGCAGGGCTTCACGAGCGATATCTTCCGGCACGCCGTCGATCTCGAACAGGATGCGGCCCGGGGCAACGCGGGAGACCCAACGGTCTACCGAGCCCTTACCTTTACCCATACGTACTTCGATCGGCTTGGCCGACACAGGCACGTCCGGGAAAACGCGGATCCACACTTTACCCTGACGTTTCATCTCGCGGGTGATGGCGCGGCGTGTTGCCTCGATCTGGCGCGCGGTGACGCGCTCCGGCTCGAGCGCCTTCAGGCCGAACTCGCCGAATGCCAGCGAGAAACCGCCCTTGGCGTTACCGCGGATCTGGCCTTTGAAGGCCTTGCGGAACTTGGTTCGTTTCGGTTGACGCATCTCTTATGCTCCGGCGGTCTGTGCGCCCGTTGCCGGGCCGCGCTGGTTTGCATTTGCACGTGCACGGGACTGGCCGGAAGTTTCCAGGCGTTTGTCCTGCGCCATCGGATCGTGCTCAAGGATCTCACCTTTGTAGACCCAGACCTTGATCCCGATGATGCCGTAAGTCGTTGAGGCTTCGGCAGTACCGTAGTCGATGTCGGCGCGCAGCGTGTGCAGCGGCACGGAACCTTCAGCATACTTCTCGGTACGGGCGATTTCTGCACCGCCAAGACGGCCAGCAACCATGATCTTCACGCCTTCAGCGCCAAGACGCATCGCGGACTGAATGGCGCGCTTCATCGTGCGGCGGAACGAAGCCCGGCGCTCGAGTTGGCGTGCAATGTCGTCAGCGATCAGCGTGGCATCGATTTCCGGCTTGCGGATCTCAACGAGGTTCACGCGAACGTCGTCAGACGTCATCTTCGCGAGGTCCTTGCGGAGCGTCTCGATGTCGCCGCCCTTCTTGCCGATCACGAGACCTGGACGAGCCGTGTGGATCGTGATGAGGCACTTCTTGTGCGGACGTTCGATGATGATCTTCGAAATACCGGCTTGCTTGAGGCGCTCGCGGATAGCCTTGCGGATCGCGATGTCCTCGTGCAGCAGACGACCGAAGTCGGCGCTGTCTGCGTACCAGCGGCTGTCAGACGTCCGGTTGATACCGAGACGCAGGCCGATCGGATTTACTTTCTGACCCATCAGGCAGCCTCCGCTTCCATGCTCATGTCACGCAGCACAATGGTGAGCTGCGCGAAGGGTTTCTGGACCGGTGCGGCGCGGCCACGGGCGCGGGCCCGGATGCGTTTCATCACCAGGTTCTTGCCAACGTGGGCCTCAGCGACGACCAGACTGTCGATGTCGAGGTTGTGGTTGTTCTCAGCGTTCGCGATGGCGCTTTGCAGCAGCTTGCGAACGTCCTTGGCCGGACGCTTCGGCGAGAACTGCAGCTCAGCCAGAGCCCGCTCGACCTTGAGGCCGCGGATCTGCTGTGCCAGCAGGTTCAGCTTCTGCGGGCTGGAACGGTACATGCGCAGAACAGCGCGGGACTCGTTCGGTGCCTGCTTCGGAGGATTTTTGGCCTTACCCATGGCTTACTTCCTCTTCGCTTTCTTGTCCGCGCCGTGGCCGTAGAACGTACGGGTCGGAGCGAATTCGCCGAATTTCTGACCGACCATTTCTTCCGAAACGGTCACGGGGATGAACTTGTTGCCATTGTGGACCTGGAAGTTCAGGCCAACGAATTGCGGCATAATCGTCGAGCGGCGCGACCAGGTCTTGATCACAACGCGCTTCTCAGCGGAACGGGCATCCTCTGCCTTCTTAAGCAGGTAGCCGTCGACGAATGGGCCTTTCCAGACAGAACGGGGCATGTCTCGTGGCTCCTGTTAGCGTTTCGCGTTACGGCGACGGATGATGAGACGATCCGTTGCCTTGTTTTTACGGGTTTTCGGACCGCGGGTTTTCTTACCCCACGGCGTAACCGGGTGACGGCCACCGGAGGACTTGCCCTCACCACCACCGTGCGGGTGGTCGACGGGGTTCATCACAACACCGCGGACAGACGGGCGTTTGCCCATGTGACGCTTGCGGCCGGCTTTCGAGAGAACCTGGTTCATATTGTCCGGGTTCGACACGGCACCGACAGTTGCCAGGCAGCTATCCATGACCATGCGCAGTTCACCGGAAGCCAGCTTGATCTGAGCATAGCCACCATCGCGGCCAACGAGCTGAGCATAGGTGCCGGCGGAGCGGACCATCTGCGCGCCCTTTTGGGGCTTCATCTCGATATTGTGGATGATCGTACCGACCGGGATGCTCTTCAGCGGCAGCGTGTTGCCCGGCTTGATGTCAGCCGTTGCCGAAGTGATCACCGTATCGCCGACTTCCAGGCGCTGCGGGGCGATGATGTAGGACAGCAAGCCGTCATCATACTTCACCAGCGCAATGAAAGCCGTACGGTTCGGGTCATATTCCAGGCGCTCGACGACAGCCGGAATGTCCCAGCGGTTACGCTTGAAGTCGACCTTGCGGTACAGCTTCTTCGCGCCACCACCGATACGGCGTGCCGTGATGCGGCCTCGGTTGTTGCGTCCGCCCTTTTTGCTCAGGCCCTCGGTGAGCGCCTTGACCGGCTTGCCCTTGTGGAGCTCCGAACGATCGACCAGAACGAGCTGGCGACGGCCGGGAGAGGTCGGATTGAATGTCTTAAGTGCCATAATGTTCGCCCTTCCCTCTTACAGGCCCGTCGTGATGTCGACAGACTGGCCTTCGGCAAGCGTCACGATGGCTTTCTTCATGTCGGAACGACGTCCGGCATAGCCACGGAAGCGCTTGGTTTTGCCCTTCTGAAGGATCGTGTTGACCTTGGTCACTTCGACCTTGAACAGGGTCTCGACCGCGTCCTTGATCATTTTCTTGTCCGCATCGATAGCGACTTCGAAAACGATCTTGTTGTGCTCGGCGACCAACGTCGACTTCTCGGTGATGAGAGGACGGCGCAGAACGTCGTAATGATGGGGTTTCACCTCAGCCATGACGATCAGGCCTCCTTCGATCCGTCGAAGCGAGCCTGAATGCCTTCGGCTGCTTCCTTGGTGATGACCAGCGTCTTGCGGCGCAGAATGTCGTAAACGTTCAGACCGGCAACCGGCAGGACGTCGATGTTCGGGATGTTGCGCGCGGCTTTGGCGAAGTTGTCATCAACTGCCGTGCCGGAAATGATCAGGGCGTTCTCGATGCCGAGACCCGCGAACTGACCCGCAAGTTCCTTCGTTTTCGCAGACGCCAGAACGGCCTCGTCGATAACCAGGATCGCCTGACCTTTTGCTTTGGCAGAAAGCGCGTGGGCCAGAGCCATCTTGCGGATTTTCTTCGGCAGGTCGTGGGCGTGGCTGCGAACGCGCGGGCCGTGGGCGATACCGCCACCGACGAAGATCGGTGCGTTACGCGAGCCGTGACGTGCGCCGCCGGAACCCTTCTGGCGGATGTATTTCTTGGTGGTGCGGTTCACTTCGCTGCGCGACTTGGTCTTGTGTGTACCAGCCTGACGGCGAGCGAGCTGCCAGCGCACGGTGCGCTGCAGGATGTCCTCACGGATGTCGTCGATGCCAAAGATCGCATCGTCGACCGTGATGTTGCCAGCAGCTTTGCCGGCCAGGGTTTTGACAGCGAGTTCCATTATTCGGCGCTCTCTTGCTTGGTGATGCCCTCAGGGGCCTTGAACGAGCCGGCGGCAGGTGCGTCAGCGTGCAGGGCCTTCTTCACGGCATCGCGGATTTCCACGAATGCGCCATCGTGACCGGGCACAGCGCCCCGCACGAGGATCAGGCCACGATCGACATCGGTACGGATGACTTCGAGGTTCTGCGTGGTCACGCGCTCGACGCCGTAGTGACCGGCCATCTTCTTGCCCTTCCAGACACGGCCTGGATCCTGGTTCGCGCCGGTCGAACCGTGCGAACGGTGGGACAGCGAAACACCGTGGGTGGCGCGAAGACCACCGAAGTTCCAGCGCTTCATGGCACCGGAGAAACCTTTACCGATCGTCAGGGCAGCGACATCGACTTTCTGGCCGACGGCGAAGTGATCCGCCAGGACGACCGAACCGACTTCCGGCAGGTCGCCGGAAACGCGGAATTCAACGAGCTTGGCTTTCGGCGCAACGCCTGCTTTCGCAAACTGGCCGCGCAGAGCTTTGGAAGTGCGTTTAGCTTTTTTGTCGCCGGCGCCCATCACAACAGCCTGGTAGCCGTCGGTGCGGGTGACCTGGCCACCTTTTTTGGTGGTGACAGTGCGCTCGTCTTCCGTGCGCAGGCCGACGACCTGACAGCCGTCGAGCGAGAGGACCGTCACTGGAACGTGACGACCTTCGTTATCGAATACACGTGTCATGCCGACTTTACGGACAAGCACGCCGGTACGGGCTGCTGGCAGAGCCATTAACGGCCTCCCTCAAGCTTGATTTCAATACCAACGCCGGAAGACAGGTCGAGCTTCATCAGAGCATCAACGGTCTGCGGGGTTGGATCCACGATGTCGAGAATGCGCTTGTGCGTGCGGATCTCGAACTGCTCGCGGGACTTTTTGTCGATGTGGGGCGACCGGTTCACGGTGAAGCGCTCGATACGTGTCGGCAGCGGGATCGGGCCTTTGACTTCAGCGCCGGTGCGCTTCGCCGTGTTCACGATCTCTTTCGCCGACATGTCGAGGGCGCGGTGATCAAAGGCTTTCAGCCTGATCCGGATATTTTGTCGTTCCATCGTCTCGGTCCGTCCGCACAAAACACTTTCGCCCCTGGGCAAAATCAGCTTGCCCGGGCGTCCGTGGGATTGAATTGTCTGTTTCGAGGGAGCGTTCGCTGTCTAAAAAGCGCTGCCTTCCCGGCGAAGTGCGGGGTCTATGGGATAGTCATCGCCACGTCAACTCCTGCTCGCGCGATTTCTGCTGTTGATCTGCAGTGTTCGCGGGCGTTTGCGGGGCCCCGTCACATCCCCCCGCCCGGCAGGCCCTGACATGCCTCATCCGGGCCCCGTGAACCAGCTTGCCGGCATGGTTAACCAATCCCGAGCAGAATCGCATGAATCCACGGCACAAGTCGCCCAATCTTCACGGAAATTTTCCCTAATCCTGAGACACTTGCCTCCGGAATTGGAAGAGAGGGCAGACGATGAACACGCTGAAACAGCACGAGATGGGTTGGCCGGAGCGCACCGAAACAGCCACCGATGGCGCCGGCGCCCTGGAATTGCTCAAGCGCCTCCAGACCGAAATGCAGGCTCCCAAGGCTGACGCGCTGGAACTCACCATCCTGATGCCGTGCCTGAATGAAGCCGAAACGCTGGCGATCTGCATCCGCAAGGCGCGCGCTTACCTCGAACAAGCGGGAATCAAAGGCGAAGTCCTGATCGCCGACAATGGCAGCACCGACGGCTCGCGCGAGATCGCTGAAGCCGAGGGCGCTCGGGTCGCGCCTGTTGCCGAGCGCGGCTATGGCGCAGCCCTGATCGGCGGCATCCGCGCGGCGCACGGCAAGTATATCATCATGGGCGATGCCGATGATTCCTACGACTTCTCCAACCTCGATGCCTTCGTGCAGGAATTGCGCGCAGGCGGGCAGCTCGTCATGGGCAACCGGTTCAAAGGCGGAATCGCGCCGGGCGCCATGCCGCTCCTTCACCGGGTCCTTGGCAACCCGGTTCTGTCCTTCATTGGCCGGCTGTTCTTCAAGATCCCCGTCGGCGATTTCCATTGCGGCCTGCGTGGCTTCAATCGCGATGCCATTCGCGATCTCGACCTGTCGAGTTCCGGCATGGAGTTCGCCAGCGAAATGGTCGTGAAGGCGTCCCTCAATGATCTCAACATGCGCGAAGTGCCGACGACGCTGTCGCCGGACGGCCGCACGCGAGCGCCGCACCTTCGCACCTGGCGCGATGGTTGGCGCCACCTCCGCTTCCTGCTGCTTCACAGCCCGAAATGGCTGTTCGCCGTGCCTGGCTCCACCCTGCTGGGCGCCGGTCTTGTCGGCGTCGCCTGCCTGATCGGCGGGCCGCTGGAAATCGCGGGGATCCGGCTCGACGTCCTCACACTCGTCGCCTCCTGCTTCTCCGTGATTGTTGGCGTGCAATTGCTGACCTTCTCACTGCTGACCCGGGTCTATGCCGGAGAGTTTGGCGTGCTGCCGAAATCGAAACACCTCGACCGGATCCTGCCTTTCCTGACGCTGGAGCGTCAGCTGCAGCTGGCGGCCGTTCTGTGCGTAGGTGGTCTCATCGGTACGGGCGCCGCCTTTTCGGGCTGGGCCTCGTCCGGCTTCGGCGACATTGTCGGCAATACGACGCTGCGCTGGTTCGCCCTGTCGCTGACCTCGGTCGCGATCAGCGTCCAGCTGGCGGCAGCCGCCTTCCTCGCCTCGTTCATCCGCCTGCCGCGGACGGGCCGGTAAGCCCTCCCCCGCACCAGCGAACCACACCCCAAACAAAAAGGCCGCCCCTTGGGGCGGCCTTTTCCAATTCAAGTGCCGTGAGGCGATCGTGGACTAGTCCTTGATCGCGGCGACGACGCCGGCGCCGACCGTGCGGCCACCTTCGCGGATCGCGAAGCGCAGGCCCTGGTCCATGGCGATCGGGGTGATCAGTTCCACGTCCATTTTCACGTTATCGCCTGGCAGCACCATTTCCTTGTCAGCCGGAAGCGACACGATACCGGTCACGTCCGTCGTACGGAAGTAGAACTGAGGACGGTAGTTCGTGAAGAACGGCGTGTGACGGCCGCCTTCTTCCTTGGTCAGGATGTAGGCTTCAGCCTCGAACTTGGCGTGCGGCTTGATCGAGCCCGGCTTGGCCAGAACCTGACCACGCTCAACACCTTCACGGTCCACACCGCGCAGAAGCGCACCAATGTTGTCGCCAGCCTGGCCCTGATCGAGCAGCTTGCGGAACATTTCAACGCCCGTGCAGGTCGTCTTGACGGTCGGACGCAGGCCAACGATCTCGATTTCCTCGCCAACTTTCACAACGCCCTGCTCAACGCGGCCGGTCACAACCGTACCACGGCCGGAGATCGAGAACACGTCTTCGACCGGCATCAGGAACGGCTTGTCCAGCGGACGCTCAGGCGTCGGGATGTAGGCATCAACAGCGGCCATCAGCTCGAGCACCTTGTCACGGCCGATTTCCGGGTTGCGGCCTTCAACAGCAGCAAGTGCCGAGCCAGCGATGATCGGAATGTCGTCGCCCGGGAAGTCGTAGGACGACAGAAGTTCGCGCACTTCCATCTCGACCAGTTCGAGCAGTTCAGCATCGTCAACCTGGTCAACCTTGTTCAGGAACACGACCAGAGCCGGCACGCCGACCTGACGGGCCAGAAGGATATGCTCGCGGGTCTGCGGCATCGGGCCGTCAGCCGCGTTCACAACCAGGATCGCGCCGTCCATCTGCGCCGCACCGGTGATCATGTTCTTCACATAGTCAGCGTGGCCGGGGCAGTCGACGTGGGCGTAGTGACGGGCTTCCGTCTCGTATTCCACGTGTGCCGTGTTGATCGTGATGCCACGGGCTTTCTCTTCCGGTGCAGAGTCGATCTCTGCATAGGATTTCGCCGTGCCGCCGCTGGCCTCGGCCAGCACCATCGTGATTGCTGCCGTCAGCGTCGTCTTGCCGTGGTCAACGTGACCGATCGTGCCGATGTTCACGTGCGGCTTGTTGCGTTCAAACTTTGCCTTGCCCATCGGGCCTCTCCTTCATTCCAAACTGTTGGCCGGTACTCCGGCCGGATTTTCTTTAAGAACCAGCGACTTCCGAGATGATCTTCTGAGCTTCCGCACGCGGAACCTCGTCATAGTGATCGAAGATCATCGTGAACTGGGCGCGGCCCTGGGACATGCCACGAAGATCGGACACGTAACCGAACATGTTCACCAGCGGCACGAACGCCTTGATGGCGACAGCATTGCCGCGAGGCTCGGAACCCTGGATCTGGCCACGACGAGAGTTCAGGTCGCCGATCACGTCACCCATATAGTCTTCCGGAGTCACGACTTCCACACTCATCAGCGGTTCCATCAGGCGCGGGTCGCCCTGGCCCTTGAGTTCGCGGAAAGCTGCACGGGCTGCGATTTCGAATGCCAGCACGGACGAGTCGACGTCGTGGTAGGCGCCGTCAACCAGCGTGGCTTTGAAGTCGGTGACCGGGTATCCGGCCAGAAGGCCGTTTTCCTTGGCCATTTCAAGGCCCTTCTCGACGCCTGGCACGTATTCCTTCGGAACGGCACCACCAACGATCGAGCTTTCGAAAACGAAGCCCGAACCGGCTTCAAGCGGCTCGAATTGCAGCTTGATGCGAGCGAACTGACCGGTACCACCGGACTGCTTCTTGTGCGTGTAGTCGATTTCAGCCGCGCGGCCGATCTTCTCGCGGTAGGCCACCATCGGCTGACCGATATTGGCTTCCACTTTGAATTCGCGCTTCAGACGGTCGATCAGGATGTCGAGGTGAAGCTCGCCCATGCCTTTCATGATCGTCTGACCGGATTCGAAGTTGGTCTCGACGCGGAACGACGGGTCTTCTGCAGCCAGACGCTGCAGGCCAACCGACATTTTTTCCTGGTCAGCCTTCGACTTCGGCTCGACGGCGATCTCGATCACCGGATCGGGGAACGTCATGGTTTCGAGCACGACCGGCTTGTTCGGATCACAGACCGTGTCACCCGTCGTGGTCTCTTTCAGACCTGCGAGCGCAACGATGTCACCGGCAAAGGCTTCCGTGATCTCGTCCTGCTTGTTGGAGTGCATCATGACCATACGGCCGACGCGCTCTTTCTTGCCCTTGGTCGAGTTCATGAAGCTGTCGCCCTTCGAAAGCGTACCGGAATAGATACGCGTGAAGGTGAGCGTGCCCATGTAAGGGTCGTTCATGATCTTGAATGCGAGGCCCGAGAACGGCTGGGAGTCGTCTGCGCGGCGCTCAATGTTACGAACTTCTTCTTCGTCGCCCGGTGCAAAGCCCAGATAGGCCGGCACGTCGAGCGGGCCCGGAAGAAAGTCGATCACGGCGTTCAGCATCGGCTGCACGCCTTTGTTCTTGAATGCGGAACCGCACAGGACCGGCACGAAGGACAGGCTGAGCGTGCCCTTGCGGATCAGCTTGCGCAGGGTGTCGACGTCTGGCTCGTTGCCTTCGAGGTAGGCTTCCATGGCCGCATCGTCCATCTCGACAGCTGTCTCGATGAGCTTGCCGCGCCATTCTTCAGCGAGGTCCTTCAGGCTGTCGCGGATCGGCTTGTGCACCCAGCTTGCGCCGAGGTCGTCACCTTCCCAAACCCATTCCTTCATGGTGATCAGGTCGACGTGGCCTTCGAGTTCCGTCTCGGAGCCGATCGGCAGCTGGATCGCAGCCGGGATCGCACCGGTACGGTCCTTGATCATGTGAACACAGTTGAAGAAATCAGCGCCAATCTTGTCCATCTTGTTGACGAACACGATCCGCGGAACCTTGTAGCGGTCAGCCTGGCGCCAAACGGTTTCGGTCTGCGGCTCAACGCCGGCGTTGGCGTCCAGAACGCAAACAGCGCCGTCAAGCACGGCCAGCGAACGCTCGACTTCGATGGTGAAGTCAACGTGTCCGGGCGTGTCGATGATGTTGAAACGGTATTTGTCGGACAGCGGCGTGGAGCCATCTTCCGTGCGTTCCCAGAAAGTGGTCGTCGCAGCGGAGGTGATCGTGATGCCACGCTCCTGCTCCTGCTCCATCCAGTCCATGGTCGCGGCGCCATCGTGCACTTCGCCGATCTTGTGCGACTTGCCGGTATAGTAAAGGATGCGCTCAGTGGTCGTGGTTTTGCCGGCATCAATGTGAGCCATGATGCCAAAGTTACGATAGCGCTCCAGCGTGTATTCGCGGGCCATGTGGGTAAACCTTCGTGTCTGCTTTCCGGGAGGAAAAGGGGGCGATTTGCGGGCGCGTTACCCGCTATCGCCCCGGAATTCCAGTGCTGATTACCAGCGGTAGTGCGAGAACGCTTTGTTGGCGTCGGCCATGCGGTGCGTGTCTTCCCGCTTTTTCACGGCGTTGCCGCGGCCTTGTGATGCATCCATCAGCTCGCCGGCGAGGCGTTCGCGCATGGTGTTCTCGTTGCGGCCCGCAGCAGCGGCAGCAAGCCAGCGGATGGCCAGGGCCTGACGGCGCTCGGTACGAACTTCGACCGGAACCTGGTAGGTGGCACCACCGACGCGGCGCGAGCGGACTTCGACCGAAGGCGCGACGGATTCAAGCGCCGTGTGGAAGACTTCCACCGGGTTTTTCTTGGCGCGGGTTTCGACCAGTTCGAAAGCACCATAGACGATGCGTTCCGCAACGGACTTTTTACCGTCGCGCATGATCTGGTTCATGAACTTGGTGACGACAATGTCCTTGAACTTCGGATCGGGAAGGACTTGACGTTTTTCGGCGCTGTGACGACGGGACATGAGCTGACCTCTTACTTCGGCTTCTTGGCGCCGTAATGCGAGCGGCGTTGCTTACGGTTCTTGACGGGCTGGGTATCGAGCGCGCCGCGGACGATGTGGTAACGGACACCGGGAAGGTCTTTCACGCGACCGCCGCGGATCAGGACAACAGAGTGTTCCTGAAGGTTGTGACCTTCGCCCGGGATGTAGCAGAGCGATTCGAACCCCGAGGTGAGGCGCACCTTGGCCACTTTCCGAAGTGCCGAGTTCGGCTTCTTCGGGGTCGTGGTGTAGACGCGCGTACACACGCCACGGCGTTGCGGGCAGGCCTTGAGGGCCGGGGTTTTGGTCCGCGTGCGCTTTGGCGACCGCGGCGAACGAATGAGCTGCTGGATTGTGGGCATTCGGGCCTTCTGTCTCTAAAACTCTCTGGCCCGATGGGCCGGTAACAAAATGATGTCCCGAATGCCCCAAAAGGGCTTCCGGAACGGACGAAAACTTGGGGGCCAGATTGGCCGGATCAATCAGGATCCGGTGCGGCGAAGGAACTTGCATCCCTAGGCCTCTCTGACGATTGGTGGCGTGTAAGCCTACCGGACGCTTGCGTCAAGGGTCGTAAGCTGTCGTGAAACACCTTGTTTTCCCGCACTGGCGGCTATTTCCGGCCTGCGTTCTCGCGCTTCAGGCACCTGGCCTGATCCAGCGACAGACCTGTCGCCTCCCCTGCCCCGCCAGAGGCGATGTATTCCTCGCACCGCGTGATCGCCCAACTGTCGAGGGAAAGCCAGGCGATCAGGCCCAGCGCGAGCGCTGCGCAAGCCGCGCCGATCAGGTCTGAACGTTCCAGGCGCATGCAGGAAACTCCGCCTCCACAAGCAGAAAAGCCCGCCAGAATTGGCAGGCTTTTCCAATTGGTTCAAGGGCTTGCGCCCGATTCTTCGAGCCTATTCCTCGACAGGCGCCGGATCCGGAGCCGGCAGGCTGGTGAGCACGGCAGCTTCTTCGGTCGCCTTCTGGACAGCCGCAGCACGCTTCGCCATCAGCTTCGTGTCGCGATCGGCAGCGATGCGGCGGTAGGCACGGATGCCCGAGCCGGTACCGGCCGGGATCAGGTTGCCGACAAGGATGTTCTCCTTGAGGCCTTCCAGCGTGTCGATCTTGCCCTGAATTGCGGCCTCGGTGAGGACGCGGGTCGTCTCCTGGAAGGAGGCGGCCGACAGGAAGCTGCGGGTCTGCAGCGAAGCCTTCGTGATGCCGAGCAGCAGCGGGATGCCTTTGGCTTCCTGCTGGTCCTTCTTGCGGGACTTGCGGACCAATTCGTTGGCTTCATCGAACTCGATCGTGTCGACATGCTCGCCGATGATCAGGCCCGTATCGCCGGCATCGGTGATCTCCACCTTCTGCAGCATCTGACGGACGATGACTTCGATATGCTTGTCGTTGATCGGCACGCCCTGCAGACGATAGACCTTCTGGACTTCGTCGATCAGGTAGTTGGCAAGTGCTTCGACGCCCAGTGTCAGCAGGATGTCCTGCGGAGCCGGGTTACCGTCCATCAGGTATTCACCGCGCTTGATGAAGTCCCCGTCCTGAACGGCAAGGTGCTTGCCCTTCGGAACCAGGTAGTCGATCTGCTCGCGACCTTCTTCAACCGGCACGATGGAGACGCGGCGCTTGTTCTTGTAGTCGCGGCCATAGACGACCTTGCCATCCATCTCGGCGATGATTGCGTGGTCCTTCGGACGACGGGCTTCGAAGAGTTCGGCAACACGCGGCAGACCACCGGTGATGTCCTTGGTCTTCGCTCCACCGGTCGTGACACGCGCGAGCGTGTCGCCAGCCGAGATGGAGTCGCCATCGGTGACCGACAGGATTGCGCCAACCGACAGGAGGTAGACCGCATCCGAACCGTTCGGCAGTTTGACGGGCTTGCCGTCCTTGCCGACGATCTGGACCGACGGCTTGATGTCCGCCGATTTCAGCGCGCTGCGCCAGTCGATAATGACGCGCGAGGAGATGCCCGTCGCTTCGTCCGTCTCTTCGCGAACCGAGACGCCGTCGATTGCGTCGACGAGTTTCACTTCACCGGCAACTTCCGAAACGATCGGCTGGGCAAACGGATCCCAGTCGGCCATCAGGACGCCCGGCGAGACCTTCTGCCCGTCCTTGACCATCAGGCGCGTACCATAGGCCGGACGGAAGGACTGACGGATACGACCGTCGCCGTCCACGAGTTCCACCTGCATACGGCGGCCAACGACGATGATCGTCTTGTCCTTGCGGGTGACGAACTCGCCATCCTTGAAGCGGATCGTACCTTCGAAGCTGGATTCGACCGACGACTGGTCAGCCACCTGCGCCGCACCACCGATGTGGAACGTACGCATGGTGAGCTGGGTCCCCGGCTCACCGATGGACTGGGCAGCGATAACGCCGACCGCTTCACCGCGGTTGACCGGCGTACCGCGAGCCAGGTCACGGCCGTAGCACTGGGCACAGATGCCGTTCTTGGTTTCGCAGGTCAGCGGCGAACGTGCTTTGATCACGTCGACGCCGGCCTTCTCGATGGCTTCGGCCAGATCTTCGTCGATATAGGTGTTCGACACAGCAACCAGTTTGCCGTCGATGCCTTTGACGTCCTCTGCCGTGACGCGGCCGAGGATGCGCTCGCTGATCGAGACAACGACATCGGCGCCTTCCATGACGGCCGAGATATCGATGCCCTTCTCCGTGCCGCAATCATCTTCGTTGATGATGCAGTCCTGCGCCACGTCGACGAGACGGCGGGTCAGGTAACCCGAGTTCGCCGTTTTCAGAGCGGTATCTGCCAGACCCTTACGGGCACCGTGCGTCGAGTTGAAGTATTCAAGAACGGTCAGACCTTCCTTGAAGTTCGAGATGATCGGCGTTTCGATGATCTCGCCCGACGGCTTGGCCATCAGGCCGCGCATACCGGCCAGCTGCTTCATCTGGTTCTTCGAACCACGCGCACCGGAATCGGCCATCATGAAGATCGAGTTGACCTGCGATTTCCGCACGCCTTTCGCAGCCTGGTTTTTCGAGGCCGAATCCATCATGGCGTCTGCAACCTTGTCGGTGCAGCTCGACCAGGCATCGACCACTTTGTTGTACTTTTCACCGCGGGTGATCAGACCGTCAGCATACTGACGCTCATACTCGGAGACCTGCTCCTTTGTCGCGGCGACCAGTTTCTGCTTCGCTTCCGGAATGACCATGTCATCCTTGCCGAAGGAAATACCGGCCTTGCAGGCTTCCCGGAAGCCGAGTTCCATCATCTTGTCACAGAAGATGACCGTCGCCTTCTGGCCGCACAGACGATAGACTTCGTCGATGATTTTGCCGATCGACTTCTTGGTCATGGTCTGATTGACGAGCGTCGGCTGGATGCCTTTGAAGCGCGGCAGGATGTTTGCCACCATGAAGCGGCCCGGCGTTGTATCGATGATCCAACGGCGCGGTTTGCCCTCTTCGTCGACACCTTCGTACATCGCGCGGATTTTCGAGTGCAGCGAGACGAAGCCGTTATCCAGCGCGTGCTCGATCTCAGCGAGATCGGAGAACACCATGCCTTCGCCCGGCTGCTTCTCGTCACGGTCGATGGACAGATAGTAGAGACCGAGGACAATATCCTGCGACGGAACGATGATCGGCTTGCCGTTTGCAGGCGAGAGGATGTTGTTCGTCGACATCATCAGCACGCGGCACTCCAGCTGGGCCTCAAGGCTCAGCGGAACGTGGACAGCCATCTGGTCGCCATCGAAGTCAGCGTTGAACGCGGCGCAGACCAGCGGGTGAAGCTGGATGGCCTTGCCCTCGATCAGTTTCGGTTCGAACGCCTGGATGCCGAGACGGTGAAGCGTCGGCGCACGGTTCAGAAGAATCGGATGCTCACGGATAACCTCGTCCAGAATGTCCCAGACTTCCGGCTTCTCTTTTTCCACCAGTTTCTTGGCAGCCTTCACCGTGCCGGCGAGGCCTTTGGCGTCGAGACGGGCATAGATGAACGGCTTGAACAGTTCGAGCGCCATCTTCTTCGGCAGGCCGCATTCGTGCAGCTTGAGGTTCGGGCCAACCACGATGACCGAACGGCCGGAATAGTCGACGCGCTTGCCGAGAAGGTTCTGACGGAAGCGACCCTGCTTGCCTTTCAGCATGTCGGACAGCGACTTCAGCGGGCGCTTGTTGGTGCCCGTGATCGTGCGGCCGCGACGGCCGTTATCGAACAGGGCGTCCACAGACTCCTGCAGCATCCGCTTTTCGTTGCGGATGATGATGTCCGGCGCACGAAGCTCCATCAGGCGCTTCAGGCGGTTGTTCCGGTTGATCACGCGGCGGTAGAGGTCGTTAAGGTCGGAGGTCGCAAAGCGGCCGCCATCCAGCGGAACCAGCGGGCGCAGGTCCGGCGGGATAACCGGGACAACCGTCAGGATCATCCATTCCGGCTTGGCGTGCGATTGCAGGAACGATTCGACCACTTTCAGACGCTTGGAATATTTCTTCGTCTTCAGTTCGGAGGTCGATTCCTTGAGGTCTTCGCGAAGCTGGTCGGCCAGGGCCGGCAGATCGAGAGACTTCAGGATTTCGCGGATTGCCTCAGCGCCGATCATGGCGGTGAAAGCGTCCTCACCCAGATTGTCCTGGGCGTCCATGTATTCTTCTTCGGTGAGAAGCTGCTTGTATTCCAGCTCGGTCAGGCCCGGCTCGAGCACGACATAGCTTTCGAAGTAGAGCACGCGCTCCACATCTTTCAGGGCCATATCGAGCAGCGCCGCGATCCGGGACGGAAGCGACTTCAGGAACCAGATGTGCGCAACCGGTGCAGCAAGGTCGATGTGACCCATGCGCTCACGGCGAACGCGCGCCAGAGTCACTTCAACGCCGCACTTCTCGCAGGTGATGCCGCGATACTTGATGCGCTTATACTTGCCGCAAAGGCACTCATAGTCCTTCTGCGGGCCGAAGATGCGCGAGCAGAACAGGCCGTCACGCTCCGGCTTGAAGGTCCGGTAGTTGATGGTTTCAGGCTTCTTGATTTCGCCCGAAGACCACGAACGGATCTTCTCTGGGCTCGCAATCGAGATGCGGATGGCCTCAAAAGTGGGGGCCGGGGTGTTCGGGTTGAAGATACTGGCGACGTCCTGGCGCATTCGTGTCTGCTCCTTGGGTGGGCTTTTATTCCGGGGACTGAAGGGCCCCTGCCCTGGGTAAAATCTCGTTCGGCTTGGAAGGACCCGCCAGGCCGGTGGCCCGGCGAGGTCTTCCAGTCAGGTCTTCACGCTACTCGGCGGGCACCGTTTCGCTGTCCGGGGCCGGGGCGGGATCGCTGGTTCCGCCATCTTCCTCGATCAGCTCGACGTTGAGGCCCAGCGAACGCATCTCCTTGACGAGCACGTTGAACGATTCCGGAATACCGGCCTCGAACGTGT
The DNA here is from genome assembly GCA_000961695.1 of Hyphomonadaceae bacterium BRH_c29. Taxonomy (GTDB): domain Bacteria; phylum Pseudomonadota; class Alphaproteobacteria; order Caulobacterales; family Hyphomonadaceae; genus Hyphomonas. The sequence goes on from LADW01000031.1 coordinate 71,604, forward strand.
CGTCGCCGCGGACGATGGACTCGTAGACCTTCGCGCGGCCTGCCGTGTCATCCGACTTCACAGTCAGCATTTCCTGCAGCGTATATGCGGCGCCATAGGCTTCGAGCGCCCAGACCTCCATCTCCCCGAAGCGCTGGCCACCGAACTGGGCCTTGCCGCCCAGCGGTTGCTGCGTAACGAGCGAGTACGGACCGGTCGAACGGGCGTGGATCTTCTCGTCCACCAGGTGGTGGAGCTTGAGGAGATACTTGTAGCCCACAGTGACCGGACGCGCGAACGCAACACCGGTACGACCATCGTACAGGAGAACCTGTCCGGAGGAGTCGAGACCGGCACGCTCTAGCAGATCGTTGATGTCGCTTTCGCGGGCACCATCGAACACCGGCGTCGCGATCGGCACACCATTGCGCAGGTTCCCGGCGAGCTCGATGATCTCGCTATCTTCCTGCGGCATTTCCTGGTCTGCACCATAAGCCGTTGTCAGCGCCGACTTCAGCGCCTTCATGTCATGATTCTGGTGGAACTCGTTCAGCGCGTTATCGATGATCCGGCCGAGACCACGGCAGGCCCAGCCTGTGTGAGTCTCAAGGATCTGACCGATGTTCATACGCGACGGAACGCCCAGCGGGTTCAGCACGATATCGACCGGCGTGCCGTCTTCCAGGAACGGCATGTCTTCGAGCGGGTTGATCTTGGAGATAACCCCTTTGTTGCCGTGACGGCCGGCCATCTTGTCGCCCGGTTGAAGCTTGCGCTTCACGGCGAGGAAGACTTTCACGATCTTCATCACGCCCGGAGGCAGATCGTCGCCGCGCTGGACCTTCTCGACCTTGTCGTTGAAGCGGGCATCAAGCTCGCGCATCGACGCGTCGAATTGTTCCTGCATGGCGTCGAGTTCGGATTGTGCCTTCTCGGACTTCAGCGCCACATCCCACCATTGCTTGTGGGTCAGCTCTGCAAGAGCAGCGGCGTCGATCCGGCCCGGCTTGAAGCCTTTCGGGCCAGCTGCCGCGTCCTTGCCGACCAGGAACTCCTCGAGGCGGCCATAGATGTTCCGCTCAAGGATTGCCTGTTCGTCTTCTTTGTCTTCTTGCAGCTTCTCGATCTGCTCACGTTCGATCTGAAGGGCACGCTGGTCCTTGTCGATGCCGTGGCGGTTGAAGATGCGGACATCCACAACCGTACCGGCGTCGCCCGGAGGCACGCGCAGCGAGGTGTCGCGAACGTCGGAGGCTTTCTCACCGAAGATGGCGCGGAGGAGTTTCTCTTCCGGCGTCATCGGGCTTTCGCCCTTCGGCGTGACCTTGCCGACGAGGATGTCGCCAGCCTTCACTTCGGCGCCCACAGCCACGATGCCGGCTTCGTCGAGGTTGCGCAGGGCTTCCTCACCGACGTTCGGAATGTCGCGGGTGATCTCTTCCGGGCCGAGCTTCGTGTCACGGGCGGCGACTTCGAATTCCTCGATGTGGATCGAGGTGAAGACGTCGTCACGCACGATGCGCTCGGAGATCAGGATGGAGTCTTCGAAGTTGTAGCCATTCCACGGCATGAACGCCACGAGCACGTTGCGGCCAAGCGCCAGCTCGCCCAGGTCCGTAGACGGACCGTCGGCGATGATGTCGTTCTTGACGACCACGTCGCCCACTTTGACGATCGGACGCTGGTTGATGCACGAGTTCTGGTTCGAGCGGCGGAACTTCGCGAGACGGTAGATGTCGACGCCGGAATTGCCCTGGTCGATCTCATCCGTTGCGCGGACCACGATGCGAAGTGCGTCGACCTGCTCGACCACCCCTGCCCGGCGGGCAACGATGGCGGCGCGGCTGTCGCGAGCCACAACCGCTTCCATGCCGGTGCCGACGAACGGCGCTTCCGACTTCACAAGCGGCACAGCCTGACGTTGCATGTTCGAACCCATGAGGGCGCGGTTAGCGTCGTCGTTTTCGAGGTACGGGATCAGCGCCGCAGCGACCGAGACGACCTGTTTCGGAGACACGTCCATGAACTGGATGTCGTCTTTCGAGACCATGGTCGCTTCGCCAGCCACACGGGCGTTGACGAACTCGTTCATCAGCTCGCCCTTGGCGTTCACTTCGGCATTGGCCTGAGCGATCGAGTAGATGCTTTCTTCCATCGCCGAGAGGTACACGACCTCATCGGTTTGCTTGCCCTGCACAACCTTGCGGTACGGGCTTTCGATGAAGCCGTACTTGTTGACGCGGGCATGGGTGGCCAGCGAGTTGATCAGACCGATGTTCGGGCCTTCCGGCGTTTCAATCGGGCAGATGCGGCCATAGTGGGTCGGGTGCACGTCGCGCACTTCGAAGCCGGCACGCTCGCGGGTCAGGCCACCCGGGCCAAGCGCCGAGAGACGACGCTTGTGGGTGATCTCGGACAGCGGGTTGGTCTGGTCCATGAACTGCGACAGCTGCGAGGAGCCGAAGAATTCACGCACGGCCGCCACAACCGGCTTCGCGTTGATCAGGTCATGCGGCATGACCGTGTCGATATCGACCGAGCCCATACGCTCCTTGATCGCGCGCTCCATGCGCACGAGGCCGATACGGTAGTTGTTTTCCATCAGCTCCCCGACGGAACGGACGCGGCGGTTGCCGAGGTTGTCGATGTCGTCGACTTCGCCCTTGCCGTCTTTCAGGTCGAGGATGACCTTCATGACGCCGATAATGTCGTCGTGACGCAGAACGCGCATGTCGTCGGCAGCGGACTCATAGCCCTTCACGGCCACGCCAAGGCGCATGTTCATCTTCACCCGGCCAACAGCCGAGAGGTCATAGCGCTCCGGATCGAAGAAGAGCTGGCCGAACAGGGCGTCAGCGGCGTCCTGGGTCGGCGGCTCGCCGGGGCGCATCACGCGGTAGATGTCGGACAGGGCTTCGAAACGGGTTTCGTTCTTGTCGGCTTTCAGCGTGTTGCGCAGCCACGGGCCACGGCCCGAAGCGTCGATGTCGAGCACTTCGATCGTCTTGATGCCGTATTCGCGCATCTCGGCGATGATTTCCTCTTCCAGCATGTCGCCGGCTTCGCCGAAGATTTCACCGGTTTCGAGGTTCACCACGTCGCGGGCAAGGAACTTGCCGACCAGGGCTTCCGACGGCACGAGGATCTCGTCCGTGCCGCCTTCAGCGACGCGTTTCGCCTTGAGGGCGGTGATCTTCTTGCCGGCTTCGGCGATGGATTTCTTCGACTTGGCGTCGATCAGGTCGAATTCCGGCTTCACGCCTTTCCAGGCGTCGGCACGGAAGCCGGTGATCCAGCCCTTCTTGTCCATCCGGTAGATGGAGTGGGAATAGAACAGGTCGAGGATCTGCTCGGTGTCATAGCCGAGTGCGTATAGCATCGTGGTCGCCGGCAGCTTGCGCTTGCGGTCGATCCGGATGTTCAGGACGTCCTTGGCATCGAACTCGAAATCGAGCCACGAGCCGCGGTACGGAATGATGCGGGCAGCGAACAGAAGCTTGCCGGACGTGTGGGTCTTGCCCTTGTCGTGGTCGAAGAACACACCGGGTGAGCGGTGCATCTGCGAGACGATCACGCGCTCGGTGCCGTTGACGACGAACGTGCCCTTCTCGGTCATCAGCGGGATGTCACCGAGATAGCATTCCTGCTCTTTCACTTCCTTGACCGAGCGTGCGCCAGTGTCTTCGTCGACATCAAAGACCACGAGCTGCAGACGGACCTTCAGGGGGGCCTGGAAGGTCAGGTCGCGCTGCATGCATTCTTCAACATCGAACTTCGGCTGTTCGAACTCGTAGGAGACATATTCGAGCGTTGCCCGCTCGGAGAAGTCGGTGATCGGGAACACGGATTTGAAAACACCGCCCAGGCCATCGTCCGTGCGCTTTTGCGCCGGCGTGTGCATCTGAAGGAAGTGCTCGTAGGACTCGCGCTGAACCTCGATCAGGTTGGGCATTTCAATGGCTTCGGGAATGCGCCCGAAGGATTTGCGGATACGTTTCTTTTCCGTGAAGGAGAGTGCCATCCCAGGATCCCAATTTTGTCGTCACAGCCACTCTGGCCGTGACCTTATCGCCAGAACGCGAGTACGCGGCAGCCCCAAATGGAACTGCCGCGCAAGTCTTTGAAAGGGCTGCGCCTCGCGCGAACGCCGCCCGAATGTAAAGCCGCCGAAGCTTACTTGAGTTCGACTTTTGCGCCGGCTGCTTCAAACTTCTTCTTGATCTCTTCGGCTTCAGCCTTCGGAGCACCTTCCTTGATCGGCTTCGGTGCGCCTTCAACGAGATCCTTGGCTTCTTTCAGACCAAGGGCCGGCACGATTTCGCGCACCAGTTTGATGACTTCGATTTTCTTCGCACCGGCTTCGGTCAGAATGACGTCGAATTCGGTTTTTTCTTCAGCGGCAGCGGCCGGAGCATCGCCACCGGCAGCAGCTGCGACAGCGACCGGAGCAGCAGCGGAGACGCCCCACTTCTCTTCGAGAAGTTTTGCGAGGTCAGCGGCTTCGAGAACGGTAAGCGCCGAAAGGTCTTCGACGAGTTTTTCGAGGTTTGCCATTTTGGTAATTCCTGTTGGGTTCGATTGATTTGGTATTCAGATTGCGGAAACGATGTCTCAGGCTGCGTCTTTGTTGGCGTAGGCCGAGACGACGCGAGCGAGCTGGCCAGCCGGGGCTTGCAGAACGCCGGCGATTTTCGTCGCAGGTGCCTGAATGAGGCCGATAAGCTTGCCACGAAGCTGGTCGAGAGAAGGCAGTTTTGCCAGAGCTTCGACACCTTTGGCATCGAGGACCTGGTCGCCCATCACGGCGCCGATGATTACGAGTTTCGCGTTGGTTTTTGCGAACTCGTCGGTCGCTTTCGCGGCCGCCACCGGGTCAGCCGAGAATGCGATTGCCACAGGACCCTGGAACAGGGCCTTGGCTTCATCGCCACCCGTACCCCCGAGCGCAATTTGCGCGAGGGTATTCTTGACCACCTTCAACTGCGCGCCGTCCTTACGGAGCATGCCACGCAGTTTCGTCATTTCCGCAACAGACAGACCGGTATAGTGGGTCACAACGACCGCACCGGACTCAGCGAAAACCCCTTTCAGGGATTCGAGAGCCACTGATTTTCCAGCTTTATCCATAGCGGGTCTCCAATAGAGGCGCCCGGACCATCCGGCCGCCCTGGTAATCGCCTTCCGGCCGAAGCCTTCCAGCGCCTGCCCAGGGATTGGCCGTTTATCCGGTTAGCCAAAAATAGGGAAAACCCTATTTTTTCGAACCAAATCAACGCCTCACCCCGTCTGCATAGGTGGCCAAAAAGCCGTTATCTCGTTCGAAAACGTGACCTATGGTCATGGACAGGAAAACGGGAGGCCCCCGATACACATCGGTGAACTCCCGTCAAGAGCGGGGTGTTAACGGTTTATCCCCAAGCTCGCAAGCCCCTTTGCTGAGAAAAAGTCAAGGCATGGGTCATTAAGGTGCCGTAAGCCCCTGCCCCACGTGCCCGGTCCTCCCGGACACCCTGCTCACCCCTTCATGCCCCATTGCCCATCCGGATGGAAGATACGCCAGCAAAAAGCCCGGCACCTTGCGGGGCCGGGCTTCCTGAATTTGTCTGCCGTGAAGCGCGAACGCTTACTGGCTGATCTGGGTCGTGTCGATCGTGACGCCAGCGCCCATGGTGGACGAGAGCGAGATCTTGCGCACGAACGTGCCCTTGGCGCCCGACGGACGGGACTTCACGAGGGCGTCGAGGAACGCGGAGATGTTCTTCGCGATGTCAGCTTCGGTGAACGAGGCCTTGCCGATGCCGGCGTGGATGATACCGGCTTTTTCGACGCGGAACTCGACCGAGCCGGACTTTGCGTCCTTGACGGCCTGAGCGACGTTCGGGGTCACGGTGCCAACTTTCGGGTTCGGCATCAGGCCACGCGGGCCGAGCACCTTACCGAGACGGCCGACGACGGCCATCATGTCCGGCGTTGCGATGACACGGTCGAAGTCCATGAAGCCGCCCTGGATTTTCTCCATGAGGTCTTCAGCGCCGACGATGTCAGCACCGGCAGCCGTGGCTTCTTCTGCCTTCTTGTCCTTCGCGAACACGGCGACGCGGACGTCTTTGCCCGTGCCAGCCGGCAGGTTGACCACACCGCGGACCATCTGGTCAGCGTATTTCGGGTCAACGCCGAGGTTCACGGCAATCTCGACGGTCTCGTCGAACTTTGCCTTGGCGTTGGACTTCACCAGCGCGACAGCGTCGGTGATGGTGTAGGATTTCGTCGTGTCGACGGTTTCTGCGATTGCGCGTGCGCGCTTACCTGCTTTTGCCATGGTGCTTACTCCACAACCGTGAGGCCCATCGCGCGGGCGGACCCGGCGATGATTTTGGCCGCTGCATCGAGGTCGTTGGCGTTCAGATCGACCATTTTCATTTCGGCGATCTCCCGCACCTGCGCCATGGTCACCTGGCCGACCGTGTCGTAGCCCGGTTTCTTGGAGCCCGAAGCCGGCTTTTTGCCGAGCTTCAGTTTAGCGGCCTTCTTCAGCAGCACAGTCGCCGGAGGCGTCTTGGTGACGAAGGTGAACGATTTGTCCTGGTAATAGTCGATGACGACCGGGGTCGGCAGACCGGGTTCCATGCTCTGCGTCTTGGCGTTAAACGCCTTGCAGAATTCCATGATGTTGATACCGCGCTGACCGAGTGCCGGGCCGACGGGCGGCGACGGGTTGGCTTGGCCGGCGGGAATCTGGAGCTTGAGCTGCCCCAGCAGTTTCTTAGCCATATTGTCCTCTCGAACGTTTCAGATGGGGCGGTGGTCTTTCGATCCGCCCGGTTGCTTAGTGAGGTTCCGTGGTCTGGCCTGACTAAAGGCCTCCCACAGAAGCGGCGCATATGGCGCAAAGCAAAGTCGCGGTCAAGCCGGACGGGCAGGCCCCTGCCCTACATCAGGGCATAGCCCTTGGCATTGATGTAGCGGACCAGTTCATCGGCGCGGCGGCCCGGGTCCGGGTGAGTGGACATGAATTCCGGCGGGCGCTGGCCCTTGGAATTGGAGTCCATCAGCTGCCACAGGCGCACCGACTGTTTCACGTCATAGCCAGCCTGGTGCATGTAATCGACGCCAAGCTTGTCGGCCTGCAGCTCATGCGCGCGACTGTAAGGCAGGATCACACCGAACTGCAGCGCCGCGCCGCCAAGCACGCCCAGCTGAGGGCCATACTTCGACAGGGTTTCGGACTGCGCCACCGCCACCTGGCCGACCGCTATGGCCATCTGGCCCACCATCTGCTGCGAATAGCGCGCTGCAGCGTGCTTGCCGACGACGTGGCCCGTTTCATGTCCGAGAACCGAAGACAGCTGATCGTCATTCTCGGTCAGTTCGGTAATACCACGATACACGCCGACCCGGTTGCCGGGCATCACGAACGCGTTCACGTCATCGGTGTCGAACACGGCCACGTCCCAGTTCTGCCCGGGCGCGATATGCCCCTGCTTCTCCGCCCCGTGCAGCGTCTTCTCCCACACGTTCAGGACGCGGCTCTTCAGCCGGGAGTTCGCCGTCACCGGCGTCTGCGCTTTCATATCGGTCCAGGCGGACGCGGCCATCGTGGCGATCTGGCTGTCACCGACCAGAAGCAACTGGGATTGCCCGGTCGCCGCGTTGGTTTCACAGCCGGTGACGAACGGAAACACCGTGCCGGCGGCGAGACCCGAGATAATCGCCCGGCGCGACAGGTTGATGCGTGGGGCACCGTCGAGAATCGCGCTGTCGAAATTGATCCGTTGGGTCATGGGGCTCTCCAAAAATCTGGCCAAAAATCGGGTGGGGCAAGGTTAAACCTGCGCTGGCAAAAAGCAATCGCACCCCGCCTTAATGCGCTCCACCCTCACCGGTTCCGGCTGAACCCTGCCTGAATGGTCAGACGCTTTCAGCGTCACCGACCAAAACAGCCGCCTGCTCCACCCAGCCTTCGCGGACGATGCGGCCGTTGAAATTGAGATGCTCATCGACCCAGGCGACATTCTCCGGCGACCAAGCTGCGATCTGGTCATAGTGCCAGACGCCCAGCTCGTTCAGCAGGACCTGGATCTTCGGACCGATGCCGCCAATCAGGGTCAGATCGTCCGGATGGCCCTCGACAGGCCCCGGCATGGACAGGGGGCGCTCAGACACGGCCTCTCCGGTCGGCTCGTAGGAGAGGTCCGCTTCGCCATCCTCATCTTCGTCCTCGACCTCGTCGTCAAACGCGTCGGCGTCATCTTCCGACTCGTCTTCATCCTCATCGGCCTCGTCCAGCTCATCGTCTTCGGCGTCAGCATCGATTTCGTCAGACTCGTCGTCGTCTTCGGAGTCATCCGCTTCGTCTGACTCCTCATCATCATCCTCGGCGTCGGCTTCATACTCGCCGTCGTCTTCGTCGTACTCGCCGTCCTCATCGTCCTCGGACTCTTCGAGGTCGTCCTCGTCTTCGTCCTCATCCTCGTCTTCAGACTCTTCGAGATCGACTTCATCATCCTCATCGGACTCGTCGTCATCTTCCTCGGATGCGTCATCATCCTCGTCGGCGTCGAAGTCATCGTCTTCGTCAGAAGCCTCTTCGTCTTCGTCGTCGGCTTCGTCTTCCTCATCACTCTCGTCGTCTTCGTCGGTCTCGGACTCATCGTCTTCGGAAGCCTCGTCTTCGAGGTCTTCTGCGTCGTCGTCCTCGTCTTCGACGTCGCCGTCCGCGTCTTCATCGTCTTCGACATCATCAAGGTCGTCTGACAGCTCTTCTTCGTCGTCTTCGACGAAATCTTGCTCGTCATATTCCTCGTCCGAGAGGACATCCTCGTCAGCGTGATCCGCCTCGTCGAGGGATTCCTCTTCGTCGTTCGACACGTCAGCGAACGGGTCTTCTTCAGCTTCCGCCTCGGCGAGGTCTTCCTCGACCAGAACAGCTTCGACCGCCTCAGCAATCTCTTCCTCGACCGCCTCGTCTTCTTCGGCAACGACGTGCGGGTCATCAAGCTCGTCCAGCGTCGCCTCAGCGCCGATCAGCACATCGTCCGCGAGAGGCTCAGCAGCTTCTTCGACAAACGCCTCAGCGTCGGACACTTCCACCGCATCCGCCTCTTCCATGCCGCCCTCGAAATAGGCCAGGCGCCCTTCAAGGAAGCGGTTCCGCCAGCGCAGGCGCGCCATTTCCTCATTGCTGTCGTCCGGCGCAGCAGGAGGGGCCTCTGCCGGCACCTTGGCCAGCTCGGCTTCCAGCGATTCCACGCGCTGTTTCAGATAGTCCGCTTGCCATTTCAGCTTGGACAGGCCTTCCTCGTCGACCGAAGGGATGGCTGCCATCACAGGCGCAGCCTCCGCCGCAACGGCGGGTGCAGCGCTGGCCTCTGCAAGCTGAGCTTCCAGACGCTGCACACGCGCTTCGAGATGGCGATTGCGCCAGATCAGTGAGGGGGTTTCTTCCTCGTCCCCTGCTCCGCCAGTAGATGCGGCGGCAACCGGCTGAACCTCATCCGCCGGCACGCAGGCCGGAGGCAGAACGATGGTTGGCATCTCGGTCTTGTCACCGGTTGGCGCGGTTGCGGGCGCACTTGCCGGAGTTCTGCCAGCGCTCGATTTCAGCGCATTCAGCTCGGCCTTTGCCTTCTGCAGTTCGGTTGTCAGGTCAGAGATCTTGCGCGCCGAGGCGTCCGCGACACTGCCGCCTTCGCCCCGCTGGGCCCGCTGGGCCGCAAACAGGCTTTCGATTTCCTCACGCGCCTGTTCCAGCTCCGTCAGCGCAATGTCCTTGTCGACAATGGACTTGCGCATTTTCCCGGTCAGCAGAATGCCGCGCACGGTCCAGCCGAGCATCAGGGCGAAAACTGCAGCCGCTGTCAGCGCCATCCACATATGCGTTACAAGCCAAGCCATTATTCGCTCCGTGTCAGAACCCTGAACTCAATAAACCGGTTCGCAGCCCGGTCTGCCTCTGCGTCAATAGACTGCGCAAGCTGGTCTGGGCCATAGCCAAGCGCAGACATCCGGGCCGGGTCAAACCCTGATGCCAATATAAACGTCACCACTGCTTCCGCGCGGGCCGTGCCGAGTGCAATATCTGCATCAGGATCCGTCTCCGCATCTCCATAACCCTGCACGCCCAGTATCAGGTCAGATGGGCAGAGATGTGACACTGCCAGCAATTTATCCAGCGCCGCGCCGCTGTCGCGGGAAAGCACCGCGCTGCCTGGGTCAAACCGGATCGGATTGGCCGTCAGCACCGCATCGAAAGCTGTCTGGCAGGATGCCGCCGGATCGGTGTCAAAGCGGATGCCATCCACTTCCGGAACCGGCACGTTGACGGGATAGGCCCAGACGGTTGCGGGCCAGTCGCCACCGGCGCTGTTCATGTCCTGCGTCAGGTAGTCCAGCGTGCTCGCCGGCGCTTCGCCCTCGACGGCAAGGCCGACATCGCCCTCCCCCGGATAGACGCCCATCTCGCCATTCCGGAAGCGCGCAAAATGCGGCAGGCCTGCCCGCACGCTGTCCAGCCAGCCAGCCGGCATGGCCGGGGCAAGCTCCATCTGATCAATGACTTCGCCGCCATAGTTGGCCTGCGCAATGCCCAGCAATTCGCGCCGCTCTTCGTCACTGTGCACCTTGCCGGACAGGACAAGCCCGTCGCCGGTATGCAGCGCCGACCAGACCGGCAGCCCATGGATCAGCGGCTCGCCGCGATACGGTGCCGTGAGGGTCGAAACTTTGGCAGACAGGCGGGCGCGCTCGGCCGGGTCCGGCGCCAGACCGCTCACCCGCAGTGTGTCGTCCATCAGATGCACCTCGCCGGAATCCAGTTCGCTCAGCAGGTCGAGTCCAAACCGGGCGACGCCCTGCCAGTTACCGCCCGGCGAACCTGCCGCGACCTGCATATGGCTTTCGGGGAGAATGCCGCCGGAATAGCGCGCCGCTTCCGCTTCGATCTGTTCCGCGATCCGCCGCGATGGCACATATCCAGACAGGACAATCCGGCCATCCGCCAGTTTCTCGGCGCGCCAGACATAAGGCGAAACAGGCCGGGCCGGATCGACGGCCACTTCCACAACCGTCACACCGCCAAGGACGACGCCCCCGCCCCAAGCGGCGTGCAGGACCGCTTCAGCCGCGTCCATAGCCGCGTCCTCCGAGGGCGCGGCCCCCAGAAGCACGGCGCGTTGGCCGTTCATGCGTACATGCGCCCAGTCAAAACCATTCTGGGCAAGGGCGGCGTTGGCATCCTGCTCAAGCTGCGCGGCCAGGTTTGCAGGCCGCTGCGGAGACTGATAGAGCCCCCACCATCCCGTTGCCAGAAGGCCTGCGAGCGCGATGAACGCAAACAGGTAATCAAGCATTTTCATTCGGGACCCCGCTAACCTCCTGTTAGGCATTCCCTTTGCTTTGGGATGCCCTATTCAGGGACCCGTCGCAAGAGTCCCGCCGCACGCTCAGGCCTACATGAAACGACCACCCGAAACCCTGACCTCGCCGTCCAATCCCCTGATCAAGACCCTGAAGGGCCTTGAAAGGAAGAAGGAACGCCAGGCGACCGGCCTGTTCCTGGCGGAGGGGGCGCGGCTGGTTGAGCAGGGTCTGGCCAATGGTTGGCAGCCGGACACGGTTGTGGTGGCCACGGCCGTCGCCGACCGTCCGCATATCGCGGCGCTGGCCGAGCGGGCCGAGGCGGCCGGGGCGCGGATCGTGCTGGTGCCGGACCGGCTGATGAGCAAGGTCACCCACAAGGACAATGCGCAGGCCGTTATCGCCACGTTCAGGCAGCGCAGGATCACACTGGATCACATCAGGATCACGGATAAGGCCCGCAAAGCCCTCTATATCGCGCTCTATGAAGTGCGCGATCCGGGCAATCTGGGCACCATCCTCAGGACCGCCGACTGCGCCGGGGCGGACGGGGTCATCCTGGTCGGAACCTGTTGTGACCCTTACAGTTTCGAGGCCGTGCGCGCGTCCATGGGATCGGTCTTCGACATCCCCTTTGCCGCCGCCTCCTACGAAGAATTCGAAGCCTGGCGCCGCGAGGCCGGCCTCACCTCCGTCGCCGCCTCCGTCAACGGCACCGCCCGCCACGATCTGGTGGATCTGCAACAGGATACAGTGATCCTGATGGGCAATGAACAGGCCGGCCTGCCGCCCGAAGTCGAGGCCGACTGCGACCAGCTGGTCCTCATCCCCATGCGCGGCGGCGCCGACAGCCTGAACCTTGCCCAGGCCACTGCGATCATGGTCTATGAGACCTGGCGGCAGCGGGATTTCCAATGAAAACAGAGACAAAGCTGCTGATCGCCGACGACTGGGACGACTATGCCCTGCTCGATTCCGGCCACCTGCAGAAGCTGGAGCGCTTCGGCAGCCAGACCGTCATCCGCCCCGACCCGCAAGCCTTCTGGGAGCCCGCCCGCCCGGTAGACACCTGGCGCGCCGATGCGCGTTTCTCCAGCAAAAACAATGATGAAGACGGCTCCGGCAACTGGGAAATACTCTCCCCCACGGCGCAGGACACCTGGCCGATGCGCTGGAACGGCCTGACCTTCAATGCCCGCCGCACCGCCTTCCGCCACATGGGCATTTTCCAGGAACATTCGGTCCACTGGCGCTTCGCACAGGACCAGATCCGGGCCGCCAAAGCCCCCGTCAAGGCATTGAATTTGTTCGGTTATACCGGAATGATGTCACTCGCCTGCGGCGCTGCCGGGGCGGATGTCGTCCATCTGGATGCCAGCCCGAAATCGAATGCCTATGGCAAGGAAAACCAGACCCTCAGCGGCCTCGACGACAAGCCCATCCGCTGGATCGCCGACGACGCGATGAAGTTCACCGCACGCGAAATCCGGCGCGGCAACCGCTATGACGCCATCATCCTGGACCCACCGAAATTCGGCCGCGGGCCCAAGAATGAGACCTGGCGATTTGAAGAAAATCTCCCGGAATTACTGGACACTGTGCGCGACCTCCTAAGTGAGCGCCCACGTTTCGTGATCCTCACGGCCTATGCCGTTCGCCTGTCCTATATCGCCCTGGCCCAGGCCCTGGCAGACCGATTGCGCCCCTTTGGCGGAACCATGGAAATGGGCGAAATGGCCCTGCCCCAGAAGGACTCTGACCGCCTCCTGCCGACGGCGATCTATGCCCGGTGGCGCGCCAGCGATTGATCCCGCCGGGTTGTTGGATAAGTCCGCCCCGGGACCACATAAAACACACTATAAACACCATATAAGGACCGTATAAACGGCCCCCCACGCCTGCACGCGTCTTTATTCCCCTGACATCCGGACAAAAGAAAACGGCGGTCCCGAAAGACCGCCGTTCCCAATTTTGCCGTTTGGCGAGCCGACTTAGAAGTCGAACGTCGCACCAACGAAGACGTAACGGCCCAGCGCGTCATAAGACTGCGGGTAGGTGTTGCCGTTACCCGTCGTACCGGTCGAAGCCGAAAGCGGCGGATCGGTATCCAGGACGTTGTTGACGCCGAAGCGGAACGACACCCAATCGCGTGCGGCCCACTGGCCGGCGAGGTCGAAGTAGTTCTGAGCGTCCAGCGTGGAGTCGACCCGGCCGGTTGCGCCGGTGTCGAGGTCCACTTCACCGAGGTAACGCCAAGTACCCGAGATATCGAGACCTTCAACCGGGGTTGCCCAGCTGACGCGGGCGCGGTGACGCCATTCCGGAGTCGGGGTACCGCAGTCGTTGCCGTACTTGCCAACGCAGCCGTACTCAGCAAACGCCTGACCGATTGGGTCATAGTCGAGTGCTTCGAGCCAGGTGCCATTCACCGAGAAGTTCAGCGAACCGTAAGTGCCGATATCCAGGCCATAAGCAGCAGAGAGGTCGACGCCCGAAGTCGTCACGCCACCGATGTTGATGTTCGTGTCGAGCACGTTGCCCGTACCAACCCAGAGCTGTCCATTGCCGTTACGCTGGATCCGGCCGCAGGCATCTGCGTCGTTTTCCAGGTAGCAGAGCTGCATGGTGACCGAGGCGCCAACCGTCGAAATCGCATCCGTGATTTCGATGTTGTAATAGTCAACCGATGCCGAGAGGCCCGGAATGAAGGACGGGGTCGCCACGAAGCCGATCGTGTAGGTCTTGGCTTCTTCAGGCTGAAGGTCGGGGTTACCGCCCTGCAGATAGTTGTACTGACCAGCCGGGGAATTCAGAGCACCACCGTCGGCCTGAGCCTGGGTGACCTGCCACGGGTTGGTACCGATACAAGCTGCACCACCGGTGCCGTCAGCGGCCGGGTCGGTGAAGTCGCAAAGGTCATCGTCCAGGTCGAACAGGTTGAAGCCCTGAGCCTGGAAGAGGTCGATCACGTTCGGAGCGCGAACGGCCTGCTGGTAGCTGGCGCGGAAGCGAATGTCCGACGTCGGGGCATAGTCGCCGCCGATTTTGTACGAGTCGGAGCTGATGCCCGTCGAGTAATCGGAGTAGCGGTAAGCACCTTCGATCGACAGAAGCTCAATACCAGGCTTGCCTTCGACCAGCGGCATCTGGAATTCGCCGAACACGTCATAGGTGTCGATTGCACCGGAAAGACCGATGGTCGGGCCACCCTGGCCAGCACCGTCACCCGTTGCGAACGAGTTGTCGGTGACCGATTCCAGAGAGTCGCGACGGTATTCAGCACCGAACGCGACCTGCAGACCGTTTTCAGCAGCGGCGCTCTTGAAGCCGTACTGACCGAGGTCGCCGGTGATCGAGCCCGTCACGACGTTTTGAGTCGTCGTACCGTTCTGAAGCAGCGGAACCTGCAGATAGGACAGAGCAGCGTCCGTCACGTTGCCAATGGTGAAGATATCCCACGGAACACAGTTCGGATCGGTGCCGTCCAGAACGCTTGCGCAAACTGCATTGCCGGAGCCGTCATCGACAACGTTCAGGGAGCGGTTCAGGCGCGTGACAGAGAACTCGTTCGTGTAAGCGCGGGTCAGAGAGACCTGAGCATACGAAGCCGAGACGTCATAAGACCAACCCGGAGCCTTGTAGAGCTCGCCGCGAAGACCGGCAACGCCACGATAGGTCTGGTAGCCGAGGTGGTCCTGACGACCGCCGCCTTCGACGTTGCGACGAGCGATGTACATGGCAATGGAGTCACCAGCGGTGACCATGGCCGGCGTACAGCCGATAGCCGTGAGCTGCGAAGCCGAGATCAGCGGGTTGTCGCAGTTCAGCGTGCTGGTTGCGAAGAAGTTACCCGTCGGGGCGATCTGCGAGTTCGACTCATAGTCCATGAACATGAACTGCGTGTAGGCGTCGACATTGTCGTTGATCTGATAGTGGCCGTTGAAGCCAACCGTGTAGCGCTGGTCAGGACGCTGGTAGAAGTTCAGCGGGCCGTAGTTGTACTGGTCGAGTGCCGAGTTGAAGTCCCGGAATTCGCCAGTCGTCTGGTCGATCGTGTAGTCAAACGTGTCGAAGTCAGTGAAACGGCCCGGGTACGACGTCGACGAACCACCGCAGGTGAACGCGGTCGCCGAAGCAGAACCGATAGCACAAGCGGAGTAGTCGCGATCAGCTTGCATGACTTCATCGTTGTTACGATAGCCAAGCCAGGCGGTCAGGTTGCCACGACCGTCATCAGTATTGATGCCCATGATGGCGGTGATCTCTTTCGAGTACCCATCCATCACATTGTCGTCAGGTAGAGCGAACTGAGCCGGGTTGGTCGTCGCGCGGTCTGCGATCACGTCACGCAGGTTGCCGTTCGTGTCGTAGTCGTTGTTGTGCTGGTAGAAACCGTACTGGGTGTCGATCTGCACGCCTTCGAAGTCGTCCTTCATGATGAAGTTGACGACGCCCGAGATCGCATCCGAACCGTAGACAGCCGAAGCGCCGCCCGTCAGCACGTCAACGCGCTCAACAAGTTGACCCGGGATCAGGTTAAGGTCAGCAGCGGCATCGTTCGGCGAACCGTAAGGCATGCGTTTGCCGTCGATCAGGACCAGCGTACGGGTCGAGCCGAGGTTCCGGAGTGAAACAGTTGCCGTACCGGATGCACCGTTGGAAACGGTCGAGTTCTGAGCCGCGAAGGCCTGCGGCAGCTGGGTCACGAGGTCTTCGACGCGCGTCACGCCCTGCAGCTTGATGTCTTCTGCGGACACCGAGGACACCGGGCTGGTGGTCGTCAGGTTCGGCGATGCGATGCGCGAGCCCGTCACGTAGACAGTCTGCTGGCGTGCCGTTGCATCTTCCGCTGCGGCAGGCGCAACGGTATCAACCGCGTCGTCTTCCTGAGCGATGGCGATCATGCTCGCCTGCGCCATGAATGCTGCACCCGCAAAGACGGATGAAGCAAGCAGGCGGGACTTCATTGATTTCCCGTTCACTATATTACCTCCAAAAATTGAACCGCGCCTATTCAAGACGCACGCCCGGACCCCTGAATCCGGGACTTGGCTATATCGATAAGGCGCCTGTCACGGCAGCGTCAACGTGCCGTTACCGTTCTGTCATCGAAACCGTCGGGGTGTGGTTTATTTGCCTCAGTTACAGGCGGAAGACATTGTCAGGTCAGCACGAAGCTGAGGACAACCAGCCCAAGCAACAGCATAAACAGCACGGTTGTGCCCATAAACAGCAATATGGCGGTACGAAGCGCCGCCATGAACATGCCCGTTCCATAGGTGACGCGGAGCTGCCGGTAGAGGTACCAGATGCCCCAGAGGGACCCGATTGTGATCAACCAGCCCGTCCCGATCCCCAGGCAGGCCTCGCACAGCAACAGCAACGTCGCCAGAAAATAAACGAAAGTCTGGAAGTGCAGCGCCGTGATCACATGGTCGTAGACATAGATACGCCGGTGCCATGCGTAGAGCACGGTCAGCATCAATGCCAACAGAGGCATGAACATCAGGCTGAAGCGCGGCGACCATTCGCGGAAACGGGCTGCAAACTTGCTCTGGTTCTCGAAAACACGGGCAAACTGGTTGCTCGCGGCCTTCATGGTCTCGATTTCCGCGTCTGAGGCCCCTTTTTCGGCGTTCTGTTCGATGGCGGCATTGAGCGCTTCGCGGTCGACCTTCCCTTCCCCATCCACGAACGGCAGAGCGAGGCCGGAATTCAGCTGCTTGATCGTGGATTCGATGGCAGCTTTCGCCTCAGGCGCGAGTTCCTCATCCTCCAGCTGGAGCTTAAGAGTTTCAACGGCGCTGGTACGATCCGCATCGGTGAGGACACTGTCTCCACGGGGATCCAGGTGCCAGTTCTCATACCAGCCAAGCCGGTCGCCGAGGCCGAATACGGTGAGAAAGAACAAGACCGACGCCAGCAGGAAGAGACGGAACGGCGGTACATAGCGGGCCCGTTTGCCGTCCAGATAGTTGCGGGTCATGCGGCCCGGCCGGAACAGGAGCATCGGCACCGAGCGCCACAGGCGGCTGTCCAGCGCGAACGTGTCGGCAAGGCTGGACATTACGAGCCCGAAGAAAGGCCGGTGGAAGTTCGAGGCGAGCTGGCCGCAGCGCGTGCAATAGCGCTCGACCACCTCCGCCCCGCAATTGCGGCATGGCTCGCCCGACTGGACCGGATGATGCTCGCCCGAGTTCAGAGCGCCGAGGGAGGCTGCCCCCATGGCTTCCATGTCATGGCTCATGCCGCCTCCCCTCTTATCGCGACTTTTATTCGCCCGTTTTCATACCATCCCGGCACATGAAGCGCGAGCGGTGCTGGTCCTTGGCGTTGTCCTCGTATCCGGTCAGCGTGGGATCGACCAGGTTCTTGGTGACCTGGAACCACATCGGCGTGATCGGATAATCGTTCAGCATCAGCTCTTCGGCCTCTGCAAAGGTCTCCGCCCGCTTTTTCAGGTCGAGTTCCGAATTCGAGCGGATCAGAAGCGAGTCATATTCCGGATTGTTATAGTCGCCATAGTTCTGCTGGCCGGTGTCGGATTTCAGCAGGTATAGGAAATTGATAGGATCGTCGAAGTCGGCGACCCAGGCGGCATCCGCAACCGAGAAGTCAGACTGGCGCAGGCGGGCGTACAGGACTTTCGTGTCCTGCTTCACAATGGTCGGCTTCACCCACGGGGCAATGTCAGACCAGTTGGCCTGGGCGACCGGGGCCACTTTCGGGTTGTCGTCGGTCGAGCGGTGGATGAATTCGAACTCGAGCGGTTTGTTCGGGCCGTAACCGGCCTCTTCCAGCAGGCGCTTGGCCTCGGCCAGCCGGTCGGCACGCGACTCGGTCTCCCAATCCACGTGCGGGCGCGCGACGTCGTAATTGTCGACCCCCGGCGGCACGAAGGAATAGGCTGGCACATAGCCCGGTGTCAGCACGCTTTTCACCATGAATTCCCGGTCGAGCGCCATGGCCAGCGCCTTGCGCACGCGGACATCGTCGAACGGCGGGGCCTTGGTGTTGAACGACCAATAGGTCGTGATCAGGGCCGGCGTGGTGCGCGGCCAACCGGGCAGCTTGGCTTCCACTTCGGACTGGCGGGCGCCGTCGAAGGCGTTGTTGATGTCGAGGCCGCCGGACAGGATCTTGTTCTCGACCGAGGTCAGGTCTTCCAGCTCGAAATAGACGACGCGGTCAAAGCATACATCATCCGCGCCGAAGCCGGTCGGGTTCTTGTCGGCCACGAGCTGATCGCCCGTGCGCCAGTAGACCAGCTTGTACGGTCCGTTCACCACGATGTTGTCAGGCTGGATCCAGGCATCGCCATAGGCCTCGATGGCTTTGCTCGGCACCGGATAGGTCGTGTAGTGCGACAGCAGGCCCGGCAGGTAAGGGGCCGGGTATTCCAGAGTCAGTTCCAGTGTCTTGTCGTCGATGGCACGGGCGCCAAGCTCTTCCGGC
Organism: Hyphomonadaceae bacterium BRH_c29; assembly: GCA_000961695.1. Classification (GTDB taxonomy): domain Bacteria; phylum Pseudomonadota; class Alphaproteobacteria; order Caulobacterales; family Hyphomonadaceae; genus Hyphomonas. The sequence continues at coordinate 90,393 of LADW01000031.1, forward strand.
GGCAGCTTGCCCTCATTGATCGCGGCGGCGTTCTTGATCAGATAGAGCAGCGAGGAATATTGCGAGGCAACTTCCGGCGACTGGATGCGGCGCAGGCCATAGACGAAATCATCCGCGACAACCGGATTGCCGTCCGACCAGACATAGTCCCCGAGGTGGAAGGTCCAGACGAGGCCATCCGGGCTGGTTTCCCAGCTTGTGGCCATGCCGGGCTGCGGGCGGGCGTCCGGGCCATCGGTGGTCAGGCCGATGAACATGTCGCCGATGATGATGTTCTCCCATTGCGCCGAGGATTTGTGCGGGTCGAGCGTGTCGACCTTGGCCGAGATACCGCGGCGAAGCGTCGGGACGTCTCCGGCCTTTTCACCGCCCCCGCCGCCGCAGGCAGCAAGAACGAGGGCCATGGCACCGGCGGCCGCGAGGCGCGGCATACGGGAGAAAATCATTCACATACTCCAATTCGATTGGGACTTGGGTGTCTTGTTGGGCTGTTTGCTGCCAGATGGCGGAAGAAATGAAAAGACTTTGCTGAATTTCGGTGAACAGAAGCTGAGTTTGCCCGCAAACTGTAGCGTGCCCTTTCCGCACCGTCCCGGATTTGCCAGAAAAGACCGGAACAAGAGGCCGCGAAGGCCTGAACCCCCGAGGAACGCCGTCATGATCCGTCCGCTTGCTCTCATCGCCGTGCTCGGCCTGGCCACCCTGCCCGCGCTGGCCGAAGACGTGTCCACATCCGATGTCTATGCCTGCAAGGACATCGCGACCGACACCGAACGCCTCGCCTGCTACGACGCCGCCGTCGGGCGCCTGAAAGCGGCTGAAGAAGCCGGCGAGGTCAAAACCTTCACCCGCAAGGAAGTGGAAGAGGTAAGGCGCGACAGTTTCGGCTTCTCCATCCCGTCCCTCCCGAAACTCGCTTTTGGCGGCAAGGATGACAGCGGCAAGGACAAATCCGACGAGCTGAAGGAAGTGACCTTCCCGATCGCGTCCATCAGCGGCAAACGCGGCGCACTGAAGATCACTCTGGAAAACGGCCAGGTCTGGCAACAGACCGACACCAAAGGCGTGAACCCGCGCGGCCAGAAGGAAGCCCGGATCTATCAGGCGGCGCTTGGCAGCTACAAGATGAAGCTCGACGGCGGCCTCGCTTTCCGCGCTGAACGGGTAAAATAGCGCCCAACAAGCGGTCGCCTTAGGTCTTTCCTCCCGAATAGCCGCGCGGTCTGTTGATCGGGCGCAACCCTTTTCCTATCCGGACGTATAGAAGGCGAACCGGAAGGAACGACATCATCGCAGGCAAAACCGAGACGGCACAATCGAAACGGGACAGGCTGGCACATGCATTGCGCATCCGCTGGCTGAAGCGGGCGCGGCCACCCGTTCTGTTCGCGCTGATCGGGTTTGCCCTCCTCGCTGTGCCGCATACCGGTCTCGCGCCTGACTGGGACAAGCTGGGCAAATGGCCCGCCGTTGTTGCCTCGATCTTCTTCATTGCCGCAATCGGCTGGGGCATCGGCACACTGGTGGATGGACTGGTCAAGCGGCGCCTTGCAAGGCTGAACTTCAACGAACCGGACAATCTGGAAGCCCGGAAGTCTGCCACACGGCTGGATGTCATCCGCCGCATCTGGACGGTCGCCGTAGGTGTGATCACGGTCGCCGCCGCATTAACCGCGATCCCCGGTGTGAAACAGATCGGCGTCAGCCTGTTCGCCTCGGCCGGGATCGCCGGTATCGCGATCGGCATCGCGGCCCGCCCGATGCTGTCAAACCTGATCGCCGGCCTGCAGATCGCCTTCACGCAACCGATCCGCCTCGATGATGCGGTCGTGGTGGAAGATGAATGGGGCTGGATCGAGGAGATCGGCCTGTTCTATGTCGTGATCCGGATCTGGGACTGGCGCCGACTGATCGTGCCGCTCTCCTACTTCATTGAGCAGCCGTTCCAGAACTGGACCCGCAAATCCGCTTCGATCATCGGCAGCGTGTTCTGGTCGCTCGACTATCGCGCGCCGGTCGCGGACATGCGCGACAAGCTGGCCGAGATCTGCAAGTCGACCCCGCTCTGGGATGGCAATATCGTGAACCTTCAGGTCAGCGATACCGGCACGAACACCATTCAGGTGCGCGCGCTGGCGACGGCAAAGAACTCACCCGACGCCTGGGACCTGCGCTGCCTGATCCGTGAAAAGATGATTGTCTGGCTGCAGGAACAGCACCCTGAAGCCCTGCCCCGTTTTCGCGGCGAGTTCGAGGCTGCGCCGCAAGGGGGTTTCGGCAATCAGGGTATTCAGGCCGGGCGGATGGAATAGACCGCCGTCGCGCTCATCACGATCTTGCCGCCAACCGAAGCCGAGCCGCCTGCGAAGAGGATGGTCCGCGTCCGCCGGTCAATACGGGTGTCGAAGCTCGCCGGGCCCGCGCCGTCGATCCGGGCCGACACGTCCACGGTGACCGAAACCAGATCCACAGATGAGGGCGCGCACAGCGTCTCTGCGGCTGCGCGGATCGCCGCCATCAGGTCCAGCGCAAGTTTTTCGTCCGCCTGAAGCGTCGCTGTCTCGGTCATGTCTTGTGTATCCCCTGTTCCGGTCGCCCCTATCTAACAGGGCGTGCGGAATGGGAAAGGGCCAGGCTGCCCCTCGTCAGAGCCGGCTCAGGCGGCCTTGGTGTCGCTGTCATCCGCTGGAATGGCCGCGTCGAGATCAGAGCCGATCAGGTCACCCAGATGGCCGAAGCCCTCGAGGCCGTGAACTCTTTCCATATGGGTCGAGATCGCCGGCAACAGCGCGCCGATGTCTTTATGGTCCAGACCGATGGCCTGAAGGGAGGTGATCATTTCCCGCGCGACGAGACGCTTGCCGCCAGGGGTCTGTTCGATCATGCGGGCAATCTCACCAACCGGGGCGCCGAGGTCATTGCCCGTACGGGCAGACAGGGCGCGGGCGCCGGGGAGCGTGCGGAACATGGCACTGGCGAAAGGAGACGCCTGACGTTCGGCCGCGTTCAACACGATCCCGAGTGCCTGCTTTGCAAGAGGGTCCGCAAGGCCGTTAGTTTTAGCGATGTGCGCCGTGAGAGCATTTAGCATGGGCGTAGGCACTCCTAAGAATTAACGGCCTTGGGTGGTTCCATTAACTGCTCCCAGCCTTTCCGTTTCGTTACCGCGCCCCCGAAATTCACATGTTGATTGCAGGACAATCTTAGGAAATCGGCCCATTCCGTAAACAAACGCGCCCGGTTTGTTTACGAAGCGTGCTCCGGAGGCCACTATGAATGTCTCGAACAGGGGAAGCGAATGATCCGGATCGGTATCCTTGGTGCGGCGAAGATCGCGCCCAAAGCCATTCTCGAGCCCGCGCGCAAGCGAACCGACTGCCGCGTCGTTGCGGTCGCTGCCCGGGCTGTCGACCGCGCCACGGCCTTTGCCGCAGAGCACGGCATCCAGCATGTCGCCGACAGCTATGACGCGCTGATCGCGCGGGACGATATCGATCTCATCTACAATGCCCTGCCCCCGCACCGGCACGCTGACCTCTCCATCGCCGCCCTGAAGACCGGCAAGGCGGTGCTGTGCGAGAAGCCCTTCGCGATGAATGCAGACGAGGCCGGCAAGATGGCCGAAGCCGCGCGTCAGGCAGACCGGCCACTGATCGAGGCATTCCACTACCGCTTTCACCCGGCCTTCGAACGGGTGCTCAACATCGTTCGCAGCGGACATATTGGTGACATCGTCTCGATGGAATCGGACTTCTCGGTCTCCATCCCCTACCGGCCGGGAGAGCTGCGCCACACGCTGGAAACCGGCGGCGGCGCGCTGATGGATCTGGGCTGCTATTCCATCCACATGCTGCGCACCGTGGCGGGGACAGAGCCAAGCGTCGCCTCGGCGCAATGCCATTGCGACCGGCCAGGGGTAGACATCTCCACCCATGCGCGGCTGAACTTTGGCGGCGATGTCTCCGGCGCGGTGATGACCTCCATGTCTGAGACCGTGACCCGCCGCATCCTGCTGCATGTGGAAGGCAGCCACGGATCTGTCACCTTCACCAATCCGGTCCACCCCCATCGCGGCCATGAGATCATTGTTCAACGCTACGGCCAGACCACGACGGAAACCGTGCCGGGCGAGGTGACCTACGACCACCAGCTGGCACACGTGATCGACGTGCTGGCCGGACGGGCCAAACCGCTGACCGGAGGCGCGGATGCCGTGGCCAACATGCAGGTGATCGATGCGATCTATCGCGCCGCCGGCCTCTCCCCGCGCCCAAGCATGGCAGCATCTTGAAAAGCGGCGCCGCCTCGTGATATGCGGCAGGCATTGCAACAGGCGTTGAGCGCGGTCGCGTCACGAAGACGAGGCAACCGCAGCGCAGGATAAGTCCTGTGTGCGAGGCCGAACGGCACCCTCCAGGACGTATCAAAGCCAGGAGTGAGCCCTTTGAAAACCATTATCGAACCTTTCCGCATCAAATCGGTCGAACCGATCCGCATGACCACGCGCGAAGAGCGCCGGGAGCTGCTGAAGGCAGCCAGCTATAACCTGTTCAAGCTGCACTCGGACGATGTCATCATCGACCTACTGACAGATAGCGGCACCTCCGCCATGAGCGCGGCCCAATGGGGCGCCGTCATGACCGGCGACGAATCCTATGCCGGCGCGCCAAGCTTCTACCGTTTCGAAGCCGCCGTCCGTGACCTGATGGACTTCAAGCACATCATCCCGGCCCACCAAGGCCGCGCGGCAGAACATTTGCTGTTCTCTCTGATCGCGAAGCCGGGTCACGTGATCCCGTCGAACACCCACTTCGACACAACGCGCGGCAATATCGAAGCGATGGGCGCCGAAGCTGTCGACCTGCCGATCCCGGAAGGCAAAGTTCCCTCCCTCGACCATCCCTTCAAGGGCAACATGGACCTTGGCGCGCTCGAAGCGCTGCTGCAGGAAAAGGGTGATTCCGTTCCGGCGGTAATGATGACGATCACGAACAATGCAGGCGGCGGACAGCCGGTGAGCCTCGAAAACATTCACGGCGCGGCGGAGATCGCCCATGCCTACGACAAGGCCTTCTACATCGACGGCTGCCGCTTTGCCGAGAATGCCTGGTTCATCAAGCTGCGCGAGCCGGGCCAGGAAGGCCGTTCCATCAAGGAGATCGTGCGCGACACGTTTCGCGTTGCCGACGGCATGACGATGAGTGCCAAGAAGGACGCGTTCGCCAATATTGGCGGCTGGCTGGCGCTGAACGATGACGCTCTCGCCGAACGTGCACGCACCCGCCTGATCCAGACCGAAGGCTTCCCGACCTATGGCGGCCTTGCCGGACGCGACCTTGACGCGATCGCGCAAGGCCTGAAGGAAATCATCGACGAGGATTATCTGCGCTACCGGGTGCGGACGAATTCCTACATTGCCGACCGGCTGGACGCGATGGGCGTGCCGGTCGTGAAGCCTGCCGGTGGCCACGCCGTGTTCGTGGATGCGCGGGGCTTTCTTCCGCATATCCCGGCGCTGGAATATCCCGGCCAGGCCCTGGCTGTCGCGCTATATGAAGCGGGCGGCATCAGGGGCTGTGAGATCGGAACGGTGATGTTCGGGCGGAAGCCCGACGGCACCGAAGAACCAGCCAGGATGGACCTTGTCCGCCTCGCCATGCCCCGGCGCGTCTACACCCAGTCACATGCCGACTATATCGTTGAAGTGTTCGAGGAGCTTGCGGCCACGAAGGAAAGCCTCCGTGGCCTGAAGATCACCAAAGAACCGCCAATGATGCGGCACTTTACGGCGGAGTTCGCTCCGCTCTGAGGGACTAGGCCGCGTCCTGCGCGCGCTCGATCCACTCTTCGACCTCTTCTTCCATGAAGAGGTCGTCGCCGCGGCGGACCCGCTCGCCTTCCGGCGTCGCAAGGAATTCCGTGGCGAGCAGGAACAGCGTGCGCGCAGGCGCTTCGGCCAGTTCCTTCTTGGTACGGATGCCCGCGCCAACCATGATCTGCACGTCGTGCACGCGCAGGCCCGGAATATCCATCATCAGCCGCGTCTGGTCCTGCCAGTCGCGGATCGTCTCGCTGTCAATATAGTGGACGTCGAGCATGAAGGCGGTTTCCTCGATGTCGCAATCGAGCAGGTCGCCAATCGTGTAGATCTCGACCGCCTCAAGGCGCGCCGCTGTCTTCGGACCGATGGACGGGGCGTCGACAACCGGGTCCTCGCGGGTCAGGCCCGGCGTGTAAGCGCGGACAGGCTCGGGCGCCTCGTCTGATTCCTCATCGGCATCGACGACATCGACGGCATCCTCAGACTCTTCCTCAGCCGCGTCATCATATTCCTCGGCTTCGTCTTCGTCCTCATATTCGGACTCTTCGTCGTCCTCTTCCTCGTCATACTCGTCGGACTCGTCGTCTTCCTCATCGTCGGACTCTTCGTCTTCGTCGTATTCCTCGTCGTCCTCATCTTCGTCTTCGTCGAGTTCTTCTTCGTCGTCTTCGTCTTCGAACTCATCCTCGTCGTCGTCAGACTCGTACTCGTCGTCATCCTCGGACTCATCTTCGTCTTCTTCGAAGTCTTCTTCGTCCTCATCGTCGCTGGCGGACAGGTCGGCTTCCTCTTCCGAGAAATCGGTCTCTTCGAGTTTGGCCAGTTCGTCGGCGTCCAGAATGAGTTCTTCTTCGTCCTCGTCTTCGAAGTCCTCGTCAGCCGCGTCTTCGACCTCGTCGTCGACTTCGTCTTCAATCTCTTCTTCGGCGTCGATTTCCTCTTCGACGTCGGCCTCGGTCTCCTCGTCTTCGTCCGTCATGTCATCTTCGACAGGCGCGTCTTCCTGGGCGATTTCGGCTTCCGCCACCTCTTCGACAGCGGCCTCCTCGATGATGACCTCTTCGGCCACCACAGGCGCTTCTGCGACGATCTCTTCGAGAAGGACCTCGGCTTCCTCGACGTGTGGCGCCTCCCCTTCCGGAGGGACGTGCGCCGAACCAATCGGGCCGATTTCCTGCTTGTCGAGCTGCTTCAGCGGCACACGGAGCACCTGAGAGGCGTGCTGCTTGCGGATGAACTTGTCATCGTCCGGCAGGGTCTTGACGACTTTGCCGGTCTTCTGGAATTCCTTGTACATCCGTTCGACCTGCGCGCGGTCGCCTGCATCAGCCATCTTCGACGTGATCCAGCGCAGCGGGATGTCGAGCGTCTCGATATAGCCCTGCAGGGTGAGGCTTACCTTCGGCGGCGCCACGGCGGCTTCCTCAACGGCCTGCGTCACAATTGCGGCAAAGCCAGCAGTCGCATAGGCGACGAGTTCGGCAATTGCATCACGCATCGTGTCATCAAGACCCGACGGCGGGTCGGACACGCCTTTCTTCAGGTCGTAATGATCGATGAACGTGTTGTAGTAGGTGTTCGACAATGTGGCGCCTTCCAGCACCATGTCGGCAACAAAGCCGGGACCGTCCGGGACCTGAACGTCCGGATACCCGTTCGCATCGATCATCTCATCGATCACGTCGCGGCTCTTCGCGATGGACCATTCCACGGCGCGGTGGATGACGCCCTCTTCCTCGGTCTGGCCGGTATGGAAGGGCTGGATCGGATCAGCGTAATAGTGGCTCAGCACTCCGAGCGCATAGGCCGCCTTGCTCCACTTCTTCTCGCGCAGCAGCTCGACGGAGCGGGCATACCACTCCATCGCCTTGCCGGGCGCGCCGCCCCACTGGCCTTCATTCACATGGCAGACATGGTTCATGAAGTCCTTGAACGTCGAATCGGGGGCCTTGGCGCCCTCCAGCAAATGCTCGTGGTGAACGAGGAGGACGGCCTTCCAGGCCTCCCCCTGCTCTCCGCCGATCAGCGACAGCGCATCAAGGGCAATAAAGTGATGGGTAGAACGGCACCGGTGTGCACGAACGACGCGCTCGAGCAGAGACATGTGCAAGACTCCTAAGCCTGACTTGTTAATCCGGCTTAGGAGTGAGTTAACTTGGTTACCCGGTTGTTAACCCTTCGCGCCGTGCGCGAATAATTTTTGCATCCCTAGCGCACCGCGAAATCGGTCGGTTCGGCGCTTTTGCCCTTGGTGTCTTTTTCGCCCTTGTTCTGGCCGTGCTTGCCGGGGCCCATGAAGCCGAACAGGTGGCCGGCCACTTTGCGCATCTGGATCTCTTCCGACCCTTCCGTGATGCGATAGCGGCGGTGGTGGCGATAGATGTGCTCGAACGGTTTGTGGCGGGAATAACCGATGCCGCCATGCACCTGCATCGCCCGGTCGGCCGCCTCACAGCAGAGCCGGTTGGCGTAATAGTTACACATCGACACTTTGTCGGAGAGGCGGATGGCCACTTCCGGCTTGGACATCTGGTCCATTTCCCAGGCCGTCTTGAAGATCAGCAGCCGTAGCATTTCGGCCTGCGTGGCAAGCTCCACCAGCGGGAACTGGATGGCCTGATTGGTCGCCAGCGCCTTGCCGAAGGGCTTGCGCTCGCGGGCATATTTCACGCTTTCATTGATGCAGTAGATCGCCGCGCCGCAAGAGCTCGCGGCCTGGCGGATCCGGTTTTCGTGCACGAAATGCTGGGCGAGCGCGAGGCCTCCTTCCGGCGGGCCGAACACGGCATCTTCGGGCACCCAGACATCCTTGATGGTCAGACGCGGATGGTCCGTGGGCATGTTGAAGGTCCACATGTATTCTTCAATGATCACGCCGGGGTCACGCGCCGGGATGAGCAGGCAGGTAATGCCCTTCGCGTCGCCGTCTTCCCCGCTGGTCCGGCAGAACAGCATGATGTGGGTCGCGACATGCATGCCGGTGATCCACATTTTCTCGCCATTGATCAGCCAGCCATCCTTGCCGTCTTTCTTGTGGCGGACGGCGCGGGTTTCCATGTGAGTCGCATCCGAGCCGTGATCCGCCTCGGTGAGGCCGAAGCAGGCGAGGAACTTGCCCTCAAGGGCGGCGGTGGCGAGGTGCTTCTGATCCGGCCGGGCGAAATCGCGCAACATCAGGATCTGCGGGAAATTGCCGACAATGGAGTGCTCGTTCTGCAGGTCATTGTGCAGGCCGAGGCCCATCTTGGCGAAATGCTCGCGGATGATGGCCATGCCGAGATTGCTGCCATTCTGTCCGCCGAACTCTTCCGGCAGCGCGTAGCGTAGGTGACCGGCAGCGTCGGCGCGGCGCTTGGCTTCCCTCAGCAGGGCCTCCCATTCGGGACGCGGCAGGCCCTGATTGTCGAAATCCGTCCGGGCCCATTCGCGGCGATGGTCGAAGAAGCGGATATTGTCGTCCTGCTGCTCCAGCGGCTTGATCTCGTCCTCGATGAACTTGTCCAGCACGACCAGATAGTCGGCGATATCCTTGGGAATATTGAAGTCCATGGGTGTTTCCTCCTGCTTCGCCGCTTTTCGCGGCCTGCCTTACCATCAGCATATAGAGGCGCAGCCAGACGGCAATTTCTGCCGCCGGGGCAAGCGCGCGACTAAAGTGAGGGATTAGAAAAAATGTAATCATTGAATGATTGACTTTTTGTTCAATCTTCATATTCTTGGACCTGCGGCATCACCGAGCCGCTCAGATCCAACGCAAAAGGTTTCCTCCCATGACCTCCCGCTTCCTCTCCCTCGCCGCATCCGCAGCCTTTGTCGGCGCCACTCTTTTTGCTGCACCTGCGTCGGCTGAAATCCAGCGCGCTCTGCAACTGGATGTACAGTATGACAGCCAGAGCCTTGGCACCGCATCCGGCGCAGAAACTGTGCTGGAATCACTGCAGGACCAAGCCACCGCGGCCTGCCACTACACGCGTCCGGTTGTCGGCGCGCCCCGCGTTGACGATGCCTGCGCTTCAGAGATCGTGGCCAAGGCCGTCATGCAGATTGACGACGCAGACCTGACCCGCATCTACACTGCTCGCACCGGTCAGACGGCCCAGGCGCTGGCATCCCTGGACTAGCCGGACAGATTGTGAAGCGCTGAACACTTGACGAATTTTTCAGCGCTCTTTATTTGGATAGGGTCGGCGACACACCGTTTTGCCGGCCCCGTTCATGGATACAACCGAAAAGGCATCCTCCCATGTTCCGTTCCGCAATCCTCGGCGCCGCCCTGATGGGCCTGGCCGCACCTGCATTCGCCACCAGCTTCACCTTCGAGACCGCCAAGCCGGTCGACGATGCCCGCATCACCGTGATCGGCACCGTCTGGACCTGCGACGGCACGGTCTGCAAAGGCGACATGAACCGCAAGAAAGTCACCGTCAGCGACTGCAAGAAGCTCGCAAAGAAGGCCGGTGAAATCACCACCTTCAAGAACGACAAGTCCGAGCTGTCCGCTGAAGAAATCGAAGCCTGCAAGGCAGCCGCGCGCAGCAACTAAACTGCTGCGGCCCTGGCCGGCCTCCAACGAACCTCTCCTCGGGCCGCCACGGGATTGACCGGGCGGCCTATTTTTTGACCTAAGCCGCCGGATCAGGCTCCACCGGCTGCCAGAGTTCGATCTTGCGTCCGTCCGGGTCCATGACCCAGGCGAACTTGCCGTAGGATTCGACCATCGGCTCGCCCTCCAGCGGGACGCCCTCGGCTTTCAGGCGTTCCAGCATGCCGTCGAAATCGTCGATCATCAGATTGAACATGAAATCGGCATCGGACGGCTTGAAATAGTCGCTCTCCGCCTTGAACGGCGCCCAGATCGTGCGCGCGCCCGTTGGGAACAGCGCCGCGGAGTCGGCATGGCCGAAACTTGTGCCGCCATATTCGTCGATCTCAAGCCCCAGCGCCCGCTTGTACCAGCCTCTTGTGGCCTCAACATCCCTGCAGCGGAAGAACACGCCTCCGAGGCCAATCACTTTCGCCATATCAAGCTCCCTGCTGGCTTCCCGCATTCCGGGCGGGACATCTTCCGGATTTCGCGCAATGATCGCTATTATACGCCCTTCTGGCAGGCTAGCCGGATCGGGTCAGAAATCAAAGCTGGGAGGAATAACGCGTGACGATTGAAGCCCTGCGCACACCGGATGACCGTTTTGAAGGCCTGCCCGACTGGCCCTATGCGCCGCACTATGTCGATGATTTGCCAGGTTATGAGGGCCTGCGTGTGCACTATGTCGATGAAGGCCCGCAGAATGCCGTGCGCACCTATCTCTGCCTGCATGGCCAGCCCGACTGGGCTTACCTTTATCGCAAGATGATCCCGGTCTTTCTCGATTCCGGCGCCCGTGTGATCGCGCCGGACTGGCTGGGCTTCGGGCGCTCCGACAAGCCGGTGGCAGACGATGTCTACACCTTCCACTTCCACCGCAACATGATGATGGAGCTGATCAAGCGGCTGGACCTGCAGCAGGTCACGCTGGTCTGCCAGGATTGGGGTGGCCTGCTCGGCCTCACCATCCCGCCGGACATGCCGGAACGGTTCGAACGGCTGATCGTGATGAACACCACGATTGCGACGGGCGAGTCCCCGAGCCCGGGCTTTGATGCCTGGAAAGCCTTCAGTGCTTCCCAGCCGGATATGGACGTTGCCGCCCTGATGAAGCGTGGCACGCCGATCCTGACCGATGCGGAGGCCGCCGCCTATGGCGCCCCCTTCCCGGATGTGACCTACAAGGCCGGCGTTCGCCGCTTTCCCGAAATGGTCATGGTCTCCCCGTCCATGGAGGGCGTGAAGACGGCCCGCCGGGCGGCAGAATGGTGGTCCCGCGAGTGGCATGGCGACACGTTCATGGCGATCGGCGGCGCGGACCCCGTGCTTGGCCCGCCTGTCATGGAAAAGCTGCGCAAGCTGATCAAGGATTGCCCCGAACCGATGGTCATCGAGGAGGCTGGCCACTTCGTGCAGGAATGGGGCGCGCCAGTCGCCAAGGCTGCGCTGAAAGCTTTCGGGGAGCTCTGATCCATGCGGAACGTTTTGGCCATCTGCTCTGCCTATGGAGAGCGAACATGAGCGCGTCAGCCGCAAGCTTGTCCGAAGCTCTCGATCTCATCTTCGACCATGTAGAAAGCACGGATTGGTACTGGGGCGATGCTGCGGACGAGATTGAGCTGGCACTCCGTCCTAACGAACCGCAGAGTTTCAAAGTCATTGAAACCGCGTTGAATCAACTCCCTTCCCTTATGGCGCGCTACTCGGCCTGGCAGATCGCGACGGGGTTTGAGTTTCTGTTCAACAATGTTCTGTCCTCGTATCCTCTCCTGTTTCAGGATGAGCGGATTGAGGAGACCCGCAGGGTCCTTGCAGCAGAAAACCTGTTCGACCTTTTCAATGTTTTTTTCCGTGACGCCACGACATGGACAGCTCCGGTCCACCTTCAGCGAACGGCTGCCTCTGATCGGGACCAGGGATACATCAATACCGTCTGTTACATGTTCTGGGACAATTGCCCTCTGGTGGACTTTGGCATTCCGTCCCTGCGCACCGCATGCATCAAGGTCATGGAACGGTGCCTCAGCGTGCCGAGCAACGCAGTCATCGAAAGTGCATTGCATGGCCTCGGCCACCTTGCGCCTAAAGACCCTCGGGCTGTCGACCTTTCCTCCGGATTTGCCGCTCGCGGAATTGGTCATCCGGCATTGATTGCCTATGCAAAGGCTGCATCCGCAGGCCGGGTACCATAAGCTCACAGACATGACCGATTCTCCCCTTCGCCCCGAAGTCGGCTGCGGCGCCGCTATTACCGACGATCAGGGCCGCCTGCTCCTGATCCAGCGCCTGCGCGAGCCGGAGGCCGGGGCCTGGGGCCTGCCGGGCGGAAAAATCGACTTCGGCGAACCGTCGAAAGAAACCGCGCGCCGGGAAATCGAGGAAGAACTCGGCATCGTCATCGAAGTGACGCGGCTTGCGTGTATCTCTGAAATCATTGACGGCGGCGATGGTCGCCACTGGGTGTCGCCCATCTATGCGGCGCGCCTCGTTTCAGGAGCGCCGCGTATCATGGAGCCGGAGAAACATGGCGGCTGGGGCTGGTTCGCGCCGGACCAGATGCCCGAGCATCTCACCACGCCCGCGATCACATTCCTGGATGCGACTGCAAATGGGGCATGGCAGCGTGCGCTGAAGCAGTCTTTATAGGTTTCATATGCGCTGGCTTCGCAGATTCGTGTTCTGGCTGGTCCTTGTCGACCTGGTTGTCACCGCCCTTTTCTGGGGCGGCACGCGGTTTGTGGACCAATCCCGCAGTCTCAGCGGCGGCACGGGCGTCGTCTTCTACACTGACAATAACAAGGATGCTGCCGCGCGGATTGCGAAGGCGGTGAACCTGTTGAAAGCCGGAAAACTGGACAGGCTCTACATTGTCGGCGGACACCGCCCGCAGGAGGGCTGGCTGGGCAGCCAGGAAATGGCGCTGATCGCTGCGCGAGGCTCCGGCCTTGGCGGGCGGATCTCTGCCGATGTTGAAAGCCGCGACACGATTTCCGGCATCAAGAACCTTGCTCGCGATGCGAAAACCCGCGCGCCGGGAGAACTCGTGTTCGTCTCTAATTGCATGCAATTGCTACGGGCCGAGGCCATTTACAAGGCTCAGCCAGACCACCAGCCGAGTGTGCAGGGTGTCTGCCCGCCGGGTGACCTGAACCCGATCGATGTGTGGCGCCGCGCCCACTACGAGGCAGGCGCCTGGATTCTGTATGCGCTGCCCGAAAGCTGGCAGGATGCCATCCTCGACCGGTTGCGCGGGTCCGACGACACCGCAGAACAAAGCCCGGCGAACGAGTCCTAGAAGCGGGCTCGCAGCACATTTTTTCCACGCCCTGATGAAAATAAATGAAACGGACTGTTTCGTAGCGGGCATAAATATTGCAAATTTTGCACATGTAAGCCAAACGGGCGCACAAAGTTGCGCTGGGGGACACAGCAAATCATGGCAGGAACAGAGGCTATTATGAGCGACAACGTAGCAATCCTTGGAGAACTGGGGATCACGCCCAAATCCGTGCGCAAGAACTGGAACGAGGCGCTTCTTTATGAAACGTCCATTGCAGCGGGCGAAGCACGGGTCGCCGAAGGTGGCCCCCTCGTGGTCGAGACCGGACAGCACACTGGCCGCTCTGCCAAGGACAAGTTCACGGTTCGCGATGAAACCACCGAGAATACGGTCTGGTGGGACAATAACGCCTCCATGACGCCGGCTCATTTCGATACGCTGCTGGAGGACTTTGCGACCCACCTCGCCAGCCAGGACGTGTTCTCTCAGGACCTGTTCGGCGGCGCGGATCCGGCCCACCGTCTGCCAGTGACGGTGATCACAGAGTACGCCTGGCACTCACTTTTCATCCGTCATCTGCTGCGCATACCGACCGCATCTGAGTACGAGACTTTCGACTCGCAGTTCACGATCATCAACTGCCCGAGCTTCCGTGCCGACCCGGCCCGCCATGGCACGCGTTCCGAGACGGTCATCGCCGTGAACTTCGCCAAGCGCATGGTTCTGATCGGCGGCACGTCCTATGCCGGCGAGACCAAGAAATCGGTCTTCACCGCGCTCAACTATTACCTGCCGCCCAAGGGCGTCATGCCGATGCACTGCTCGGTCAACACCTCCCCGGCTGACGATGCCGCGATCTTCTTCGGCCTGTCCGGCACCGGCAAGACGACCCTGTCGGCCGATGCCAGCCGCATCCTGATCGGTGACGACGAGCATGGCTGGTCCGAGAACGGCCTCTTCAACTTCGAAGGCGGTTGCTACGCCAAGATGATCAAGCTTTCGGCCGAAGCCGAGCCGGAAATCTATGCAACGACAAAGCAATGGGGCACGGTCCTCGAAAACGTCGTGATGGATCCGGACACCCGCATCCTCGATCTCGACGATGCGACGCTGGCGGAAAACTCCCGCGGCGCTTACCCGATTTCGGCCATCCCGAACGCGTCCCTGTCGGGCCGTTGCGGCCAGCCGAAGAACCTCATCATGCTGACGGCGGATGCCTTCGGCGTCATGCCGCCGATTGCCAAGCTGACCCCGGCGCAGGCGATGTACCACTTCCTGTCAGGCTATACCGCAAAGGTCGCGGGCACGGAGAAAGGCGTCACCGAGCCGACGGCAACCTTCTCGACCTGCTTCGGCGGTCCGTTCATGCCGCGCCACCCGTCCGAATATGGCAACCTGCTGCGTGAGCTGATCGGCAAGTACAACGTCAATTGCTGGCTGGTCTCCACCGGCTGGACCGGCGGCCCGTATGGCACCGGCCACCGCATGCCGATCAAGGCGACCCGCGCCCTACTCAATGCCGCCCTCGACGGGTCGCTGAACAAGGTCGCGTTCCGCAAGGACGAAACCTTCGGCTTCCTCGTGCCGGAAGAGCTGCCGGGCGTCGACGCGAAGATCCTCAACCCACGCTCGACCTGGGCTGACGGCGCCGCCTATGACGCCCAGGCCGCGAAACTGGCCGACATGTTCGTCGCCAACTTCGCCAAGTTCGAAGCCTATGTGGACGACGCCGTGAAGGCCGCTGCGCCGAAGGCGACAACGCCGGCCTGATTGCAGTCCGAAATCCAGCCAAAAGAGCGCCGTCTGCCCTGCAGGCGGCGCTTTTTCGCATTCCTGTCCCACTCTGGAACGCCACGGCCCCGTGATTGGGGTAAAAATTACCGTGATTTCCTTCCGTTTACGCTAAGGGAAGGCTGGCCTTCCCCGCTTCTGCCGTCTAGTTTGCACCGCAACAAATCACTGCACTTATTGGAGGGAAATCCATGCGTGAAGCCGTAATCGTCTCCTACGCCCGTACGGGCATGGCCAAAGCCAACCGCGGGAGTCTGAACGACACCCACGGCATCACCATGGCTGGCCACGCCATCAAGAGCGCCATCGACCGCGCCGGCATCGAAGCAGGCCTGATCGAGGACGTGTTCCTCGGCACCGCCCAGCCCGAAGGCGCCACCGGCCACAACGTCGCCCGTAACGCCGCCCTCTGGGCCGGCTGCCCGTCGACCACGTCGGGTGCCACGGTCAACCGTTTCTGCTCGTCCGGTCTGCAGGCCATCGCCATGGCGGCCCATTCGGTCATCAACGAAGGCGCTCCAGCAGCCATCGGTGGCGGCGTCGAGTCACTCTCTCTCGTTTCCCGCTCGGGCCACATGAACACCTTCCGCTACACGGAAGAGGAACTCATGAAAAAATGGCCGGCGATCTGGATGACCATGATCGAGACCGCCGAAATCGTCGCCGAGCGCTATGGCGTCAGCCGCGAAGATCAGGACCGCTACTCTGCTGAATCCCAGAAGCGCACCGCCGCTTTCCAGGCTTCCGGCAAGATGGCTGAAGAGATCGTGCCGCTGAACACGCGCATGAAACTGTTCAACAAGGAAACCGGCGAAGAGTCCTACCAGGACGTCGTCTGCGACAAGGACGAGTGCAACCGTCCCGGCACGACCTATGAAACCCTCGCTGGTCTGAAGCCGGTCTTCTCGGGCGGCATGGTCGTCAAGGAAGGCAAGTACGTCACCGCTGGTAACGCATCGCAACTGTCCGATGGCTCGGCTGCCGTGGTCGTCATGGAAGCTGCTGAAGCTGCCAAGCGTGGCCTGACGCCGATGGGCCGTTTCGTCGGCTTCAACGTCGCCGGTTGCGACCCGGACGAAATGGGCATCGGCCCGGTCTTCGCTGTGCCGCGCCTGCTTGAGCGCCATGGCCTGAAAGTCGACGACATCGACCTCTGGGAACTCAACGAAGCCTTCGCTTCGCAGTGCCTCTACAGCCGCGACCGTCTCGGCATCGACCCTGAGAAATACAACGTCAATGGCGGCTCGATCTCCATCGGCCACCCGTTCGGCATGACCGGCGCACGCTGCACCGGCTCCATCCTGATGGAAGGCAAACGCCGCGGCGCCAAATGGGGTGTTGTCACCATGTGTATCGGTGGCGGCATGGGCGGCGCAGGCCTGTTCGAAATCTACAGCTAAGCCAGACTGGTTGCTGAATCAGAAAAGCCCCGGCAGAGATGCCGGGGCTTTTTTTGTCGAAAGCCTGACAGGCTCAGAGCGACGAAACTGTCGCCCCACCAGCCAGGGCCGCGCCCACTTCGGATTCGTCCAACATGGCTGCCGTTGCGCCGCTGGCCACAGTCGACTTGCGAGGAGCGGGAGTTTTGGCGGGCTCGCGCTTCACCAGGGTCGCCATCAACCAGCGGCGAACCGGGCGATCATAAAAACGGTCGAGGAATGCCGCCAGGAGGGCAGAGCCCACAGCCACCATCAGGACGGGCACCCAGTTGGGCAGGTCTTCCAGATGGAACTTCTGAAGGAGCAGTTCGATAATGTGCCAGACCGGCAGGTGCACCAGATAGATGCCATAGGACAGCATGCCGATCATGGCGCAGGTGCGCGCGGCAACTCCGGAGATCGGCGCGGTCGCGAAACACACCACCATCAGAGGCATCAGCACGGTCGTGCCAAAGGCGTCATAGGCATGGCTATCCGACACGGAAATGGCGGCGACATAGACCGCGACGCCGAGCCAGGCTGGCAGCTGGAGCAGCTTGCCTGCCTTGTAGAGGCGGTGCAGCAGAACGCCGCCGAAGAAGCCATAGGTGACCAGGTAAAGGCCGTACCAGAACCCGGCCCATTCCCATGAGCGGTCCGGCAGGAATGTCGTGGTCACGACGCCGATAAAGGAGAGCGCCACAATCGCGACCAGCCGCAGGTTGGTCAGGTACCGCGCCGCGAAAGCGTAAACGGTGCAAGCCATCACTTCGAAAACCAGCGACCAGGCAGGCGGGTTCAGGGGGTAAAGCGCAGGGTCGTAGAAAGGCGGCGCAGGCAGCATGAACGCATTGAACGCCGCCGTGAGGCCAATGTCAGTCGCAGAATGTCCCTGCCACCAGCCCTTGTAGATGTAGAGCACAGTCACCGTCAGTCCGAGCAGGAAGCCTGCAAGGTAAAGCGGATAAAGCCGGATCAGGCGGATCTTTGTCATGCGCCATGGCGAGAAGCCATTGGCCAGCCGGTCCCCATAGGCGTGGGACATCACGAAGCCACTTAGTAAGAAAAAGAAACACATGCCGATGTGCCGGCTTGGGATCATGCCGCCGATGAGTTCTGCCGGCATGTGCTCGCAGATCACTGTAAACGCGGCGATTCCCCGCAATCCATCCAGAAAGAGGAACCGGCTTTGCGCCTGCGGCTGTAGTGAAATGGACATTTTCTACCTCGTGCTGACGCCTGCACCCGCACGTTTCATGCCAAACGGCCCAGCCTTCTGCCCGGCATCCTCCAATACCCATTGCTGTTAGTACCGCTCACCGGTCACCTTACTTCCGGCATGGCGGGATTGCTGATAGGCAAGGCTGAAAGCTGAGAGGAGCTTCCCGAATGATCCGTTCCCTTGTCGCCACTGGCGCTCTGATCACGCTCGCATGCGCCTGCAGCCCTGCCCCGGCCCAGTCAGACGCACCGGCCGCACCCGCGAGCGAGCCTGCCGCGCAGACGGAAGATGTGGCCGAGGCTGCCCCGCTGCCGGAAGACGCGACCGGTTTCATCACCGCCAATCCCCCACCCCTCGCGGACGGCGCGGAAATCCGCCGCGACGATTATGGGCGCCCGTTCGAATATGCCCTGCTGGGACAGAAGCTGCCGCACCTGACGGGCACGATGATGGACGGCACAGCGTTCGATTCCGACAGCCTGGACAAATGGACCGTGATTGACGTGTGGGGCATCTGGTGCGGCGACTGCATGCGCGATGCGCCCTATGTCGCCGCGCTGTCCACGGCCATCGACCAGGATCCGGACCTCGATTTCCTGTCGATCCATGTCCCGGCAAGCGCCGCCCGCGTCTCGGCGGAGGAAATGTTCGGAAAATATGGCTCGCTGGACGCCTATTTCGCTGAAAAGGACTATTCCTATCCTGTGCTCGTGGACACGGATACGAGCCTTCGCAGCGCGCTCAAGATCGCCTGGACACCGTCCTACATTCTCGTGTCACCGGACGGTGTGGTGAAGGGCTATCGCAGCGAGTTCGCCGCCGCCAAGGGCGAGCCGATCAAGGATTTCCTCAAGGATATCGCCCAGGTGAAGGCCGCATCGAACTAGTCGATCCGGACGCCCTGAGGAAACCGGCAACGAGGCCGAAAGGCTTCCTGCTTTTCAGGGTCAACCGGCTGGCGCACGATCTCGTTTACCATACCACCTGCCAGAGAAGGCGTCAGGATCGCGCTTTCATGGCCGCAATCTACATGCAGCATTTGAACAATCCGTCGGCACGGGCTAACTGGTAAGCTTCGGACAGGGAAACGGGAGACTCCCCGGAATGCTGCATCCTTCGACCAAACGCCTGATCGACAAGCTCGATGAGATGACTCGCAAGCAGCGCGTGGCATGGGAAGAGAGCGAAAACGGCGCGGTGACACACGACACCGAAGGCTATCGCGTGACGCTGACTGCGCCGCCGCACACATTGCTGCTGACTGACACGCTGGGCCGCGAGATAGAGACCTGCACGCCGGACGACTTCTCCGGCGAAACGGACGCCTCCGGCCGGCCCTATATGGACTTCGTGGAAGACATGTACCGCGAAGCGCATCGTCATGCGCGCGGCGCGGAAAAGGCCATCTCGGCTCTGCTCAACGCTCTGGACCAGGCCGCTTCCGAAGACGCGCCTGACGAAGTGGAGACCGCACCCGAGACATTCGAGCATGTCGAAGACGAAGGCGACGACTCCCGTCCGCTGGAAGACCACGAGATGCCCGAATATGAGGGCCAGGCAGACATGCAGGCCGCCGTCGCCGCCATGGCGGATGAAGTAAACGGACCGCCTGAAACGAACGTTGCAGCGGTCGACGTCCCCGAACCGGAGCCAGAGCCGGAACCCCAGCCCGCCTTTGAATCTGCTGCTGCGCCCGTCTTCACACCCATGCCGGAGCCTGAAGCGCCGCTTCCAGAGCCTGACGTGCAGCTTGATCCGGCCGCCGCCGCGCCGGAACCTGAAGCGCCAGCTGACCCTTATGCGCCGTTTGCAGGCTCGGAAGAATCCGCACGCGTTTATGCGACCGCCGCCGAATTTGTTGCCCCAGCAGCGCCGGAGCCGTTCGCAGAGACCTCGCCCGCCGAGGCAGAGCCTGAACCCTTCAGCAGCGAGGAGACTGTCTGGGACACGATCCGTAACGCCGGTCACACGGCCCCGGAAGCTGCGCCGGAACCCGAGCCCCCCGAACTGGCTGAACCAGAAGCGATAGCCCAGCCCGCCGAAGACGCGTGGCACACGCCGGAGCCCGAACCGCAACCTCCGGAAGCGCCTGCCGAACCGGCGCCCCGGCCTGCCCCCGTATTCGGCAGCGGCATGTTCTCCGGAAGCATGGGCGATCTAAGCCGCTACCGCTCAGCGCCGCCCGCCGCGCCAGCAGAGCCTGAGCCGCAACCTGTCGCAGAACCCGCCGCATTGGCACCTGAGCCGACACCGGAACCGCCGCCTCTGCCAGACCCCGAACCTGCGCCCGAGCCGCCGCAGCACTTCAGCCTGTCGGGTATCACATCCGGCTTCGGCCTCGGTTCGACCCAGCAGCCGGCGCCCCGCACCCAACCGGCGGAGCCTGTCCCACCTTCCACGGCGCCAACAGAGGCGCGCAAGATGATCGACGGGACGATCGATCTGCCGGATGCTCTGCCCGAATACGCGTCAGAGCCTCTGCTTGAGCCCGCCCGGGAGATGGACCTGCGCATGGAGGAAGACGAGGAGTTCGGTTTCACCGAAGCTGACCTCATGCCCGGCATTCCGGCCCAACCACTGCCCGCTGCGTCCGAATCCTATGCAAGCGAACAACCTCAAGCGGAAACGGCAGAAACCCACAAAGCTGAACCGGAAGATGATCCACCGCCAAAACCCGCGCGTCGGTTCAATCCATGGAACTGATCTGACTTAGCAAGACTACAAGGTCTTGTCGGTTTTACTGACGACTTGTTGCGGCGCCGCAACAGGCAGCACCGTTTTGCTGTTCTTCAGCGCAAAGAGCGGCGTTCAGTGTTCCGCATCCGGATGCTTGTGTGCGAAGGAGCCTGCACTCCGCCGGTTCCCTTGCGGACGAAACCAGCAACAGTTCAGGGTAATCAGCTCATGACCACAAAATCCTCCGTTCGGGCCCTGCTCGGAACAAGCGCGCTTGCGCTCGCCGCCAGCCTGTTTCCTGCTGTTGCTCAGGTCGACGCTGACCAGGAAGCGCGTCTGACCACGGTGACCGTGACGGCCCAGAAGGTGGAGGAAAATCTGCAGGATGTGCCGATTTCCGTCACCACCGTTGCCGCCGAGAAGCTGGACGTGCTGAAATCCTCCGGCGCTGATGTGCGCTTCCTCTCGGCGCGCGTGCCGAGTGTGATCGCGGAAAGCTCTTTCGGACGCGCTTTCCCGCGCTTCTACATTCGCGGCATCGGCAACACGGATTTCGACCTCAACGCGTCTCAGCCTGTGTCGCTCGTCTATGATGATGTGCCGTATGAAAGCCCGATCCTGAAAGGTTTTCCGGTTTTCGACCTCGACAAAATCGAGGTGCTGCGCGGGCCGCAAGGCACGCTGTTCGGCCGCAACACACCCGGCGGCATCATCAAGTTTGACTCCGCCAAACCGACCTATGAACAGGAAGGCTATGTCCGCGCGGCTTATGGCAATTACAACACGCGCGACCTCGAAGGTGCGGTCAACCTCCCGGTCTTCAAGGACGAGCTGGCCGTCCGCCTGTCAGGTCTCTACCAGGAACGCGATCCGTATGTGGACAATGGCTATACCGGTGAGAAAGACCGCTATGAGGGCTTCAAGGAAATCGCCGGACGCGGACAGATCCTGTTCACGCCGCACGATACCGGCTTTTCCGCACTTCTCAATTTCCATGCCCGCTCAAACGATGGCGATGCGCGCCTCTTCCGCGCCAACATCATTGATGCGGGAAAACGCGGCCTTGGTTCGAACTTTGATCGCGACACCGTTTATTATGACGGTCAGAACTTCCTGACTCAGGACACACATGGTGTGACCGCGAAGCTGGAACAGCAGCTGACCGACAGCATCAAAGCAACCTATGTGTTCGGCAATGAGCAGGCCGAGATTGAAAGCCGCGGCGACATTGACGGCGGCTTCGGCGCAGCCTTCCTTGGCGCAGGAAACTATGGCCCCGGCAACATCCCCTTCCCGGTTGAGACCTCGGGCGCGGTGAATGCGCTTCATCAGACGACGCATGAACTGCGGTTCGCCTTCGACAATGGCGGCGCCCTGCGCGCACAAGCCGGGCTCTTCGCCTTTGACGAACAGGTCGCCATCGTGTCGAAGAATTTCAACTCCCTGACGCCCGGAAATCCGGAGACGAGCCGCGCTGCGCGCAGCCTCGACACGGACAGTCTCGGCCTCTTCGCTTCGCTCAGCTATGACATCACAGACCGCCTCACGGTTACCGGCGGCGCGCGCTGGACCGATGACAACAAGTCCTTCAAGGCGACGGGCGACCAGCGCGAACTGGGTGACGAGCAAGTCAGCTGGGATGTCTCCGCCACGTATGAAGTCAGCGACGACGTCAACACCTACGCTCGCATTGCCAAAGGCTTCCGGGGGCCGACGATCCAGCAGCGCTTCGGCGCCCCCTCACAAGCTGACAGCGAAACGCTGGTCTCCTACGAGGCGGGGGTAAAGTCGGAACTTTGGGACAATCGCGTGCGCCTGAATACGGCAGTCTATTTCCTGGACTTCAAAGGCCAGCAGCTGACAATTGTTGGCGGGCTCGACAATTCCGTGTCGCTGTTCAATGCCGACAAATCGGAAGGCTATGGCGTGGAATTCGACCTCGAAGCCGCACCAACCAAAAGCCTTCTGGTAACGGCGGGCCTCTCCTACAACAAGACCGAGTTCAAGGATGACGTGATTGTCGCGCCAGGCTGCGGCGGTGGCTGCACCGTGCTGGACCCGGCCGTGTACGACACAGATGGCACGACGCTGCTCGGCTACAATATCTCTGGCAACTCGTTCCCGAACGCGCCGGAATGGATTGCCAACATGACCGCCCGCTACGCCATTCCGGTTCAGGCTGGCGAGTTCTACGCCTTCACCGACTGGGCCTATAAAGGCGACACGAACTTCTTCCTCTATGAGAGCATCGAGTTCGGCCAGGACGGCTATTGGGAAGGCGGCCTGAAGGCGGGCTACAAGTCTGACCGTGGCTATGACGCCTCCCTCTTTGTCCGGAACATCCTGGACGAAGACGCGCTGACCGGCGGCATCGATTTCAACAACCTGACCGGCTTCATCAACGAGCCGCGCACCTATGGCGCGCAGCTACGCTGGGATTTCTGATCTCGTCAGAGATGATGTGAAACAGGAAGGCCGGGCTGCAGGGTCCGGCCTTTTTCGTTGGGCCTAGCCGCGCCAGAAGCGACGCGTCAGCACCACGAAGACAACGACGAATTCCAGCCGCCCCAGCAGCATGTTGATCGTGCAGATCCAGGTGGCAAAGTCCGAGAACCCCTGGAACGTGCCGGACGGGCCGTTGATCGGGCCAAGGCCGGGGCCAACGTTCGACAAGGTGGTTGCCGCGCCTGTGATGGCGGTCATCGCGTCCAGTCCATCGAGGCCCAGAAGCGCGGCCGAAATCAGGAAGGTTGCGAAATAGAGGAACATGAAAACCATGACCGACTGGAGCGTGTCTTCATCCACAGTCTTGCCGCCATACTTGATGGGCGCGCGACGGTGCGGCTGCACCATGCGCCGCGAATAGGCAAACAGCGCCTTGCCCGCGATTTCGAGGCGGAAGATTTTCAGACCGCAGGCGGCTGACCCGGCACATCCGCCCACAAAGGTAATGCCGAGAATGAGCGCCTGAACCGGGATGCCCCAGGTATCATAGGGCGCCGTGGCAAAGCCCGTGCCTGTCATCACGGCAACGGTATTGAAAATGCTGAGCTTCAGGCCTCCGATCACACCCTCATCCAGCAGGCCGGACGTGTTCGCGAAATAGAGGAATGAGATCAGCGCCGAAAAGATGATGGCCAGCGCGAAATAGAGGCGCGGCTGCGGATCATGCACGAACTGCATCACGCGTCCCTGCAGCACCAGCATGGCCATCAGGCTGAACGGCAGGCCAGCGATCAGCATGAATATGATCGCGGCCCAGGGCGCTGCCGTGTCGTTGTAGTATCCGAAGGAGGCATCGTGCGTCGAGAACCCGCCCGCCGACATGGTGGCCATCGCATGGCAGATCGCATCGAACCAGGTCATGCCGCAGACATAGTAGGACAAGGCGCAGGCGACCGAGACGATCAGGTAGGTGAGGCCCAGATAGGTCGCGATGTCGGTTACACGCGGCAGGAACTTGCCGGAACGATCAGAGTTCTCAAGCTGGAACAGCTGCATCCCGCCGACGCGCAGCTGAGGCAGAATGGCGATGGCCGTCACGATGATGCCGATGCCGCCGAACCAGTGAATGATGGCCCGCCAGAGCAGCAGCCCGCGCGGCAGGGAATCGAGCCCGGTCAGAACGGTAGACCCGGTTGTCGTCAGGCCTGACACGCTCTCGAACACAGCGTCGGTAAAGCTCATGCCAGACGCGATGAACGGGATGGCAGCTACCAGCGGCAGGATTGTCCAGACCATCACGGTGAGCAGGAAGCCTTCCCGCTGGCCCGTGCGCTCCACTTCCCCGCGCGATAGCACCCAGAGACAGGCGCCAATGAACACCGCGCCAAAGGAAGAGACCGCAAATACATGCGCTTCCGGGCGCTTGTCGGCCCAGTCGATCAGCGCGCACGGCAGCATCGCCACGCCCAGGAGCACGGTCATGATGCCGATGGCAAGGAGTAGCGGGCGCAACTGCATGTCAGGCGGTAACCATAACCGGGAAAAGCTGAGAAGACGTCAACGCGGCAGCCGGCCGGAGACCGGGCTGGCCGTCATCTGAGGCGTTTGCGGGATCGTGCGGGTCATCAGCAACATGTCCGATCTGCGGGCGGGAACCTACGTCGCCTGCATCATCTGCGCCAGTGGCGACTGCATCGGCACACCTGTTACCGCAACTGCGGTTGACCGGGGGTAAGCCCATCTCTAAAGCCGGGCGAATTGGTTTCATTTGTACCTAATTACAGGCCCCGAAGCTCCATGTTCGACCATCCTTCCTTTGACGCCCATGAGGGCGTGCACATGTTTCATGACGCTGCCAGCGGCCTGAAAGCGCTCATTGCGGTCCACTCCACGGCGCGCGGCCCGGCGGCAGGCGGGTGCCGGATGTGGAATTATGACAGCGGCGAAGCCATGCTGAAGGACGCCCTGCGTCTCAGCCAGGGCATGAGCTACAAGAACGCCATGGCGGACATCCCGCTCGGCGGCGGCAAGGCTGTGATCTGGGGCAATGCCCGCACCGACAAGTCGCCGGACCTGTTCCGCGCCTTCGGCCGCGCCGTTGAAAGCCTGCAAGGCCAGTACATCACTGCCGAGGATGTCGGCGTCAGCGTCAGCGACATGGAGATCGTGCGCGAGGAAACCGCCCATGTGGCGGGTCTCGACCAGGGCGCAGCCGCCTCAGGCGATCCCTCCCCGGTCACAGCGAAAGGCGTCTTCCTCGGCCTGCTGGAAACCGCGAAACGCGCCTTCGGGACAGCGGACCTGAACGGAAAGACTGTGGCGGTGCAGGGTATCGGTCATGTTGGCGGATACCTCTGCGACCACTTGGCCGAAGCGGGCGCGACCCTTGTCATCACCGATATCGACCAGGCTGCTCTGGCGGCGGTGGCAAAGCGGACCGGCGCGGCGATTGTTGCCCCGGACGAGATCTACGACGTGACGGCTGACATCTTCGCGCCCTGCGCACTGGGCGCGGTGGTGAATGAACAGACGCTGGACCGGTTCAAGGTGAAAGCCATTGCCGGTGGGGCCAATAACCAGCTGATCGTGCCTGAAATGGGCGAGCTGCTGCGCCGCAAGGGCATCCTCTATGCGCCGGATTACGTGATCAATGGCGGCGGGATCATCAATGTTGCTGCCGAAATCTCCGGCAATTATTCGCGTGACTGGGTCGAGACCAAGCTTGCGAAACTGGTGGCCACGCTGGGCGATGTGCTCGATGAGGCGCTGGCCACTGAAACGCCGACCAACGTGGTAGCCGACCGGATCGCGCGCGAACGGATTGCGGCAGCTAAGTAGAATCCCGTGCACACCTTGGCGTGCGGCGTGCTACATGTGAATTCATGTCAGCCCTTCGGGGCGAATTTACACGGGAGAAGCCCATGTCGGTTGTCGCCATGCTGGAAGGGTCGGAAACTGCCGACCGTGCCACGACCCAGACTGCTATCGGGATTGCAAAGCGCCTGAACGTGCCTGTTCAGGGCATCTGCGCCCTGCCGGACCCCATGGCCACACTGATCGTGATGTCTACGCCGGAAGCGACGGGCCTGGCCGCCAGCGCCACGAAAGACATCTCCGCCCTGCAGGAAAAGGTGATCGCCCGGTCGAAGGCGACCTTTGAGGCGGCAAGCGCCGGCGATCACGGGCTGACCTGCACCTTTGCGCACGTCGTGGACGTGGCCGAACGGGCCGGAGCGAATGCCGCAACCCTGGCCGACGCCGTCGTCTTCCCGCACAGCGTGCAGAAAGCGATCGACCCGCTCAGCCTGTCGTTCGAATATGTGCTGATGGACGCGCGCCTGCCGGTCGTGATGGCTGGTTCGCAGCCCATCACGGACGGCCCGGTGATCGTGGCGTGGGACGGCTCGAACGGCGCGGCCCGCGCAGTCCGGTTCCATCTGCCCATCATCAAAGCCTTCGGCGAAGTCATCATCGCCCAGAACACAAAGGATCTCGGCAAGGACGAACAGCGCGATGCGGCCAGCCCGGCCGCGCTGGAAGCCTGGCTGGGCGCCCATAATGTGAAACACAAACGTATGCCCATCGAAGGCGAGGTTGCCGGCGCCCTGCTCGCCCTCGCCAAAGGGAGCAATGCATCGATCATCGTCGCGGGGGCCTATGGCCACTCCCGCATCGGTGAGCGCCTCTTCGGTGGCACAACCCAGCGTCTTCTGGATGCCGCCGAGGCTCCAGCGCTCGCTTTGGCTCGCTAAATTGGAGACTATCATGACCCTGAAACGCATCGCCCTGCAGCTCGCCCGTAATCCCGGTGTCCACGAAGCCGACACGCGGATCGGCTATTTCATCACCGCCCCCCTGACCGCCGATGGCCATCTGGATCTCGACGCCTGGCGCGACCACAAGAAAGAGTGCCGCGTCGTGCGCTTCCATCCCGACATGGCAGAGCAAGCCACGGGCCTGCTGACCCATCGCGGCAATACGTGGAAATTCCACTATGACGAAGATGACGAAGGCGATGATGAAGCGGGCTATAAACTCGGCGATCACGTCTTCAAGGAAGGCGAATATGTTACCGTGGCCAGCCATGGTGAAACCCCGCTGACCTACAAGATCTCGGACATTTCTGACATCTGACCGGCTCACCCCCGCGTCAGGCTGGACAGACCTCTCAATCGCGCACAAACTGCAGTGGTAGTGCCACTAGAGGGCGCGCGAGGGAGGATATGATGTTGAAACAAGCAACGGCTCTGGCCGTGATCATGGCGCTCACCGCTTGCGGCGGCAGCGGCGACCAGACTGACAAAGCGGCAACAGACGGGAAGACGGCCAGCGAGACCGGCCAGGTCAACCGGACGGATGGTTACAATCCGGACCGCAACGCCTATTTCGGCGACCTGCACATACACACGCGCTCCAGTTTCGACGCCTATATTTTCAACGTCCGGCGCACGGCGGAAGACGCCTATCGTTTTGCACAGGGCGAGACGATCCAGCACCCGTCCGGCTTTGATATGACCATCGCGGGCGGCCCGCTCGATTTCTACACCGTGACCGACCATGCCGAATATCTCGGCATCCTGCCGGCCATGGACACGCCCGGAACGAAGCTGTCCGAACTGCCGCGCGCCAAGGAAATGTTCTCCACCGATCCGGCGAAGATCGTGGCCGCCTTCCAGGGCGTCGGCGCCTCCGTGCGCAGCGGCGAGCCCATAGAGGACATGTATGACCTCGACACGATGAACTCGGTCTGGATACAGAACGTCGCGGCGGCGGACAAATACTACCAGCCCGGCAAGTTCACGACCTTTGCGGCCTATGAGTTCACGTCCGTGACCTCGCCGGACGAGAATGGCGGCTTTGGCGGCGGCAACCTGCACCGCAACGTCTTCTTCAAGGGCAAGGCGCCGGTACGCGCCTTCTCAACGCTCGATTCCACCAATCCGGAAGACCTCTGGGACTGGATGGATGCTCAGCGCGAAGCCGGCATGGAAGTGATCTCGATCCCACACAATTCGAATGTATCCGATGGTCAGATGTTCCGCCTGGAAACATATGATGGCGAGCCGATGGACACAGCTTACGCGGAACAGCGCATGCGCAACGAACCGCTGGTGGAAGTCACGCAGGTGAAAGGTACCAGTGAAACCCACCCGGATCTGTCGCCGAATGATGAATGGGCCAATTTCGAAATTTACGACCAGCTGCTCGGCTCCTATGTCGTCGGCGCGACCAGCGGATCCTATGTCCGCGAAGCCTATCGGAATGGCCTGAAGCTGCAGGAAGAGAAGGGTTTTGACCCGTTCCACTTCGGCCTGGTCGCCGCTTCTGACAGCCATGTCGCGGGTGGGTCTTATTCCGAGGCGGACTATTGGTCCAAGATCGGCATTGTGGACGGCACGCCTGTCGCGCGCGGATCGGTCCCCTTCCCCGGGACAACCGGATGGGATGACCAGCCGGCGGACAATCCCGTCGTGATCAACGCCAAGAACTGGTTTTCCCGCTGGGCCGCCAGCGGCCTGACCGGCGTCTGGGCCGAAGAAAATACGCGCGAGGCGATCTTCGACGCCTTCCGCCGCAAGGAAACCTACGCCACCACAGGCCCGCGCATGAAGGTGCGCTTCTTCGGTGGCTTCGGCTATGACAAGGCCATGCTGAACTCCGCCAATCTGGCACATGAGGCCTATCAAGGCGGCGTACCGATGGGCGGCGATCTTGTCGGCACCGGTGATGCACCAGCCTTCATCGCCTGGGCCCAACGTGATCCGAATGGCGGCACGCTGCAGCGCCTGCAAGTGGTCAAGGTGACCAGCGAAGGCGAAGAGGTGATTGACGTGGCTTGTGACAATGGCGCACCCGATCCGTCCACGCGACGCTGCACCGACAATGGCGCCAGTGTCGACCTGACCAGCTGCACACCATCGAACCAGGGCGCGAGCGAGCTGAAAGTGCTGTGGCGAGATCCGGATTTCGACCCGGCCACCCGCGCGACCTATTATGTCCGCGTGCTGGAGAACCCTTCCTGCCGCTGGTCGACCTGGGAAGCCATGCGCAATGGCACCCCGCCCCGGCCTGATGTGCCGGAAACGATCCAGGAGCGGGCCTATACTTCGCCGATCTGGTACATTCCCGGCGGCTGACGGAACAGGACAACGCCTTGACTGAGAAGACGGAACCGGCGCGCCGCTTGCCCGTGCTGCTGCGCGAGCCTCTGGTGCATTTCATTCTGGCGGCGCTCGCCGTGTTCATCGCCTGGAACGCCGTGTCGGCCACGCGCGCGAGCGAGGCCCGCACGATCCGGGTGTCGAC
This sequence comes from Hyphomonadaceae bacterium BRH_c29, assembly GCA_000961695.1. Taxonomy (GTDB): domain Bacteria; phylum Pseudomonadota; class Alphaproteobacteria; order Caulobacterales; family Hyphomonadaceae; genus Hyphomonas. Next base: position 119,937 of record LADW01000031.1, read on the forward strand.
GGCAGACCTGGAGCGCCTCGCCTCGATCTATGCAGCCGAATCCGGCGCTCTGCCCTCCGGTGAGGACATGGTGGCCATGGTCAATGACTATGTGCGCGATGAAGCCCTCGCCCGGGAGGCCAAGCGGCTGGGCCTGGACGAGGGGGACACGATCATCACGCGGCGCCTTGCCCAGAAGATGACCTTCATGGTCGCCGACCTTGCCAGGGAGACCGAACCCGATGAGGCCGTGCTGCGGGACTGGTACGAAGCTCATGCCGACCGGTTCACCGATCCGCAAATGCTGACTTTCCAGCACGTCTTCTTCAGTCAGGACGTACGGGGCGCGGCGGCAACGACGGATGCAAAGGCCGCTCTGGCAAGCTTGAACACTGGCGGCGACTGGCGCGCGACAGGTGACCCGTTCATGCTGCAGCGCGCTTATGGTGACCTGCCAGTCCGGGAAGTCGTCCGCCTGTTCGGGGCAGACTTCGCCACGGTGCTGGCGGCGATGCCAGCGTCTGACCAATGGACCGGGCCGGTTACATCCGCCCTCGGCGTGCACCTCGTGAAAGTTACTGCGAACACACCGGCTCGCCTGCCGCCCTTCGAGCAGGTGCGCGATGCTGTCATGGCCGACCGGCAGGACGAGACCCGCCGCGAACAGAACGAACAGGCCATCCAGGACATCATCGCCCGCTACAAGGTCGAGGTCGAAGGCATCAATGCCGACTAACGCCGGCATGGTCCGCCTGCTGGCCCTGTCCCTGGCTGGCCTGTGCATGTGGCTTCTGCTGCCTGCACCGGCGGCTGCGCATGAAGTGCGCCCGGCCTATCTGGAAGTCATCGAGACAGCCCCCGGCGCTTATGACGTGACCTGGAAGCAACCCGTTCTGGACGGGCGGCGCCTGAAGCTGGACCCCGTCTTTCCCGAGACCTGCGAGCGCCAAGGTGAACACGTCGTCTCGGCTGGCGGAACCCTGGTGCAACGCTGGACCACCGCTTGCGATCTCAATCAGGGGGAAATCCGGATCGATGGTCTGAACCGCACCCTGACGGACGTGTTCGTTCGCATCGACCGGCTGGAAGGCGACGATATCGGCACGGTGCTGCGCCCGACAACGCCCTCGCTGGATCTCACGGTTCCCACCGGCGCACCTGTCGCGACCTATTTCCGGATCGGTGTCGAGCATATCCTGTTCGGCTGGGACCATCTTCTCTTCGTGCTGGGCATGGTCTTGCTGGTGCGTCCCCGCCAGCTCTTGCTGACTCTGACCGCCTTCACCGTGGCGCACTCGATCACGCTCGCCTCGGCCACGCTGGGCGGTATCACCCTGCCCGGCCCGCCGGTTGAGATCACCATCGCCATGAGCATCGCCCTTCTGGGCGCAGAGGCGATCCATCGGATCAAGGGCTGGAACACGCTCAGCCAGAAGATTCCGTGGGCCATCGCGTTCGGCTTCGGTCTGATCCACGGCTTTGGCTTTGCGGGGGCATTGTCAGAAATCGGCCTGCCCAAGGGGGCAGAGGCGCTGGCGCTGTTACTGTTCAATCTGGGCGTCGAGGCCGGGCAGGTCCTGTTCGTCGGCTGCGTGCTGGCGCTCGCCTTCGTGTTCCACAAGCTCGCCGCAAAGCGCATGGTGCTGGCACGCACGGTGCTCGCCTATTTCATCGGCTTCATGGGCAGCTATTGGGCCATCGAGCGCATCGCCGGGGCCTTCTTCTCCTAGAGAAGATCAGAGGCCCAGCGCCTTCCACAACATGCGCGCGGCCACGACTGCCAGCAGGATCGCGAACATCCGGCGCAGACGAGCCGCGTCCAGCTTGTGCGCCAGAGCCGCCCCAACCGGGGCCATGGTGACGGTAAACAGCGAGATCAGCGCGAACGCGGCCAGGTTCACATGGCCGAGCGAAAATGGTGGCAGCCCCTCCCGTCCCCAGCCGATGAAGATCGCCGCGATGGCGGACGGCAGTCCGATGGCCACGCCCCAACCCGCTGCTGTTGCGACCGCCTGGTGGATCGGGCGGCCATAGAGCGTCATCAGGCTGACGCCAAACGTGCCGCCACCGATCCCCATCAGCGCCGACAGCGCCCCGACCGTGCTGCCCAGAACGGCCCGCAGCGGCCCCTTCGGCATGTCGTCGGCCAGCCGCCAGCTGGGGCGGCCAAAGAAGAGCTGTGCCGACAGAATGAAGGCCAGAGAGCCGAAAATGCCGAGCAGTGCACGCTTTGACAGGAAGCCCGTCATCGACATGCCCGCAAGCGCCCCGATCACGATCCATGGCGCCCAGCCGCGAATGATCGACCAGTCGACCGCCCCATGTTTGTTGTGCGCCATCACACTGCGCGCCGAGGTGAGAATGATCGTGGCAAGCGACGTGGACACGGCCACATGCATCGCTGTTTCGCCATAGCCCATGGCATCGAACAGGAAGTACAGCACGGGCACGATGATCGCCCCGCCGCCTATGCCGAACAGGCCCGCCGCAAGGCCTGCCGCGATCCCCGCCAGCACCAGAGCCAGCAGCAAAGGGCCATACTGAACGACGAGTTCCATACTGCTACGCCTCCGCCTGGGCTGTGCGGTAACCGGATAAAGACTTGGCGGGAAGGTATTTTTTCATGCGCAATATGTGCCCGAACTCCGGGGCGCTGACCAGCGCCGAACGTCGTAACCTGCTGAACGCTCTACACAGCGCGCGCCTCCCCATAGGCGATCACACGGTCAGATATTACCAGAAGCTTGCGTTCGGTAAGGGAAATTTGCCCGCCATTTAGGGCGATAGAAACGATAATTCCCGATAGTCGCCCCAAATGCTCCAAGAGTGGGACAGGGCAATGCTGAACAAGCTGAACACATGGGCCGACAATCGCGAAGGCAACGTTGCGATCATCATGGGTATCGCGATCGTACCGATTCTTGTTCTGGTCGGGATCGCAATCGATCTTCAGAACACGAACACAAGCCGGTCGTTCATCCAATACTCGATCGACAATGCCGTGATCGCCGGGGCCCGGGAAATGCAGGCTGGCGCCTCCGAAAAGGAGATCACCGCCTATATCAACAAGTTCGTCGATGGCGTGGTGAAAGCGAAGAATTACGCCATCACCTGCAAACCCGTCGAGGTGACCTACACCAATGGCAAGCAGAATATCGATGCGACGATCAAGTGCGCGCAGGAAACCACGCTGACCGAATTGATCGGCTACCACTATCTGGATTTCACCGTCACTTCTGGCTCGACCTACGGGATCGGGAATGTCGACGTAGCCTTCGTGTTCGACATCTCGGGCTCGATGGGCACCACCAAAATGAACAACCTCAAGGACGCGGCCTATGATGCGGTCGATGTCCTTCTACCCAAGAATTCGAGTGAACAATTGGGGAAGGTCCGCCTCGGCATGACGTCCTATTCGACCATGGCCGATGCTGGCGACTATTTTACAAAAGTTACGAACGAAAATCCGACACGCACTTACTATGACACGGACACAGGTACAGAAAAGGTCTGTGTGAAGTACAACAAAAAGGGCAAGTGCAAGAAGTGGAGCTCTTCGAGCGGCACAGTCACCGTGAGCAAGACCGTGACCAACACTTGCGTTAAGGAACGACTCGACAAGGAAGCATTTACGGATGCAGACCCTGGCCCATTTGCCTGGATTGAACCTGCTGAAGCGTTTTACGACTCCAAATACAATAGTTGGAGCGTTGAATCCTGCAACCCGATTCCCCCCCTTCCGTTGACGGATGACCGGACCGATCTGAACCAATACATCAAGGACCTCAAAGCCAGTGGCAGCACGGCAGGCCATATTGGGATCGCGTGGGGCTGGTATCTGCTCGCACCAGACTGGAAGAGCGTCTGGCCGTCCGCTTCAAAGCCACTCGGTTACAAGGATCCTGATTCGGCCAAGGCCATGATCGTTATGACAGATGGCGAATTCAATGCCTGGTACAATGATGATGAGGGAGACGGCAACTCTTTCGACCAGGCAAAACTGCTGTGCGACAATATCAAGAAAGAGGGCGTGCGCATCTACACAGTCGCCTTTCAGGCGCCCAAGTCCGGTAAGGAAGTTCTCGAATACTGCGCTTCCGGAACGGAATACGCCTTCACGCCCGACAGCGCGGACGAACTGAAGGACGCCTATACGAAGATCGCGCAGTCAATTTCAGACCTGCGTATCCGTTACTAAGACCCGGATTGGCGGGGCCGCTCAGGTGAGCGACAGCCCCGCCAGTTCGCCCGCATCCCGCCAGCCTTTCAGAATGGCGAAATACGGATCCGGCCCGGCCCCGTAAGACGCATCCTGACGGCTCCGGTCTCCCGGCTTGCCCTCATTGTTGTAATAGCCCGGCGTACATTCCTGCAGGAATTTTTCGCGCAGCTGCGCCTTGTCGATGATCGTATCGACCCAGGCCTGCTCAGCCTCTTCGGTCAGTTCGAACCGGCCCGCCTGGCGCGCCTTCGTTTCCGCCAGCGTATACCCGATCTGCACGCCCTGCTCAGCCAGAAGGTGAGGATAGTTCGCCGTGAAGCCGGCCTGTCCCGGCCCCATGACGAAGAGGTTCGGGAAACCGTGCACGAACAGACCATGCTGGCTGCGCATGCCGTTACTCCACGCGTCCGCCAGTGATACGCCACCCCGCCCAACCGGATTATAGCCCGCTCTGCGCGTATAGTCGGTGCCGACTTCGAAGCCGGTGGCGTAGACGAGGCAGTCGATTTTGTGCGCCTTGCCGTTCACAATGATGCTGTCTTCGGTGATGGCTTCAACGCCTTGCCCTTCCGTATCGACCAGAGTGACATTCTCCCGATTGAAAGCGGCGAGATAGTCATCGTGGAAACAGGGGCGTTTACAGAACTGACGATACCAGGGCTTCAGCACGGCGGCTGTTTCCGGATCGGCCACGATCTCGTCCACTCGGGCACGCACCTGTTCCATCTTCTTGAAGTCGGCCAGTTCGGCCAGCTCTGCGAGTTTCTCCGGTGAGAGGTTCCGGTTACCTTCCTGCATCGCGATGAGAAGGATGTTGCGGATAATGTCTGTCCACCCGTCCTTGACCAGATCAACCGGCGCGAACCCACCCGAGACGAGCGTGTTGAAATTCTCCATACGCGCTTTCTGCCAGCCGGGTTTCAACGATTTCACCCAGGCATCATCGGTTAGCCGGTCGCCGCGATAGTCCACCGATGACGGCGTACGCTGGAAGACGAAAAGCTGCTTCGCGCCGCGCGCCAGGTGCGGCACGCATTGCACGGCTGTTGCGCCGGTGCCGATAATGCCGACCACTTTGTCGGACAGCTTGTCCAGCCCGCCCGCGCAATCGCCGCCTGTATAGGCATAGTCCCAGCGGCTTGTGTGGAAGGCATGCCCCTTGAAGCTTTCAACGCCCGGAATACCCGGCAGCTTCGGCCGGTTCAGCGGGCCATTGGACATGACCACATATTGCGCCGTGAAGGCATCGCCGCGATTGGTCTCCACCAGCCAGGCGTTCTTCTCTTCCTGCCAGGTGAGGCCGGTGATCTCCGTGCCCAGAAGGGCGTTCCGATAGAGATCAAAGTGACGTGCGATGCGGCGGGAATGTTCGAGGATTTCCGGCGCGCGGGAGTATTTCTCAACCGGCATGTAGCCGGTCTCCTCGAGCAACGGCAGGTAGATATAGCTCTCGATATCGCACGCTGCGCCGGGATAGCGGTTCCAGTACCAGGTACCGCCAAAGTCGCCGCCCTTCTCCACCATGCGGATATCGTCAAAGCCGGCCTCGCGCAGCTTCGCAGCTGCCAGCAGTCCGCCAAATCCGCCGCCGATGACGCACACTTCGACATGGTCGGTGACCGGGTCGCGCGGCTCGAATTCGCAATACGGATCATCGATGAAGTGGGCGAAGTCGCCCGCCATGTTCACGTACTGGTCGTTGCCTTCGGTGCGCACGCGCTTGTCCCGCTCGGCGCGATACTTGTCGCGCAGGACATCCGGGTCAAATGCCTCCGGCCTTGCATCATCTGCCATGCCCGTTTCCTCCTGAATATGCGTGCCTGGATCTGATGCCCGGCTGAGACCAGTTTACTGTACCGGGACGCCTGAAAACAGGCTGACCCAACGCCAACTTCGCGCAGAATCAGCGCGCCTCACTTCCTTGCTTGACGGAACGCGGCGAGGCAGCGAAGGGTCCGCGCCATGCGCCTGCCCCATCCCATCTTCATGGTCTGCCTTGCCGTCCTGTTTGGCTGCACACTTGATGCGACCATGAAAGCCACGACGCTGGGCGGCACGGGCGTGATCACCGCCACCGCCTGGCGCTATATTCTGGCAGCGCTGATCATGCTCGTGATCTTTGTTGCCATGCGCAAACCGATGCCCGGCTGGAAAGCGATCCGCTTCCATCTGCTTCGGGCCATCGCGCAAACTTCGTCATCCGTCACCTTCTTCTACGCCCTCACCCAGATCACCCTGGCCGAAGCCGTTGTGATGGGCTTTACCGCCGCCCTGATGATCGCCCCGATCGCCCGGGTCGTGTTGGGCGAGAAGATGAGCGCGATCACAGTCGGCGCGTCCGTGGTTGGCTTTCTCGGGGCGGCGCTGGCCATTTCCGGCGAGTCCACCGGCATGCCTGTGGACGGCAACCGCCTGTATGGCATCGGGGCCATGCTGTTTTCGGCCGTCGGCTATGCGCTGAACATCGTCCTGTTGCGGATGCGCACCCGGGAGGAAGACAGCCTGACGCTGGTGACGTTCATGAACGTGCTGCCGGCCCTGTTCCTGTTGCCTTTCCTGCCTTTCGTGGGGCCGCTGCCGGAATCAAACGGCTGGCCGCTTCTCGGCGGAGCCGCCTTCGCCGCCATCGGGATCTGGTGGTTCATGACGCTCGCCTATGCCCGCGCCAAGGCGCAGACCTTGGCCCCGTTCGAGTATACGGGCCTGATCTGGTCGTCGCTGCTGGGCTATGTCCTGTTCCATGAAATACCGAGCCTGCGCCTCTATGCGGGAGCCAGTATCATCATTCTCGCCTGCCTCGTCGTGGCCTTTGAGACCCATTTCACCGCTCGCCGCGAAGCCCGCGCTGCGGCTGCCGAGATTGCGCCCTGAGGTCTACCAGACACCGGCGTTCTTCAGGGCCATGTCGAGGTCAGCCGGAATATCCTGCGCCGCTTCACCGGATTTCAGGTCCCGCGGGGCCTCGCCCGGCTTGAGGTAGCGCCAGCCCTGGAATGGCCGTTTGGCCCGCGCATAGGTGCGGATGAGCTCCGGATCGAACACGATGGCGCACATGTCCCGGCCTGTTTCGTCCTTTTCCAGACGCAGGTCGATGATGCGCTGGCGCACCCGGATCGCACCCTTCACGACCCAATAGATCGAGCCGCCCAGCAGCATCTCTTCGGCGCGCTTGGGGAACATGCGGGTGTGGTGGACCGGGTTCGGCACAGACTTCATCTGGTGCGCCTGCCACCGGGCAATGTCGTCGACATCTTCGGAGCCAACGCTGAGTTTCACCATATGAATCGTCATGTCTGAGAGTGTAGCGCAAGCCGGCCCTCAGGCCAGAGCGGTTACTGCGTCAGGTTCGCAGACTCGAAGGCCTGCTGGGCTTCATTGCTGGCGAAGAAGAAGTCCGCCTTCACGATATTGGCCGAGTAGCGCCGCTCGATGGTACGAAAGGCGGCGCGGGCCTGCAGGTCGATCGAGAAGCCGGACACATAGCTCATGCCCCAGCGCGGCTCTGTCCGGATGAAGTAAGACTGATCGTACCGTGTCAGCGTGCCGCCCTCCGGCCCGGCGACGGGCTTGGGCAACGTGTAATCGATGCGCAGGAAGCGCTCACCCACCGGGTCCAACCAGGCCGTCGCAGCGAGGCGCTCGGCGGCCCAGACGTCAAATTCCCCATCATTATTATTGGGACGGTGGTGGAAAGAGATCTTCCAGGCGGCGCCCTTGTCGTCCACCAGCACTTCCGGGCCGAGACTGGCGCGCAGGTCGTCCGGGAACAGGCGCCCGTCTGGCGCGGCCTCTGCGGCCCATTCTGCGGCCACCGCGTCCAGTTCCTCGTCCTCGCCTTCCCAGACAATCGCTTTCCAGCGGTCACGCCCCTTCTCCCGGGGGTCAAAACGGTAGATGCGGCGGGCATTGGAAGACTGCAGTTCCACCGTGAAGGCAGCGCGCAGCGTGGTGGGGGCTTCGGTCGCCTGAAGCGCCGAATTCATGGGCCCTGATCCGGTCGCCAGGGTGAAAGTGAGCAGCCAGGCAAGAAACATGACGGTGACGCAATCCTCAGGGGCAGCGCTACGTCCGGAATGCGGCATCTCTACGGCGCATGGCCGAAAATGCGATCAATACAGGGCGTGGCGAGTTCCAGCCCCAGATTGCGCCCTGAAACATTTACGTGAGTTGAACAGGCCTGCCGTCAGTCGGCTTCGCCATCCTTGAGCGGGACGCCATAGAGTTCCAGACGGTGATCAACCAGCCGGAAGCCCAGCTTCTTGGCGATCAGGTCCTGCAATTCCTCGATTTCTTCGGAATGAAATTCGACGACTTCGCCGGTCCGGACATTGATCAGGTGATCATGGTGCTCGTCCGGCACTTCCTCGTAACGAGCGCGCCCGTCGCGGAAATCGTGCGCCTGAATAATCCCTGCATCTTCAAAGAGTTTCACCGTCCGGTAGACCGTCGCCAGCGAAATCGAGGCGTCTTGCGCGTTGGCGCGGCGGTGCAACTCCTCGGCGTCCGGGTGATCCGACGCGAGGGACAGAATGCGCGCAATCACGCGGCGCGGCTCCGTCATACGGAGGCCCTTCTCAACACAGAGTTTTTCAAGCTTGTCCATGCTACGTATCTGCCCTTAGCGCGACGGGAAGTCCAGCCGCAGTTGGTCCTTCCGGACAACGGTGTCAACTCCGGCAAGCCGTGCGAAACGCGCGAGTTCGCCCTGCAGGCGGGCCTCCCGAGCGCTGGTCCAGGCCACGCCGGGCTCGGCCCAGAGCTGTTCCACGGTCAGCGTGCCCGCCGCCCGGTCTGCCTTCACCTCGATCCGGCCGACCATCCGGTCCCCTTCCAGCAGCGGATAGACGTAATAGCCCCACAGCCGCTTGGCCGCCGGGACGAAAATCTCGATCCGGTAGTCGAAACCGAACAGGCGCTGAAGGCGGTTTCGGTCGCGGATCACGGGGTCGAATGGGCTCAGGATACGTAACCGTGAGGTCGGCGACGGGGCAGTTTCGAGCCTGTTTTCGATGTCTGATGTGGCAGTAGCGGTGATCCACGTGCCGTCAGCGCACTCGATCCTGACCGGTACGAGGCGTTTCTGGCGCGCCGCCCAGTCTTTCACCTCAGCCAGATCAACGGCGCCCCAGAAACGCTGGATGTCCCCTTCCGAGGCAAACGCGAGCCGGTCCATCGCCTCGCGGCAGAGCCAGTCGACCTGATCCGGCTCCGGTGGCTCATCGTCCCGGTGATGATCCGGAATGACGCGTTCGGTCAGGTCGTAGAATTTGGTGAAATTCTCGCGGTGCGAGGTCGAAAGGTCCCCGGCGTACCACATGTAATCGAGCGCCAGTTTGTGCGGCGGGCGGCGCCACATTTCGCGCGGGCCTTTGATCTTCGTATCGAAGGCCTTGGTGCTGAGCGGGCCTTCCTCGCGGATGCGCCGGACGATGTCGGCCCTTCCGTCTGCGTCCACCATGCCGCGATGCCATTCCCAGCCGCGGACTTTCTCTTCCAGCCGGCGGAACTGGCGGCGCCAATTGGGATAGAATTCCATCGGGATGACCGAGGCATCGTGGGTGAAATGCTCGAAGACGCCGCGTTCCTTGCGCATCAGCTGGTCGAGCATGGGCTCGCGATAGTTCTGGTTGCGGGACCAGATGATGTGGTCGTGGGCGCGGGCAACGACGCGGATCGAGTCGAGCTGGACGAAGCCAAGCCCCCGGATCAGGGCTGCAAGATCCAGCGGCCCGGTCGGCGTGGCGGAGAGGCCCTGCGCATGCAGCCATAGACGCCGCGCGTCCCGGTTGCGGATTTCCAGCGGCGCCTGTGTCATTCGAACAGGGCCATCTGGCCGCCATCCGGATAGACGCCTTCGCGCTCCAGAAGCGCCTTCTTGGTCACGATGCCGCCCGGCGCGGAGAACCCGCCGAGCCAGCCATTTGCGCCCAGCACGCGGTGGCACGGCACGATCACCGGCCAGGAATTGCGGCCCATGGCGAGGCCGATGGCCTGCGCGGCGCCCGGCTTGCCAATCGTCTCCGCCAGCGCGCCATAGGTGACTGTCTGACCCCAGCCTACCTTGCGCAGGGCACGATAGGCGGCCTGTTCGAAATCGGAATGTCGCTGCATGTCCAGCCGGACGGAGTCGAAGCTGGTTGGGGCGCCGGAGAGGAAGGCCCGCAGGGCCGCGATCACGGATGCGACTTCCGGCGGCGCGTCTGATTCCTCGGCAAGGCTGGCCCCGTGGCGGGTGATCCGCGCGGCGGTCTGCGCCGGGCTGGCTTCCGGCAGTTGCACGCCGGTCAGCCCCGCCTCGCTCCAGGCAAGGCCGCACGGGCCGATGGCCGTGTCAAAGGTGCAGGCAGACTCGAACATAGCGGGAACATCTTTCAGATTCCCGCCTGAGTCCAGCCCCCGTCAGGCGAGGTGCGCCCTGAAGAAGTCCAGCGTGCGGCTCCAGGCCAGTTTCGCCGCCGTCTCGTCGTAGCGGGAGGTCGTGTCATTGTGGAAGCCGTGGTTCACGCCGTCATAGATGTAGACCTCGTACGGCTTGCCCGCCGCATCGAGCGCCGCCTTGTAAGCAGGCCAACCGGCATTCACGCGCTCGTCGAGGCCTGCCAGATGCAGCTGCAGCGGCACTTCCAGCTGCGCGGCCTGCTCTGCCGTCGGCCAGCCGCCATAGAACGGCACGGAACAGGCGAGCCAGGGCTGTTTCACCGCCATCAGGTTCGTGATCGCCCCGCCGAAGCAGAAGCCGGTCGTGGCGACCTTGCCATTGCTCGTCTTGTGATCCCGCAGGAATTCGGCCCCGGCCATGAAGTCTGCCAGCATGGAGGCACTGTCGCGCTCGGCCTGCAGGGTGCGGCCATCATCGTCGTTGCCGGGATAGCCGCCCAGCGGATAGAGCGCGTCCGGCGCGAAGGCGGCATAGCCGGCCTTGGCTGCGCGGCGGGCAACATCCTTGATGTGCGGGTTGAGACCCCGGTTCTCATGCACGACCAGAACGCCCGGCAGCGGCGCCGTACCGGCAGGCCGCACTAGATAGCCAGCCATTTCCCCGGCGCCCTCTGGCGAGTCGTAGCGCACCATTTCGGCGACCAGCCCCTCTTCATCCTCGGCGGTCTGCTGTTTCGAATAGTCGGGCATGACGCAAGCCGCGAGCGAGGCGACGCTTAGTCCGCCCACCGCATACTTTCCGAGCCCTTCAAAAAAGCCCCGGCGCGAGAGGTGGCCATGGCAATAGGCGTCGTAGAGATCGAACACGCCCTGCGGAATGTCTGCCTGTCTGGTGTCCTGGGTCATGGGGGGCCTCCTTGCTCAGGAGGAAACTAGCGCGGTGAGCGGGTTTGGGTAGGCCCGGCAGATCAATTCTGCGTGGGAAGGCCCATATTCCGCGACATCAGCACCGCATCCACCGGCACATCGCGGCCGGACGTGTAGTAGCGCGGGCGGCGGCCATCCTCGGTGAAGCCATGGGCCGTATAGAGCGCACGGGCGGGCGCGTTGTCTTCGGCCACGTCCAGCGTGATGCGGGAGACGCCGCGCTCTCCCATCCGGTTCACCAGCGCCCGGATCAGGGTGGCAGCGAGCCCCTTGCGGCGATGATCCGGCTCGGTCGCAATGGTGAGGATGTCCGCTTCGCCCGCGACAGTCTGCACCATGACGAAGGCGGCAAGGTCGCCGTAAAGTTCAATACCGAGGGTCAGAACGGATGGATCCAGCAACAGGCCGCGAAACGACATCGCGCTCCACGGGTCGTCAAAACTGCGCGCGTGCAGCCGGCTCATGCGTCCTGCATCATCGGATGACAGGACCATGATCGGATAGGTCACGCGCGTGGCTCCGGCAGTGTGGCGTCCGGCTCGCGCGCATAGACCGGCGACGGAGGATGTGCCGCCGGATCGAACTGGCCGCCCTTGATGGCCGCCGTGATGGCAGACGGCAGCAGCGGGCGCAGGTCCAGCTTGTCCTTCGCCTCACCAAGCGCATCGGGATTGTCCATGAAGATCGGCGCGTGGAAGCCGTCCAGCATGGGCATCAGCTGTTCCAGCCGCAGCTCCAGCACGTCGGCAATCCCCTGCCCGGCGCTGACGCCCTGTACCCACCAGGTCTGGTCCGGCGGGCGTTTCTGCCCGGCGAGACAGCCCATGACCGTGCCTTCCATGCCGGCAGGAATGGAAGCTTCCAGACTGGTCACGCCAACGCAAGGCGCGCCGGTGACGAGCGCAAGGCCGCGCGCATAGGCCACGCCGATGCGGATGCCGGTAAAGCTGCCGGGGCCGGTGACAACAGCGATGCGGTCAAGGTCTTCGAAGGTGACGCCTTCCTCGTCCAGCAGACGCTGGACCAGAGCGGGAAGATGCTTGTCCTGGCCGCGCGCCATCACCTCGCGCGCATCGGCGAGGATTTCGCCGTCACGCACAAGGGCGACCTCCATGGCCGTAAACGCGGTGTTGAGCCCCAGAACCAGCATCGTATCGTCCGCCTAGAGAATGCGGCAGGCTTCGTCGAAGCTGAGGCGCGGCGAGCGGTCGAAGATCGTGGTGCGGTCGCCATGGCCGATATTGCAGATGAAGTTCGAACGCCAGTTCTTCATCTCGCCGTCCTGGCTGAGGAAGAATTCCTTGTCGACGGCGGCATTGTCGAAGCCCGACATCGGGCCGCAGTCCAGCCCCAGCGCGCGGGCCGCCAGCATCAGATAGGCGCCCTGCAGCGTGCCGTTCCGGACAGCGGTCTCTTCCTTGTTGTGATGGAACCAGTCCTTGGCGCCCGGATTGTGCGGGAAGAGTTGCGGGATCTTCTCGTGGAATTCCATGTCGTAGGCGATGATCACCGTCCACGGAGCTTTCAGCGTCTTCTCGCGGTTGGCTTCCATCATCAGCGGCAGAAGGCGCTCCTTGCCCTCGATCGTGTTGATGAACACGAACCGGGCCGGCGAATTGTTGGCGCTGGTCGCCCCCAGCTTGGCCAGGTCATAGACCGCCCGGATCAGGACTTCGGGCACATCCTCTTCACGCCAGCCATTGTAAGAGCGCGCATCGCGAAAAATGACGTCCAGTGCGTGATCATTCACAGGATGAGCCATGGAGTATTCCTTCTAGCTTTTGGGAGGATGCGGCCCGTCTGATGCAGGCCGTCAGATGTCTGGATGGACTGTCAGAGCACTGCTTCGACGGCGGTGACTTCCGGCACATAGGTCTTCAGCATGTTCTCGATGCCCTGCTTCAGGGTCATGGTCGAAGACGGGCAGCCGGCGCAGGCGCCGCGCATCGACAGATGCACGATCCCGGTCTCGGGCTCGAAGCTGTGGAAGATGATGTCGCCGCCATCCTGGGCCACAGCCGGACGCACGCGCGTCTCGATCAGCTCACGGATCTCCTCGACGATCTCGGCGGCCTCGCCCTCATAGGTGATTTCGGCTTCGCCGGCCGCAGACGGCTCTGCGCCATCCTCGATCACCGGAAGGCCGGCCATGTAATGGTCCATGATCGCGGCCAGAACCATCGGCTTCACATGCCGCCAGTCCTTGCTTTCGGCCTTGTTGATCGAGACAAAATCATTGCCGAGGAAGACGCGCTCGACGCCTTCCACCTGGAACAGGGCGCGGGCCAGAAGGCTGATGCGGGCGCTGGCGGCATCCGGGAAGTCGAACGGGCCGCGCTCGCCTGCGACTTCAAAGCCGGGCAGGAATTTGATCGTATCCGGGTTGGGAGTCGGTTCGGTCTGAATGAACATCGCCGGCAGCCCTTTCTGTGCAAAGCTTCATGTTCGTCACAGATGGCCCGCACCGGCGGGCGGATCAAGGCCTATTGCGCTGTCAGTGCGCGGCGTCGGCGACCTGGGTTTCCAGCTGTGCAACTTCGTCTTCGGCTGGTGCCAGCGGCTTTTCGAGCGTTTCGGCCAGTTCCAGGGAGGTGCGCTGGGCATCCCGCAGGAAGAAGCCGAGGCTGGCGAGATGGTTGGCCATGATGGCGCCATCACCCTTCTGGTTCGACACGATGAGCGGGCGGATGCGGGCGGCGCGGGTCCAGGCGGCTTCAGCCTTGTCATAGGCGGCCAGCGCCTCGGGGTCCTTGAGGCTGTCGCGGTCGGCCAGACGGGCCGCCTTCAGCATCTGCAGCGAGATATGGGCGCGGGCCTTGGCAGCGTAGAAGACGCGGATGTCCTGCTTGGAAGCCGGCCAGCCGGTCGATTCCTGATAGATCTGGGTCGAGAGGTCGTCCTGGTCCGCTTCGGCCCAGCCGGCGAACATGCGAACCTCGTCAGCGGCCAGTGTGCGACGGTCCGGCATGGTGATCAGGCTGCGGCTGGCGCGGGAGTCGAACCGGTTCAGCGCTTCGGCGGCGGCGGTCAGGCGCGGGCGCATGTCCTCGCCCGGCAGGCCCTTCAGCAGGCGCGACGCCGCCGTGAGGTCAGCGTCCGGTTCGCCATTTTCGTCAGGCACGGCTGCGGCGACCATGCGGGTGAATTCGGACAGGCCATCAGCGGTGGCTTCCTGCCAGGCCGGCATGGCGGTGAGGCGGGACTGGGGATGCCAGTTCGGCTTGTCAGCGGCCCAGCCCTTCCCTTCCAGCTCCCGGGCGATCTTGGTGATCGCGATACCGGATTCCGGGAAGGCCCATTTCTGGCCATTGGCGAAGGCAATGTCGGAATCGTCGATCTTGTGTGAGAGCATCACCGAGACCGGATAGGCGCCAATCAGAGCAAACAGCAGGCTGAGCTTGAACAGAAGGATGATGCGGCGCCACAGGCGCTGGAAGAAGTGCATGATCGGATGCGGCTCAGCATCATCAAGTTCACGGAGATGCTCTTCCGGCACCTCAAACAGATCAGGGCCTTCTTCAAGGTAGGCAGCATGCAGGCGGCTGTCGAAGGCCATACTCTACGATTCCCCGGCTCTAACGGTGATGTTGCGTGCAGATCACTATGCGTTCAATTGTGGCATTTTAACAGGTCATTAACAGTTAAATGTCCGCAATACATAGGGTCTGCACGCAAATGCTGCGCCAGTTAAGCAAGGGCTGCCAGATTTTGGGCCGGAGGTGGCTGTCCGCCGGCGGATGAAGCGCTTTAGTCGCCGAGTCCCTTGACGTCTGCGCTGGTCACCACGGTTTGCGAGGCGCCATCCGAATCGCGGAATTCCAGCGAGAGATCGACCTTGTCGCCTTCCTGAATCGCCGAATCGAAGCCGAACAGCATGAGGTGGTTGCCGCCGCGCTGAAGCACGACCGGCTCGCCCTCTGAAACGGTGAAACTGTCGACCTGGCGCATCTGCATGACGCCGTCTTCCATGGACATGGTGTGAAGCTCCACACGGTCTGCCGCGTCGGTGCTGACCCCGATCAGGTCCACCGGTGCGCCGGTGACATAGACCATCATGCCGCCAGAAGCGACGTCGCGCCCCGCAGCGGGCTTCACGACGAACGCGTCCTTCACCTCGATGACGGAGCCGGTCGCCGGCTTGTCTGCCGGGCCGGAACACGCGGCCAGCATCAGGGCGGCGGCGACGGGGATCAGGGCGCGAAACAGCATGGGATATGTCCTCTCAGAACCAATATCGCCTTTGGTAATACGCTGGGAGAACGGGTCAATGTGCCGGAATGGCACGGCTTGCCTACCAGGGCCGCTCAGGGGCGCCAGTAGCCGACGGCGCGGCGTACGTCTTCCATGATCGGGGCGGCGATGGCGTCTGCCCGCTCGGCACCGTCCTTGAGGATAGCGTCGATCTGCGACTGATCGGCGAGGATCTCACGATAGCGCGCCGTGATCGGGGCGAGGTGCTCCACCATGGCATCGGCCAGCGCCGGCTTGAACACGCCGAAGCCCTTGCCGCCATACTCGGCCAGCACCTGCTCCACGGTCTGCCCGGAGACGGCGGAAAAGATGCCGACAAGGTTCTCGACTTCCGGGCGGCCTTTCAGGCCTTCGGCCTCTGACGGCATGTCGCCTTCAAGGTCAGTCTTCGCCTTCTTGATCTTCTTCGCGATCTCGTCGGACGTATCGACCAGGTTGATGCGGCTGAGGTCTGACGGATCAGACTTCGACATCTTCTTGGTGCCGTCCTTGAGGCTCATGATGCGCGCGCCGGGGCCTTTGATCAGCGGTTCCGGCAGCGGGAAGAAGTTCGGCACATCGTATTCGCGGTTGAAGCGGTCAGCGATGTCGCGGCTGAGCTCCAGGTGCTGTTTCTGGTCCTCGCCCACCGGCACGTGGGTCGCCTTGTAAGCCAGGATGTCTGCGGCCTGCAGGACCGGATAGGTGAACAGGCCCACAGAGGCGCGCTCGGCATCCTTGCCGGCCTTGTCCTTGAACTGGGTCATCCGCTCAACCCAGCCCATCCGGGCGACGCAGTTGAACACCCAGGCGAGCTCTGCATGGGCCGGAACGGAGGACTGGGCGTAGACGATGGATTTCTTCGGGTCGATGCCGCACGCGATGAAGGCCGCAGCGATCTGGCGCGTCTGGTCGGCCAGCACGCCCTTCTCGACCGGCATGGTGATCGCGTGCATGTCGACCACGCTGTAGACGCATTCCCAGCCGTCATTCTGGAGATCGACGAACTTTTTCAGCGCACCGAGATAATTGCCGAGATGGAGATTTCCAGTCGGCTGGATACCAGAGAAGACCCGTTGCGGGCCGGCATAAGCGGGGGCGGTTGTATCTGTCATGCGCAGCGATCTAGCGGATTTGCCTAGCGGCGCAAGGCCCCCGTGATGTCGCGGGGCCGGATCGCACCGGTCAGCAGTGCCGCAACGGCATAGGTGACCCCGCCCACAAGGATCACAATTCCAGCCGCCAGCGCCCTGGAATCCACGATATTGTCCCGCACCCATTGGAAATTATGGACCATGAACCAGACCGCCCCAGCCATCAGGGCGCTCGCGATGACAGACCGCACACTGCGGGACACCAGCAATGCCCCCGGCCGGTACCAGCCCCGCGCCGCCAGCGTGGTGGCCAGCATGAACGTATTGACCCAGGCCGCAACGGATGTGGCGATGGCCAGCCCGATAAAGCCGACGCGTCCCTGAGAGCTCAGCCAGAAGAACAGCCCTGCCCCCAGCACGGTGTTGATCGCAACAGACACCAGCGCAAACTGCATCGGGGTCTTGGTGTCTTCCCGCGCGAAAAAGGCCGGGGCCAGAACCTTGATCAGCACGAAAGCCGGTACGCCCCAGGCGAAGTGGAACAGCGCGCCGCCGGAGGCCACAGCGTCAGATTCGAAAAAGTCGCCGCGCACGAAAAACGCATCAATCAGGAAGACCGGCGCGACCAGAAGTGCGGCAGCCGCAGGCAGCGTCAGCGCCAGAGCGAGGCCGATGCCTTCGTCCATGGTCGCCGTCGCGCGGGCCTGATCCTCGCTGCGGGCAGCGCCCGAAAGGCGCGGCAGGATCGCAACGCCGACGGCCACGCCGACCAGGCCCAGCGGCAGCTGGTAGAGACGGTCCGCCGCATAGAGCCAGCTTTTGGCGCCGACTTCAAAGCTCGCCAGCGACTGGCTGACCAGAATGTTGATCTGTGTGCCCGAGGCCGCAATCGTGCCCGGCACAGCCAGCGCCATCACCTTGCGCACGGCGGGCGTGAGGCGCGGCCAGCCAATCAGGCTGAGGCGCACTTTCTGGCGCGTCACGCCCCACCAGAGCAGCGCGACCTGAAGCACACCGGCCACCAGCACGGCGCCAGCGGCTGCCTTGGCGACAATTTCCGGCACGTTGGAAATCAGCGCCGCCGGGATCAGGCAGAGGTTCAGGAGGGTCGGCACACCGGACGACAGGATGAAACGCTGCCCGGAATTCAGCACGCCGGACAGCAAGGCGGCGAGCGCCATGCAGGTGAGGTAGGGCATCGTGATCCGTGTCAGGAGCACGGCCAGATTATAGTGCACATGGTCATCCGCCTGCCCGCCATGGATCAGCAGAAGAACCCACGGCATGAAGATCTGGGCGAGGAGGGTGAGGGCTGCGGTGAAGGCGAAGAGGACACGCATCGCCTCCTGCGCGACAGCTTCAGCGGCTTCAGGGCCTTCAGCCTCCAGCGTGCGCGCATAGGTCGGCACGAAGGCCGAAGCGAAGGCGCCTTCGGCAAAGACACGGCGGAACAGGTTCGGGAATTGCTGGGCCGTGACCCAGGCATCGTTGACCGGGCCGGCGCCCAGCTTGGCGACCAGCAGCACATCCCGCACAAAGCCGAGGATCCGGCTGCCCAGTGTCAGCGAAGATTGCACCAGGGTGTTGCGGGCGATGCTCATGGGCGATGTCGTGCAGGGGTTCTCAGAAACTGTCTACGGCGCGCGACCGCTTCAGCTTGCGGGCCGGCGTGTGCGGGGCCTCTGGTTCATGCCGCCCCAATACGTCCAGAAGCTGTTCGCGCAGGGACTCTTTGATGGCGGCCTGTTCCAGCTTTCGGCCATCATCGGTCTGCACGTAGAACGCATCGAACATGCGCTCACCATATGAGCCGACATGCGCCGAGTGGATCGAGACGCCGGCTTCGGCCAAGCACGTGGCCACATCATACAGCAGCGCCGGACGGTCACGCCCGGCAATGTCGATCACGGTATGGTCTGCCGAGAGGTCGTCACGGATCTGGACCGAAGGCTGCACCAGGAAGGCGGCCTGCCGCCGGCCAGTGCGCTCTTTCACGACGATGGGCGCAGGGTTGCCCGCCAGCACATCGCGCAGGGCCGCTTCCAGCTTCTGCAGCCGCGCCGCGTCGACCTCGCCGAAAGGCTTGTCCTGCACATCATGGATCATGAACACGTCGATGATGCGGCCTGCCCGGCTGGTATAGACCTGCGCCGCAATGATGTTGGCGCCATGATGGGCCATCGTGCCCGCAAGGTCTGCGAACAGGCCCGGACGGTCTGCGCCAGAGACGAACAGCGCCATGGCGCCGCCTTCCAGCGACAGGCGATGATGCACCTGGTCTCCGCCGCCATTCAGGGCTTTGGCATGCCAGGCCAGATCGTCGATGTCGAAGCCGGTCCAGTAGGCCGTTTCCATCTCCAGCATGAGCGCGGGCACGCTGCCAAGGCGGTCGATCAGTTCGGTCTGGCGGCGCTCGGCACGCGCTTCCAGCTCGGCCTGGACGCCCGCCTCATCCGTACGCCCGCCGCGCAGGGCGGCGGCGGTGTTGTGATAAAGGTCGGTCAGGAGTTGACCCTTCCAGGCGTTCCACACGCCGGGGCCGACGGCCTTGATGTCTGCAATCGTCAGGATGTAGAGCAAGCGCAGCCGTTCCAGCGAGCCGATCATTTCGGCGAATTTCGCCACGGTGCGCGGATCGGAAATGTCCCGCTTCTGCGCCGTCTCGCTCATCTCCAGATGGTGACCGACAAGCCAGCTGACGAGATCGGTGTCATCCTCAGACAGGCCGAGCCGTTCGCAGGCGCGCCGGGAGGTCTTGGTGCCAGCAATCTGCTGGTCGCCCTTCCCCTTGCCCGTATCGTGCAGAAGCATGGCGAGATAGAGCACGTTGCGCTTCTCGATCAGGCCGAACAATTCGCCGACCAGTTTGATCGGCTGTTCGTCGCGCCCGGCTTCCATGTCGGCAATCGCCTCGACAGCGCGGATCGTGTGCTCGTCCACCGTGTAGTGGTGGTACATGTTGAACTGGGTCTGGGCGACGATGCCGCCAAATTCGGGGATCGCCCGGCCCAGCACGCCGGCTTCGTTCATGCGGCGCAGCACCATGCCCGGATCATTACCGCCAAGAATGGCATCAAGGATCAGCGCCTGCGCTTCCGGCTTCTCGCGCACGCGCTCGTTCAGGGCACGGAGATTACGCGTCAGCAGGCTCAGCGCCTGCGGGTGGGTGTCTTTTCCCGCGTCCCGCGCGACAATAAACAGGCGCAACATGTTGAGCGGATCGTTCCGCATCGCCTTGTCGTCGTCCACATTCACCCGGCCATTGTCGAGGATGAAGCCCTTCTCGGCCAGCGCCACAGGGCCGCGAACCGGCAGGAACCGGCGCAGGCCTTCGGGCTTTTTCTTGTGGTCCGCTTCGAGCTTCGCCGCCAGGATGCGCGTCAGGCCGCCAACATCCTTGGTGACCAGGAAATAGCGCTTCATGAAGCGCTCAACGCCCTGCTGGCCGCGCCGGTCGCGATAGCCCATGCGGGCCGCGATCTCGGGCTGCAGGTCAAAACTGATGCGTTCTTCTGCCCGTCCGGTCAGGAAGTGAAGGTGACAGCGTACCGTCCACAGGAAACGCGCGGCGCGGATGAAGACGATATATTCATGGTCCGTGAACGGACCGGCCTTCATCACATCTTCCAGCGTGACGCCGCCATACATGTGCTTGACGATCCAGTAGAGCGTCTGCAGATCCCGCAGGCCGCCCTTGCCTTCTTTCAGGTTCGGCTCAACCACATAGCGCGCATCGCCCTGGCGCGCGTGGCGCTTGTCGCGTTCAGCCAGCTTGTCGGCGATAAACTGCGCGTCGCGGCCCTTCACGGCGCCCTCGTGGAAAGCCTCGATCATTTCCGTTGCCAAAGCTTCGTCGCCGCAGATATAGCGCGCATCCAGAAGGCTGGTCTTGATGGTCACGTCTTCCAGCGCCAGCTTGACGCAATCTGTCGGCGTACGGAACGCGTTGCCCACTTTGAGCCCCATGTCCCACAGGGCGTAGAGCATGTACTCCACCACGCTCTCTGTGTGCGGGCTCACCTTGTAGGCGCGCAGGAAGAGAAGGTCTGTGTCAGAGGACGGCCCCATCACGCCGCGACCATAGCCGCCGGTCGCCATGATGGCGATCCGCTCGGCCTCGGTCGGGTTGCGGGCGCGGTGAACGTGGGTCGTGGTGTAGTCGTAGAGCGCGCTGATCACCTCGTCCTGCACGGCAGACAGGAGCCGCGCGGTGTCCAGCCCGTCGGCGCCCTGTTGCAGGCGCTCCTGCGCAATCATGCGGCCGCGAAACATGGCCCCGTGCAGCAGGTCCAGCGCCGCCTTCCGGGCGGCCTGGGGGTTGCCGTAATTTTCCTGCGCCGCCGCCGTCAGCTTCACCCGCAGGGCGCGTCCGTCGATGATGTTGGAAATACGCCATTTGCCCGGCCGCCGGAGAAGCGGACTGCGGGTTTCGAGGAGCGTCGGGGCCTTGGGGGGCGTTAGGGTCATGGGGGCTGTCTATAGCAGGTTCCGGGACGGGTTCTATGCACCCTTTTCCGCCAGAACCGGCAGCACGCGCGACTTCTTCACCACGCCATAGGCAAAACTGGTCTCAATGGAGGCAATGCCGGGCAGTTTCTGGATCGTCTGGCGCACCAGCTGCTCATAATCATCGAGGCTGCGGGCAACGATTCGCAGCTCATAATCGGCCCCGCCGGTCATCAGGTAGCAGTCGAGAATGGCGTCGGTTTCGGCGATTTTCTTCTCAAAGGCCTGCACATTTTCCTGCGAGTGATTGGCGAGGCGGATGCGGACCAGGCAGGTGATGGGATAGCCGCAGGCTTTCTGGTCGACCAGCGCCGAATAGCCCTGGATGACCCCGGCGGCCTCAAGGTTGCGCACCCGGCGCAAGCAGGGGGATGGCGAGAGGCCCACAGCCTCGGCCAGTTCGAGATTGGTCAACCGCCCGTCCTGCTGAAGGGCCCTGACGATCTTGGCATCTATTGCGTCCATACTCGATAGTATTAGCATATCCTGCCAATACACAAGCTTAAAGTGACGCAGTTTGGCACCCAATATCGGGGCCGCCGTGTTAGACTTCCTTCAAATCCGGAGGTTCCCATGGCTTTTGACGCAACCCGTACCGCAGGCCCCGCCACCCGTGCCATTCATCATGGCTATGACCCGGCCAAGAATGACAATGCGCTGACCCCGCCGCTGCACCTCACCTCAACGTTTGCCTTCCCCGATGCCGAGACCGGCGGCGCGCTGTTCGCGGGCGAAGCCGAGGGCCACATCTATTCGCGCATCTCGAACCCGACCGTCGCCCTGCTGGAGGCTCGCATTGCCAGCCTCGAAGGCGCCGAAGCCGGCCTCGCCACGGCCAGCGGCATGGGCGCGATCAGTTCCCTCATGTGGACGCTGCTGAAGCCCGGCGACGAGATCATCACCGACCAGACACTGTATGGCTGCACCTTCGCCTTCATGCGCGACGGGCTTGCCCGCTTCGGCATCCAGATCACCCATGTCGACCTGCGCGACTTGGCCAACCTCTCTGCTGCGATCTCTGACAAGACGCGCGTTGTCTATTTCGAGACGCCAGCGAACCCGAACATGCGCCTGGTCGACATTCGCGAAGCCTCGCGCATCGCGCACACCAAGGGGGCGCTCGTGGTGGTGGACAACACCTACGCCTCTCCCCTCCTGACGCGGCCGATAGAGCTTGGCGCAGACTTCGTCGTCCACTCGGCCACCAAATATCTTGGCGGGCATGGAGACCTTGTCGCCGGCATGGTGGTCGGCCGTACCGAGGCCATCAAGGAAGTCCGCATGATCGGCGTGAAGGACATGACCGGCTCCGTCATGGCGCCGTTCAATGCCATGCTGGTGATGCGCGGCCTGAAGACCCTGCAGCTGCGCATGGCGCGCCATTGCGAGAGCGGGCAGACCGTCGCCGAATGGCTGGAAGCCCAGCCGGGCGTGGAAACCGTCTACTATCCGGGCCTCGCCAGCCACCCCCAGCATGAGCTGGCCAAGCGCCAGATGGACGGGTTCGGCGGCATGATCGCGTTCGAACTGAAAGGCGGTTATGAGGCCGGCATCGCCATGATGAACCGCCTGCAGATGATCCGCCGCGCCGTCAGCCTCGGCGACGCCGAAAGCCTGATCCAGCACCCGGCCAGCATGACCCATTCCACCTACTCCCCCGAAGAACGCCTCGACCATGGCATCAGTGATGGCCTGATCCGGCTATCAGTCGGATTGGAAGACGTTCAGGACATCCTGGCAGACCTCGCGGATGCGCTGGGGAGCAATGAAGGCTAGCGCGCCAGGAATTCTTCCAGCGAGATCCGGCCATCGTCGTCGGCGTCTAAATCCCGGAACACCTGGCCGAGGCGCGCGAGCACGGCCGGGGGCGTCTCGTCGGTCTGGCCCATCGACCAGCGGACACCGGCCTCCGTGTCGAATTCCTCCGGCGTCGAGCCCTGCCGGAACGCGGTTCCGGAGGCCATGCCGGATATGGAGGCCCGAACATTACCAACGCCGGACGGCCGGGTGAATTCCGCGAAGCTCACCCCCTCGTCGCCATCGGTGTCGAGGTCGTGGAACAGGCGCGTGTCTTCCGCGACATGGCTGGCATAGAATTCCGCCCAGGTCACGATGCCGTCGGTATCGGCGTCGAGCTCCCCGAAAAAGCCGACGAGCGCGTCATGGGCGCGGTCAACTGGGCCGTCCGACGGCACGTCGAGCAGGCCGAGATAGTCGTCGAGGTCGAACTGGCCGTCCCCGTCAGCGTCGATCCGGTTGAAGAATCTTTCAGTGCGGCTCGATTCGGCGTTGGACGGCAGGAACGCGACGCCCGCCGCAACCGCGCCGAGCCCGGCGACCAAGCCCCAACGCGCCCACCATGGCGTGCGCCGGATCGCCTCCATCGGCCGGGCGATCACCGGCTGGTGAAACCTGCGGACATATTCCTCGATCAGGCGGCGGATGACACCGGAGGCCGACTCGCCCTGCTGCTCACAGGTCTCGTGGAAGGCCTGCTTGGTCTCAGGCGCGAGGCGCACTTCGATCTTGTCGGTCTTCTTGGATCTGTCTCGCGCGACCATCGCGGCCTCCTGTTCACCTAGGCTACCTCAAACGAACAGGATGCCATCTGCCAACCCCCGATTGCGTCCGACACGCCAAATTTCGTGTCATGACATGATAAGCAGAGGGAATTCTGGGCGGATTCGAAGACGTTCAGGACATCCTGGCGGACCTTGAGGCGGCGCTGGGGAGTAACGAAGGCTAGCCCTTCGCCGCTCCGCTTCTGGCGGCGCAGTGCTTTTCCTCACCCGCCTGCATCCAAACGCACGCCTCGCGGCATCTTACCCCTGTTCGCCCATTTCCGGGTGAGGGCTAACCGGACAGGGACCTACCAGACATGAAGACGCATTCGAAGCGGGAGCGCATCACAGCGCTCGCGGAAGTCATCGCCGTGGTGGCCATAGCCTACCTCTCCAAGGCTGCGCTCGATCCGTTCTTCTGGCGGTTTTCCGGGCCTGTTTCTCTCATCGCGCTGCTGATCGTGCTGACCGTCTATCTACGAGGTCGCGGCATTTACTGGTCACAGATGGGCCTGCGCGCAGTTCCGGGAGCGAAGAGCAAATGGCTGATGCTGCCGCAGACCCTGCTGGCCATCGTCGCCATCATCGCGACTGGCATTGTCACCCAATTGGTCTTGCCAGCCATCGGAATTGAAATCACGCCAGAAGGACAGGACGCGGCAGCGGATCGGTTTGGCAATATTGCCGGAAACCTGCCGGTCTACCTGATGTGGCTCGGCATCGGCATTGTCAGCGGCGGACTGGCGGAGGAGATGTTTTTCCGCGGCTATCTGATTACCCGGTTGCAGACCGCCTTCGAAGGCTTGCGCCTGGCGCCGGTTCTGGCGGTCTTCATCCCTGCGCTGATCTTCGGATTTGGTCACTACTATTATCAGGGCCTGAGCGGGCTGATCGCGACGGGCATGATCGGGCTGGTCATTGGTTGCCTGTTCCTACTGTACAAGCGGAACCTCTGGCCCCTGATCATCGCCCATGCCTTTGTCGACTCGCTCGGCATCACCGGCCTGTTCATGCAATGGGACATTTAGAGTGCGGGCCTCCCCTACTCCACCGGGCTTTGCTCATCCAGCAGGTCTTGTTCGCCGCCCTGGGCGCGTTCGGCGGCGACTTTTTCGTTGATCGTGGTGTCGGCGGCGACGTCTGAAGCCTCGCGCGTATCGACCGGCTTTTTTGGCGGCGTAGCGGCGGCCGGCGGCGCGCTGTCTGCCGGGACGCTTTTCAGCGCGTCCTCGACCTTGCTGTCGAAGCGCAGCCTGTAGATCGGTTCCGGCAGGGTGAAGCCCGCCGACTCCAGCGCATCCTTGGTTGCACTGATGGCGAGGCCGCGGCCCTTGAAGAAATTCGTCTTGGTCTGGTTCACCCAGCCCATGAAGCGCAGCACGATATTCGAGTCGCCGACCGTCTGGATAAAAGCCTCCGGCTCCGGATCATTCAGCACGAAAGGCATCGCTTTCAGCCGGTCGAGGCCGAGCTGCATCGCCGCCACGGGATCGTCGGCCGCATCGACGCCGAGATCGAACTCAAAGCGCCGTTCCGGGTTGCGCGTATAATTCAGGATCACCGCCTTGAAGACGATCGTGTTGGGGATACGCAAATGGTTGCCATCCAGCGTCATCAGGATGGTGGAGCGCGAGGTGAGCCGGATGACCTTGCCCTCGTTGCCATCAATGACGACATGCTCGTTCGCGCGGAACGGCTGGCGCACGCTCAGCATGATGGACGAGATATAGTTCTCCAGCGTGTCACGTACCGAGAAGCCGATGGCGAGGCCGATCACGCCTGCGCCGCCGAGAATGGTGCCCAGCATCGTGGTGGCGCCAAGAATGTTCATCGCCATCACCAGGGCCACGAGCAGCGCAACAATGCGGAACGCGCCGGACACCAGCTCGACCAGGAACGGATTGGGCAGGAGCAGGCGCCAGAAGCCGCGCCACGAAGCGATCAGGTGCCCCAGCAGGGCGATGACCAGAAACACGGCCAGCGACACGCCATAGAGCGGCAAAGCGCGGTAGACTTTCTCCAACCGGCTGGACGAGTCCCCGAACAGACTGCCAGTGCTGTCATCCACTGCCAGCCTGCGCTCGATCTGATTCTCGACCGTGACGACGCCGTTGACGCGCAGGGCCAGTTCCTCGGCGCGCGTGTCGGCAGCGGTGCTGGACACATCCCCGGTCAGCGTCACCACGCCGTGGTTCACCTTGACGGTGACCCGGCGAAGGGAGTCGATCTCGGCGAAAATGTCGGTGATGCGCGTTGCGATCTCAGCGTCGCTGGCCTGTGGTGGCGGGGTCTGGATCGCAGGCGTCGGATCGGTCGGCTCTTCGATGCCCGGCAGTTGCGCCAGCGCGAGGGGCGCAGACAGGGCGAAGCATACGAGAAACAGCCCGGCGTGCAGCCAGCGCGCGGCTGCGGCGGGGAAGTCCGTCAGATTTGTTTTTGAGCTCATCCGTGCTCAACCCGCGAGGTGAAGCAAAGTTCCCTCAGCAGGAAGAATTAGCCCACCACCTTGAACTCATCCCCAAACCAGAGCGGCGAGTTGGCCAGATCGATGAATTTCTTCTCGTCCTCCAGCAGTTCGGCGCCGGCCTTGGCCGCTGCCTTGCTGGTATTGGCCGCCATGGCCTCCTCGCTTTCGAACCAGAGCTCGGCGACGCCGTCATAGGAGGGCGGCCCGCCGCGGCTGGCCTGCATGGCGGCGTTCAGCGGGTCGTGGCCGGTATGGTTCTGGACGTATCGGAGGATGCCCAGCACGCCAGCGTGTTTCGCCACCAGCGGGGCATGCTGCTCCCGCCAGTAGCGCTGGAATTCCTCGCGACTGAGATGCGGCAGGCGGCGCAGGCAGAAGGTGAGCTTGATCACAAGAGATCCCCGCCCGCTGCGGCCGCTGTCGTGCCGTCTTTCTTGAAGGCGCGGATGACGTTCTTGCCGGTGATCCATTTGTGCACTTCGTCCGGTCCATCGACCAGCCTCTGCGAACGGATGTGCGTGTACCAGGCCGCCAGCGGCGTATCGAGCGAATAGCCGAGCGCGCCGTGCAGCTGGATCGCAGTATCGACCACCTTGTGCACCATGTTCGCAAGGAACACTTTCGCGATGCCGTTCTCCTGCCGAATGTCCAGCCCGTTCTCGGCCTTGTAGGCAATGTGCATCAGCATCAGGCGCGCGATGTAGAGCTGGCTGGCGCATTCGGCCAACATGAACTGGACGCCCTGACGGTCTTCGAGCCCCTTGCCGAAGGTCGAGCGCTTGGTCACATGTTCCGTTGCCAGATCAAGCGCGCGCTGGGCCATCGAGACATTGTGCATGCCGTGGCGCAGGCGCCCATAGGCCAGCCGGTGCTGGCCCATGGCAAAGCCCTGCCCCTCCCCGCCGAGCAGGTTCTCTTCCGGCACGATGAGGTTCTCGATCTTCACCTCGGCATGGCCACCGCCCATTTCGGCATAGTGTTCGCCATGCACGGCCATGGTGGGGATGTCGCGGATGATGTTGTAGCCGGGGTTCGGCAGTTCCACGATGAAAGTGGAATATTGCTGGTGGCGCGGGGCGTCCGGATTGGTCTTGGCCATGACGACCGCGATGTCCGCGGCGGTGGCCGCGCTGGAGAACCATTTCTCTCCGTTCAGAACGTAATTGCCCTTGCCGTCTTTCACAGCCGCCGTCTGCATGCCGGTGGCGTCAGCGCCAGCGGCTTTCTCGGTCATCGAGTAGCAGATGCGCTTTTCGCCATTGATCAGGGGCTTCAGGTATTTCTCTTTCTGGAAGTCCGTGCCGTGCGCCAGAAGGGTCAGCATGGTCGCATCGTCCGGGCCCTGCGAATTCATCGACAGGGCACCCAGATGGCTGACGCCCAGTTCCATCTGGACCAGCGCATTGGCGAGCGGGCCGAGGCCCATGCCGCCATGCTCGACCGGGAAGAAGGGCAGCCACAGGCCCTGCGCCCGTGCCTTGGCGCGCAACTCCGTCAGCACGTCCTTGTAGGGCTTGCCGGCGGCCATTTCCTTCTCGGCGGGCAGGCATTCCTCCTGCACCCATTTGCGCACGCGCTCGCGAACTTCCTTCGCTTCTTCCGGTATCGTGAAATCAATCGCCATGGCTGTTTGCTCCCTGTTTTTCAGGCAGGCTAATGCCGAACGGCGCCCCCGCAAGGCTGACTTCGCGTCAGACCGGATCTGCCCCCCCATTTTGGTTTAAACTTGGGGCGCCCTATATTGCGGAACATGACCCACGATCATTCCATGCATCACGGGGATGACACCCCCGACGACAAAAGCTGCTGCCACCACGACCATGCGGCCGAGGCGAAACAGCCTGACAGCGCCTATGACCATGTTCCGGCTGGCTATTCCGGCACGGTGTGGACCTGTCCGATGCACCCGCAGGTGCGCGAAACCTCCAATACCGGCTGCCCGATCTGCGGCATGGCGCTGGAGCCTGAAACCGCCACGCTGGTAGAAGACACGCGCGAACTGGACGACATGACCCGCCGATTCTGGGTGGGCGTGGCGCTGTCTGTGCCGTTGCTGGTGATCACGATGGGCGAGATGGTGCCGGGCGTCAGCCTGCCCGGCATCGTGCATACGCCCGCCTTCAACTGGGTTCAGGCAGCGCTGGCGACGCCAGTTGTGGCCTGGTGCGGCTGGCCCTTCTTCGTGCGCGGCTGGCGTTCCATCGTGAACCGCAGCCCGAACATGTTCACCCTGATCGCCCTCGGCACGGGTGTCGCTTACCTCTATTCACTGGCAGCCACCGTGATCCCCGGTGCGTTTCCGGAGACGCTACGCGGGGCGGATGGGCGCGTGCCTGTGTATTTCGAGTCCGCCGCCGTGATCACGACGCTGGTCCTGCTGGGTCAGGTTCTGGAACTGCGCGCCCGGCAGGCAACCTCCGGCGCGATCCGCGCGCTGTTGCAGCTGACCCCGCCCACAGCCCGGATCGTGCGCGAGGACGGCACCGAAGAAGACATTCAGCTGGAAGCCATCACTTCCGGAGACCGTCTGCGCGTGCGCCCCGGCGAGAGCGTGCCGGTGGACGGTGAAATTCTGGAGGGCCATTCCAGCCTCGACGAATCCATGGTGACGGGCGAACCTTTGCCGGTGGAGAAATCCACTGGCGATGCGGTGACCGGTGGCACGGTGAACCAGACCGGCGCCTTCGTGATGAAGGCGACTCATGTTGGCGAGGACACGTTGCTGTCCCGCATCGTGAAGATGGTCTCGGAAGCCCAGCGCTCGCGCGCGCCAATTCAGGGTCTGGCCGACAAGGTGGCCGGCTGGTTCGTGCCGGCCGTGGTTCTGATTGCCGTGGTGACGTTCCTGATCTGGTTTCTGGCCGGGCCGGAGCCGCGCTTTGCGCATGCGCTCATCAATGCCGTCGCTGTGCTGATCATTGCCTGCCCCTGTGCGCTGGGTCTGGCGACACCGATGTCGATCATGGTTGCCACCGGCAAGGGCGCGCAGGCGGGCGTGCTGATCCGCAATGCCGACGCGCTGGAGACGCTGGAAAAGGTCGACACGCTGGTGATCGACAAGACCGGCACGCTGACCGAGGGCCATCCCGAACTGGTGACGGTGGAAGCAGCGGGTGACCTTTCCGAAGCGGATCTTCTGATCGCCGCCGCCGGGGTCGAAACCTCCAGCGAGCATCCACTGGCCGCCGCCATCGTACGCGGCACCAAAGGCCGGAACCTGACGCCCGGCAAGGCGAGCGGCTTCCAGTCCACCACCGGCGAAGGCGCCGAAGCGGACGTGGACGGCAAGCATGTCGCGGTCGGTAATGCCAAGCTGATGCACCGGCTGGACGCGTTCGATGAGACCCTCGCCCGTCATGCCGATGGGTTCCGCGCAAGAGGCCAGACGGTGATGTTCGTCGCTATCGACGGCAGACCCGCAGGCCTGATCGGGGTCGCTGACCCGATCAAGAAAACGACGCAACCCGCCATCGACCGTCTGCATGCAGAAGGCCTGCGCATCGTCATGCTGACCGGTGATAATGAGACCACGGCCCACGCCGTGGCGGAAGAACTCGGCATTGACGAGGTGCACGCGGATGTGTCGCCGGAAGACAAGAAGAACGTCGTGGCGAAACTTCAGGCCGATGGCGCTGTGGTCGCGATGGCCGGGGACGGCATCAATGACGCGCCCGCCCTCGCCCTCGCCAATGTCGGCATCGCCATGGGCACCGGCACCGATGTCGCCATGGAAAGCGCCGGGGTGACGCTGGTGAAGGGCGACCTGATGGGCGTTGCAAAGGCCCAGACGCTGAGCCGCGCGACGATGCGCAACATCCGCCAGAACCTGTTCTTTGCCTTCGTGTACAACTCGCTCGGCGTGCCGGTGGCCGCGGGGATTCTCTATCCGGTGTTCGGCTTGTTGCTGAGCCCGATGATTGCGGCGGCGGCGATGAGCCTGTCCTCTGTGTCGGTGATTTCCAATGCGTTGCGGTTGCGGACGCTGAATTTGTGAAGGCCCTCACCTCCCATTGCTGCGCAATGGGTCCCTCCTCTCCCAGAGGGAGAGGGGTTGCGACGCGGAGCACCGGTAAACCCCTCTCCCGCTTGCGGGAGAGGAGGGGCCCGCGCCTGAAAGGCGTGGGAGGTGAGGGCTACTCGTAATCGACCTTGGTGAGGTAAAGCCCATCCGGCGGCGCGATTGGTCCGCACACGGTCCGGTCGGCAGCTTCGAGGATGTCTTTCGCCCAGCTGACCGGCTGTTTGCCACGGCCAATTTCGATCAGGCTGCCCACGAGGGAGCGGACCTGGCGGTGCAGGAAGCTCTGTGCCCGGCAGGTCAGGATCACATGGTCGCCTTCGCGTGACACGCTGAATGCGTTCAGCGTCTTCACCGGCGTTGCGGCCTGACAGTCGGTGTCGCGGAACGTGGTGAAATCGTGCGTGCCGATCCAGCTCTGCGCCGCCTCGTGCATCTTCGCGGCATTCAGCTTTGCCGGAACCCGCAAGACGAGGCCGCGCTCAAGCGTCAGGTCGGCCCTACGGTTGCGGACCACGTAGCGGTAGTGACGCTCCTTCGCGCTGAAGCGGGCGTGGAAATCCTCGCTGACTTCCTCGGCCTTCAGCACGGCGATGGGGTGCGGGCGCAGATGGAAGTTCATCGCGTCGGCGACCTTGCGGCCCCGGTCGGTCGAGAGGTCCATATGCGCGACCTGCCCGGTCGCGTGAACGCCGCTATCGGTGCGGCCGGCGCCGAACACGTCAACGGGCGCGCCGTCCAGTTTGGCAGCCGCCTCTTCCAGCGCGCCCTGTATGGTGGGCAGTCCGGGAAGCTTCTGCCAGCCCTGGTAGGGGCCGCCATGATATTCAATGAGGAGACGATAACGGGGCATCAGGCCCCGCCCCTAGCCGAACGCAGCCGGATACGTCAATTCTCCCGATGCTGGCGCGCCGGGATTGATCGCGTTCGCCATGAAGGACGGGCCAGACCATGGCGCGCGGAAAGGCGCAGCCGCCTCTGCCGAGAAACCCGTCTTGCCGTAGAAATCCGGATCGCCCAGCACGAAGACGAGGCTCTCGCCGCGCCCGGCCATGATCAAGAGGCCCATGCGAACAAGGGCTTCGCCGATCCCCCGGCCCTGCACCTCTGGTTTGACGCACATCGGGCCGAGCCCGACACCGGACGGCTGCCCGTCAATCAGGATGCGGAAGAACTCGATATGGGCGACAAGCGCGTCATGGCGATTGGCGACAAGGGAGAGGAGCGTGTCCTCGTCTGCGTGCAGGCGCCTCGTAATTGCGGCCTCGTCCGGTCCGCCAAAGGCTTCCGTATTCAGCGCAGCAACAACGTCCAAATCTTCCGGTCGCAGGCGTCTGATCCAAGTCTCTTTCATTTCCCGGCCATTAAAAAAAATTACCCAAAGAAATATATACGTATATCTCCCCCATTTGGTTCATTCTTATGTTCACAATTGCATTCCATGGTTGCGGTGGCGCGTTTACGCCAGGGCTTTGACCGCCAATTTGGTGTGCCGGATGAGGAGGTTTACGCCCGGAACAGGACCGCTCCGCGCGCAGATCGCTGACGGCACCCGGCCATTCAGGGCGGGCATAAGCAGCATACTGCGACACGCCTTCAGCGTGTCAATTGTTCAGGACAGGATCGTATCCGGAGGAATTGGCTGGCCATTGAGGAATACCTCAGCGTCCAGCGGTTTGCCGCCGGGCTTTTGCAGGCGGGTGAGGCGCACCGCGCCGCCATCGCCGCACGCGACGAGCAGATTGTCATCCAGCACCATTCCGGCGGGGGCGGACGTTTCCCGGCCAGAGCGGCGGGCATGGAGCAGTTTCAGCCGCACGGGCAGGTCCGTGCCGGGCGGGGTCCACTCGCACCAGGCGCCGGGGAATGGTGACAGGCCGCGGATCTGGCAGTCGACTTCGCGGGCGGGACGGGTCCAGTCAACCTTCTGATCGTCCGGGCCGAGCTTGTGGGCGTAAGTGATCCCCTCCTCCGGCTGGGCGCGCGGGGTGAGGCTGCCATCTGCGAGGCCGGCGAGCGCAGTCGGGGCCAGCTCTGCGGCGAGGTTTGCCAGCCGGTC
>LADW01000016.1 GCA_000961695.1 Hyphomonadaceae bacterium BRH_c29
GATTTCGTCAAGATGATCCGCGATCTCGACCTGTTCGAGCAGAAAACGGTCACCTTCCAGCCGCGCAACCCGGACGGATCCATTGCCGGTGAACTGCAGAAAATCGCCGAGTACTGGGCGATCTCGGAAGAGCGCTTCAACCAGCTGCCCGACGCAAAATACATGGAGCTGAAGGCAAGCGGCGCAATCGGCGCAATTTACGCCCACCTCGTTTCGCTGCTGAACTGGCAGCGCGTGGTGCAGCGCGCAATGCGGATGCAGGTTTCTCCGAACCCGCAGCCGGCACCAGCCGCCGTCTAGGCAGCCCGTGCAGAACAGATCAAAGGCGGCCTCCGGGCCGCCTTTTTTTGTGCCGGATGCGCCATGTCTGCAGGCTCGCCGCGGACACAACTGCCATCACGCTTGCGCGAGCCCCTTCTTTGCCGCGCGTTTTGCAGGCATATGGGCCAAACCGAGCGCGTGCCTCTAATCAATCCGGACCTGTCTGATGAAGTTTTCCGCCTGTTTTGCCGCTCTGTTCGGCGCTGTCCTGTTCCTTCTGCCGGCCGCTGCTGCGCCGGTGAGTGGAGGGCATGCGCGGGTTGAGCTGATTTCCGAGCGTGACGCCGCCTTGCCGGGCGAGACGGTCTATGCCGCGCTGAAGATGGATCTCGA
This sequence comes from Hyphomonadaceae bacterium BRH_c29, assembly GCA_000961695.1. Lineage (GTDB taxonomy): Bacteria > Pseudomonadota > Alphaproteobacteria > Caulobacterales > Hyphomonadaceae > Hyphomonas. The sequence continues at coordinate 655 of LADW01000016.1, forward strand.
TAAGGGCTGGCACGTCTACTGGCTGAATGCCGGGGATGCCGGCCTGCCGCCGCAGGTCATCGTCCAGCCAGGCAGCGACATCGCCGCAGGCGCCGTGGGTGACATCGTCTGGCCGCTGCCGCACCTGTTGCCGGTCGTGGAAGGGGAGATCATGGACTACGGCTATGACGACCATGTCGTCCTGCCATTCCCGATCACCATTCCTGACAATGCGATGGGCCCGGTTACGCTGGACGTCATCGCCGACTATCTCATCTGCGCCGACACGTGCGTTCCGGAACAGGCGCATGTGACGCTGAAACTGGAAACCGACCAGGCCGCAGAGAACGCGCGCAATGGTGAGCTGATCGGCAAATGGATCGCACGCAGCCATATTGCCTTCCCCGGCGAGGCGCGCGTGCTGAAGAAGAATGCAGACTGGACGCTCAGCCTCCGCATGGATGGCGGCTTCGGCAAGGTCCGCTCGATCCGTTTCTTCCCCTTCGGGCATGATATTTCCCACCCCGCTGCCCAGCCGGCAGAGCTTGGCCGCCATGGCGCGACCCTGTCGCTGACCGGCACTGACCTCACTGCCGTCTCGAAGCCGCTGGAAGGCGTCGTCGTGGTCGAGACCGATGATGGAGAGCGCACGGGCTACCAGATCCGCGCCGCCGAAGGCTCGCCGCTGGCAGACACGTCCGGCCTCGGCCCGGTTGGTGCACCCGTCGGCATGGAAGTCTCCGCCTGGAAGCTCGCCTTCCTGGCTCTGATCGGCGGCCTGATCCTGAACCTGATGCCCTGCGTGCTGCCTGTCCTGTCGATGAAGGCGTTCGGCATGGTCTCGGCGGTCGCCAGTGGTCACGCGGACGAAGTACGCCGCCATGGCATCTGGTATACGGTGGGCGTGCTGGTCTCGTTCGCCGCGCTCGCCGCCATCATCGTCGCCGTACGCGCCGCGACCGGGCCGACCACGCTCGGCTTCCAGCTGCAGAACGCGCCGACCGTGGCGGTGCTCTCGCTGGTCATGTTCGCGGTTGGCCTCTGGCTGATGGGCCTGTTCGAGCTTGGCACGTCGTTGCAAAATCTGGGTTCCGGCTTTGCCGACAGGGAAGGGGATGCCGGAGCTTTCTTCACCGGCATTCTGGCCGCTGTCGTTGGCGCGCCCTGTGTCGGCCCGTTCCTTGGCGCAGGCCTTGGCGCAGTGATGGGCCATTCGGCGCCGGTGATCTTCGCTTTCTTCCTCACCATGGGCTTCGGCCTCGCGCTGCCCTTCCTTGTGCTGAGCTTCGTGCCGGGCCTGCACCGCTTGTTGCCACGTCCTGGCAAGTGGATGGACACGCTGAAACAGTTCCTGGCCTTCCCGATGTTCCTGACAGGCGCCTGGCTTCTGAAGGTTCTGGGCGACCTTGGCGGGTCCGGCGTTGTGGCCTGGACGATTGCCGGCGCAGTCGCGCTCGCCTTTGCCGCCTGGCTGTGGAAGCGCGAAGCCCGCGTGCCGCGCATTCTCGCCGTGCTCGCATTGGGTCTAGCCCTGTTTGGCGTCATCGAGCGCGCCATGGCGCCAGCGCCCGCCATCGGCGGGTCCAGCTCCTACGCCGCCAAGTATGAGGCCGAACCGTGGAGCACGAGCAGCGTCCAGTCGCTGATCGCTGAAGGCCGCCCGATCTTTATCGACTTCACCGCCAGCTGGTGCGCGACCTGTCAGGTCAACAAGGCAACGACGCTGAAATCAAAAGCGGTGCACGAATTCTTCGCGGCCAATAATGTCGCCTTCCTGGTGGCGGACTTTACCCGCAAGGACCCCGCCATTGCCGCCGAACTGGCTCGCCACCAGCGCGCTGGCGTGCCGATGTACCTCTGGTATCCGGCCGGGTCGTCCGAACCGCAGGTCCTGCCGGAAATCCTCAGCCAGGGCCTCGTCACCGGCCTGCCGCTGACACCGTGAAGCTGGCCATGGACTGGAGAAAATCCCCCATGTTCACGATCAACCGGCGCAACCTGTCGCTGGCTGCCGGCATGGCCGCCGCTGTCGCGCTGACCGCCGGGGCCTTGATCGCTTCTACCGCAAGCTCGGACGCCAGTATCAGGCCCGGTCAGCCTGCGCCGGATTTCATTGCAGCAGATTCCAATGGCCAGGCCGTCTCGCTGGCAGACTTTGCGGGCAAGACGATCGTGCTGGAATGGACGAATGATGGCTGCCCCTTCGTGCGCAAGCATTATGCCCGCCCGCCCGGCAACATGCAGGGCCTGCAGGCCGACGCCGCCAATGATGGCACGGTCTGGCTGACCGTGATTTCCTCTGGGCCGGGCAAGCAGGGCTATGTCGACGGTGCGCGCGCCAATCAGTTGACGGAGGAACGCGGCGCCGCGCCGACGCACGTTCTGCTCGATCCGGATGGTACGCTTGGGCGGCTCTACAAGGCCAAGGCCACGCCGCACATGTTCATCGTCGCGCCGGATGGCACCATCGCCTATCAGGGCGCCATCGACTCGGTGGCCTCCGCCAATGTGGCCGACATCGCAGGCGCCACGAACCATGTCCGCGATGCGCTGGGCAGTCTCGCCGCCGGGGAGCCTGTCGCGGTTACTTCCACAAAGCCGTATGGCTGTTCTGTAAAGTACTGACAGCAAACCATGCTTGATCCACGCCCCTCACGGCTCTAAAGCCGCGCGTCATGATTCAGATACTTCCCGAAACCCCCGTATTGCACGCCGCAGCCATCGAAGACCTCTTCGATCGCACGTTCGGCCCCGGCCACTTTGCCAAGACGGCAGAGCGGCTGCGCGAATATTCGCGCTCCATTCCGGAGGTCAATCGCGTCGCCGTTCTGGATGGCAAGGTGATCGCCGTCTGCCGGGTCTGGCCTCTGGTGGTCGGGCCGAACAAGGACCGGGCGCTGTTCTATGGCCCGGTCGCCGTTGCGTCCTCGCACCGGGGCAGCCGGCTTGGCCTGAGTGTGACAGGTGAGGCGCTGGAGGCCGGCAAGGCCGCTGGCTGGCCCGCCGCCATCCTGATCGGCGCGCCGAGCTATTTCGGGGAGATCGGTTTCACCGTCACCCCGAAGAACCAGCTTCTCTTCCCCGGCCCACAAGACCAGGCCCGCGTCATGGTGCGTGACCTTGCCGGCGATGCCAGCCAGCTGTCCGGCATGGTGACGGGGCTTGTCGTCCGCGCTTAGGCGACCGCATACCAGATGCAGGCACCCGTGGTGACCAGCATGACCAACAGCGTGATCACCGTGCCGACGCTGCGCCCGAAACTGCTGCCCTCTGAACCGCCCAGCCCGACGGCGTGCAGCACGCGCCCGACAAGGAAGCTGGCGCCGAGGCCATGCACCAGCAGAACAGGGGCCATCAGCGCGCCAAGCCCCAGCAAGCCCAGCAGCACGACCGGCACATCCTCCACCGCATTGCCCTGAACCCGCAGGCTGCGCTGCAGCGGCTGGTTTCCGCCATCGCCAAAGCCAACCTTGTGCTTGGTCCGCACCCGCCCGACATTCACCTTCAGCGCCAGCATGAACAGGCAGAACAGACCGATATAAAGCGTCGCCGCTTGCATGGATGTCATTGTTGGATTCTCCCTCTATGGCGGGAGCTTAGCCTGCTTTGGCGCTGCGGCGGAAGCGAGATTATAGCATCGGAAAATAATGCCGTACGGCCGTTTCGTTTACGCCATCCGATCCCTGCCACCAGATGATCGGGTAGGACCAGTCATTGGTATGGTCGTGGGGGCGGGTTTCTTCAAAGGCAAAAGTGAACTCACCAAAATAGCCGCTCTTGTCTCGCGGTTGCAGAATGCCGCAAAAGCCGAGGATCTGGATGAGCGTTCGGCGTTCATATTTGTTCGAGCGGAACACCCCTGTCAGGGCTTTTTCCAAGGCGTTCGGTCCAGCATCGGCAGGCATGGAATCCGAAATGTTCAAGATTCGACGGAGTATAAATATATCCTCTTGCGTCGGTTGGGGAACGGACAGGGCTCTGAATTGCTCGAGATCGTATGCCGGGTAGGGAAGTATGTTGTGACGGATACCGCCATATTTCGCTCGTTCCTGAGAAAGGTAAGACATGTCTTCGTCTTTGGGCGGACGCAGTTGCACATATCCGCAATAGTCACAGGCGACATTCCCGCTCGGCAAATTCCGTTGCGGAGCCTGCGCAAGCTTGTGCAGGGGAAAACACTCTGCAAAGGCATAACTTCCAAGTGCTGAGCGCAGATCGAGGCGGCGGGTGCTGAGGCTTGCAACAAATGCATTCGAAATGCGCTCAAGGTTGGTTTTGCTGCGTTCCTCGACCAGCCATTCAACAATTGCGTCGTGAGATGAGAGGCGTGGGTTTGTCATGAGCTCTACCAGTCTGTCACGCAAAACATTCCGCCACGTCCGCCATCCAGCCCTGCACCGCCTCCTTCGCCTCAAGCGAAGACTTGCCATGCCGCACGAGGATCAGGTCTTTCTCCGGCGCAAGAACCGTATACTGACCTTCATAGCCATTGCAGGAGAAGCTGCCCGGTCCGGCCATGCCGAGCCACCAGTGGGCGCCGTATTTGAGGGTTTCGATCTCCGGCACGGCGGGCGTCGGTGTGCGCGCATAGTCCACCCAGCCTTCAGGCAGGAGGCGCTGGCCGTCCCACACCCCATCGCGCAGGTAGAGCAGGCCGAAGCGGGCAAAGTCCCGCGCGGTGCAATAGCAGAAGGAGGAGCCAATAAATGTGCCCGCCGCGTCGAATTTCGGGCTGGCGGAGACCATGCCGATAGGCGCTAGGAGTTCCCTGAACATGAAGTCACGGAAGGCGTCACCGCTCGCGCCAAGCGCCCGGGCGGCGCAGCGTGCGACGATATTGGTCGTCCCGCTCGAATAGTTCCATACCGTGTCCGGATCATGTGCCAGCGGCTGGCTGGCGGCATAGGCTGCGACATCGTCCCTACCGTTGCCGAACAACATCTCGATCACATCGGACACACCTGCATCGACATAATCCTCCGCGAACTTCAGCCCGCTCGACATCCGCAGCAACATGTCCAGCGTGATGGCGCCGCGCGGGTCACCGGCTTCCTGCCATTCCGGCACATCGGCGGGCGCGTGCACGTCCACCTTGCCGTCCCGCACAAGAATGCCGATCAGCGCCTGCGTGATCGATTTCGCCTCCGACCAGGAGGGATAGGTATGCGCCGCCGTAAAGTCCCGCCAGTATCGCTCGGCGACGATCCTGCCGCCCTGCACGGCGAGGAAGGCGTGCGTCTCGCCCATCGTCTCGGGCGCGGGGTCAGAGAAGGCAAGATCCATCAGCCGCGCGAGCTCATCCGTGTCTGTGCCGGGGGCGGGGGCGCCTTCGGGCCAGGCTTTGGTCGGCCAGGCGACACCTTCGGGCTGTGAGGGCAGGGGCGGCAAGGTTTGATCGGCTGACATGAAAGGCGCTCCCGGCTGGTTTGTTTTCCCCAACTAACCAGAGGTCACGGGCGACTTGCAAGAAGGGGGCTTGCTTGCCTTAGGGGTATGGGCCGATAAAAGTGTAATGCGGAATACAGAGACGGTCCCGAAACCGTCCGCAAAGCCGCAAGGGAGCGAAACGGACCGCGCCTTCGGGCCCGGCTAGAGGCATGGACGGAAACACGCAGGTTACCCCCGATATCGAAGCCCCGCCGGCGCGCCAGCTGACCCAGGCGCTGCGCAATCCGCGCGTGCGCCTTGGCCTCATGCTGGGCGGGGCACTGCTGATCGTGCTCTTGCTGGCGCGGTTCATGGCCGACCGCGCAGCCTATGTCTCGACTTCGGATGCCCGCATCGCCGCCGACATGATCGCCGTCTCGACCGATATTTCCGGCAGGATCACCGACCAGCGCGTCTCCGCAGGCGATGCCGTGAAGGCCGGCGACGTGCTCTACACGATCGACGACCGGGAAGCGGTCTATACGCTCGCCGAATACGAGGCCGAGGCAAATCGCCTGCGGGCCGAGATCGCACGCGGGGAGGCCAGCATCGGGCTTGCCTCGTCCAAGGCCGGCAGCGAAGTCGCCGCCCGGCGCGCGGGCACCCAGTCTGCATCAGCCTCGGTGGAAGCGGCACGCTCCAATCTCGAAACCGCCCAGCGCGACTTTGAGCGCACCAAGGGCCTGTTCGACCGGGGCCTGCTGCCGCAGAGCAATCTCGACCAGTCCCGCAACACGCTCGACACGGCCAGGCAAGCCCTGCTGCGCGCCGAAGCCGAACGCCAGAGCGCGATGGCAGACCAGCGCACCGCCAGCATTGAAGGCGAGGAAGTCCAGTTGATCGAGCTGGATCTCGGCGTCCTCCGCGCCGCGCTGGAACAGGCCGAAGCCCGCGTCGATGCCCAGCGCGTCGTGCTGGAGCAGCACACGATCCGCGCGCCCATAGACGGTGTCATCGACGAGCTGTTCTACGATGTCGGCGAGCATTCCCTGCACGGCTTCCGGGTGGCGCTGATGCATGATCCGGACGCGGTCTGGGTGTCGGCCAACATCAAGGAGACCGACATCCGCAAAGTCGCCCCCGGCGCACCGGTGCGCGTCAAGGCCGACAGCGATCCTGGCGCGAAGATCACCGGTACCGTCACACGGATCCATGATGCCACCATGGGGGAGGCAGCACTGATGCCGAACCCGAACGCCAATGGCGTCTTCACCAAGATCACCCAGCGCATCACCGTGCGCATTGACCTCGACGATGCCGGCCAGACCCCGGGCCTCCGCCTGCGCCCCGGCACGATGGTCAGCGTCCGCATCCGCAAGCAGGCCCGCGAAGACACGGCGTGAGCGCCGCCGCCGCGCCCTACGACATTCCGTCCATGGCCGGCTCGGCGGTGCGCCGGCGCTTTGACCAGTTCGGCGCGCGCTATCGCTGGTTACTGCTGGGCGCGATGCTGACCGGCTCGCTCTCCACCATGCTGGCGGCAACCACGGTGAATGTCGCGCTGCCCGCCATTATTGGCGCCTTTGGCCTTGGGCAGGATCAGGCGCAATGGATGTCGACGGCGTTCCTTGCTTCCTCCACCATCGCCATGCTGGCCAATGCCTGGGCGATGCAGACCTATGGTCCGCGCGCCACCTATGTGTTCGGCATGTGCCTCTTCATTGTTGGCTCCCTGCTTGGCTCGGTCTCGACGACGCTGGAAATGCTGATCCTGTCGCGCGCGATGCAGGGCATTTCGGCGGGGCTGCTCCAGCCCATGTCCATGTTCCTGATTTTCCAGACCTTTCCGGACAATCAGCGCGGCACGGCGATGGGCATCTTCTCCATCGGCGTCGTGCTGGCGCCTGCCTTCGGCCCGGCGCTTGGCGGCGTCGCGGTAGACCTTGCCAGCTGGCGGCTGGTCTTCGTGTCCACCCTGCCGCTGGCCCTGGTCGCGCTCAGCGTTGCACCCTTTCTGATGCCGTCTGCCGAAGACCCGCACCTGCGAACGCGTCCGCCGCTCGACTGGCAGGGACTTGGCCTGCTGACCGTGGCGCTGATCAGCCTCCTGTCAGCCTTTGCCGGAGCGAACCGCGATGGCTGGGATTCCGACATCACCTATATCAAGTTCGCCGTCGGCCTGATCGCCGGGGTCAGTTTCGTTTTGTGGGAATTGCGCCACCCTTTCCCCGCCCTCAACCCGGCTATTTTCACCTATCGTCAGTTCTGGTCGGCGGGCCTGATCATCTCGGCGACTGGCATCGCCATCTATGCCTCGACCTATCTGATCCCGCTCTTCGTCCAACTCGTGCAGCACTATTCGCCAACCGCGGCGGGCGTCATGATGATCCCGGCGGGGCTTGCCATGGTGGTGGGTTTCCCGATTGCCGGGCGCCTGACAGACCGGGTCGATGCGCGCTATCTGCTGGCTTTCGGTCTGATCTGTTTTGCGATCTCGGCGCACCTTCTGGCGAATGTCACCATGCTGACGCCTTACTGGGTGCTGGTCGGCTGGATCGTCCTGTCGCGCATTGGAATCAGTTTCTGCATGCCGCCCGCGAACACAACCGCCGTGCGCGCTGCGCCGCCGCACCTGCTGGCATCGGCCACGGGCGGGGCCTCTTTCATGATGCAGGCTGGCGGCGCATTCGGCGTAAACCTGCTGGCCATCCTGTTGCAACGACGGATGATCTTCCATGGAGATCATCTGGCGGTCGGCCTCAATGAGGCGAACGCGGAAATGCTCTATCAGCACACACTCTATGCGCGCGAGCTTGGCCGCTCCGGCATGGCCGAACTGCCAGCCTTCCAGGCCGCGTTCGGCGCGCTTGGCCGTCAGGTCTCAGCAGAGGCGCAGATGCTCGCCTTCCGCGATTGTTTCTTCGTCATCTCTGTCTGGTTCGCGATGGTCATCTTCGCGCTCTTCCTGATGCCGAAACCAAACCTGCAACGTGCCGCCCCGCCGGCAGCGCGCATGCCGCTCAATCCGGAAGCGGCTTAGCTCTCACTTATCCTACCGTATAAGCCCCCATGCCAAACTCCGCTGCATGGATCAGCAAAGCACCTTCCTTCAGCAAGGGTTCGAGCAAGTGCGGCTCGATCTGCTCGACACGATCGGGAACGCGAACCTGCACCTGAAGCCCGAAACCATCACGCGATCCCTGCGCGCAAAGGTTCGGGCGAAGCTGAAAGTGCTTGAGACAATCCTCCGCCGCCTGATCCTCGTTCTGGCCATGTCGCTCAAACTCGACCCGGTGAAGCCCCGCCAGTCTCCGTCCGCCGCGCCACCACAAGAGGGTGTCGAAGACGTCACCGCCAGTTTCAAGCGGCACATCAAGACCTATCGCATGGCCCTCATGGGGCGCCCGCTGGGGCCGGTGGGGGATTTTCCGGAGATACGCCGCACCGCGTCCAAAGGCCCTGTGCTCGCCGCACCGCTCCTGGTGCAGGCCGCTGTGCTCCTCCGCATCATGAAGCACCCGGACGCCGCCGCCCGCCGCATGGCGCGGCTGCTGGACCGGATCCGGAAGCGCGGGGAAGGGCGCCCCCATTGCGCGCCCCTTGTGGGCCGTCACCGCCTGACCCCGCAGCTTGGCCTGATCGCCAGCCTCCTGACCGCCCACGTCAAGACCGCGCTGGACACCTGGTACGATACCGGCTGACGCCAATCCCAGTTCACCCAATCTGCCGGAGCGCACCTCGCGCCTCCGGCCGCACGTGCTGGGACAAGCCTAGTCTGCGCTTTCAGGCGCCAGCTTGCGCAGTGATTTCAGCATAAGATCGGCCGCATTGAGCTTGGTGCGATCTGCGCCGGTATCACCGGCAAGGCTGCGGAAGATTTCATATTGGGCGATGGCATCTGTGGCATAGTCAGCGGCCACATCGTCCATGCCAATGTCATCAGCCAGTTCGGCCGTATCCGCGTAGAGTACCGCAGACTGATAGACGATGTCTTTGCGGGCGACCGGGCAAGCGGCGGCGAGAAACTCCAGCCGATTGGCGGAGCCCATGATGTTGGGCAATTGTTCGTTCGCGTAAGAATACTGCGCAAGCCTGTGCTGCCCGATAACATGTCCGCTCGCTTCCGCGATCGCCATGTCCGGGCGGTGCCATGGGCAGGGGGACTCCTCTGTTCGTCCTTTGCCAGAAATCATGTCGTGAATCATGCCGCTGGCTTCAAAGGCGACCACCATCGGCACCAGTTTATTTTCCAGAAGCGTTTTGCTGTTCGTTCCTGCAAAGACCCGCACGGGCAGGCCGGTTTCCGGATTGGCTGGCATGGTCCACATCAGGTCTCTGTTCAGGTTTTCCCAGGCTGCGTCATAGATATGAAGGGCTGCGATGGAGGC
>LADW01000070.1 GCA_000961695.1 Hyphomonadaceae bacterium BRH_c29
ATGTCCGCCGGGGCGATGCCCGCGACGCAGGCGATCCGTGCGTCCCGCGCCGCGCCCTGCAGCGCCGCAAAGCCGCCCATGGAATGGCCGACGAGAAGGATCTTGTCCGGATCGGTCCGGAACTTTTCCGCATTGGCGCGCAGGTAATCCGTAGACGCTGCAACATCCTCGATCACATGGGTCAGCGTATAGTCGCCCTCGCTGCCCCAGGCGCCGCGATAGTGGAAGAACAGAACGTTGAAGCCATCGCTGCGCAGGTCCTGCGCCAGGTCCAGATTCTTCTCGTTGCCCGGAAAGCCGTGCAGCAACACAACACCCGGATGCGGCCCCGGCCCGTCCGCCAGATAGATCAGCCCGTTCAGCCGGTCGCCGCCACTCTGGAACGAAAGCTCCTCGATGGAGGGCGGGTAGGCAGCGTCATAGGTGGGCGCGGCTTCGGCCACGGTCTCTGTTGCGGGTGTCGCGCAGCCCGTGGTGAGCAGGGCGGCGCCGGTCAGCGCGGCGGAAAGAAGTGCGTGTTTCATGAGGGTCCTCCGAAGCGGGAACCATAAGCGGGAAGCCAGGCGCAGGCCAGAGCAAACGGGGCGGGGAAAGCGTCGCCCGAATCCCCCTCTCCTTTGGGCTTGTGAGGATCAGCGATTGCACTGCAATCGCCCGAGCAAGGGGTCAGGGGTGAGGGGAGAAAAGCGAACTTATCCTCCCGGACTCAAACCCGGCGCATCCTTCCGCGCATGCATCCGGCCCTTCGCCCTTACTATGATCATGTCATCCCGGTCTTCTGGCCGTGGCTCTGGCTGAACCTTGTCCGCTTTGCCCTCTGGCATTTGCGGACGGGGCGTGAGGCGTTGCTGGCAGTGGATTGTTTCGGCAATATCCGGATGGTCTTCACTGCTGACGAACCGGCACCGGATGATCTCTACACCTATGAAGCACCGCTCATGCCGCGCTGGGAATGCCCGGCGCTCGGTAGCGATCTGCCGGACTCTCTCCCCGCGCAAGGCGGTGGCCTGCTTATATGGTCCTTATATGGTGTTTATACGGTCTTTTATATGGTCCGCGAACGCGTGCGTGGGCCGCCCCTCGATCATTCTCCCCTGACGCGGGGAGAAGGTAAGAACGCCCACCGGACGGCCCCCGCCGCGCCGGCCCTTCGTGCTGCGTGAAACCTCAGGCGCCTTCGGCCCAGCGGCGGATCAGGTTGTGATAGATACCGGTCAGACGGATGACTTCCGGGTCCTTGTGCCCACGATCCGCAACCAGGGCCTGAAGCGACTGGTCGAGATCGAACAGCAATGTGCGCTCGCCATCGTCGCGCACCATGCTCTGTAGCCAGAAGAAAGACGACACCCGCGCGCCACGCGTCACTTCGCTGACAGAATGCAGACTGGAAGACGGGTAAAGGACAAGGTCCCCGGCTTCGAGCTTCACTTCCTGCGCGCCGAACAGGGTCTCGATCACCAGTTCGCCGCCGTCATAGTCTTCCGGCTCCGTCAGGAACAGGGTGCAGGAAAGATCGGTGCGGATGCGCTCATGCGAATTCTTGACCGAGCGGATCGCATTGTCGACATGCGCGCCGAAACTGTCGCCCACGACATAGCGGTTGAACAGCGGCGGAAAGACTTTTTGCGGCAGGGCTGCCGAGAGAAAAACCGGATTGTTGCCAATGGCGACCGAGATCAGCGTCTGCGCGCGCCGCGCAATCTCGCTGTCTTCCGGAAGCTGCGTGTTGCGCTTGGCTTCCGCCGACTGGACGCCGGCGGTCACCCTGCCATCCACCCAGTCCGCCGCATCGATCAGCTGGCGGATTTCTTTCACCTGGGGCTTGGTCAGGACTTGCGGAATACAGATCAGCATGGAGGAACTCTATTGAGGTGAGGAAAGGGCGGCACTCTCAGGCGCCGCCCCCTCTTTCGGATGATCAGAAGTCGATGTCCAGTGTCACAAGTGCCGAGCGGCCCGGTGCAACATAGGAGAACGGCGTGCCGGAACGGTAGAGCGCGTCATAGTAAAGCTCGTCCGTCGCGTTCAGAACGTTGAAGCTGACTTCCATCGTGTCGGTCAGCTGGTAGCCGCCGAAGAAGTCCACGCGCCAATAGTCCGGCACGAAGGTGGAGCCGGCCGCAACCGTGCCGCCGAACTTCTCGCTATTGTAGCCAGCCGTGCCGCCGAAGTGGAAGCGGTCGGTGAGCTGGTAGCGCGAGGTGAGCGTGAAGCTCTGTTCCGAGACATTCGGGAACATCTCGCCGATCTGCGATGCAATCGTACTGTCGGTGACTTCCGTCTCGAACAGGGTCAGGCCGCCGAACAGGCTCCAGGCGTCGGTGATGTTACCGGCCACGCCGAACTCGACGCCCATGACTTCCTGGTCCTGCGACCCGGCTGTCGTTGCGCCGCGGCCATTGGAAATCGGCACGCCGTCGCGGGTGATCTGGAACACCGATGCGGTCAGGTCGAAATGGCCGCCAAGATTGTATTTTGCGCCGAGTTCGAATGAATTGTTGTCCACCGGGTCCATCGCCGCGACGAGGGCGTCACAGCCGCCATAGTCCAGCGCGAAAGCGTCAAGCTGTTCGCAGGGCGGATTGGAGGCCGAGGAATAGCTGGCATAGATCGAGGCATTCTCGACCGGCTTGTAGACCAGGCCCGCATGCCAGTTGAGGAAGTCGGAATCGCTGCTTCGTTCCGGCGTCAGGCCGGTTGTGTCGGCGCTGTAGGTGTCGGCCCGGACGCCGATGAAGGCTTCCCATTGCGGGCTGAAGGTCAGCGTATCGAGGGCGTAGAGGGCGGCCGTTTCCGTCTTGATGGTCGGGCGGCCTGTGACTTCGGTATCGTTGCCCCACGGAATGGAGTTGTCCGGATGGTCGAGGTTGAGCAGCGGGTTGGAGGTCGCGCCGGTGCAGGGCAGTTCGGCGCATTCGGTGAAGGTGCGCTGACGGTTCAGCGTTTCCTCACGCGACAGTTCGATGCCGGTGACCAGCGTGTGGCCGATGGCGCCGGTGTCGAAGCGGAAGGTGAACCGGGACTGGTTGGTCCAGTAGTCGGTGACCGCATCGCGGCGCTTGGCATTGGCGCTGACCGTGCGGGCCTCTGCATTCGGACGTTCCGGGGCCGAAGCCGTGTAGGCGTTCTTGCTCTGGCCATAGCGCAGGACAGAGTCGAACTCGACCTTGGGAGAGATCACCCATTTTGCGTTGGCGGTGTAGACGTCGGCAAAGGTCTCGCCGAAGTCGCGGGAGAGGACGCCGTAGAAATTGTTCCGGTCGACCGCAAACGGGCGGTTGTTCGCAGTGTCGTAGGGAATGCCCCAGTCGGGCAGGTAATCGGTGGAAAGATGGTAATAGTCGAAGCCGAAAGTTAGGTCGTCCGTCGGGGTCCACTCGGCCGCCGCGGCAATGCCCCAGCGGTTGTTGAACACTTCGTCGCGCCCGGCGACTTCGGACTCGTGCATCATCGCATTCACGCGCACGGTGAACGTGTCGGAGACTTCGTGGTTCACATCGAGGGTCGCCCGGCGGGTGGCGTCAGAGCCGAGGGTGAACTCGACATCGCCCCAGTCGCCCTTGCCCGGCTTCTTGGAGACGAGGCTGACAGCGCCGCCGGTCGTGCCGCGTCCGCCAAAGGCCGAGGACGGGCCTTTCAGGACTTCGATCTGCTGCACGGCGAATGTTTCACGCGAGCCGACACCAGGATCACGTACGCCGTCAACATAGACGTCATTACGGGCATCGAAACCGCGGATGAAGATACGGTCACCGAACGCGTTGCCGCCTTCGCCGGTGCCAAGCGTAATGCCGGGCTGGGAGCGGAACAGGTCGCGGAAGGATTTCGCGCCCAGATCGTGCAGCGTCTCATCGGTGATGATGGTGATTGTCTTCGGCGTGTCCAGCAGGTCTTCGGTGAACAGGCCGCTGGCCGAGCGGATGGCGCGATAGGGCGCATCCGGGTCGCCATAGGGGTTGGCATCGGCGGTCACGTCGGTGACGGTGATGGTCTCGTTGCGCAGCTCCGGCTCTTCCGCATCGTCGGCGAAAGCAGGCGTAGCGGCGGCCATGGCGACAGCGGCATACATGCCGGCCTGCGCGCGGAGGCTTCGCGGTTTGCGAACAGCTTGTCTCATTTTTATCTCCCTGAGGGCCGCCCCGCGCGGCCAGTAAGGAGGCGTTACTAAGAATGAGAATGAATCGCAAGCGATAATGAGACTTATTCGCAGTCTTATTGTGTCGCATTTTTCCCGGGCTCAAAAGAAAACGCCCGATCCGCGATGGACCGGGCGTCTGGAGCTTTTTTCTGCCGTCAGGCAGGCGATCAGGCGTCGAGGCGCTCGATGATGATGGCCGGAGCCATGCCGCCCGCCGCGCACATCGTGATCAGGCCATAGCGGCCGCCGGAGCGCTCAAGCTCGTCCAGCGCGGTGCCGATCAGGATCGAGCCGGTCGCGCCGATCGGGTGGCCAAGGGCCATGGCGCCGCCATTGATGTTGACCTTGCTGCGGTCAAGATCGAGATCGCGGATGAACTTCTCGGCAACCACCGCGAAGGCCTCGTTGATTTCGTAGACGTCGATATCGTCTTTGGTCAGGCCGGCCTTTTCGAGCACTTTCTTGGCGGCCGGAACCGGGGCGTTCAGCATCAGCGTCGGGCTGTCGCCCATGTTCGCCGTGGCAACGATGCGGCCGCGCGGCTTCAGGCCGTGCTTGTCGGCATAGGCCTTGGAGGTCAGCAGGATGGCGGCGGCGCCATCGACCACGCCGGACGAGTTCCCGGCATGGTGGACATGGTTCACCTTGCCTTCCAGCTCAGGGAATTTCCGCGTCAGCAGATTGCCATAAGTGTTGCCCTGATCATCGACCGGAATGTCCATGTACATGTTGAACACGGTCTTCAGGCTGCCCAGGGTTTCCATTGTCGTGCCGGGGCGCGGGAATTCGTCATGGTCGAGGGCGAGCGTGCCGTCTTCATTATAGACGGGCACGATCGACTTCGCGAAACGGCCTTCCGCGATCGCCATGGCGGCGCGCTGCTGGCTGGTATAGGCGAGCTGGTCAACGGCCTCGCGGTCGATGCCTTCCAGCGTGGCGATGGCATCGGCGCAGACGCCTTGCTGGGTCTGCGGGTGGATCGCGCGCAGGTGCATGTTGCCAGCGTCGAGGACCGGCGGGCTTTTCGGGTCTGCCGTGGCAGCCGTGTAGCTCATCATTTCCGTGCCGCCGGCAATGACGCAATCTTCCATGCCGGACATGATCTGAGCCGCAGCGAGGGAGACCGACGTGATGCCCGAACCGCAGAAACGGTCGAGCGTGACGCCGGAGGCTTTCACATCATAGCCGGCATCCAGTGCGGCCATGCGGCCAAGGTCAGCGCCTTGCGAGCCGCGCTGGCTGCTGGTGCCCCAGATGATGTCATCGACCGTTGCCGTGTCGAGTTTGTTGCGCTCTGCAAGGGCGCCCAGCACGGTGGCAGCAAGACGCTGCGGGTGCAGGTGGGCCAGCGAGCCCTTGCCGACCTTGCCGATGCCACGCGGCGTGCGGCAAGCATCAATGATGAAGGCGTCAGCCATGATCAGTCTCCGGTTTCCTCAGTTTATATGGTGGCCGAGGTTTACGCGAACGTAAGGGGCAACGGAAGTCGTGACGCAGCGGTAGCGGACGTCACGTCAATTCGTTTTGAATAATGGCCTGTCTGTGAAATATTGAATTCATGACATGGGAGTCGAAACGCCGGGCGTCAGAAATGGCGGATCGGGGGCACCGCAAAGGTGCCATATTGATCTTTCTCGCCCTTATGGGCGGCCTTCAGGCGTTCGCCAGCGAGCGCCTCGTCATCCCGTTCGAGATGAACGAACAGGATCACATGGTCATCCATATGGAAGTGAATGGCGATGACCGGGCCATCGCCATGATCGATACTGCGGCCACCTTTCCGATGATCGACCGCCGCACGGCTCGCCTGGCCGGTGTGCTGGACCCCGGTGAAGACCCGGTGTTGGTCAACGTGTTGGGCCTCACCGGCGAAGACATCTTTCCTGTTGTCGAACTCGACCGCCTGATGGTCGGGAACGTTGTGAAGACGGATATTCCGGTCGCCCTGAACCTTGATCTCGACGTACTCGGCGCGGCCAGCGTCCTGCCGGCCAGCGCGTTTGAGGGCGATGTCATCGACTTTGACTTCAGCAATGGCCGCGTCATGATTTATAATGGCCGTCCCGACCGAAAACCCGGCCAGTCGCCAAGCGCTTTACGCTACGAGGAATCGAACGGGCTGATGTTCGTGGAGGTCCGCATCAATGGCCGCAAGGGCCGTGCGCTGATCGATACAGGTTCCAGCATCACCTATGTGAACAGCCGGTTCGCCGAAAATGCCCGGATGACCGCCAATGTCGAGAAGACGCAGATCCTGCAAGGGGCGACCGGCGGTGACCAGTCGCTACGCGTGTCTTCGGCCCGCTTATTCGCAATTGGCGACTATCGTGTCGCCCGGGTCGATGTGCTCGTGTCCGATCCGCCTTTGTTCGAATACCTGGGCATGCATGAGGAACCCGCCATGGTGCTTGGACTGGACCTGCTCTCAGCTTTCCGTATGCAGATTGACAGGCGCCGGCACCGCATTATTCTCAGCCTGCCGGACGATGGCCGTAACACGAAAACCCTGAACCTCAATGCACGGGACACGCGCATCCCAGCCTATTGATCCGGGCGCGCGTCGCCTAGAGATACGCCTTCCACATGAACATGTAAGCGCCGAAAATGCCGACCGCCATGACCAGTGTTGCAAGGGTGACGAGGCCTGCCACAGCATATTTCTGAACGGATGACCGGCACGCCTTCAAACGGTGGACCGGCGAAGCGCCCGGCAGCTGGAAACGGTCTTAGCCGAATGCGCCATAGGGGTGGGCAATGGCGAGACTGATGCCGTGCAGCGTGCGGGCGATCTCGTCCAATGGGGCGATGATCTCCTTGTGGATGCGCTCATAGCCATAGGCTGCGCCGCGTGCATCGCCGCCGGGTTCAGTCAGCGCCGCGAGCGGTGTGTCTTCGTCCCGGGCACGCGGGAAGATCTGGCTCAGCAGGTCGACCACTTCGGCAAACCGCATTTCGGCGATCATGCGCACCATGTCGCGTGCGCTGGCGTCATGGCGTTCTGACAGGCGCGGAAGGCCGCCGGTCAGCGCCAGGGCGCGCATCATCAGGGCCTGCCGTACGGCGTGGAGCACGTGCAGGTGCAGCCGGTTCTCATGGCGCTCTTCTGTAGACGGCGCATCCTGCAGCTGAGCCGTCAGGCGGTCGAAGCGGCGAAGGTCGATCGACATCAGGCTGGCGATCCGGTCGATCGAGATGGCTGTCTCGTCGGTGCGAAGGGCGTAGTAGACCGCGCGAAAGGCGGCGGCGCTGGTTTCGGTCTTCATCATGCGGGCATGCGCAATCCAGACGCTTGGATCATAGACGCGGGCATAGCCGCGCAGCGTCGGCAGGCTGGTCAGACCTCGTGCGCGGGCGGCGAGGAAAACCAGTTGGCGCATCCGGGGGCTGGCATCGATCAGGTCGACCAGCCGTTCGGTCTCGCGCTGCAGGGACGAACCAATGCCGGCGGCGGTGTTCACTGGAATGCCGAGTTGTTGCAGTGTCGCATTATGGGAAATCGCGCGCAGGGCGCGCGGGCCGGTCGGACCGGAGGCGCGGCGCTTGGGGCGGGAGCCGGCCTTGACCGTCAGCCCGCTGGAAAAGGCGCCAAGCAGGCGGCCATAATCCGGGTTCACAAACAGACGCTCGTGCCAGGCGCGCAGGGCGCGGTAGAAATCCCAGACAAGATCCGTGCGCGTATAGAACGGATCGGCCTTGGCGGTCTCATCGGCGGGCTGGAACGTGTGCACGGCCCAGGCGGCCATCGTGGTGCCGGCCAGCGCGGGGGTCGCGAAGTGGAGATAGCCGTCGCCGCCCTGGAAGCTCACTTCATGGCGCAGTTTCAGGCCGCGCATTTCGGCACCCGCCCGGGTCCACGGCGTCAGCAAATGGTCGAAGCGCTGGGTGAACGTGCCCGGCCAGGCGCCCCGCCCCATGGATTCGCCGTGCGTGTTGAAGATCAGCAGGTCGACATTGTTGCACTTCGCCGCCAGCGCGCGGGTGATCAGATTGTGGATGCGCTCAATCGCCATGTCGGCGGCGACTTGCCCGATGAACCGTCCGGCATCGGAGAAGCCGAGCTGGATCGAGAGATAGCCGCGCCGCTTCACATAGGAGAGGAATTCCGGCTCCTCCAGCAGCCGCTCAATGAAGCGTCCGCCGGTTTCCAGGGCTTCGGGCGTTTCGAACAGGGGCGAAATGTCCAGCATCTCGTCGACGCCGTACTGACGCGCCAGATAAAGCGCGCCCATGACGGTCGCCGGGTTCTCGCTCTCGGCGATCAGGAAACGGATGTCCGAACCGGCATCGATATGCTTCAGGATCTGCGCACACATCATGAACTGGCGCCGGGCGGTCGACTGTTCCATGAACAGGTCGCCGAAATTCACCTTCACAGGGTCTGATTTGCGGGCCTTCTGGGCAAGCTGGGCGAGCGCAACACGCCCAAGCTCGCGGTCTTCGGTTTCCAGGCCGAGGTCGCGATTGATTACGGTGCGGACCTGCGCCGCGTTGACCCGCAAGTGAATGCGTGCGGTGCCGAGTTGCTGGGCAGAGATCTCGGCGCGGAAGGCGATCAGCTCGGCGGCAAGATCGTCGCTGGCCTGCTCGAAGCCTTCGTCCAGTTTTGTCAGAATCTCTGACGCATTGATGATCGTGTGGCTACCATGATCGGTCAGCGCATTGGCGGCGGCGACCAGATTGTCAGCATCCGTCAGGTCCTTTGCGAACAGGTCTGCCTGCGACCGGGTGAGCTTGGCGCATTTGCGCAGATGGCTCGCGAGTTTGGCGAGCGCGCCCGCGTCCTTGAATTTCGCAGAAACCTCCTCGGCGCGGGCGGCGTAGCGCTCCAGCTGCATTGCCTTTTCGGTGAGGCGGAAGGTGAGCGATTGCGACCAGTGGATGTCCGCCCGGCCATCGAGATCATAACCGACCCAGCATGCCAACGTTGGCATTGAAGGGCGAAGACTGCGCCAGCGATCCGGGAACGCCTTCCTCGCGACACGGAGGATGAGGTCTGCCATCCGGCGCTGGGCTCCGGCGGCATGCTCAAGGGCGGCCTGGGCTTCCTCGTGCTCGCCATGCAGGCTGATTGACTGGTTCCACGCGCGGCTGTCGGTCTTGATGAGTTTTGCAAGCGCGGCGCGGGTTGCCTGGGTCGGCTTGCAGACATGGGCGGCAAAGGCGGCGCGAAGCTCTGTCGAGAGGGCAAAGGTCGGGTGTCCGGTGAAGACGATGCCGCCGCGTTGCTGAACGAGCGCCGCTTCGAATGCTTCGAAGCCCTCAGTCGCGATCGCTTCAAGCCGGGCGACGAATGGGGCCCAGGCCGCCTTCTCGTCCGCGCCGGAATGCTGGGCGCGAAAGCGGTCGGCGCGGTCGTCCATCAGTTCGAGGTGAACCTCATTGGCCAGCTTTGACAGGTCAGACAGGCTGGCCTGTCCGTCTTCCATGTCCCGGAACAGGGTCTGGGTCAGCGCGAAGACCGAATTGGTCATCGGGTCGATGTCGATGCGCAGGGCTTGTTCGCGCAGAAATTCCTGCGCGGTTTCAAGGGTTATCGGTGGCGGAGCAGAGTTTTTGGTCATGCCGCCACTGAAAACTGCCTTTCAGGTGAATGTCAAAGACAACCTGACCCAACGGCAATCCACAAGGTGCCGGGCAGAACACTTCTCGGAAAGTGTGCTGGAAAGCCTAGCGCCTGCGCATGAACTTGATGGCGCCGAACAGGCCGGCGAGTATAGACCCCACGCCCCCGAGGAACACGGCCAGCGGGTTGGCCTGGTCCGCAAAGGCAATGGCGCGGTTCAGGCCGGTCACCTTCACGGTCACGGTATTGTGGAAGGTGCGTAGCGGTACGGCCGGGCCGTCATCTATGGCATAGATGTCGAAGGTCAGTTCCTGATTGCCTGCGGTCAGCGGCGTCACCGACCAGCGCCAGGTATTCTCTGTCAGCGGCGAGATGGTCTGCTGCTCCGGGGTCATCGCCTTGATGGCAAAGCCGGAACCAGACAGGCGCGCTTCCACCCGCTTGGAGACTTTCGCAGTGCCTTCTTCGATATTGCCACGGCCCGGGAGGGCATCGACCGCCGTATCGTCGCCGGTCGCATCGATGGCCAGCACCGCCTCGAACGGCCGTTTGTATTCAGCTGCGGCGGGTGTCTCGTGCGCCACTGGAACGGTCTTCAGATTCTTGAGGAAGTCGTCGGCGGGATCCTGTGCCATGACATCCGGTGCGACTTCTATGCCGGCGATGTCGTCTTCCGCATCAAGCGAGCGGCTCATCGGGACTGGGAGAGATTCGCCTGAGAAGGTGGGCTCGTCCTGTTCTGAAGCCGACAAGGACCGGGACGCCATCTTGGTCTTCGCAGACTTTTCCATGGCCATGGCTTCCGCTTCAGCCGCAGGGGCGGCTTCCGGAAGGGACTCGATCAGCACATCGTCCTCGACATAGGCGTCTTCTGCTGCTTCCGGCGCTGGTGCTTCTGCCATGTCGTAGGACTGATCGGCGACCGCAGGCGTTTCAGCCTCCGGGCCGTAAATTTCCAGCAGGCGGGCGCCGCCAAGTCCTGCGACCACAAGGCCGGCCAGCAGGAGAAGGATGGAGAGAAATCTCATCATGGCGGTCACATGCTCCGTACGGTTAATTCGCGTCTGACCCTAGCAGAGGTTCAGGCGCCGGGAAAACTGTTCCGAGCCGATTCGTAAAAGGCAATTGCGGCAGCATTGGACACGTTCAGGCTTTCCATTGCGGCGCTGATCGGAATACGGGCCAGCTCTGCGCAGGCTTTGGCGACGCCGGGGCGCAGGCCGGGGCCTTCAGCGCCCAGAACAATGGCCAGTTTCGTCGCGCCGGTTACAGCTTTGGCGATGTCTGCCGTACCCTCACCAGCCAGGCCGACTGTGTGATAGCCCGCCTCGCCCAGCTGTTCGAGCGCCCGGGAAATGTTGACCACGCGGACTTCCGACACCGTTTCGATGGCTCCAACCGCGCTTTTGGCGACGATGCCGGTGATCGGCGGGGCATTCCGGGTCTGCAGCACGATGCCGCCAAAGCCGAAGGCAGCGGCCGAGCGGTAGATGGCCCCCAGATTGTGCGGGTCTGACACCTGGTCCAGCACGACGATTCGGCTGACCCCTTCATCGATCAGGTCTTCCAGCGCGACCGGCTCAAGCGGCTCTGCGCGCAGGGCCAGGCCCTGATGGACCGAGCCCGGCGGCAGGCGGGTGTCGATATCCTTGGCCGTCATGATCTGCGGCATTGGCGAGCCGGCGGGCAGGCGGCTGGCCGCATTCTCGGTCGCCAACAGCTCGATCAGGGTGCGATCCGGGTTGGCCAGAGCGGCCTCTACAGGGTGGATTCCCCATATCCAGACGCCTGCTGTGTCTCCGCCAGAGGCCTTGTGGTCTCCGTGGTGACCGCCCCGGTGACCAGACGGCTGACCTGCCTCATGAGGGCGGCCAGGGCGGCTGTGTGCATTTCGCCGTCTTCCATGGTTGCGCGGCATTTGAGGTTTCCTTATAAGGCCGCTTCCGGATTGGATCGGCGGCGCTGCGGCGCCTATGTGAAGCTCCGGTCGTTCGGCGTCAACGCCGGGCAGCCCGAGAGGTCCCGTGGAGGGATGGGTGAGTGGTTAAAACCGCCAGACTGTAAATCTGGTCCGCAAGGTACGCTGGTTCGAATCCAGCTCCCTCCACCACCTCGGACGGCTGCTGCCGACGGCGCGGGTATAGCACAATGGTAGTGCAGCAGCCTTCCAAGCTGAGTATGTCGGTTCGATTCCGTCTACCCGCTCCAAGCCTGGCCCTTTCAAACCGCTTGGTCTGAAAGTGTACCTCAGGCTACACATTCTGACATATGCACATCTGCACCCGTGATCCTTCAGGACTCCGGGTCAGGGCAGGACCAGATATCCAAGTGGGGCGGACCGGATACATGTCAGGCAAACCATCGGTCTGGACCATTGCGCTTGCGGGGGGAATCATCGCGCTCGCCTTTGGGGCCATCTCTGTTGTTGTGACCCTGAACAAGGATGCCCGCTTCCGTAGCCAAGCCCTGCGCTCGACGGCGGTTATCCGGACGATCGACCATATTGAGCTGAGCGCCGTGACGGCGGAAACCTCGCAGCGCGGGTTCCTGATCAATGGCAACGGGGCCTATCTTGACCCATTTGAGACCGCCGTGAGCGAATTGTACGGCAGCATCGCCGAATACGAGCGCCTGCTCGCAGGCATCGCCACGCCAAGCCAGATCGAAAACACGACGCGCCTGAAGGAAGCGGCTGACTTCAAAGTGGATGAGCTGCGCGATGTGATCCAGCTGTATCAGGGCGGCAATCATAAGGACGCGGTGGATATGTTCCGCTCCGGCCGGGGTGTTCGCGCGATGAACAGCGTTCGCGATATTGTGACATTGCTGGAAACGGAGGAACAGGACCTCCTCGAAGCAACGCGCGCCAGCGCAACCGCTGCGCGCAGGCAAATGGAAATCACCCTCGCCGTGCTGGCGCTGCTCAGCCTGTCCGGCTTCGGGCTGGCCTATCTCAACCATGTGCGCAGTAACCGGCTGACCGTTGTGGAAGAGCATGCCGTCGAACTGGCCGAGGCGCGCGAGCGGGCCGACCTGCTGGCGCGGGAACTGAACCACCGCGTCAAGAACCTGTTTGCCATCGTGCAGTCGATCATCAGCGCCACGGGCCGGCAGGAAAGCGATCCGGTCGTGGCCGCCTCGAAAGCGCGCCAGCGGATCCACGCCCTGTCTCAGGCCCATGCCCTGACCTCGACGCTGGATGCTCAGACGACAACCACGCTCGGCCAATTGCTGGAAAGCATCGTGCGGCCGCAAATGACCGAGCCGCAAAGCCTGGTCGCCGAGGGGCCTGTCGTGAAAGTGCCGGCGCAATTGGTCACGCCGCTGGGCATGATCCTGCATGAACTGACCACAAACGCCATCAAGTACGGAGCCTGGAGCGATGAGACCGGGGCGATCGCGGCCAAATGGGCGGTTGAGCAGGAGGGGGAAAAACAGATGCTGGTGCTCGAATGGACCGAATCGTGTGACCCGTGCCGGAAGGTCGAGTCGCCCGACTCCAAGGGCTTTGGCAGCCGGATGATGTCCATGTCGCTCGTTCAGCTGGGCGGAACGCAACAGCAGACGTGGGAGCCGGGCGGGTTGCGCCTGTTGATCTCACTGCCAACGGATGGGGAAATGACAGTTGTCGGACGGAACTAAACCGATGGGGGCGGGTTCAGAACGTATGTTGGACGAAATGACCATCCTGATTGTTGAAGACGAGGCGATGATCGCCTGCGATCTGGAAGACGTGGTCCTGGTCCATGGAGCAAAAGTCGCTGAGCTGTGCCTCGATCTCGAATCGGCCATGGACGTAGCCAGGGACGGCAAGTTCGACGCAGCGATCCTTGACTACAATATTGGCGGGAAGATCGTGTATCCCGTGGCCGACATCCTCTGGCAGCGTGGCATTCCTTTCGTGTTCAACACGGCAATTGGTGAACGCGAAATGCTGGAACAACGCTATGCAGGTGTAGAAGTCTGCCGAAAGCCAATTTCTGACCGGGAACTGATCGACGCGCTGGAGCGCGCCCTGCACGCCTGAGGGCAAGATCCGGAACAATAAGGCTCCTGCCACGTTGTCTGTTCAGACAGATAGCGGGCTGAACATGAGCTGGAAGATCGAAGCCGGTATTGCCGCACTTGCGCTGAGTACTGCAGCCCTGTGGGTAAGCAACGCGGAGCCTGTTCTGAATGAGCACCTGCCCGAGCGCCTCGATCATTTTTCCCGTGGGGACTATCTTTCCTTCGACCGTGACTTCACGTCGGGCGGCGTTCATTGTGACGTCGGCGTTCAGCGCAAGGACATCTGCTTTGGCGAGTCACCGTTTGAAAAAGCGTTGAAGCCGGGCGCGGACGTGCCAGCAAAGCTGCCGGATATGCCCGCGGAATTCTCCATCATTCTCAATACAGATCTCAAAGACGAGAATCTGGAAACCTGGCGGATCGGGTGCTCTCTCGTGCTGGTTCGCAGCGGAACGCGGGAAATCGTCGATGTGATGAAGCTGGAGGCGCCCTATCGGAAAGGCGACGTCTCGGTTCTGGCCTATAAGGCAATCGGGGCAGATACGCGCTGATTTGCAGGCGCGCCTTTCTCAATCACTTCAGCAGCAGAAAAGAAAAGGGGCGCCACAGCGGCGCCCCTTGATTTCGTTCGATTTGTGTCCTGATCAGGTGACGTTCCGTCCGTTCACGGCGCGAACCACGAAGGACAGCACCAGAAGAGCAAGGAAGACAAAGAACAGGATCTGTGCAATACCGGCAGATGCGCCGGCGATGCCGCCAAAGCCGAGAAAAGCGGCGACGATGGCGAGAATAAAGAATGCAATGGCCCAGCCGAGCATGGGGAATCTCCTCTTTGTTTGTTAGCATCAGCGCAATTGCCGATGTTTGAGTAACGGACAGGCGCGGCGACGGTTCCGGAAAAATGGTCGGGAACCAATTACGTTCCGCGACGTTGGATAGTCAGTATCAAGCGGAAAGGATAAATCATGAAAAAAGCACTCAAAATCGCTGGCTTTGGGCTCATCACTCTTATGGCGTCTGCCTGCAATACCATCGCGGGCGCAGGCGAAGATGTTCAGGCCGGCGGCGCGGTGATCGAAGACGCGGCCGATACCGTCAAAGACGATATCACGGACTAAAACCTTCGGGTCGATGAAAAAGGCGCGTCCCTTCCGGGCGCGCCTTTTTTTTGTTGCCACCTGAGGAGCCTGGAAAATCAGGCTTTTTTGTTTGCCAGCAGATGCACCGTCGCACGTTTCATGCGTGCGCGTCCGCCCGCGCCATTGGCGCGCAGGCAGGACCATAGGGACATGACCCCAGCCAGAAGCATGGCCGCGACCGCACCCGGTCCGCGCGGGCCTTTCAGCCGGGCAAACGAGCGCATCGTCACCTTCCAGGCGGAGCAGCTGGGAAGGTGCGAGATCGGCGATAAATGTATGGGGGACGAATTCTTCATGGCGAGACTACGCGCCAAAAGCGGCTTCGTTCCAATTGCCTTTCTGGAACCCATGCCAGTGCATGTGCGTTTGTAGAACCAAGCCCGGAAATCGGGCGTTCGTATTCAGGAAAACCCATCCATGAAACTGGCCGCGATCATCAACCCATTGTCTCGTGCCGTTCCGAAGGGGGCGTCCGACGAACTGAAAGCCGCGATCGCTGCGGCGGGGCATGAGCTTGTCAGCCTGTCCAGCACGTCGGACGATCTGGAGGCCAAGGCTCACGCCGCTGCGGAAAGTGGCGCTGATGCCATTGTCGTCTGGGGCGGAGATGGCACGCTGGCATGTGTGCTGACGATTTGCGGCGCTGATGGCCCGCCTGTGCTGACCTTGCCCGGCGGGACAATGAACATGCTGCCGCGCCGCCTGCATGGTGAGGGAAGCTGGCACGAGGTTCTGGACCGTGTGCTGGCCGATCCGGAAGAACGGGTCATCGCCGCCGGAGACGTCGACGGCCATCGCTTCTATGTCGCCGCGCTGTTCGGAAGGCTGACAGGTCTGGCAGAGTCGCGCGAAGCCGTGCGCAAGGGCCAGTTGCTCGACGCTGCGCAGACGATGGTGGATGGTGACGTTCTGAGCGTCGAGACACGGCTGAGCCTTCACTGCGGGCAGGCTGGCAATCCGGACAAGGCGCGCGGTCCTGCGATCGAGGCTGTCGCCGCTGCCGTGGCCCTGACGGAAGGACCCCATGCTGCCTTCGATGTCGCCTCGATTGACCCGTCGAGCGCCTTGGAACTGATTTCCACCGCCATGGATGCCATGATCCGTGGTTGGAGAGGCGCCGACGCTGTTGAGCGGGACGTCACAAGTTCGGTTACCGTAGAGGACCCTGACGGCTTGGCCATTCCATCCACGCTGGACGGTGAACAGGTCCAGTTTGAAACGCCTGTCGAGGTCCGACTGATCGAACGGGCCGCGAAAGTACTGTGCGCGAGGACGAGCCATTGAGGCTGGCGCATCTGGCGGATATCCATTTCGGCGCGGCGGATCCGAAAGTGCTTGAGGCCGCTGCCCGGCACATCGAACAGGCGGCGCCACATGCTGTGGTCGTTGCCGGCGACCTGACGCAGAGCGGCAAGCGAAGCGAGTTCGATGCCGCCCGGCAATGGCTGCTGGACCTTGGCCTGCCGTGCGCCTGTGTTCCCGGCAACCATGACACCCCGATGTTCCAGCTGCACCACCGGTTATTGCGTCCCTTTGCCCGCTACGAGAAGCGGCTGTCGGAGTTTGCGTTTCCACTGCGGGCGGGCGGCATTCATGTTGATGGACTGAACACAGCCCGAGGCTGGCAGGCGCGGCATAACTGGGCTGAAGGCTCGGTGGATCTGGGCGATCTGGAGGAACTGGTCAGCGCCCCCGCAAAAGCTGCCGTCCATCTGCTGGCCTGTCATCATCCTTTCATTTCGCCAACTGGTGCGCCGCTGCAAACGGCCACGCGCCGTGGCCAGCGCGCCAGCAAGCGGCTGGCTGGCAGCCCGGTTCAGGTTCTGCTGACCGGACATGTGCATGCGCCGCAAGCCGAAATCATCCAGGGCCCGGAGGGGGCTTATGTGTCTGTCACGTCTGGCACCTTGTCGATGCGGCTGCGCGATGTGCCGCCATCCTTCAATATTCTGGATTTCGACGGGGACGTCATGACCGTCACCGCACTGATGTATGCAGGCAACGCATTTTCCGGGAAAATAAAAAGTGCCTGGGATATCGCCCGGATGGAACAGTTACAGCCTCCGGGCGTTGTTTCTTCGTGAGTACAGAGAATGTGACAAAAGGAGATACATCATGCGTATGAAGATTATTGCTGCTGCACTTGTTGCAACCGGAGTGCTCGCTGCTTGCGATGCAAACAAGGGCCCGATGGAGAAGGCAGGCGAGTCGATCGACGAAGCCATCGATGATGCCAACGAGCCGGACACGGTCGGCGAAGCTTTGGACGAAGCCGCTGACAACACCGCCGATGCCATTGGCGATGTCGCGGACGATATTGACGGCGCCGTCGATGAGGCTGGCGAAGCAATGGAAGAGGCTGCTGATCCTCCGAAATAACGGGGCCGGCAGACCACAAACCAGGAAAAGGAGATAATTATGGCCACTCAGGCCCTCAACGTTACGAATCCCGATTTCAAAACCAAGAACGGCATTTCCGCCGCAGACCGCAAGAAGATTGCCGAAGCGCTGGGCGTGGTCCTCGCAGACACGTACATGCTGTTCATCAAGACGCAGGGCGTGCACTGGAATGTCACCGGTCCGACTTTCATGGGCGTGCACACGCTGACCGAAGAGCAATATGAGAATATGTACCAGGCCATCGACGGCCTCGCAGAGCGTATCCGCGCCCTTGGTCACAAGGCGCCGGCCAGCTACACCAAATATGGTGAGCTGTCCTCGATCCGCGATAAGGATGAAGTGCAGACCGTCCAGCAGATGCTCGACATGCTGATCGCAGACCACGAGACGGCCGTGCTGAACATGCGGGCTGCCACGGAATGGTGCGAAGCAAAGAACGACTATGTCACCGCCGACATGCTGACCGCGCGGATGTCCTGGCACGAGCAAGCCGTGTGGATGCTGAAATCCATGGCATCAAACTAGCTTTTTCGAGGTCCGGACTCTGTTCGGATCCCGCAAAGAACAGGCCCCGCGCCCCTCAGGCCGGGGCCTTTTGCTTGCTGGGCATGTAAAGTGAGATCGCCGTGCCCTCGCCGGGCTCCGAGGTGATTTCCAGCTGGGCCCTCAGCTGCCGGGCAAAGGCGTTCATCAGTTTTGACCCGAGCCCGCCCTGCGGTGCGTCCTCGCCGCCCACATCGAAGCCGGCCCCATTGTCTGTTACACTCAGGAGAACACCGCCATCGCGCCTGCTTTCCAGCGTGATCGCGATCTTGCCGCTTTGCCCATCCGGGAACGCATACTTGATGGCATTTGTCACGACTTCGACAATGAACAGCGCAATCGGAATGGCGTCGTCAGCGGGCCGCTCGATGTCCTCGTAGGATTGCGTAATCGTGATGTTCATGGCGTCTGTGCCGAGCGCTTCAGCCAGATGGTCGATCAGGCCCGTCAGGAACTGCCGCATGCTGACCATTTCGAGGCGTTCGTGCTGGTACAGCGTCTGGTGCACGATGGCGAGCGCATCGATCCTGTGGCGCGCGGCGGCAATGGCCTGGCGCGCTTCCGGGTCCTGTAACTGGCGGCCCTGCAGATTGAGGAAGCTGGTGACGATCTGAAGATTGTTCTTCACGCGATGATGGATTTCCTTCACGGCAGCATCGCGCACGGCGACGGCTTCCTTCAGGTCCTTGTCGCGCTGGTCGATATCGGCGGCCATGTCTTCCATGGCGTCGGCGAGTTCGGTGATTTCGGCCGGGGCCGAGCCCATGGCGTCGCCAGCGCGGAAGGTATAGTGACCTGCGCCATACACGCGGGCAATCCGGATAAGGCGCGTCAGCCAGCGCAGGACAAGGCTGTCAATCGCCAGCCAGACGGCAAGCAGCGCGATGGAAAACGCCATCAGGGGCAGGCCGAGCGAGGTCACCGGCTGTAGCGTGAATTCGCTCCAGAAGCCGGGCGACTCGCGAGAGATCACGGCGAACACGTTCGAGGCGCCGACAGGCTTGACCACCACGTCCATACGCGGTGCATCCTTGCGGGCGAGGACGAACATTTTCGCCGCCCGTGTTTCGGCGGTCGCTTTCACCCAGTCCGGGCTGACCTGAGCGAAGTGTTCGCTGCCGAACACGCGCCCGTCGATATCGGCAATCGCCACCTCGACGCCTTCTGGCAGGATACTGGCGCGGGCAAAGCCCGCCAGCGCCCGTGCCCGCAGGCCGATGGCGACGGACCCGTCATAACTTCCGTCTGGTTTGTCCACTCGCGCGAAGACCGCGAAGATCCAGTCTTCAGTGGTCGCGCCGTAGAAGGCATCTGTCCGCAGCATCGGCAATTCATGCTGCAGGCTGCGGTTCCAGTCGGGATTGGACATTTCGAAGCCGGTCTTGCCGGCGGAACTGCAAAGGGCCATGCCGTCGGCGTCGAAACGGATGACACTTGTCAGGGACGGCAGGCTGGGGCGCAGCTTGTCGTAGATATTCGCGCATTGGGTCGTGCCGACATCGTCCTTGAACAGACCGAGCAGAAGCTGGGCCTCATTGACCGACTGGTTCACGCCATCCACCGCTGCGCCAGCGACAAGCACCAGCTCGTTGCGGCGGGTTTTCAGGGCCTCGCGCGCGTCCATGTAGGCGCTGGCAGCGCCCAGCAGAAGCACCGGGGTCAGCGCGATCACGAGCGTGACGATCAGGCGCCGCCTCAGTCCGGATGATGTTGGCCGGTCAGCCACGCAGCGGTCAGACGTCGCTGGCGGCCGAGATGGCTGCCGCCTGATCCATGAGGTCGTCGAACGCTTCGCTTGCGCGCATCTTGTCGTCGCTGCTGAAGCTGCTCTGGTTGCTTTCCAGCAATTCCACGACGGCCTTTCGGGCGCGTGACACGCGGCTCTTGATCGTGCCAACGGCGCAGCCGCACACTTCTGCAGCTTCCTCGTAAGCGAGGCCGCCAGCGCCGACCAGGATCAACGCTTCGCGCTGGTCATCGGGCAGCCTGTTCAGGGCATTACGCAGGGCCAGCAGGTCCAGCCCGTCGCCGGCATTGGCCGGTGAGACCAGCGTCGCCTCGGCGACTTCCGGGGCGAGCGAGGTGCGGCGCCACGAGCGGCGTTTCTCGGAATAGAAAATGTTGCGCAGAATGGTGAAGGCCCAGGCCTTCATATTGGTGCCGGCATGAAAGCTGTTCCGGGCGTGCCAGGCTTTCAGCATGGCATCCTGCGCCAGGTCATCTGCCAGAGTCGCGTCGCCGCACAGACTGCGCGCAAAAGCACGCAGGTGCGGGATCAGACCGGTCAGCTCCAGTTTGAAGTCGGCATCATCAAGTCTCTCAAAGGGTTCGCTCATGCGGGGGCCTATGATGACTTGCTGTGGGGATCGGAGGCGCGTTTGCGATCTGCTTCTTCAAGCAGGCGCATGAAGTCGTCCGGGACGCTTTCGTGGGTCACATCATCGTACAATTGACGAAGCTGCTGTCCGAGGCGGTCACCGCGACGTTTTCGTTCCGTATCAGCCGGGTTCGGGCCGCCGGTCTTCTTTTCGTCCATTTCTACTGTCGCCTTGATAGAGTTACAGTCATTGACTGAGGCGCATGCGTGTCTGCGCCATTTGAGGAGTATAAATCCCCAATTCACCAAAGGTTCCGTGGGTATCGGAAAAAAACGCATAGGGCATGCAACCTTTTCCGGGCATGCGGGTTGTTAACGCAGTGTTGTTGGAGCTTTTCCCATGAATCTTGTACAGAATCTGGCGCCGCACCTGCCTTTCCTGCGACGCTACGCGCGCGCGCTGACGGGCAATCAGGAGAGCGGGGATGCCTATATCCGCGCCTCTCTGGAGGCGCTTGTAGCCTCTCCAGACAAAATGGCTGCCGAGGGTGACCCACGCGTGGCGCTGTACCGGTTTTTCCATGTCGTCTGGGGCACAACGGGTGCTCAGCTTGATGAAGGTACCGGTGGCGACGTCGCCACTGCGCGTCTGCAAAAACTGGCCCCGATCCAGCGCCAGGCCTTCCTGCTGACCGCCCTGGAAGGCTTTTCACGCAGTGAAGCCGCCCACATTCTTGGCGTCAGCGAAGGCGAGTTGGCTGAGCTGGAACGCGCCGCCATTGCCGAGATCGAGGCAGAGCTGTCCACCAAAGTGCTGATCATCGAAGATGAGCCGATCATCGCGGCCGATCTTGAAAGCCTGGTCGAAGACCTTGGGCACAGGGTCATCGGCAACGCGACGACTTATGACGAAGCCATGGCCATGGTGAAGTCCGAGATGCCCGGTCTGATCCTTTGCGACATCCAGTTGGCTGACGGCTCGTCCGGCATCGATGCGGCCAATGATATTCTCAAAGACAATGATGTTCCGATCATCTTCATCACGGCGTTCCCGGAACGCCTTCTGACGGGAGACCGTCCGGAGCCGACCTTCCTGATTCCGAAACCGTTCCAGGAGAACACAGTGAAGGCCGCGATCGGCCAGGCCCTGTTCTTCCATCCAGCCCGCGAAACGGCCTGACGGTCGAAGACCTTCCCGGAACGCAAAACGCCCTCCCGACCGGGAGGGCGTTTTTGGCTGGGCGATGCGCGCTGCGTTAGATGGCCTGGGCCAGCATGACGGCGCCAAGACCCATGATTGCGACCAGCGTACCGGCTGTAAGGATCCAGATCAGCCCGGTTCGTTCGCCCTGACGTGCTTCATTGGTTGTGATCTTTGCATTGTGCTGGGTTTGCATGACAGTCTCCTTTCGACACACCAACGCGCGGGCGCCGTGCGATGTTCCCTCGGGGATGCAGGTTTCGTGAGGCAGGTGATGCGGTAAGATCCGTATTTCCAACCGGCTGGCTGTCGCCATATTCGTATCCTGCGCAAACTATTGCTGCGCGGTGGGAACTGCCGGTCGGGATAACCGTTGATCCGGCGGAATCAGACGGAAAGGACCGCTCCCATGCCGACGACTTCAGACACCAAAAAAGCCGATGCAGACCTCAACGAAGACGTGAGCCTGCTCAAGGAAGACCTCGCCGCCCTCCGCAACGACCTGCAATCGATCTTCGGCGACCTCAAAGGCTATGCCGGCGCGCAGGCCAAGGAAGGCCTTGAAAAGGGCAAAGTGTTTGCCAAGGAAGCCGGCGAACAGTTTGAATCGTCGCGGGCCGACATTCAGGAACACATTCGCGAGAAGCCGCTGGCCGCTGTCGGCATCGCCTTCGGTGTGGGCGTTCTGATCGCCCTGCTGGGCCGGAAATAAGACGTGGACGCGACAAAGCTCCGCCTGTTTGCGGCCATTGTCGGCGTTCTGTTCGGGCTTGGCGGAACACTGGCGCTGTTCGTGGCGTCAACGCTGGCGCTCGCCGAACTGATCGGGATGATCGCTGCCACATTCGTGGTGGCGGCGGTCGCCCTGACGCTGGCGGCGATCTGCCTGTACCTCTTCTTCCAGCCCTTCCGGTCGGTCGAGGCCGAAGTCGACGAGATGGAGGAGGCGACCGCAGAAGCGCTGGCAGACCTGCCTTTCGACACGGTTCGCAACCTCATCCAGCAGCGCCCGATCACGGCTACTGCCATTGCGCTGGCACTCGGCTACTCGCTGATCCGCAATCCGCAGGCCGCTCAGCGGCAGGTCGAGCGCTTCTTTTTCTCGATGCTGTGACGAGACCCGCAGACGGCAGGCAAGGCAGTGACGCATGGGCGAGACATCGCGGCCATGCATCCCTACATTAAGCGCATGCGTTTGCCGATCATGGTTCTTTCCGCCCTTGGCGCCGGTCTTCTTGCCGGTCGCAAACTGCTGGGCAAGGAAATCACCGGCCGCAAGAACAAGGCGATCGAGGCCGCCGTTCTGGAAGCGCGCCACCGGATCCGGTCTGACACGATGGTGTTCGTGGCGCGCAGCTTCCGCCGCTTTGCCATCGCCACGGGCATCAAGCTCGCGATTCTGCTCTGGCTCTGGGGTCTGCATCATTTCGCCGGCATGCCGCGGCCGATCTTTGCGGGCATCATGACCGTGACGCTGGCCGCCTTCATGATCCGCGACCTCTGGGTCAATTATCCCCCCATCCGCCTCGTCCTGACCGAGCTGCACCGCCATGGCTGGCATCCGAAGCGGGCGCTGACCGAGACGATTGCCGCGCGGGTGTTCGAGGAAGTGCTGGCAGAGGCCGGGAACCAGAAACAGTCACGCACCGGCGCCATCATGCTGATGCTTGCCGGGGAAGATCGCAGCCAGATGCACCATGATGTGGCGACCGCTGTGGCAGCTGTCGCGCGAGCAACCTCGTGGGACGATATAAGGCCGTACGTCGTATCCGCGGCCATCCGGATCGGGACGCTGGCCCTGATCTACAGTGCCAGCGTCTGGGCCCTTGTCCGGCTCTGATCAGTTCAGGCCGAGTGCCTCGGCGATCACGCTCCAGTCGACCATCTTGAAGTTCTGCTCGTATTCCGAGACGGGGTTTGCATCATCCTGCACAACCATCAGGCCCATTGGCAGGCCCGGCAGCGGCGCGGAGGTAATATCCAGCCCGTCGGTGTGGCTCACGCCATCAATGCCGATGGCTTCATCTTCGCCGATGGTGAACACGCCGCGCGGGGCGTAGGGCGGGACGCGGTCATAGACGACATAACGGTCTGCTTTCTGCGCCGAGGCGACGAGATAGCCAGACGAGTCGTCCGCGCCAGTCCAGAGGCTGATGCCCTCGACATCCGCGACCAGGCCATTGCCAGCGGCGATCGTGTCCACGACGACCGGCTTGGCGTTCGCATCGTTCAGGTCCACGGCCCAGATGCCGAAGCCTTCTTCATCGACGAAGAGGCGTGCGTTGGCATCGTCGAACACACAGCCTTCGATCTGGGTGGGCACTTTCACGACGCGGTCGAGGGTCGGCGCGAGCGTGTCCACGGTTTCCCAGCTGGTCGACCAGATCTGGATCGTGCCGTCCTTGTAAGTGATGGCCACGCGATAGGTCTCGCCGGTCATGCCGGCGCAGATGCCGTAGGGCTCGTCCTTGTTGGTTGGCGAGTTGCCGATATGGCTGACTGTCAGCGAGTCCGGATCAATGTTGAACCACGAGATGACGTTTTCGGAATCATTGGAGGCGACCGCGATATTGCCGCGCAGGTCGACATTGTTGACCTGGCCGACCGGGATTTCCTGAAGTTCGCCGCCGTCGAGGGCGTAGACGTAAATGCCTTCATCCTTGTTGGTCGCGAGGATGAGGGAGCTGGCCGGGTCTGCGGTATTGACCCAGATCGCCGGGTCGTCTGCAAGGTCGCCCTCGCCGTTCATCGGCGCGGTTTCGTTCATCGCGAGGACCGTGGCGACCGGGCCGGTATAGTCCGCTGGTGCGGTGGCGCAGGCTGCGAGAGGTGCCAGTGCGGCGAGCCAGAATGTCGGTTTCATGTGAACATTTTCCCTGCATCGGATTGGATAGAGACGAACGCCGCGAGACGCGATCCGTTCCCTTCTGCGGCCAGCTTCTACCGGAGCCTGCCGAAGGTGTCAGCCTCCTTTTCAGGGCCCGTGCAGGGTTGTGGCCTTCAAACCACACTCTCTCGCTTTAGTTGCGTTTGACACGCAAGAGATACCCGTTCGTCATCTGACTGTCATGAGCAGGACCTAAGGCCCGCCTCAAGATCTCGAAAGAGATTCCATAGGGGTTCTATTCATTGGGAATTGTCATGAAACGTACATATTTCTTGGGGCGCAATCGTGCGCTTCTGGTCACGTCCGCAATCGCTGCCGTCCTTGGCGGACCAGCCTTCGCACAGCAGTCTGATGCGCAGTCTTCGGGGGAAGACACCCAGACCCTGGACTAAGGTGATCGTGGTCGGCCAGCGCGCCATGATGGAAAGCGCGGTCAACATGCAGTGAAACTCCGACACGATCGAAAGCGTGCTGACGAAAGATGGCGTTGGCCAGTTCCCGGACCAGAACGTTGCGGAATCGCTGCGCCGTCTGCCGGGCATCAACATTCTCGATGACCAGGGCGAAGGCCGCTTCGTTTCGGTTCGCGGTCTTGACCCGACGCTGAACGCATCGTCCGTCAACGGTGTTCGTCTTCCGGCGCCTGAGGCCGACACGCGCGCCGTCGCGCTGGACGTGCTTCCGTCGGAACTGATCCAGTCGATCCAGGTCAAGAAGACGCTCACCCCGGACATGGACGCCGATACGATCGGTGCTTCGATCGAGATCGAAACGACCAAGGGCTTTGACCGCAAGGACCCCTATGTGTCCGTGACCCTCGAAGGCTCTTACAACGACCTGAACGGTGAGACGTCGCCGAAGGCTGCGCTCGACTTCACCCTGCCGGTTTCTGACACGTTCGGCATCTCCGGCGGCTTGTCTTACTATGACCGCAAGACCTCGACCGATAACCAGGAAATGGCTGATTGGGACGTGACCGATGACGGTGTCGTCTATGCGAAGGAAGTCCAGTATCGCGACTATGACGTTGAGCGTGAGCGCGTTGGCGCGTCGCTGTCCTTTGACTGGAAAGCAACAGACACCACGACGCTTTATGCCCGTGCGATCTACTCCACCTTCGACGACACTGAGAAGCGTCAGCGCCTCGTCTTCAAGATGAAGGGCGAACCCGCCAGCGGCGACGCCAATTCGGCAACCTTCCTGTCTGATGACGGCAAGATCACCGTCCGCCGTGGTCTCAAGGATCGTTTTGAAGGTCAGATCATCCAGTCCTACCAGGTCGGTGGCGAAACCGAGCTCGACAACTGGAAATTCAAATACAAGCTGGCCTATTCGGACGCTGAAGAGCACGAGCACCAGACCCAGGACCCGACCCGTTTTGAGCAGACCTTCAAGAATGATGGCGCCCTTGCGGTCAAATTCGACTACTCGAACCTGGAGACCACCACGTACGACATCCTGACGGGTGAGGCGGATTTCCTCGACCCGTCCGCCAATGAATTCGTCGATCTCGAAAAAGTTGACGGTCTGTCGACAGACAAGGAATGGTCGGCCAAGTTTGACGCGGCCCGCACAATCCAGTTGAGCACCGGCGAACTGGAGTTCAAGACGGGCGCCAAGGCGCGTCTGCGCCAGAAGGACTATGCACTGACGCTCAACGTGTATGACGAACTGGACGGCTATACGCTTTCCGATGTCCTCGGCAGCCCGACCTATGGCCTCGCCGATATCGGCCCGATGCCGGATCTCGGCCTGGTGCGTGCCTATAACGCCGCCCATGACAGCGAGTTCGTCCTGAACCAGTACGATACCGATTATGAGTCCAATGCCGCTGACTACAATGTCGACGAAGACATCTTCGCCGCCTACGCACAGGGCTAAGGTCGCGACCGACACCACGACCCTTGTCGCCGGTGTCCGCGTCGAGCACACGTCCGACGATCTCGGTGGCAATCAGATCGGCGATGATGGCGACGTCATCACGGTCACGCCAGTCTCGTTCAAGAACGACTATACCGACGTCCTGCCGAGCGTGAACCTGCGTTACAAGCTCAGCGAAAACCTCGTTGCACGTGCTGCCTTCGCAACCAGCGTGGTGCGTCCCGGCATCGGCAAGATGGCGCCACGCTTCTATCTCAACGAAGACGACGAAGGCGAGTTCGGCAATCCGGATCTCGAGCCTTACCGGGCCCAGAACTACGACCTCAGCGCCGAATACTACTTCTCTGAAGGCGGCGTGATCCAGGTTGGCTATTTCTACAAAGACATCCAGAACTTCATCGTCGACCAGTTCTACAATGATCCGGGCACCTATCGCGGCATTGACTATGACAAGGCCTCGATCCCGATCAATGGTCAGTCGGCCACCGTCAGCGGTGTGGAGTTCAACTACCAGCAGGCGCTCGACTTCCTGCCAGGTCTGCTGGACGGCACGATCGTCGGCTTCAACTACACCTACACCGACAGTGAAGGCGAAGTTCCGGACGGCAATAACGGCACCCGCACGATCCCGCTGCCGGCCTCTGCGAAGAACACCTACAACGCCATGATCGGCTATGACAAAGCCGGCCTCGAACTGCGCCTCACTGCGGCCTATCGCGATGAGTATCTGGACGAGCTGGGTGGCGACGCCGAAACCGACCGGTACGTCCAGGATCACCTCCAGATCGACTTCACGACCAAGTACCGGGTCAACGAGCACTTCCAGGTCTTCGCGGACTTCGTGAACCTGAACGACGAGCCTTACCTGGCCTACCAGAAGGGCCCGGGCCGCGACCGTCTGCTGCAGTACGAGACCTATTCCTACACGGCCAAGTTCGGTCTGCGTTACACCTACTAGCGGCACATTTTCCGCTTAAAACATTGAGGCCGGCCCGGAGCGATCCGGGCCGGTTTTGTTTTGCCCGGGAAGGTGGGCGATCTGCGCCGGTCGGGCGCATATGTCCTCTTGGAAACTTATGATTTACGATTATGTAAAGTGTAAATCAAAGCCCGCTGAAGGGGCGGCCTGCGAGAGAGGCAAGCATGATCAGAGATAGCGCCAGAATGGAACCGCTTGTGAGCGAGGCGACCAGCCTGCTCAAAGCTCTCAGCCATCCGGACCGGCTGATGATCTGCTGCCAGCTGCGGGGCGGGGAGATGGCCGTCAGCGCGCTGGAGGCCGATCTCGGCATTCCGCAGCCGCGCCTGTCGCGCGAACTCGCCAAGCTGCGTGAGGACGGCGTGCTGACCGCGCGCCGTGATGTGCGGCATGTTTTCTACACGCTCTCAGACACCCGCGCGCATGCGATGGTGGATGCCATCTGCTCGGTCATGCTGGGCAAACAGGCTGATCCCGGCGTGCGGCTATCCAACGGTAAAAAGACACAGGTATGAGGATCTGACATGACCAACCCGAACGTCACCGCTTTCTTCGACGAGCCCACTTTTACGGTGAGCTATGTCGTGGCCGACCCGGACACGAAAGCCTGCGCCGTGGTCGATTCCGTGCTGGACTATGATCCGGCCTCCGGGCGCACGAACACCGGCTCAGCCGACGAGATCGTTGCCTTCATCCGCGACAGGGGCCTGGCGCTGGAATGGATCCTGGAGACCCATGTCCACGCCGATCACATGTCCGCCGCGCCGTACCTGCAGAAGACGCTGGGCGGCAAGATCGCCATCGGCGCCGAGATCCGCACCGTGCAGACCGTGTTCGGCAAGATCTTCAATGAAGGCACCGAATTTCAGCGTGACGGCAGCCAGTTCGACAAGCTTCTGGTGGATGGCGACACGCTCCGCATCGGGAACATGGAGGCCCTCGCCATGCACACGCCCGGACACACACCGGCCTGCATGACCTATGTCGTGGGCGACGCGGCCTTTGTCGGCGACACGATGTTCATGCCCGACTATGGCACCGCCCGCGCAGACTTCCCCGGCGGGGATGCCCGCACGTTGTTCCGGTCGATCAAGAAGGTGCTGAGCCTGCCGCCGGAGACGCGTCTGTTCATGTGCCACGATTACAAGGCGCCGGGCCGGGATGAGTATCGCTGGGAGACCAGCGTGGCGGAGGAGCGCGCGCGCAATATCCACGTGCATGACGGCATTTCGGAAGACGAATTCGTGGCCATGCGCGAGGCGCGGGATGCGACGCTGGACATGCCACGGTTGATCCTGCCGTCGATCCAGATCAACATGCGCGCAGGACAGCTGCCAGAGCCAGAAGACAACGGCTTGCGGTATATCAAGATACCGCTGAACGCGCTGTAGGTCCGGGGGAGCGGGCAGAGGCATGAAGCTTTCAGATCACCTGCCCATCCTGCAATGGGGCCGCACGTATAATGGCGAGACCTTCGCCAATGACATGATCGCGGCGGTGATCGTGACGGTGATGCTGATCCCGCAATCGCTGGCTTATGCGATGCTGGCAGGGTTGCCGCCGCAGGTCGGCCTGTATGCCTCCATCCTGCCGCTGGTCGTCTATGCCATTTTCGGCACCAGCAAGACCATGGCCGTCGGGCCGGTGGCGATCCTCTCGCTGATGACGGCTGTGGCCGCCGGGAAGGTGGCCGAGCAGGGCACGCCGGAATACCTGACCGCGGCGATCCTGCTGGCGGTCATTTCCGGCCTGATGCTGGTCGTGCTGGGCATTTTCCGGCTGGGCTTTCTGGCGAACTTTCTGAGCCATCCGGTCGTGTCGGGCTTTGTTACAGCGACGGGCATCCTGATCGCTGTCAGCCAGCTGAAATACCTGCTGGGCGTGCAGGCGAGCGGGCACAACATCATTGAGACGCTGGCCAGTATCGCCGGCCAGCTCGGCCATGTGAACTGGCCGACCGTGGCGGTTGGCGTGCCCTCTGTGGCGTTCCTGTTCTGGGCCCGAAAGGGGCTGAAGCCGCTGCTGCTGCGCCTTGGCCTGAAGCCGAATGTGGCCAGCATGGCGGCGCGCAGCGGGCCGGTTCTGGCCGTGGCGCTGGGCGGGCTGGCAGTCGTCGCGTTCGGCCTGGAAGCGCAGGGCGTGCGGATCGTGGGCACGATCCCCAAGGGCCTTCCGGGCCTCACCCTGCCATCTCTGGACCCCGGCCTCTGGCGCTCTCTGCTCGGTTCCTCCGCCCTGATTGCGATGATCAGCTTTATCGAATCCGTCTCCATGGCGCAGACGCTGGCCGCCAAGCGCCGCCAGCGGATTGACCCCGACCAGGAGCTGATCGCGCTCGGCGCCTCCAGCCTCGCGGCAGGTTTCTCCGGCGGCTATCCGGTCACCGGCGGCTTTGCCCGCTCGGCGGTCAACTTCGACGCAGGCGCGGAGACCCCGGCGGCAGGCGCTTTCACTGCCATCGGCATTGCGCTGGCCGCGCTGTTCCTGACGCCGCTGCTCTACAATCTGCCGCAAGCCGTTCTGGCCGCAACCGTCGTGGTGGCCGTGCTGAGCCTCGTTGACATCAAGACGCTAAAGCAGACCTGGGTCTATTCCAAGCGCGACTTTTCCGCCATGGCGGGCACGATCCTTGTCACCCTGCTGGCGGGCGTGGAGCTGGGCGTGACGACCGGCATTGTCCTCTCCATCGGCCTGCACCTCTATATCACGTCAAAGCCGCATTTCGCGATTGTGGGGCAGGTTCCCGGAACGCACCACTTCCGGAACGTGAACCGCCACGCGGTCGTGACACCGGAACACATCGTCACGATACGGATCGACGAGAGCCTTTACTTCGCCAATGCACGCTTCCTGGAGGATACGGTGTATTGCATCCTCGGTAACCGGCCGGACCTGAAGCATATCATCCTGATGTGCCCGGCGGTGAACCATATCGACGCCAGCGGCCTGGAAAGCCTCGAAGCCATCAATGCGCGCCTGAAGGATGCGGGCGTGCTGTTGCACCTCAGCGAAGTCAAAGGCCCGGTCATGGACCGGCTGAAACGCACGCATTTCCCGCAGGAACTGACCGGCAAGGTCTATCTCAACCAGTTCGATGCGATTGCCGATCTCGATTACGAGTGCGCAAAATCCGCCATCGAGAAGACCGGCAAAGTCTCCGACCCCACGTCCAGCCCGTGCCCCTCGCAATGCATTGCGGGCGTGCGGGAGATGGGGTGAGGGTTTTCTTCAGGGGATAAGCAACTTCTTTGTGCAACCGGGAACATAGGTAACATTTCAGACCGGGCAGATGGGTTACAGTTTTCATGGTGTGTTCCGTGGGCGGCGAGGCTTGATACGGTTCATGCGTTTCTTTCGGTCGATGTGTCCGAGCAGGATCGGACCGAAGTAGACTTCGTAATGATCTTCGCCTGTCCGGAAGATGCCCACCCGCTCACCGGTAAGGACTTCGGAGATGAACGGTTCAGCGCCGCGCCACTTGATGGTTCCGGCTGTTCTGACTGCGCGGGTTTCAGTGGCGCCGGGATAGTCCGGAGGTCTCAGCTTGCCATCCCACGTGCGTTGACTTGGCGTATAGATCGCTGCGGGAGGTATCTGGCCAAGCGCCTCATGCGGGCGCTCATGATTGTAGGATTTCCGGAACCTTGCAAGGCGTGCGGCCTGAGCCCTGATTGTCCGTGAGGGTGGACTGGCCGCTTCGCGTTTCAGGGTCAGGTGCAGGCGCTCATGGCGTCCATTCTGCTGGGGCTTTCCAGGCGCGATCCGTTCAGGGAAAATGCCTATTTTCACAAAATTGACCGCCAGCCGGGACAAGCCACCAGCAGCAACAGACCCGAAAGGCGCGCCGTTGTCCGAACGTATGGCACCGGGCAGGCCGTGCTCATGGAACGCCCTGGCCATCAGGGGCCAGACCACATCATAGCCGGTCCGCTCGACCGGTTGGCACAAAAGCAGATACCGGCTCATCGCATCCGAGACGGTCAGCGGTTCGCAGCGCCTGCCATCGCCCGTGCGCCACCAGCCCTTGAAGTCAATGCACCAGACGTCATTGGGCGCATGGGCATCGGCAAACGGTGTCGTCATCGGCGGCACACGTCGGCGCTGGTCACGACCACGCCGCGTCCGACGCCGCTGATGAAGCGCCTGCACGCCGGCCGGACACGGTGGTGACACGTAGCGTGACGCGGGAGAATGCGGGCTTTCTCGCACCCGGTTTCCTGCGGGCGTTGGAGGCGGCCTATGGCGGCTCCGCGCTCGGGCGGCAGGAGCTGGAAGGCATGCTGGCGGAGGATGTGGACGGCGCGCTGTTCCTCCGGTCACGGATTGATGAGACGCGTGCGGCGATCATCCCGGCGCTGTGGGATGTCGTCGTGGCGGTGG
Source organism: Hyphomonadaceae bacterium BRH_c29 (assembly GCA_000961695.1). GTDB lineage: Bacteria > Pseudomonadota > Alphaproteobacteria > Caulobacterales > Hyphomonadaceae > Hyphomonas. Next base: position 31,437 of record LADW01000070.1, read on the forward strand.
ACCCGCCCGCCACCAGCGGGCCGCGCGCCGATGCCTGTGGGATCGTGGCAGTTGGCCGGGCCGGGCAGGAGGCCTATGTGCTGGGTGATGCCA
>LADW01000092.1 GCA_000961695.1 Hyphomonadaceae bacterium BRH_c29
CGATAGGGGCCGTAGAAGCCGCTGGCATATTTGGCGGCATAGGCGAGGATCATCATGTTGCTGAAGCCTTCCTCGTCGAAGGCCTGACGGATCGCGCCGATGCGTCCGTCCATCATGTCTGACGGGGCGACGACGTCTGCACCCGCGGCGGCATGGGCGAGGGCCTGCTGGATGAGGCGCTCCACGGTCGCATCGTTCGGGATGGTGCCATCGGGGTCGAGCAGGCCATCGTGGCCATGGGACGTGTAGGCGTCCAGCGCGACATCGGTGATCAGGCCGACGCCGGGGGCGGCATCCTTCATGGCGCGCAGGGCGCGCGGCACGAGGCCGTCAGGATCGAGCGCGCCGGTGCCTTCCTCGTCTTTGCCTTCCGGGCCGATATAAGGGAACAGCGCGATGGCCGGGATGCCCAGCGCTTCGGCGCGCTTGGCCGTCAGGGCCGCTTCGGCGACGCTCAGCCGGTCGATGCCCGGCAGGCTGCCCACCGGCACGCGGCCTTCGCCGTCATGCACGAAGACGGCCCAGACAAGGTCTGCCGGGGTCAGCGTGTTTTCGGCGACGAGGCTGCGGATCCAGGGAGACTGGCGCACGCGGCGCATGCGGGTGTTCGGGAAGGTTTGGGGAAACTGGGTCATGGGCAAATGACTGCTCCAAATTGCGGCGGCCTACAACCAGCCAAATTTACGCACCATGAAGCAGCGCTGGCTGACATCGAGGCTGTGGGCCTGGATGGCTTCGAGGTCCAGCATCCAGGCGGCCATTTCCTTGCGCGCCAATTCGCGGAAGCCGAGCTTGCGATAGAATGGGCCATTCCACGGCACATCCCGGAAGGTGGACAGGGTGACCTGTTTCAGCTTGCGCTGTTTGGTTAGTTGGAAGACGTGCTGGACGAGCGCCGCGCCAAGGCCCTGACGGCCATGGTTCGGGTGGACGCTGATCTGGTCGAGATAGAGCGTGCCGCCGCGCCGGGAGACGAGCGTAAAGCCTACCGGCGTTTCGTCTGCACCGCAGATATGGAAGAGATCGCCGGCCTCGATGGCCTGTTCCAGAACGGTGGCGGGTACGTGGTCGTGCAGCGCGTCTTCTGACACCAGGCCTGTGGGCGCGAACAATTGCCCGGCCGCCAGATCAATCTGGATCAATGTGTCAATGTCTTCCCGCCCAGCCGGGGAAATCACGTGTGAAGGGCGGGTCTGTTGCATTGACAAGGCCGGTCAGTCAGGGAATTGCCGTCTCACTACTTTAGTTGAGCGAGGGACGAAACCCATGACAATGTTGTTTTCCGACGAGCAAATCATGATCCGCGACATGGCGCGCAAGTTCGCGGAAGATGAATTGCAGCCGCATTCGGAAGAATGGGACCAGACCAGCCACTTCCCGGTCGACGTCATCCGCAAGGCGGCTGAGCTGGGCTTCGCCAGCATTTACGTGAAGGAAGACGTCGGCGGTGCCGGCCTGACGCGCACCGATGCGGCGCTGATCTTCGAACAACTCGCCTATGGCGACGTCTCAACCGCGGCTTTCATCTCTATCCACAACATGGCGAGCTGGATGATCGACACGTTTGGCGCAGATGAGCAGCGTCAGGCCTGGCTGCCGCGCCTGACCACGATGGAGCTGATTGCCTCCTACTGCCTGACCGAGCCGGGCGCCGGGTCTGACGCCGCCAGCCTCAAGACGAAGGCTGTGCGTGAGGGCGACGAATACGTCATCACCGGCACCAAGCAGTTCATCTCCGGCGCGGGCACATCGGACGTGTACGTCCTGATGGCGCGCACGTCAGAGGATGGCGCGAAAGGCGTCTCCGCTTTCATCATCGAGAAAGACACGCCCGGCCTCAGCTTTGGCGCGAACGAGCGCAAGATGGGCTGGAAGAGCCAGCCGACGCGGCAGGTAATCCTCGACGGCGTGCGCGTGCCGGTGGCGAACCGGATTGGCGAGGAAGGCCACGGCTTCAAGTTCGCCATGGCGGGCCTCGATGGCGGGCGGTTGAACATTGCCGCCTCGGCCCTCGGCGGCGCGCAGCTCGCGCTCGACAAGGCGCTCTCCTACGCCAAAGAGCGCAGCCAGTTCGGCAAGGCGATTGCGGACTTCCAGGCGACCCAGTTCAAACTGGCTGATATGGAAACGGAGCTGCAGGCGGCGCGCGTGATGCTGTACGAAGCCGCCGGACGGCTGGACCGCAAGGACCCGGCCGCGACCCGCTGGTGCGCCATGGCGAAACGCTTTGTCACCGACACCGCGTTCAAGGTGGCCAATGACTCGCTGCAGATCCATGGCGGCTATGGCTATCTGGCCGACTATGGCGTGGAGCGGATCGTCCGTGACCTGAGGGTGCATCAGATCCTTGAAGGCACCAATGAGATCATGCGCGTGATCATCTCGCGGGACATGCTGAAGGACTGATCGCTTCGCGCAGTCCGAATGGCTCGCTATCCGCCATAGGTCGATTATTCTTCTTGATAATTTGTCCGGCGCGGGGCTTAGCCGATCAGGCAAGGAAGGCGGCGCGCCTAAAAGCTTTCGGCTTTTGCCTTGCGCCAGTAGAAGAGGGCAAAGCCGGTCACGACGAGGGGGATCATCAACCCGTATTCGTCGATCCACATCTGCGTGCCTTCGGTCTCCGCCGTCAGGGGCGTGAAGATTTTCTGGATGAAGATATTGTGCGCGCCGTGAAACATGATCGCGGGCCAGACACTTCGGGTTTTGAACGTGAAATAAGTCATGATGACAGACATGCTCGTGATCATGAGCGTGAAACACGCAACTTGGAACACAGGGTCGCCGCCGCCATATTTGATGACGATGGGATAGTGCCACGCAGCCCAGATCAGGCCGCTCAGAATCGAGACGGCGCCAAAGGGCATCACTTTGCGAAGTTCCCAGACGAGGAAGCCGCGCCAGCCGATTTCTTCCCCGGCAATCGACCCAAGGGATTTGACGAACTGCACGCTGGCCAGAAGGCCGATCATCACAAACATCGACAGGGCAGGAACATTCGGCGAAAAGCCGAGATCGTCAGCCCATTCGGAAAGGGTCTCAGGATTGAGCGGGACGCCAAGGCCAAAAGCCCAGATTAAACCATACGCCAATGCGACATAGGCCGCCGGCATGAGGTATGCCTGAAGATTGCTGCGCCAGTTGCCCCATGCCCAGGGCAGGCTGGAAATTGTGCGGCCCCGGATCTTTTGCGTCACGAGCGCCGCAATCGCCGGGCACAGCATCAGCGCGCCGATATAGAGGCTGGTGGGGTTAAGCTCGAGGAGTGCGAAATGCGCAACCGCGCTCAGGCCGCACAGGAGTCCAAGAAATATGGAGAGGGTTATCCACGCATCGCGCCGGTCAGTCTGGGAATTTGTCATCCATGTGGAGATATCGAATTTCGATAAATTGTCCAGAGCTTTTTGACTAGGGTCTCATATTTACTTGCGTGGCGCTGGAATGCCCCACCCGAAACGATTTGAACCTTTGGCTCACTTGCGGCACGGTGCAGGCTTTCCCGGGTTGATGTGGAGTCGTCTGATGCGCGTTGGTGCTTTGCTGTTTTCCGTTCTGGCTTTTGTATGGGCGGGCCTTGCGATGCCTGCGGCGGCGGACGAAGCCAAAAGCTGGGGCGAGGCGACGAAAGGGCTGACCCGCGCGGAGGGCTTCCTGCCTTACTATGCGGATGCCAAGGGCGGGCGCATCCTGGCTGCGTTTCCGGCGCCGGACGAGGACGGGCTTGCGCTTCGCGCCATTCAGGCGGCCGGGCTGACGGCGGGGCTCGGCTCCAACCCGATCGGGCTCGACCGGGGCTATTTCGATGAAGGCTCGCTGATCGCCTTCCGCCGCGTGGGCAAGAAGCTGGTCGCCGAGAAGGAGAACTGGTCTTACACCGCCAGCGCCGACAATCCGCTGGAGAAGAAGGCCGTGCGCCAGTCCTTCGCCAGCTCGTTCCTCTGGGCCGGTGACATCATCTCCGAGAGCGCGAGCGGGGAATTGCTGGTCGACATTTCCGGCTTCCTCACGCGGGACGCGCTGGATGTGAAAGCGGCCCTGAAGAACAATCCCAAGGCCGGCGTGTTCTCCATCGCGGACGACCGCTCCATGCCGGATGTTTCCGCCGCGCTCGCCTTTCCGGACAATGTCGAGTTCGATGCGTTCCTGACGCTGACCGGCGATGACCCGAAATCGGAAGTGCTGGCCACCGCCGCCGATGGCCGCGCGTTCACGCTGGTCCAGCATGTCTCGCTCGTGCGCCTGCCGGATGATGGCTACACGCCGCGCGCCTTCGATGTGCGCAGCGGCACGATTGACGTGCCCTACTATGACTTCTCCGCGCCGCTGGATGGCCAGGTGCGTAAATCCTATGCCCGCCGTTTCCGCCTTGAGAAGCAGGACCCGACAGCCGCGAGCAGCCCGGCGAAGAAGCCTATCGTCTTTTATGTCGACTCCGGCGCGCCGCCTGAGATCCGCGATGCGCTGGTCGAAGGCGCGTCCTGGTGGGCCGATGCATTTGCGGCGGCAGGCTTTCCGGACTCCTATCGCGTGGAAGTTCTGCCCGATGGCGTGCACCCGCTCGACATCCGCTACAATGTCATCCAGTGGACCCACCGTCAGACGCGTGGCTGGTCCTACGGCGGCGGCGTCTATGATCCGCGTACGGGCGAGATGCTGAAGGCGAACGTCATCCTCGGCAGCCAGCGCGTGCGTCAGGACCGGATGATCTTTGAAGGCCTCGCAGGCACGGCAAAGACCGGCACAGGCAAGGTGGACGATCCGGTGCAGGTCGCGCTGTCACGCATCCGCCAGCTCGCCGCGCATGAGGTGGGCCACACGCTGGGCTTTGCGCACAATTTTGCAGCCTCGACGAATGACCGCGCCTCGGTGATGGATTATCCGGCGCCGTGGATCACGGTGAGTGCAGACGGCAAGCTCGACTTCTCCAAGGCCTATGATGTCGGTATCGGTGAATGGGACGAGGTGGCGGCCAAATGGCTTTATGCTGAATATCCCAAAGGCTCCGACGCGGATACCGAGGGAGACAAGTTGCTGACGGCGGCCTATAGCAGCGGTCTGCGCTTTGTGGATGATCCGGAGGCGCGCGGTGTCGGCACGGCGCATCCCTATGGCGCGGTCTGGGACAATGGCCCGGATGCCGTGGCCGAACTTTACAACACGATGCGTGTACGGAAGATTGCGCTGGACCGGTTCGGGCTGGACGTGATCCGGCCGGGCGTGGACACGGCCTACCTGCGCGAAGTGCTGGTGCCGGTTTATCTCTACAATCGCTATCAGGTGGCGGCGGCAGCGAAGTCTGTTGGCGGGTATGAGTTCTACTATGCCCGCCGGGGCGATGGCGGCGGTGTGGCGCATCCTGTGCCAGCCCAACGCCAGCGCGCGGCGCTGACGGCCTTGCTGGCCACGCTGGAGCCGACCTCGCTGGACTTGCCAGACCAGGTGCTGAACCAGCTGACCCCGCCGCTCGCGGCTTTTTCCTATGCAGGCGGTGGCGGCGAATTCTTCTCCGGCGATACCGGGCCGATGTTTGATCTTCTCTCCGCGGCGGATACCGCAACCGAGACGACGATCAGCGCGCTGTTGCACCCGGCACGGGCCGCGCGTCTGGTAGAAACCAGCCGGCGCGATCCGGCGGCGCTATCATTCGAGGAAGTGCTGGCCAATCTGGAAGGCGAGGTTTTCACCGCCGCTCCGACGGCCCGGCAGGCAGAGATCCGCAGGCGCCAGCAGGCGCGGTTCGTCTCCTCGCTGATCGGGCTTGCCTCTGATCCGGGGGCGGCGCCGGGTGTTGCCATGCGGGCCGATGCCTTCCTGAAGGGCATGAGCCAGCGGCTGAAGTTGCCGCGCCGTATGGACGCCGTCGATGTCGCTGCACGTGAGGATCTGCAGCGCAAGATTGCCGCGCACCTGGATCGCCCGGCCCCAGCCGCCGCGCCGGGTGTTGCCGAGGTCGAAGTGCCACCGGGCAGCCCGATTGGCGCAGGCGCAGGCGAGGAGAGCTGGTTTGGCGATCTCGCGCTGGCGCAATGATGTGACGCCCCGCCCTCTTCCGGGGACGGCGGCGGGCTTCTATGGTGAGGCCTGAACCACAGGCGGAGGGCCTCGCCATGCAACCGTATTTCCCCCAGTCAGAGCTGGAGACGCACACTGTCTCCAACCAGCCGAAAGCTTTCGGCGATGTCGACCTGTTCGCCTCCGACCGGGCGCTGAAGGGCGCGGTGGAGAAGGCAGGCGGCGGGGGGCACGCGGCGAAGCTGTCGGAATTCGGCACCCGGTGCGGCGCGTTCGAGACGCAGGACTGGTCGCGTCAGGCGCAGGAGAACCTGCCCAGGCTGAAAAGCTTTGATCGGTTCGGCCATCGCCTCGACGAGGTGGAGTTCCACCCCGCCTATCACAGCCTCATGTCGCTCGGCCTAGATAGCGGGCTTTCGGCGTCGGCGTGGAATGCGGGCGAGGCGGGTCATGTTCTGCATGGCGCGATGATGATCCTGATGAACCAGGCCGATGCAGGCGTGACCTGCCCGATGTCGATGACCTACGCCTGCGTGCCCGCGCTGCAGTCGACGCCGGAGATCGCCGCAAAATGGGTGCCGCGCGCTCAGGCATCGTCCTATGATCCGCGCTTCATCCCGGCAGACCGGAAAACCGGCGTCACCATCGGCATGGCGATGACGGAAAAGCAGGGCGGCAGCGACGTGCGGGCGAACACGACCCGAGCGGTGCCGGACGGGCAGGGCGGCTATATCCTGACAGGCCACAAATGGTTCTGCTCCGCCCCGATGTCGGATGCCTTCCTGACGCTGGCGTACACGGAGGAAGGCCTCACCTGTTTCCTCGTGCCGCGCTGGCGGCCGGATGGCACACGCAACGCCATCCACATCATGCGGCTGAAGGACAAGATGGGCGACAAGTCCAATGCCTCGTCCGAGATCGAATACCACGGCGCCTGGGCTGAGCGGCTGGGCGAGGTGGGCCGCGGCGTGCGCACCATTATCGATATGGTCCAGCACACGCGCTATGATTGTATCCTCGGCTCGACGGGCGGCATCCGCGCGGCGCTGGTTCAGGCGCTGTGGCACACGTCCCAGCGCCGGGCGTTCCAGAAGGCACTGATCGACCAGCCCGCCATGCGGGCCGTGCTGGCCGATCTCGTGATCGAGAGCGAGGCGGCGACTGCGCTGGCCCTGCGTGTCGGCGCGAGCCTCGACCGGATGGCGACGGACGAACACGAGGCGGCCTTCATGCGCCTTGCCACGCCGCTCGCGAAATACTGGATATGCAAGCGTCAGCCGGGCTTTGTCTACGAGGCGCTCGAATGCCATGGCGGGGCGGGATATGTCGAGGAAGGCCCGATGCCGCGCCTCTATCGACAGTCGCCGCTGAATGCGATCTGGGAAGGCTCTGGCAATGTCATCGCGCTGGATGTGCTGCGCGCGCTGTCGCGGGAGCCAGACAGTCTGGAGGCCGTACAGGCGGAGCTGAAAAAGCCGCTCGGAAGGCATCATGCTTATGACGCGCATGTCGCGCGGCTGGCTGACTATATGACCCCCGGCCGCCTGCATGAAGGCAGCGCCCGTGGCTTTGCCCGCGACGCGGCGCTCGCCCTGCAAGGCGCGGCGCTGCACGCCTATGCGCCGGACTTCGTGTTCGAGGCTTTCTGTGCTCAGCGGCTCGATACAGGGCGTAATGGCCTGCTTTATGGCGATGTTGCCAGCAGCGTGGATCAGGCCCGCCTGATCGAACGGGCCATGCCAGCGGTATAATTAAGCTGGCGCAAGGGAAACCATTTTCGGTTCAGCGCGCAGGCGGTATAGTGACACCCAAGATGCCGGAAAACGGCGCATTGGGAGGAAGTCATGCAGATCCAAACCTTGCCCGGCGTGGGCGCGGAAATCACCGGCGTTGACCTGAAAACACTGACAGAGGCGGAGTTTGACGCGATCCGGCAGGCCTATGCCGATCACGGCGTCATCTTCTTTCGCGATCAGGACCTGACCGAGGACGATCATATCGCCTTTGCCGAGCGCTGGGCGCCGATCAATGTGAACCGCTTCTTCGCCGCCCATCCGGATTATCCGCAGATCGCGATGGTGGCCAAAGAGAAGGAACAGAAAGACAATATCGGCGGAGGGTGGCACACGGACCATTCCTACGATGTCGAGCCGGCCATGGGCTCCATCCTTGTTGCCCGCGAATTGCCCGAGAGCGGCGGCGATACAATGTTCGCCAGCATGTACCGCGCCTATGAGACGCTGGACGAGGCAACGAAGACGCAGATTGACGGGCTACAGGCCGTGCATTCCGCCAAGCATATCTTTGGCTCCAGCGGAGCGACCTATTACAAGACGACCGATGCAGGTGGCGAGCGGATCGGCAATGCCGCCGCAGCGGACGTGCTGGCGGACGTGACGCATCCGGTTGTTGTGACCCATCCGCTCAGCGGAAAGAAAGCGCTCTATGTGAACCCGGCCTTCACGGTGAAGATTGTCGGCATGAGTGATGAGGGGTCAAAGGATCTGCTGATGCGCCTTTATGCGCACGCGATGGACCAGGCGAATGCCTATCGCTTCCAATGGAAGCCGGGCTCGGTCGCGTTCTGGGATAACCGGTCGACCTGGCACTGGGCGCTGAACGATTATCACGGCCAGCGGCGCATCATGCACCGCATCACGCTGGAAGGCTGCGCCCTGCACTGAGGCGGGCGGCGCTCAGATGAACTCGACGCCGGTCTCGCTGCCGAATTCCCATCGGCGCATGCAAACGCGCTCGCCCTCGAACAGGGCGGAAATCAATATAAATTGCTCAGGCAGATCAATCTCTCCGGCCACGGCAAGGCGCGCGCCGCCGCACGAGATATCGCGGATCTCGCAGTCCACCCATTTACGCCAGCCGATCCGCACGCGTCCGGTGGCCTGTACAGCGCAGCGGACTTCGCAGCGGTCGAGGGCGTCAACCTCAAACGCATACATTCGCCAGAACTCCCCCTCTGTGCGAAACAGGATAAAGCTGCCAGAATCGGGTTAACACCACGCGCGGAAGATCGGTGAAATTTCAGGGGTAGAGTGAGGGGTTCAATGACTGAAGATGTATCCATTCGGGTCGAGGGCGATGTCGGGCGTATCACGCTGACGCGGCCCTCCGCGCTGCACGCGCTGAACTCGCCCATGTGCGCAGCCATCCTGTCTGCGCTGCAAGCCTGGGCTGGCGATGCGAGCGTGCATCTGGTCGTGATCGATCATCAGGACGGCACGCGCGGGTTTTGCGCCGGCGGTGACATTCGCATGCTGGCGACAAGCGGCGCGGGCGATGCCAGCGAGGCGCGGGCTTTCTTTGCCACCGAATACCGGATGAATGTCGCGCTCGACGAGTTCCCGAAGCCTGTTCTGGCCGTGATGGACGGCGTGACCATGGGGGGCGGCGTCGGCCTCTCCGTCCACGGCACGCACCGGATCGCGACCGAGCGGACGCTGTTCGCCATGCCGGAGACGGGTATTGGCCTGTTCCCGGATGTCGGCGGCGGCTGGTTCCTGCCGCGCCTGGCCGGGCAGCTCGGCACGTGGCTGGCGCTGACCGGTGACCGGCTGAAAGGCGTCGACGTTGCCGCCGCGCGCGTTGCGACGCATTTCCTGCCGTCGGAATTGGTGGCAAACCTGATGAAGCAGATCGCCGCCGCAGACTTCTCCGTCGGCGCGGCAGAGATGCTGAACGAGATCCTTCGAACTCTGACCCATTCCATTCCTGCTGGCAGCTTCGAGGCGCACCGTGCCGTCATCGATTCCTGCTTCGGGTTCGACACGGCGGAAGAGATCGTCGCCGCACTGGAAGCTGATGGCAGCGAATGGGCGCTGGCTCAGCTGAAAACACTGCGCGCGAAATCGCCCGAGACAGTGAAGGTTGCCCTGCGCCAGCTGCGCGAGGGTGGCCGGCTGACGAGCTTCCGCGAGAACATGCAGATTGAATACCGCATCGGCTGGCGGAAGGTGCAGAGCCACGATTTCCAGGAAGGCGTACGCGCCGTCATCATCGATAAGGACAACGCCCCGGCCTGGTCGCCCGCGCGTATTGAAGATGTGCCGGACGAGATGGTCGCGAAGTATTTCGAACCGCTTGGCGCTGACGAACTGACTTTCTGACGCGCTCGCAAGGGCTGGACAATAGCGGCAAGTCTTACCGATACTTGCGCAACTTGAATGTACTGGGGAAACGGGAATGCGTGGTCAGATCCTGAAATCAGACGGTCTGGACGGGCCGGGGCTCATCCTTGGGACTGACGGCGCGCGCTACAAGTATTCGCAGGATCAGGTGCGCGGCGGCGGAACGCTCGTGCCCGGCCAGCAGGTGGATTTCATCAATCTGGGCGAGGACGCTCGGGACATCTACGCGCTGGGGCCAGCACCTGCCGCGGCTCCTGCACCAGATGCGTCAGGCACCCCGGCGAGCGCGCGGCCTGGAATGGTGCCGCCGATTCAACAGCTTCGACGCCAACCAGCGCCCCATGCCCCGCCCGAGCCAGCCTTGTATGGCGCCTCGTTTGCTGTGCCAGGAGACGGTCTTTGGACGTATTTCATTCGCTGCCTCACGACGAACTACTTCAAGTTCAGCGGCCGGGCACGGCGCCAGGAATACTGGGGCTACACGCTGTTTAATGTGCTGACCTATATCGTGGCCTTCATTCTGGACATCATCATCAGTGCGGCTTTTCTCGGTACAGACTCCTCTGGCGAGCCAAACTTTTTTCTGGCGTTTACGGGCCTCTGGTTTTTCTACCAGATTGTCCCGTCGATCACGGTGACGGTCCGGCGGCTGCATGACAGGGACTTGTCCGGCTGGCTCTACCTCATCAACTATGTGCCCTATGTCGGCTGGATTGTCCTCCTGGTCTTTATGCTGATGGATTCCCGTGCGGAGCCCAATGTGCATGGTCCCAGTCCCAAGTATGATCCCGAGATCGAGGCCGCGAATACTTTCGTTTGATCCTGCGCCGCCAGGATGCAGAAAGCCCCGCAGGCCAGCCCTGCGGGGCTTTTTCGTGAATCAGAAGTAAATTTGTTTCGTAAAAGTAACGGTTAATCGAATGGCCCGAATATTAACGAATGACTTGCCGAATACCAACATGCTTATCAGTTTATTAGGATCACCCGTGTAGTTCTGTGCAAACTACAACAAAAGTTGAGTGGTGGTTGAAATGATGATTGCACAAATGCAGGAAACTGCAGAACTGAGCTTGGGCGAGTCTTTCCTGAAGTCTTTGTCTCTTCTGGAACAAGCCCATAGACGTCTTCACGATGTTGTTAAGGATGACCTGGAACGCGGAGGCGAACGGTCTCTTACTGGCGTTCAGGCTCTTCTTCTCTATGAAATTGGCGAAGACGAGGCTCCGGCTTCTGTGCTGCGGGCTCGCGGCGCCTTTGCCGGGACCAGCCTGTCCTACAACGTGAAGAAGCTTCAGGAAGGCGGTTATCTGATCCAGACCCGTTCCGAAGACGACAAGCGCACCGTGACGCTTCGCCTGACTGAACGCGGCCTGAAGGTCCGCGCGCGTGTCGCCAAACTGTTCGAGAAACAGGCCAGCGCCCTTGAGCCGACGGCCAGCGTGCGTCCTGACGACCTCTCGCAGCTGAACAAGACCATTTCGCGCCTTGAGCGCTTCTGGTCCGACCAGATCCGTTTCCGCCTCTAAGAGCGGCTCGGTAAATACCCCTGGGAGAAAGCCCCCGCCTCGTGGCGGGGGTTTTTGTTTGCGCGGAAGTCTTTTGCAGATCCTCGCTTGACCTGAACCTTGGTTGAGGTCCGATAAGGCGACCCTGATCTCAACAGGGAAACAAGCCATGATGCTCGAACAGGCCATAATCCGCGTTGCGCGGCCTACAGACGATATAGACGCGCTCCTGCCATTCTATTGCGACGGGCTGGGCTTCCGGGTGCTCTACCATTTCAGCGGACATGGTGACTTTGACGGCGTGATGCTGGGCCATCCCGGCGCGCCGTATCATCTGGAGTTCACCAAGGCGCACGGTCATGCCGCCGGGCGCGCACCGACGCAGGACAATCTGCTGGTCTTTTACTTGCCCGAGCAGAACCGCTTCGACGCGGCTTGCCTGCGTCTGCGCGCGGCGGGGTTCGCGCCCGTGCCGGCGTTCAATGCCTATTGGGACGTGAAGGGCGCCACGTTCGAGGATCCGGACGGATACCGCATCGTCCTGCAGAATGCGGCCTGGGACATCTAGCGCGTCACCTCTCAGGCGATTCTGCTGGGCGCTCCCCCTTTTCCCCGCTAGGTTACCTCACATGCGGGGATTAGGGGGAATACTTTTCGGCGCGCTGATCGCGTCAGGCACGGCAGAGGCCGGGCCGTGGGCGCAGGCGCCGGGCGGCACCTATGCGCGCGCCATAGTGTCAGCTGAGCGCCTTGATGGCGAGGACGGTTGGCGCGGCGATGTCTATGGCGAATACGGCCTCTCCCAGAACTGGACGCTGACCGGAAAAGTGGAGTCCGTCCGCTATGACGGCGGCACCGCCGATACTGACGCCTATCGCGTTTCTGCGCGCCGGCAGCTCTGGTCGAGTGCGAGCGGGTGGGCGGTCGGCGCAGAGGCGGCCGTGATCCATGGTAGCACGCTGGCTGGCATTTATGGCTGTCAGGGTTGGGGCGCCGAAGCACGCGCCTCACTGGGGCGCAGCGGTGTGCGCAAGGGGCGCAACTATTACTTTTTCGCCGATGCCGCCTGGGTAAACCAGGAGGGCGGCTGCAACCGCCAGCGTGTGGAGCTCGGCTATGGCAGCGATCTCGGCGGCAAATTCTTCATGACTGAGCAGGTCTGGCTGGAGACGGGGCAGCAGTCGGCAGACTCGCTCAAAACCGAAAGCCAGGTCGGCTACCACTTCCCTCTCGCGGATGTGTCGCTCGGTTACCGGGAAGAGTTCGGCGGCGCGTTCGACGAGCAGGCTGTCCTGCTCGCCGTGACCGTGCGCCGCTGAACGAGGCCTGGCCTATTCGCCGGTATAGCCGGTTTCGGTCATCAGGTAGGCAATGACGGCCGTGCGGTCGGCGGGCTTGCGGACACCGGCAAAGGTCATCCGGTTGCCTTTCAGGAAGGTTTGCGGATTTTCCAGCCAATGGTCGACCTTGTCAGCCGTCCAGATGAAGTCGGCATCCTGAAGGGCTTGCGAATACTCGAAGTCCGGGGATGAACCGGCCTCACGACCGAAAATGCCGTAAAGGTTCGGGCCGACCAGCGCGCCGCCACCTTCCTTGGTGATGTGGCAGGTCTGGCAAAGCTTGAACGTCCGCCGACCAATTGCGTAGTCGGCCGTGTTGTAAGGCGCGGGCAGGTTGGCGAACTCAGGAGAGCCAGCCGTTGCGGTAGCGTCTTCGACGGGGGCTGCAGCAGGCTCAGCGACCGGCTCGGAAGCCGGTTCGGCGGCCGGAGTGGCCTCAGCCGGTGCGGCAGCTTCAGGGGCCACCTCAGGGGCAGCTTCCGGCGTAGCGGCCGGAGTTTCGGCAACCGGTGCAGCCGGTTTGGCCGTGTCACCGGAGCCGCCGCAAGCGGTGGTCATTCCGGCAAGAACGATAAGAGAAGCGGAAACGAGAGAAAGTCGCATGAATTCAAGGCCCCAGACTATGATGTCGTGTGCATACTGAGCCTTCCCGCGGCACAATGCAAACCCGGTCATCAGTCGTGCGGGTGAGATAAAAAAACTTTTTAAAACAAGGTTTAATGTGAATTGGGGGCAGGTGGTTAGGTAGGATTCCTGAGAACGGAATTTGCTTCAACATGCTGATTTTATTGACTTTTCGACTTATTGCCGCAGGTCGGGCAGGGCGCGGACCTGCGGCATGCCGGGGGACAAAAGCTGCCTGTCGCGCTAGGATTTGCGCATGGCTGATTCCGTTCGCTCCCGCCCTGAAATCCGCAAGCTTCCGCCGGATGTCGTCAACCGCATCGCGGCGGGCGAGGTTGTGGAGCGTCCCGCTGCGGCGGTGAAGGAGCTTGCCGAGAACGCGCTGGATGCTGGCGCGACCCGCATCACCATCGCGATCGAGGATGGCGGCCTGAAGCGGATGACCATCGAGGACGATGGCTGCGGCATGAGCGCGGACGATCTGGTCCTCGCGCTCGACCGGCACGCGACCTCGAAGCTTGTCCCAGGCGCCGATGGCCGGGTCGACCTGCTCAACATCCACACGATGGGGTTCCGGGGCGAAGCCTTGCCGTCCATCGCCTCGGTCAGCCGGATGACGATCACCTCGCGCGCAGCGGGTGAAGAGGCTGCTGAAGTCTTCATCGAAGCGGGCCGCGTCGAAGGCCCCCGGCCCGCAGCCTTTACCGGACGCGGCGAAACCGGCACGCGGATCGAGGTGCGCGACCTGTTTCACGCGACGCCTGCGCGCCTCAAATTCATGAAGGGCGAACGCTCAGAAGCGATGGCGGTGACTGACGTGGTCAAACGCCTCGCCATGGCCAATGCGCACGTCTCCTTCAGCCTGGAGAACAATGGCCGCAACGTGCTGCGCTATGCGGCGGAGGCCGAGGGTGAAGCGGGCCAGCTTGCGCGTCTCGGCGCTATCATGGGACGCGAGTTCCGCGACAATGCCGTCGCCATCGAGGCCGAGCGCGAAGGCGTGTCCCTCACCGGCTTTGCCGGGCTGCCAACGCTGAACCGGGGCAATGCGCAGATGCAGTTCCTGTTCGTCAACGGGCGCCCGGTGAAAGACCGGATGCTGAACGGCGTGATCCGTGCCGCCTATCAGGATTTCCTGGCGCGAGACCGCCACCCGCTGGCCGCGCTGTTCGTGGAACTGGACCCGGAATATGTCGATGTGAACGTCCACCCGGCCAAGACAGAAGTGCGCTTTCGTGACGCCGGAAACGTGCGTGGCCTGATGATCGGCGCGTTGCGACATGCGCTGGCACAGGCGGGTCACCGGGCCTCGACCACGGTGGCAGGCTTTGCGCTCGGCAAGGCGCGGCCCGAGGGAGCGCCGACCGGGGCGCTGTTTGCCTCCCGGCCTGCCTATGCACCGACGAGCATTTCACCCGTACGCGCGCCGTCACCATTCGAGCCCGCTCCGCCGCCCGGCGGCTTTGCGGAGCCGCACCAGGCCTACAACCCGGATGCCTACACGCCGGACGTTGCACCCAGTGCGCGGGTGGAGCCGGAAACCACATCAATAGAAGATTACCCCCTCGGCGTTGCCCGCGCGCAGCTGCACGAGACCTATGTCATTGCACAGACGAAAGATGGTATCGTCATCGTCGACCAGCATGCCGCGCATGAACGTCTCGTCTATGAAGACATGAAGCGCCAGATGGCCGCTGGCGGCGTCAGGCGTCAGGCGCTGTTGATCCCGGATATCGTGGAGCTGACCGAAGACGAAGCCGCCCGCGTGGTGGAGCGCGCCGACGAGCTGGCAGACCTTGGTCTTGAAATCGAGGCCTTCGGGGCGGGCGCCGTGTGCGTGCGCGCCACCCCCGCCCTCTTCGGCGAGATGGACGCCATCGGCCTGATCCGCGACCTCGCAGACGATTTCGCCGAATATGATGCGGGCCTCGCGCTCAAGGAACGGTTCGAGGAAGTGATGGGCAACATGGCTTGCCGCGGGTCTGTTCGCTCAGGCCGGCGCCTCAATGGCGAGGAGATGAATGCGCTGCTCCGCCAGATGGAGGCAACGCCTCATTCCGGCCAGTGCAATCATGGTCGCCCGACTTATGTGGAACTGAAACTGACCGATATCGAAAAACTGTTCGGGCGGCGCTAAGGCATGGCGCGCTTTGAAGCCCTGATCTTCGACTGCGACGGCGTGCTGGTCGACTCTGAAGTCATCGCGATTCAGTGCGAACGGGACATGCTCGCGCAGTGGGGGCTGGAATACGATTTCCAGACTTTCGTCTCGCGCTTTGTCGGCCTGCACAACCGGGACTTTCACATCGCCTTGGCGTCTGACGCGAAGGCGGCCGGGCTGACCCTTCCGGAGGATTTCGGCTACCTTCTGCACGCGAACAACTGGGTTCGTTACGAGGCTGAGCTGACAGCCATTGATGGCGTCATGGACGTGGTCGCAGCCTTTCCGGGCCGCCAGGCTGTGGCGTCCTCCTCGGAGGCAGACAAGCTGGTTCGCAAGCTCGAAATCACCGGCCTGCACGACACGTTCGCGCCCTATGTCTATTCGTCAGACCTCGTCGCAAATGGAAAGCCGGCGCCGGACCTGTTCCTTCTGGCCGCCGAACGGATTGGCGCGCGGCCTGAGGCCTGCGTCGTGGTCGAAGACAGCGTGAACGGGGTGAAAGCCGCCCTCGCTGCCGGCATGACGGCCTGGGGCTTCACCGGTGGTGGTCACGCCGATGCGGGCCTCGCCGGACGGCTGGCCGAAGCTGGCGCGCATGACGTGTTCGCTTCTCACCGCGACATTGCAGAGGCGCTAAGGGGCTGAGGCGATCAGGCCTTCGGGAACACGGCCTTCAGTGGCGCCCACGCATCCTCATGAGAGCCTTCGAAGTTTGGCACGCCGTGCCCCGTCAGCCGTCCGCGCGGGGCAGTATAGCTGTCGATCTGGCGCACCGGGTTCTCCCGCCACTGGATGTTGAACGCCCAGTATTTCGGAAAGAAGTAGAGCTTGGAATACGGCAAATGGTCGTGGATCCACCAGGCGAGCTTCTGCCAGTCGCCTTCCTCATGAAACGCATCGTAGAAGGCGGGGATCACGATACAGGCCGTGGCGCCCATGTTTCCGTCGGCATCCCGGCGGTCCCAGATATGGGCGGCGTGGCTGCCCTGGTTTGAGCCGCAATTATAGCCCTTCTTGTTCTCCCGCTGCATCTGGTTGCCAAACCCGTTGACCTCTGAGGAGCGATAGGCTGAGCGGATGGCAACGCGCCCGAACACGTCCTGCAATGGCTCCAGAAGTTCGGTGCAGAGTTTCGTGCCTGCGGCCACGGCCAGGTCCGGATCGTCCGGGATGTTGGAAAAACCATGCAGCGCCGCGATGTCCGAAAACAGAAAGTCGCGCATGAAGAACGTATCGGACAGGCGGATGCGTCCGAATTCGGCGAGCGCGTCAACACTCGTGGGGCGTTTCATGATGGCAGGCCTTCTTTGCGCGAAGGAGATGCAAACTCCATGCGCGCGGGCTCAGTCGCCGGAGCTGACTTCGCTATAGATGTCCGGAGTGCACGTGCCCTCGGTGATCCGCTCATGCTGCAGGGTCAGCGTGTCGCCGATTGTGGGTGATTTGAGGAGGTCAGAGACCTCTACCCGGAACGCCCCCTCTTCGCCCATGAGTTCGACGATGTCCTCATCCACTTCGGTCACGGTGCCTTTGACGATGGATGTTTCGTATTTGCAGGGGCCGCCAGCAATCGGGCCTTGGCCAATCGGCGCGCATCCTGCGACAACAAGGGCGAATATTGCGGTGGCCAGGTAGTTGCGCATCGGTGTCCCCTCCGGTTACGTGTTGCAGGACACTAGAGACAGCCCGGTGCCCCGTAAACCGAAATCGCGATGGGCCGTCCAGAAGGAGTACGCATCGTGGGCAAGGCAAAGTCGGCAATCAATATCGACGATCTGCGAACGCTGGCAAAGGCACGCCTGCCGCGCATGGTCTTTGACTATATCGACGGTGGATCTGAAGACGAGGTCACGCTGCGCCGTCAGGTCGATAGGTATACGGATTACGAGCTTCAGTGGAACTCGCTGGTCGATATTTCGAAGATCGATACCTCGGCCACCGTGTTCGGCGAGCGGTCGCCGCTGCCATTCTTTATTTCGCCCACGGCTGCCTCGCGTCTGTTCCATCCCAAGGAAGGTGAACTGGCTGTGGCCCGCGCCGCGCAGAAGGTTGGCATCGCCTATTCCGCTTCGACGCTGGCCAGCCAGAAGCTGGATGCCATTGCCGCTGCCGCACCGGACGTGCCGAAGATCATCCAGATCTATGTCTGGAAAGACCGGGGCATCGTGAAGGAACTGATGGCGCGGGCGAAAGCGGCGGGCTTTACCGGCTGTGTGCTGACGGTCGACACGATCGTTGCAGGCGCGCGTGAGCGGGACCCGCGCAATCGCTTCACCGTGCCGCCAAAGCTGAACAGCAAGACGATCTCGCAGGCGCTGGCAAAGCCTGGCTACCTCCTGGACATGTTCACATCGCCGACGATCGGCCCGGTAAATTTCGAAGGCCTGGATACCGGCGGGCAAGGCATCATGAATGTCATCAATGACCTCTTCGACCGCACGATGACCTGGAAAGACGCTGAATGGATGGCCAACGAATGGGACGGCCCGTTCGCCATCAAAGGCGTCGCCACGAAAGAAGACGCGGTGCGCGCGGTGGACCATGGCGCCAGCGCCGTCTGGGTCTCGAACCATGGCGGGCGCCAGATCGATACCTCTGTGCCAGTGATCGACCTGCTGCCGGAAATCCGCGCGGTGCTTTCCCCGAAGACGGAACTCATCGCCGATGGTGGGGTGCGCCGGGGCAGCCACATCCTGAAACTGATCGCGCGGGGCGCAACCAGCGTCGCCATCGGGCGGGCCTATCTTTACGGCCTTGCGGCGGGCGGTGAGGAAGGCGTGGATCGTGCGATCCGTATTCTGAAGGATGACGTGGAGCGCGGTCTTGGCCTGCTGGGCGTGCCGCGTATCGCGGACCTTGACGGGACACTGCTG
Organism: Hyphomonadaceae bacterium BRH_c29; assembly: GCA_000961695.1. Lineage (GTDB taxonomy): Bacteria > Pseudomonadota > Alphaproteobacteria > Caulobacterales > Hyphomonadaceae > Hyphomonas. Next base: position 18,661 of record LADW01000092.1, read on the forward strand.
CGCCTGAGGAGCTGACATCATGATCGACCGCCGCATATTTCTGGCCTTGGGCCTCTCCGCGCTTGGCACCTGTGGTCGTGGCACGCCGGGCGGAGAGGAAACAGGTCCGCCGCCGAAAGAGGCCATAGACGGCATCGTTTCCGGCGGGTTTGCGCCCGCAGCAGGTCTCGTCGTGCGCAGGGGTGGCAAGACCGTCTTTGCCCATTCGGCGGGCGTTGCGAATGCCGGACGTGCCTTCCGCACGGATACGAAGATGCGCATCGCGTCTGTTTCGAAACTCGCTGTGGCGCTGACGGCGCACCGCTTGGCCGAGCGCGGTGAGTTGGACCTTGATACGCCGCTGTCGACATGGTTCGGCGATGCGCTGCGCCATCCGGACTATCCGGATGTGGAAATCCCGCTGCGCCACCTGATGAGCCATACGTCGGGTCTGAAAGATCCCGAGGTCTACTGGCAGGCGGCACCGGGACGGATTGAAGATCTGTTCACGCCAGACATGTGGCTGCCTGGCCCGCCGGGTGGCTATTTCACCTACTGTAATTTTGGCTGGGGCATCCTCGCCACGGTTCTGGAGCGGCAGGTGGGCGAGCGGTTTGACCTGCTGGCAGATCGCATCACGCTCGGCCCGCTGGGCGTCACGGCAGGCTTCAACTGGTCAGGTGTGCCGGAGAAAGAGCGCCGCGCTGGGGCAACGCTGAGCCAGAAGATCGATGGCGAATGGGTCGCGCAGGCCGATGCGCCGGAGGTTCTTGCAGGCACCGGCCCCGCCATCCTGAAAGCGCCGGGCTTCAATCTGGAAGACTATGTCATCGGTTCAAACGGCACGCTGTTCAGTCCGCAGGGCGGTCTGCGGGTCAGCCTTGAGGAACTCTGCCCCCTGGCGCGCACGATTGCGGCACATCCCGTCGCCTCGCGTCCGGCATGGGTGTTCGACCCGGCTACGCAGAATGGCGACACGGATGAGGGCTATTTCGCTGTCTATGGTGAAGGGCCGCAAATCCATCCGGCTGCGGACTCCCCTGTGCCCGGCGTGAAGCTGATCGGGCATCATGGCGAGGCCTATGGCCTCTATTCCGGGGCCTGGCATGCGCCGGAGCTGGACGCCGAGATTGCCTATGCCATCACAGGCTCCGGCGAGGGCTTCCCGTCGTCGACGCTGCACCGCACGGTAAATACCTGGTTTGAGCCCGCCGTGCGTGCGGCCGGGACAATCCTTAAACGCTGACGACGCGGTTCGGGTTCATGATGCCGAGCGGATCAAGCGCTTTCTTGATCGCGCGCATCGTGTCGGTGGCGGCTTGCGGACGCAGGTTGGCCAGCTCGTCCCGCTTCAGGCGGCCGACGCCGTGTTCGGCAGAGATGGAGCCGCCGAATTCCATTACCGTGTCATAGATGATCCGCGTCAGTGCCTCGTAATTCTCGCGCAGGCCGGTCTTCTCCGGCGGTTCGATGACGGAATAATGCAGGTTTCCGTCGCCGACATGGCCGAAGATGACGAAGTCCGCGGTCGGCAGCTTTTCAAGGATGCGGGCATTGCAGGTGTCGATGAAGGCCGGGATGCGGCTGACCGGGACGGAAATGTCCTGGTTCAGGGAATTGCCATAGGCGCGCTTGGACAGCGGGATCGTCTCGCGCACCATCCACATGGCCTTCGCCTGTCCGAGGCTTTCGGCAATCACGGCATCCTGCACGAGTTCTTTATCGAAAGCGGCTTCCAGCGCAGTTTCCAGCGTCTTGCGCGCCATGGCCTCGTCCGTGAACGACACTTCCATCAGGACGCGCCAGCCAAGCTCTGACGGCAGCGGGTCACGCGTGCCCTGGATGTCGGCCAACACCATGGCGACGGCATTGGCTGGAATGATCTCGAAACTTGTCACCGTGTCACCGGCATGTTCGCGCACCAGCGCCAGCAGCGAGACGACATCCTGTGTGGACTTGCACGTCACCCACGCCGTTGCGCGCTGGACCTTCGGGAACATTTTCAGCGTCGCTGCCGTGATCAGGCCGAGCGTTCCTTCGGCGCCAGCGAAGAGGTGTTTCAGGTCATAGCCGGTATTGTTCTTGCGCAGGCCCGAGAGGCCATCCCAGACTTCGCCGGATGGCAGCACGACTTCCATGCCCAGCAGAAGGTCGCGCATCATGCCATAGCGCAGCACGGCGACGCCGCCGGCATTGGTGGAGATCAGCCCGCCAATCGTGGCGGTACCTTCAGAGCCGAGCGACAGCGGGAACAGACGGTTCACATCATCGGCGGCGGCTTGCGCGGTGACCAGCGGGGCGCCAGCCTCGACCACCATGGAATTGTTGAACACGTCCACGCTGCGCACCTTGTTCATGCGGCGCATGGAAACGCAGATCTCGCCATGTGGCACACCGGCATCGACGAGGCCGGTATTGCCGCCCTGCGGGCAGATCGCGACGCGGTGCTGCGCACAGAGCTTCACCAGTTCTGCGGCTTCTTCCGTGCTGGCAGGCTTTGCCACGATGGGCGTGCTGCCCTTGATGAAGCCGCGCCACGCCTGTGCGTGTTCGGACAGGACGTCCGGGTCTTCGCTCCAGCCCTGAGGGCCGAGCAGGTCTTTCAGGACGGCGAGGAAATCCGGGGTCAGCGTCTGGGTCATGGTTCCATCTTACGCATTTCAGCGGCCAGCGCGACGCCGCTTTCTGTCGCGGAGAGCGCGTCGATCACGCCCGCCCGGGCGCTGGCGGGCTTGTTCTGGCTGAGCTTGGTGATGCCTTCGAAGCGCGTGGGGCGCAGTTCGAACGCCACGATCCCGCGCAACAGGGCCTGAAGTTTTGCCTGGTCCATCTTGGCCGACGTCCAGACGGGCTTTGGCGCCAGCGGGGCTTCGAAATGGACTGACAGGGCATCCAGCAGGGTTAGTGCGGCCTCATCGTCCAGCCGGGTGACCGGGCCTTCAGCCTCCACCGAGAGATAGTTCCAGGTCGGCACCTGATCGTCCTGGCCGTACCAATCCGGCGAGACATAGCCGTGCGTGCCGGTGAACACCGCCAGCATCGGGCTGCCTGCCAGAAGGGCCTTGGTTACCGGATTTCCGGCGGAGAGGTGGAAGTGAAGGCAAAAGGCCTCCCCTTCCCCGGAGGGCAGGACAGGGGCGTGCACAACGAGGGGGCGGCCCTCGCTGACGGCGGTGATCACCGCGAACGGATGGTCCAGCACGCGCTGGCGCAGCGTGGCATGGTCGGTTTCGTGAAACAGGCGGGCAGGGTGCATGGCTTGGGTCCTAGTCCCGGTGGGCCGCGCGGGCGAGGCGGTCATTGATCGCCTCGCCCAGCCCGTCATTCGGGACCGGGGCGACCGCGATCCGGTCATGGCTGGCGTCGAGGGTGCGAAGGGCGGCGAACAGGGTCTTGGCGGCTTCGCGAAGGTCGCCCGTCTCCGAGAGGTTCAGGCCGGGCCAGGGCGTCTCACCGAAAGCGAGCCAACCCTCGCCCGGCTCCGGCGCTTCGGCATCGAGGCGCACGCGGGCGTTCGGGGCATAGTGGCTTTTCAGCTGTCCGGGAGCGGAGATTCCGTCTTCGTCGCCGCGCACGGCCAGCGTGCCGCCGAGTGCATCATTCAGAACGGAGGTTTCCAGCGCGCCGGCGCGGAGCAGGACAGGGTGCTCGCCCACGAACGAGACGATGGTCGACTCGATGCCGCGCTCGCACGGGCCGCCGTCGAGGATCAGATCGACCTTCCCGTCCAGGTCCTCTTTGACGTGCTGCGCCGTGGTCGGGCTGATATGGCCGGACCGGTTGGCAGACGGCGCGACCAGCGGCTTGCCGAACGTCTCGATCAGCGCCCGGGCGCCCGGATGAGCCGGCATGCGCAGGGCAATCGTGTCGAGGCCTGCGCGGGCGATGTCGCTGACCGTGCCGGTGGACGCGACGGGCAAAACCATGGTCAGCGGACCCGGCCAGAACTTCGCCGCGATCTCGCGGGCCAGCGGAGAGAAGACAGCCTCCTGCTCCGCCATTTCCATCGAGGCGACATGGGCAATCAGTGGGTTGAAGCGCGGCCGGCCTTTGGCCTCGTAGAGGCGCACCACGGCGTCCGGGTTCGCGGCATTGCAGGCGAGGCCGTAGACGGTCTCAGTCGGCATGGCGACGAGGCCGCCGCCGCGCAGGTGCATGGCGGCGAGCTGGAGCGTTCCCTGTTGGATCGGCACGATAGCAGTCATGCCCTGCGCCTTAGCACCCGTCCCGCCCGGCGGGAAGCAGGCGCCGCCCTTACGGTTTGCGTGTGGCGGTGCCTTTGATCGTGACGGTGACTTCGTCGGCCACCCAGTCGCCGCCGGGATCGGACTGCTGGCCGATGTTCATCGCCTTGCGGGAGAGCACGGCCTCGCCTTCATAGGTCGCCGTGTCGCCATCAATGGTGAGGTTGAAGCTCAGCGGTACATCGACCGCCTTGTTCTTGACCAGCATCGAGGCCTCTGCCGTGTATCCGCCATCTGGCGAGGCGGCAAAGTTGATCACGCTGACCTGGACCGACGGATAGGTCGAGATGTCGAACCATTCGCCACTCTTCAGCGTGTCATTGTAGAGCTTTTTGCCCGCACTTGCCGAGCCCGGATCGACCGACACCTGCACGTTGGCCTTTTCCAGATCGTCCGGATCGAAATAGACGTCGGCACTCCAGCGCTCAAATGTGCCGGTGAAGCTGTTGCCTTCATAGGTGCCTGTGAAGCGGATTTCCGAAGCCTCACGGTCGATGGCCCAGTTCGTCTCGGTGGTTGCTGCTGCCGGGCTGGCGGCAGGCGCGCCTTCCGGCGGCGGCGCTGCCGGAGCGGACGAGGTCATCAGCGGCAAGGCGGCGATGATCGCGAAGGCCACGAGGGCGCCGCCAAAGGCGGTGACATAGCCACGGGCCGGGTGCGGCGCGTCGGGTTTGCCGAAGAGTGGGATCATCCGCTTGAACACGCCCTGCTCGGCGCCGATTTCGTGCTTCACGGCGCCGGCAACGTGCAGCCCCAGAAGGACGATCAGCACCCAGGCGCCTTTCGAGTGGAGGAACTCCACCACTTCGTGCAGGGCCCCGCCCCGCAGGCCTTCTGTAAACGGAAGGTGCGGCCAGCTCACTGTGCCGAACAGAACGGTGGAGACCTGAAACTTGGACGTCGACACCAGCAGCCAGCCGAGCAGCGGCAGACCGATCATCAGGACATAGAAACCAACATGAACGCCATGGGAGAGCGTTTTCTCCCATGGCTTCATGTCATCCGGCATCGGTGGGGGTGGGTTCATCCCCCGCCACAGGACCCGCGCCACGCTGAGAAACAGGATCGAGATCCCGATCGATTTGTGCAGCTGGAAGCGGACTTCATTGTCTTCCATGTTCCAGCCAAGCCAGATCATGAACAGGATGAGTGCCGCAATCGCCCAGTGAAGGAGGATCGCGACGGCCGAGTAGCGGGAAGATGAAGTCGTCATACGGTCAGGGCCTTACTCGGATTCGGCGCTTCCGGCAGGCTCTGCCATGGAAAACTCTGCCTCGATCAGCAGGTCGACCTCATCGCCGAGCGTTGGAACCATGAAATCGAGGCCGAATTCGGAACGCTTCAGAGAGCCTGTGGCCGAGAAGCCGAGGCGCGGCTGGTCCGGCGCCCACGGGAAGGTTGCGGTGCCGTTGTAGGTCACGTCCAGCGTCACCGGCTTGGTCACGCCCCGGAAGGTCAGGTCGCCGGTCACGGTGCCGGTGGATGGGCCGGTCTGGGTGACTTCAGTCGACTTGAACGTGATGGCCGGGAAGACCGTCGAGTTGAAATAGGTGTCGCTCTCGGAGATTTCCTGGTCGAACGAGTTGAACGGGCTGTCCGGGTGGCCGGCTTTGAAGTCTGCCGGGTAGTCGGTCTCGACCGAAGCCGGGTCGACGTTGACGTCCAGAACGCTGGCCGACAGGTTTTCCGGATCAAAGACCAGCGTACCAGCGAGGCCGGTGAAGCGGGCGGTGTAGTTGGACAGGCCGAAATGGCTGACTTTCCAGGTCAGCGAGGCATGAGTCGGGTCCATCACGTATGTGCCTGCCGGGCCGAGTTCGGGGGCCGGGGCTTCCGCCGGGCCGGCGGTGGTTTCAGCGACTGTGGCCTCAGGGGCCGCGACCGGGGCTGTTTCACTGGTATTGGCGGCGCCACACGCCGCGAGGGCGAGGACGGACGCGGAAAGAAGCAGAGTGCGCATAGTGGGAATCTCCTGTGTTACGACTGCAGCAAAGTATAGTGTGTCGCTGGACAGTCGCCACATCCGCGCTAAAGCCTGCGCTCAATATCACTTATGCGCAAGTTAAGAGGAATGCATGGCCTACGAAGCTCCGATCGACGATATGGCATTCACCCTTCAGGCTGTTGCCGGCCTGTCGAAGCTGGAAGGCCTGCAGGGCTTTGAAGCCTACGATCCGGACCTGATTGCGCCCATTCTGGAAGAAGCGGCCAAGCTCGCCCGGGACGTTCTGGCCCCGCTGAACCAGAGCGGCGATGCCCATGGCGCCCAGCTGACCGATGACGGCGTGAAGGCTGCGCCGGGCTTTGCCGAGGCCTATGCCCAGTTCCGCGATGGCGGCTGGATGGGCCTCGCCTTTCCGGAAGAATGGGGCGGACAGGGCTTGCCCAAGGCGCTCGCGCTGGCTGTGATGGAGATGGTTCACGGCGCCAACATGGCTTTCGGCCTCTGCCCGCTGCTCAGCTTTGGCGCCATCGAAGCACTGCTGCACCACGGCACCGACGCGCAGAAGCAGGCATATCTCCCGAATCTCGTCGCGGGCAACTGGACCGGCACGATGAACCTGACCGAGCCGCAGGCCGGCTCCGACGTTGGCGCGCTGAAGACGAAAGCCGTGCCGAACGAAGATGGCAGCTACGCGATCTCCGGCCAGAAGATCTACATCACCTGGGGCGACCATGACATCGCCGAGAATATCATTCACCTCGTACTGGCGCGCCTGCCGGATGCCCCGGCGGGCTCACGCGGCGTGTCGCTGTTCCTGGTGCCGAAAATCCTGCTCAACGAGGATGGCAGCCTCGGCGCGCGCAACAGCCTGAAATGTATCGGCCTTGAAAAGAAGATGGGCATCCATGCCTCCCCCACCTGCGTCATGGAATATGACGGGGCGACGGGCTGGCTGATCGGCGAGGCAAACAAGGGCCTGGCCTGCATGTTCACGATGATGAACGCCGCGCGCCTGAATGTCGGCCTCGAAGGCGTTGCCGTGGGTGAGGCGGCTTACCAGACCGCGTTCACCTACGCGCAGGAGCGCAAGCAGGGCAAGGCGCCGGGCGTCGAAGGCCCCGCCCCGATCCTGCACCATGCCGATGTGCGCCGTACCCTGACGACCATGCGTGCCCGCGTCGCAGCGGCCCGCGCCATCTGCTATGCCTGCGGTGTCGCCGCAGACCTTGCCGTGTCCGCACCGGACGAGCAGGCCCGTCATGCGGCCAAGCTGCGCGAAGACCTGCTGACCCCGATTGCCAAGGCCTGGTCCACCGATATGGGGGTCGACATTGCCAGCATGGGCGTGCAGATCCATGGCGGCATGGGCTTCATGAACGAGACGCTGGCCGCCCAGCTCTATCGCGACTCCCGTATCGCGCCGATCTATGAAGGCACCAACGGCATTCAGGCGATTGATCTTGTTGGCCGCAAGCTGACCGGCACGAATGGCGAGTCCATGCGTCTCATCCTGGGCGACATCGACGCCACGATCCGCGAAGCCCGCGCGACGAACGAGCCGCAGCTCGTCCAGATCGCTGACCGCCTCCGCGCCGGGGCCGATGCTTTGCGTGAGGCAACCGACTGGATGCTGACCGCCATGAAAGAGCGCGATCAGGACAAGGCGCTCTCTGGCGCAACGGCCTATCTCGCGCTCGCGGGCGACGTGATCGGCGGACATTTCCTGACGAAAGCGGCCACCGCCGCGCGCAGCGGAGACCTTTCGGCCCGCGCCCGCAACCTCGCCCTGGCAGGCTTCTTCGCCGAAACAGCCCTCGCCTCCGTCCCCGGCCGCGTCCCCGGCATCACCGAAGGCGGCGCGACCTTCCTGGAGAACAGCGAGGCATTGTTTGGGGTTTGATTGGGGGACGGATCAACGCGCCATTGGCCTGAGCTCTAAATGGGTTTGCCCTGGCAGGATTGATGCTCGCGCGCGTTTTCGCGGAGACGCTGTTCTCACCGAGATCGAAAAAGCCCTGAACTGATCCAATGCTCGCGATGCCTCGTAGAAGAGGCATGAAAAAGCAACTTCCCGTTCTCGCCCTCCTCGTCACGCTGACGGCCGCCTGCGCCACCCGGCCGCCGGTTCCGGACGCGGCAGGGGGCGATGCGTTCCAGATTGAGCAGGACCTCGCGGGCACGCATGTCGCCCGGGGCGAGTTCCGCGCCATCACAGGCCTCCGGCGGGGCTTCACGGCGACGCTGAATGGCTCGTCGGATGGCACGACGTTCACGCTGGTCGAAGACTTCGTCTATGATGACGGAGAGCGGGATCGCAAGACCTGGCGGCTCGAACGCGTCGCGCCGGGCGAATATACCGGCACGCGCGAAGATGTCGTCGGCGAGGCGCGCGGTTATCAGGATGGCGACGTATTCCGGCTCGAATATGACATCATCCTTCCCTCCGAAAAGGGCAAAGGCCGCAAGCTCCGGTTCCGCGATGTGCTCGCAAATTCGGGTGACGGCGCAGTGGTGAACAATGCAACAGTCGGCTGGTTCGGCTTCCGCGTCGGGTCTGTGTCGCTGGTGATCGAGCCTGAAGGCGTGTCCGCGGACTAGGCGCCGAAGGCTCAGGCCGGCAGCTTCGGCAGCGCTAGAAGCAAAAGAACCGACAGGCATGAAAACCCGGCCGCGACCATGGCCAGCGGTGCGATCCCGGCTGTCACAAAGGGCGCGGCAATCGCTGTACCGATGGCCGTCGTCGCAAGGATCGCGAGGATCATGAGGGCCGCGCCGCGCGCGTCATCTCCGTTCGAGGCGAGGATGGCGCGGAAAAATCCCGGCGGCCCGCGCAGGCCGAGGCCAAGGTTCACCGGCACGAACACAGCCGCGATCACCAGCGTCCCGGTTCCGCCGCTGGCTCCATAGGCGGCGAGGCCCATCAGGCCGAGGGCCGACAGGATCGAGCCAGTAAGGATCATCCGCTCCGCCCCGAACATGTCTGCCAGCCGGCTTGCACTGTTGGCGGCGATGACGAAGAAAATGATGCCCGTTACCTGCATCACGATGAAGGCATTGAGGCTGGCGCCCAGTGCTTTCGTGATCATGGCTGGCGCGCCGAAGACGAAGATCAGCAGGCCGCCCAGCGTGAAGGCCTGTGTCAGGGCATAGCGCAGGTAGGTCGCATTCTTCAGCAGGCGGAAATAGCTGCCCGCGCCGCGCGTCGGTGGCGGAACGGGCAGGCTGGCGCGCTGCGCATGGATCAGCGCGGCAACGGCAAGGCTGAGCCCGGCGATGACATAGAAAGAACTGTTCCAGCCGAACGCGGCCAGCAGCCAGACGCCGACGACCGGGGCGAGGGCCGGCACAATAGACTCAATGCTGCCCATCAGGCCGATCGCCCGCACGGCGCGCGCCTCGTTGAACATGGCGCGGATCATGCCCGGCGCGAACACGGCAGCGGCTGAACCGCTGAGCCCGTGCAGGAAGCGCAAGGCGACAAGCGAAGGCAGGGACGGGGCCAGCGCGCAGGCGAGTGAGACGAGCGCGTAGGCGACGAGGCTGGACACCAGCAGAGTGCGCTGGTCCACCCGCGCGCCAAGTTCGCCGAACAGGATCAGACCGACGCAGCCGCCCGCGACAAACGCTGCCAGAACCAGCTGCGCCATGGCTGCGCTGCCGCCCAGTACATCCGGCAAGCCGGGCACGGCGGGCAGCACAAGGTCTGTCCCGGCAAGGCCGAGGGTCGTGCCGAGCAGGAGCAGGGCGAAAGCAAGCGAAGGGGCGGCGACCGGTTTCATGGAGGCGGGCTTATCGAAGAAGTCGCGCGGCCTGTCGACCTCGGTTTCATGACGGTGGGCGGTTTATGTCGTGCTTATACGGTGTTTATGTCGTGTTTTATGTTGCCTGAGAGGCCTCTTATCCAACAGTGAGGGCGGGCTGTTGCCGGGCGGTGAGGGGGCCGATAAGACAGGCCCAGAAGCGGCAGGAAGCACCGACCCCTATGGCCTGGAAAAAGATGTACGAAGGCGCAGAGCCGCTGCGGATCAACAAATGGCTCGCCGAGGAGGGCGTCTGCTCGCGCCGCGAGGCCGATGCGCTGATCCTGAAGGGGCTGGTGAAGGTTGATGGCCAGGACGCCATTGCGGGCCAGAAGATCGAGGCCGGCCAGACCCTGACGCTGGAGCAGAAGGCGACCCGCCAGCTCGATAACAAGCTGTCGATCCTGTATCACAAACCCGTCGGAATCGTATCAGGTACACCAGAAGCGGGCGAAATCCCGGCAGTGCGCCTGATCACGGAAGAGACCCTGTCGGGCAAGGCCCACGCGATCCCGGGCCGCTACAACAAGCTCGCGCCGCTGGGCCGGCTGGACAAGGATTCGCGCGGCCTGCTGGTGATGTCGGAAGACGGCGTGCTGGCCAAGGCGCTGATCGGTCCGGCGAGCCAGGTCGACAAGGAATATATCGTCAAGGTGCGGGGCGAGGTGACTGAAGAGGCGCTGGCAAAGCTGCGCCACGGGCTGGAACTCGACGGGCGCAAACTGAAACCGGCGGGCGTGGAGCGGATCAAGGCGCAGGAACTGCGCTTCGTGCTGCACGAGGGCCGCAATCGCCAGATCCGCCGGATGTGCGATCTGGTCGGCCTGCGCGTCGTGGACCTGATGCGTGTGCGCATCGGCTCGCTGGAACTGGCAGGCCTGCCGGAAGGCAAATGGCGCCCGCTCAGCGGCAAGGAGCGTGAGGCTCTGCTGCAGGGCTACGCGCCGAGTGAAAAGGCAGAACGCCCGGCCCGAGCCGAGCGCCCTTCGCGGAGTGAGCGCTCCTCAAGAGGCGAACGTCCTGTCCGGGGCGAGCGGTCTGACCGGCCACCGCGGGGTGACCGTCCGGATCGTCCGCCGCGTTCGGGCAAGCCCGGCGGCAAGCCGATGGGCAAATCCGGCCCGCCGCGCGGGGATCGCAAGACCGAGCCAGCCGAGAAGCCCGTCAATCCGTTCCGGGGCGCGAACTTCAAGCGCACCAAGCTCGGCCCGCGCAAACGCACGCCGCTCAAGTGAAAGACCTCGTCGTCATCATGGGCGTTGCCGGTTCCGGCAAGACCACGACCGGCGAGGCGCTTTCCGCCGCCACAGGCTGGCCCTTCATCGAGGCGGACGCGCATCATTCCGATGCGAACCGCGCAAAAATGGCTGCCGGAACACCCCTCACGGATGCGGACCGGGTGGACTGGGTCACCTCAATTTCCAGAGCTGTGGAGGCCGCGACCGCGCCGCGTCTTGTGCTCGCCTGTTCGGCCCTGACGCCGTTTGTGCAGACTGCGCTGCAGGACCAGTGCGGGCGGATGGTGCGCTTCGTCTGGCTGGACGTGCCGGAAGACCTGCTGGCTCAGCGCATGACCACCCGGCCCGGCCATTTCATGCCGGTCAGCCTGCTTCGCAGCCAGCTCGACGCGCTGACGGTGCCGGCGGACGTGCTGCGTATGGATGGCACGCTGGCGCTGACCGATCTGGTGGCCGGCATACAGCAGGCCCTGCCGCCACTCGCCAGCGCCTGACCTTGCGTGACGGCTCGACGCCCTGACGGGCGGGCCTATTCTGCACGCATGGACGGTTTCACCACAAAAACACCCAAGCGCCCCGGTCTCGACTATCTGCACGGCGAAGCCGCGCCGGATCATGGCGGGATGATGGAGATTACGCCGCGTATCCAGTGGATCCGCATGTCGCTGCCTTTCTCATTGAAGTTCATCAATGTCTGGCTGGTCGACGATGGCGACGGCTGGACGATCATTGATACCGGCATGCCGCTGAAAGAGACGCGCGATGCCTGGACGCAGATCCTCGGGTCCCGTGTGACACCGGAGAAGCCGCTGAAGCGCGTCATCGTCACCCACATGCACCCGGATCATGTCGGCTGCGCCGGCTGGCTCTGCCACAAACAGGGGGCCGATCTGTGGATGAGCCGGCTGGAATACACGACCTGCCGTCTGCTGGTGTCCGACACGGGCCGCGAGGCGCCTGAGGCGGGTGTCAGCTTCTACCGCAAGGCCGGTTGGGATGAGACGGCGCTGGACTATTACCGGGAGCGCTTTGGCGGCTTCGGGCGCGGCGTCTCGAAAATGCCGGACAGTTTCTTCCGGCTCAGCGACGGCGACACGTTCGAAATGGGCGGCGAGACCTGGGAAGTGATCACCGGCAATGGCCACTCGCCAGAGCATGCCTGCCTGTTCTGCCCGGCGCTGAACATCGTTGTGTCGGGCGACCAGTTGCTGCCGCGCATTTCGTCCAATGTGTCGGTGCATCCGACAGAGCCAGCGGCCAATCCGCTGCTGGACTGGATGTCGAGCTGCGAGAAGCTGCTGCAGCGCTTGCCTGAGGATGTGCTGGTGCTTCCGGCGCATAACGAGCCTTTCCGGGGTGCACACAAGCGCCTGCGCCATCTGATCGACGGGCATGAAGTGGCTTTGAGCCGGCTCAAACAGCGCCTTGCGGAGCGGCCGAGGACGGTGCTCGACACGTTCGTCGCCATCTTTGGTCGCAAGATCAATCCGGACGAACTCGGCATGGCGACCGGCGAAGCGCTGGCGCATCTTAACTGCTTGATCTATCGCGGCGAGGTGAAAGCAGCGCCCGGACCGGACGGGGTGACGCTTTACAGTCTCACCACCTGACCCGATTTACAGCGATTTGGCAGTTTTCGGCTTCGCAAGCAGCAGAGGTATCGTCTAAGAAAGCCCCTTGTTGCATCGGAAAAGCGAGGCCTCGATGGCACGAGAAGGCGAAAAGGCCGCGCAGGGCGCCGAAGAGGAGCCCAGCACACTCGCCGATAAGGTGAAGCAGGAGCTGAAGGAATGGGGCGCCACGCTGGCCGTGTTCGTGCCCTTGTTCCTGATCTTCTCCGGCCTGGTTTACGAGCAGCGCGTGATTCCCTCGGAAAGCATGGTGCCGACACTTCAGGTCACGGACCGGGTGGCCGTTGCCAAGTGGGCCTATGGCTATGACCGCTATTCGCTGCCGTTCAGCATAGGCCGCTACCTGCCGATTCCCGATGGCCGCATCTTCGCCAGCACGCCAAAGCGCGGCGATGTGGTCGTGTTCGAGCATCCCCATGCCGGCAAAGTGATGATCAAGCGCGTGATCGGTCTGCCGGGTGACCAGATCCAGATGATCGATGAGCAGCTCTACATCAACGGAGAGCCGATCCCGAGCGAATACGAGCGCACCGTCCGTTACGTGCCGCATGGCACCAACTGGGTTGCGACTGCGCATGAGTGGCGCGAGACGGCCGAAGACGGCAAGAGCTGGATAACCGACCGCCAGGAAGCAGGCGACCGGGGCGACAATACAGTCCTGTTCATCGTGCCCAAGGGCCATCTGTTCATGATGGGCGACAATCGTGACAACTCGCTCGACAGCCGTTTCCTGTCAGGACACTGCCCGCCGGTCGGGAATGTTGTGGATCGGGCAGGTTGCCCGCTTTCTGTCGACCCGAAGGACGCCTCTGTCGGCTTTGTGCCCATGGATCACCTTATGGGACGGGCAGATACGGTGCTGATGAGCTTCTATCGCTGCAAGTTGATGGATGGCGAGAAGTGCCCGAAACGCGTCTGGAAAGGCCTCTAGCCCGGCCAAACCATGATTCCCGCCTTGTCGCTTCCGGCCAACATCGCTAGTGGCTGGAAGTTCCCAGGGCATTTGACCCTAATTGAATGAGACTGACGGACCGGATGGCGATGCCAGAAGCGACATCGACAGCACCCCGGCGCGGACCCATCGTGGTCTCGCGGCATGGCAAACCGGCGCTCGACCGCACGGCGAAGCCACGCCTCGACTGGCGCCAATACAAAGACTGGTGGGCCCGCTACGAGGAAAGCCCGCTGGCCGATGGCCAGGTGGCGCCGCTGGACCTGATGGAAGCGGTGAAGGATGCAGACCTTGTGTTCGCGTCCGCCCGCCTCCGCGCCCAGCAGACCGCCGCCCGCGCCGCGCCGCACATGACGGCCGCGTATGACTCGGTGTTCAATGAGGCCCCGCTGCCGCCGCCGATGATTCCGGGCGTGCGCTACTTGCCGAAGACGTGGAACATTCTCGCCCGCGCAGCCTGGCTGAACGGCCACGCGCTGGACGGCGAGAGCGTCGTGCAGGCGCGTCTGCGGGCCATGGACGCTGCGCAGAAGCTGCACGAGGCGTCAGAAGACACGAAAGTTTATCTGGCCGCGCATGGCTGGTTCAATCGCATGCTGCGCCCTGAGCTGAAAAGGCTCGGCTGGAAGTGCGTGCGCGATGGCGGGGATTCCTATTGGAGTTACCGCATCTACGAATACCGGTGAATCCGGGTTCGAAATCGAAATGGAAAAGGTTGTGATGGGTCGGGCACCGCTCTAGTGTCCTGACTCTCCGAAACGTGAGGCGACATGGCAGACCCGAAGGAAAAACCCGTCGACAAGATGAGCTTCGAAGAAGCGCTTGCCGAACTGGAAGGCATCGTGCGCCAGCTTGAAGCTGGTGAAGTCGAGCTGGAAAAGTCGATCGCCATCTATGAACGCGGCGCAGCGCTGAAAGCGCATTGCGAAGCGCGCCTCAAGTCGGCGGAACTGAAAGTCGAGCAGATCGTGCAGGGGGCTGGCGGCACCGCCACGGAACCCGCAAGCTTCGACTAGCCCGGACATGGCGGAGGTGGTCGATTTCGAGCAGCGCCTGATCGAAGTTGCCGACAAGGTGACGGTGGCACTCGATCAGCTGATCCCGCCGGCTTCGGGGCCGGAAGCTGACCTGATGCGCGCCATGCGCCACGCCGCCCTCGCCAATGGCAAGCGCATGCGGCCCTTCTTCCTGATCGAGGCAGGCGCGATGTTCGAGGCGCCGGAGAAGTCATTGCTCAGAACAGCGGCGGCGCTGGAATGCGTGCACTGCTATTCCCTCGTCCATGACGATCTGCCCTGCATGGACGATGACGATTTCCGCCGGGGTCAGCCGACCGTGCACAAGGCGTTCGACGAAGCGACGGCCGTCCTGGCGGGGGATGCGCTGCTGACGCTGGCTTTCAAGATTATCGCTTCCAACGAGACTCACCCCGACGCCGAAGTGCGCGCGCTGCTGATTGAGCGGCTGGCGGATGCGGCCGGGGCGCGGGGCATGGTGGGCGGCCAGATGATCGACATGCTGGAAAGCGACAGCCCGCGCGATCTGAACACGATTACCCGCATGCAGCGGCTCAAGACCGGGGCGCTGATCTCCTATGCCACCGAAGCGGCGGGAATCATCGGAAGGGCCCGCGAGCATGAGCGCAGCGCCCTGGCTGGCTTCTCAAATGATCTTGGCCTCGCCTACCAGATTGCCGACGATCTACTCGATGTGACAGGGCATGAAGCCAAGGTTGGCAAGGCGCTGGCGAAGGACGCAGAGGCTGGAAAGGCCAATTTTGTTACGATTCTGGGCGTCGACGGCGCCCGCCAACGGGTGCGCCTGCTCGCCGCGCAAGCGAAGGAACACCTCGCAATTTTTCGCGAAAAGGCCAATATACTGCTGCATTCTGTCGATTTTGTTCTTGATAGAACACACTAGACAGACACTTACCCATTACTCACAAGCTCAGACTGGAAGATGACCGACATTCGCCCCAACCGCCTTCTCGACGCGATCAACTCGCCGGCAGACCTGAAAGGTCGCTCGCGGGCGGAGCTGAAACAGATCGCGAGTGAAGTGCGCGAAGAGGTCATTGATGTGGTCTCCGTTACAGGTGGTCACCTCGGGTCTGGCCTCGGCGTGGTGGAACTCACCGTTGCGATCCACTCGGTGTTCGATGCCCCCAAGGACAAGCTGATCTGGGACGTTGGCCACCAGTGCTATCCCCACAAGATCCTCACCGGCCGCCGCGACCAGATGCGCACGCTGCGTCAGGGGGGCGGCATCTCCGGCTTCACCAAGCGGTCCGAGAGCGAGTACGACCCGTTCGGCGCGGCGCACGCCTCGACCTCGATTTCCGCGGGTCTCGGCTTTGCCAAGGCGCGCGACATTCAGGGCGAGCACAGCCACGTCATCGCGGTGATCGGTGACGGCTCGATGTCGGCAGGCATGGCTTATGAGGCGATGAACAATGCCGGCGCCGACAAGTCGCGCCTGATCGTGATCCTGAACGACAATGACATGTCCATCGCCCCGCCGGTCGGCGCGATGAGCAACCACCTCTCGCAGCTCGTGTCTTCGCGGCCCTATCGTGGCCTGCGCCGGATCGCGAAGAAGGTTATTGCCCCGATGGGGCTGGAAAGCCCGGCCCGTCGCGCGGAAGAATTCCTGCGCGGCTTCGCCATGGGCGGCACGCTGTTTGAGGAGCTGGGCTTCTATTATGTCGGCCCGGTCGACGGACATGACCTCGACGTGCTGATCCCGATCCTCGAAAACGTGAAGGCAATGCGTGAAGGTCCGATCCTGATCCACGCTGTCACGCAAAAGGGCAAAGGCTACGCGCCTGCTGAAAATTCTGCCGACAAGTATCACGGTGTCTCGAAATTCTCGGTCGTCACCGGCGAGCAGGCCAAGCCGAAACCGTCGGCACCGGCCTATCAGAAAGTCTTCGGCCAGACGCTGACCAAGCTCGCCGAAACAGACGACAAGATCTGCGCCATTACGGCGGCGATGCCTTCCGGAACGTCTACGGACATTTTCGCGGCCAAATTCCCTGACCGGCATTTCGATGTCGGCATTGCAGAACAGCACGGCGTCACCTTCGCGGCGGGCCTTGCCGCTGATGGCATGAAGCCGTTCTGCGCGATCTATTCGACCTTCCTGCAGCGCGGCTATGACCAGGTCGTGCATGATGTCGCGATCCAGAAGCTGCCCGTCCGCTTCGCCATTGACCGCGCGGGCCTCGTTGGCGCCGATGGGGCGACCCATGCCGGCAGTTTCGACATCGGTTATCTCGGCGCGCTGCCGGGCATGATCTGCATGGCGGCGGGTGATGAGGCAGAGCTGGCCCGCATGGTGCTGACATCGCTGGAAATCGACGACCGGCCGAGCGCCTTCCGCTATCCACGGGGCGAGGGCCTGGGCGTGGACATGCCGGAGGTGCTGACACCGCTGGAGATCGGCAAGGGCAGGGTGATCCGCGAAGGCACGACCATCGCGATCCTCTCTTACGGCACGCGTCTCGGCGAAGCGATGAAGGCAGCTGACATGCTGGCGGCGCAGGGCCTGTCTGCAACCGTGGCCGATGCCCGGTTTGCCAAGCCGCTGGACACCGACCTGATTGACCGTCTGGTGAAGGAACACGAAGTTCTTATCACGATTGAGGAAGGCGCCATGGGCGGCTTCGGCAGCTTCGTACTGGAATACCTCGCCCGGAGTGGCGGGCTGGATCGTGGGCTGCGGGTGCGCCCAATGACCCTGCCGGACGTGTTCCAGGATCAGGATAGCCCATACGCCATGTACGAGACCGCTGGCCTTAATGCCCGGCACATCGCCGCCCGCGCCATTGAGGCGCTTGGCCGGGGCGATATTGCCGAGATCAACCGTCTCGCCAGCGCCTGATTTTCTGTTCTAACTGAAATGCAATTTGCAGCGCCGGGCGAAGCCCGCTTATGTGCCGCCATGCGTAATTTCCGTTCCTGTTTTGCGGTGCTCCTGTTGGCCGTCATGGCCGCCTGCGCCACCCCGCCCGAGCCAGCGGCGCCGTTCCCCGAGCGCCTTGCTGAGGCTGAAGCGGCGGGCAATCCGTATGAGGTCGATGCGGCCCTGACGGTGCTGTTGGCCGATCCCGCCCTGTCGCCGGCTGACCGGGCCGAGGCCTATTACCAGCGCGGCAGTCTGCGCCGCCTGGCGGGGGATGATCGACGTGGCGCGGTCGCGGATCTACAGCAAGTGCTGACCATCATGCCCACGCACCCTAGAGCGGCACAAGCGAAGGTCGAGCTGGAACTGACCCGGTCTGATCTTGAAGCGCTGGAGCCCAGGCTGAACTACATGCTGACCTTGCCGCAATGGTTTGACGTCGCCTGGACGCTGGGCGAGCGAGATGTTCCGGCGCGCCGCTATCAAGTCTCGGGTATCAGCCCGACGGCAGATCAGACCCGCAAGCTCAAGGATGCCGGCTTTGTCTGCGGACCAGACGGGGCAGGCGGCCCGGTGCAGGGCGCCGGAGAGCCGCGTGAGTGGCTGGAAGGCCTGACCTGGTGTCAGCCTCTCCCCACTGTGACGACCGAGCCGGAGCCCGCCTCCACCGAGTGAAAAGACCACACAAAATTCACAATCCGGCCCTGCCTGTGCTCGGCTTGCGCGCTTACCAAGAAGTCCTAACCTCAGATCTGCCCGTATGGAGCTTCCCCACATGATCCGCCTCAGCCTTGCCGCCGCCGCTTCCGCCCTTGTTCTGGCAGCCTGTACCTCGGCGCCTGCGCCGACGGAGGACACGGCTATGATGGTAACAACAACCGAAGTCATCTCGCCTTACGAGCTGGCCATGCAGACCGTCGAAGAGCTGGTGACAGCCGGCAACACGCAGGCCGCCGTCGACCGTCTGACCCAGCTGACCGGCGACCCGGCGCTGAGCCGCGACCAGATGGCTGAAGTGCTCTATCGCCGCGGCGAGCTGCGCCTGGGTGAGCACGGCTACGATACGATGGGCGCCATCGAGGATTTCGAAGAGGTCCTGGCCGACTACAGCGATACCGAATGGAGCACGGCAGCCGCCTCTCTGCTGGACTCGGCTCGCGGCAAGGCGACCTCGCTGAACGCGCTGCTGGCTCAGCCTGAGACCACGCGGACGCAGAAATTCAACATCCTGATGGAACTCGGCCGGCACGATGATGCCACCGACCTGATGCGCGCAAACGACCTGACGCCCGACAATGATGCCCTGCTGGCCATGTACCAGATCGGCTACCTGTGTGAGGGCGACGAACTTGCAGGACGCACCTACGACGTGACCGAGCCGGACGGCACGTTCCACGAGTTGCGTTTCTGCGACACCGGGAAGTAAGCTCTTCGCCAGTCTTGGGGGAGTCTGGCCGTGGAAGAGATCGAATATCGCCGTCGAGCGTCGATTCAGGAAAAGGGCGAAACCGTCTGGCGGGCCTTTCCTGACCGGCTTGAATACCATGACGCGGACGGCGCCCTTCGGGGCGTCGTTCCGTTTGACCGGGTCACCCGCGTGCGGCTGGCCTTTGCACCGGGCCGGCTGCAGCAGAAGCGGTTCCTGATGGAGCTTTCAGGCACCCGCTCGCAATTCAATCTGAGTAACATGCATTTCAAAGGCATCGCCCAGTTCGAGGACCGGACCGATACGTTCTTTCCTCTCGTCCGGGCCGTGGTGGCGGGCGTTCACGCCGCCAATCCGAACGCCAGCTTCCGGGCCGGTGAGAAGCCAGCCTATTATGTCTTTCTGCTGGCCTTCGTGCTGGTTGTGTATGCGCTTCTGACGCTGGTTCTGTTCACGCTGCCTGTGGTGCCGGGCAATTTCACCATTTCGATTCTGATCAAGCTTGGGATCATCCTCGTCAGCCTGCCGCTGTTGTTGGCATGGGGAATCCACGCCCGTCCGCGACGGTTTGACCCCGAGACGGGGCTTGAGGCCGTGCTTTCCGCGAGGTGAGACCGGAGTTTTCCTCACACAAGCTTGTGTAGCCTCTTCAAACCCGGCGCCCGGCGTGGTTGTGTGGCGCAAATCAAAATTACCCCGAGGAAACCCATGTCATCTGAGCTGCTGCCCCCGAACTGGCCCGCTATGTCCATCGCCCAGGCAAACGCCTTGCTGGCTGCGCCGGGCTCCCCGGCAGAGCTGGAAGATTCCGTGATCAACGGCATCTCCATGAAGACATACAAGAATGCCCCGCCCACGATCCACTCGATCCTGTTGCTGGCCGCCGCCAGCTTCCCGGACCGCGACTATATCGTCTACCAGGACGAACGGGTGACTTATACGGCGATGTACCGTGCCGTGGCGCACTTTGCCGCCACGCTGCGCGATCAGTACGGCATCACCAAGGGCGACCGCGTTGCCATCGTCATGCGCAACTATCCGCAATGGCCGGTGGCCTTCTATGCCGCGCTCAGCCTTGGGGCGATTGCCACGCCGATGAACTCCTGGTGGACCGGTGACGAGCTCGAATACGGCCTGTCCTTTGCCGGCGTGAAGGCGGCAGTGGTCGATCCGCAGATTTTCGAACGCATCCATGAGCATCTCGGAAACCTGCCGGAGCTGAACCACGTCATCATCGCGCGCGATCCGGGTGAGGAGCACAATCATCCGTCCGTGACGTCGATGGAATCCTCGATCGGGGATGCCAACAGCTGGGCATCTCTGGCGCCGATCAGCCTGCCGGACGTCGAAGTCGGCCCTGAAGACCACGCCACGATCATGTATACCTCGGGCACCACAGGCAAGCCGAAGGGCGCGCTCGCCACACACCGTGCGGTCGTGTCCAACATGTTCAACTCGCTATGCTGTTCGGCGCGGATGTACCTGCGCAAGGGCGAGCCGGTGCCGGAGCCGGATCCGAGTGTTCAGCGTGCGACGCTCCTGTCGATCCCGTTCTTCCACGCGACCGGCGCGTTCGCCGTGATGGTGCCGACGGCCCTGCGCGGCGACAAGATCGTGTCGATGTACAAGTGGGATGCCGGTGAGGCCCTGCCGATCATTGAACGCGAGAAGATCTCGAATATTGGCGGCGTGCCTGCGATTGCCTGGCAGGTGCTGGAACATCCGGACCGGGACAAGTATGACCTCTCGTCCATTGAAGTGATTTCCTATGGTGGCGCGCCGTCGGCGCCGGAACTTGTTTCCACCATCAAGAAGCGCTTCCCGAATGCGGCGCCCGGCAATGGCTGGGGCATGACCGAAACGTGCGCGACGGTGACCCTGAACATCGGCGAAGACTATGTGAACCGGCCGTCCAGCGCCGGTGCACCGCCTGCTGCGGTGGAGCTGAAAGTCTGCGATCCGGAAGGCAACGCCCTGGCCGTCGGCGAAGTCGGCGAGTTGTGGTGCAAAGGCCCGATGAACTGCAAGCAGTACTGGAACCGCCCGGACGCGACCGCCGAAACCTATCGCGATGGCTGGGTTGTCACGGGTGACCTTGCCCGTCTCGATGAGGAAGGCTTCCTCTTCCTGGTCGACCGCGCGAAGGACATGCTGATCCGTGGCGGCGAGAACATCTACAGCATCGAGGTGGAGAGCGCGCTCTATGACC
This sequence comes from Hyphomonadaceae bacterium BRH_c29, assembly GCA_000961695.1. Lineage (GTDB taxonomy): Bacteria > Pseudomonadota > Alphaproteobacteria > Caulobacterales > Hyphomonadaceae > Hyphomonas. The sequence continues at coordinate 39,988 of LADW01000092.1, forward strand.
ACCCGGCGGTGATGGACGCGGCCGTGGTCGGCATTCCGCACAAGGTGCTCGGCGAGGAAGTCGGCGCTGTGGTACAGCTGAAGCCCGGCATGGAAGTCTCCGAAGCAGAGCTTCGCGCCCATGTCGCCAATCATCTCGCCGCGTTCAAGGTGCCGGTGGAAATCCAGTTCCTGCACGAGCCGCTGCCGCGTAACGCCAATGGCAAGATCCTGAAGAAAGAGCTGCGCGAGCGCTTTACACCAAGAGGATAAATCCATGACCGCACACCGCCGGAAGATCGGGGACCGCGAGGTCCACCCGGTGGGCCTTGGCTGCATGAACATCTGTCATGCCTATGGTCCGCCGTTGCCGGAAGACGAAGCAAAGGCCCTGCTGGTCAGGGCCCTCGATATCGGGTGCGATTTCCTCGACACGGCGACGATCTATGGTGTTGGCCGCAGTGAGACCCTGATCGGTGAGGCACTTGGGTCTCGCCGGCAGGAATATTTCCTGGCCAGCAAGTGTGTGTTGGATGTCCGGGATGGCCAGCGCGTGCTGGATGGTCGGCCAGAGTCGATCAAGGCGGCGTGCGAGGCGAGCCTCAAGCGGCTGCAGACCGACGTGATCGACCTCTATTACCTGCACCGGCCGGACGCGAATGTGCCCATCGAAGACTCCGTCGGCGCGCTGTCGGAGTTGGTCAGTGAAGGCAAGATCCGGTTTGCGGGCCTCTCGGAAATGGGCGCCGACCATTTGCGCCGGGCCCACAAGGTGCACCCCATCGCCGCGATGCAGTCTGAATATTCGCTCTGGGTTCGCAACCCGGAGATCGCGGTCATGCAGGCCTGCGAGGAACTGGGCACGGCGCTGGTGGCTTTCTCCCCGGTCGGGCGCGGTTTCCTGGCCGATCCGCCGGCAGACCCGGCTGCGTTCCACGAGTCCGACATGCGCCGGAGCCTCTTCCCGCGCTTCAAGCCTGAGAACTATGCCGGCAACCTGCCGCTGCTCGACGAGGCGCGCGCCGTTGCGGAGGAGGTCGGCTGCACGGTGGCCCAGCTCGCCATCGTGTGGACACTTGCAAAGGCGCCGAACGTGCTGCCCATCCCCGGCACGACGAGCCTCAAACACCTCGAAGAGAACCATGCGGCCGCCGGTTTCGTGCTGACGCCGGACCAGGTCGCGCGCCTTGATGCGCACTTCCTTCCGGAACGTGCTGTGGGGCCGCGCTATACCTCAATGGGGCAGGCCGTCGTGTCGACCGAGATGTACGATTTCGAACAGCAGGCCAATGGCTGAAGACAAGCCGGTCGCTCTGGAGCCTCGCAATGAAGCGGCGGATGGCCGGCGCTATTCTCCCTCCACCGCGCGCAACCGTGAGCCGATCCGCGATGTCTTCGCGGCTCAGGGACTGGGCACTGGCCGTGCGCTGGAGATCGCCTCCGGCACAGGCGAGCATGGCGCTTTCCTGACGGAGCAATTTCCGGAGCTACGCTGGACCTATTCCGACATTGATGCCGATGGCCGGGCGAGCCAGTCGGCCTGGAAGGCTGCCGCCGGGCATGACCGCCTGTCCGGGCCGCTGGTGATTGACGCATCCAGCGATGACTGGGGCAACGCCGAGGCGGGCGGATGGGACCTGATCGTCTCGATGAACATGGTCCACATCTCGCCCTTCGCGGCGACCGAGGGCCTGCTCCGCGGTGCAGGCAGGTTGCTGGCCCCCGGCGGGCACCTCTTGCTTTATGGGCCCTATGCCCGCAATGGTGAGATTGCACCGTCGAACGCAGCCTTCAGCGAAAGCCTCAAATCGCGCGATGCGGCCTGGGGCGTTCGCGACCTGGACCTGGAGCTGTTTCCGCTTGCCTCCAGGGCGGGGCTCCAACTGCAGGCGGTGACCGAGATGCCTGCCAATAACCTGTCAGTTGTATTCAGGCGGCCGTGACCGGAGCGGTCCTGCTTGTCAGGATGAATCGTTGAGAAGGTCAGGAAAGATATGTCAGACTACACAGATCGGATACTCGGCAAAATTCGTGATCTGGAGCTGGAGCTCGAGGCTGAATTTGCAAAGAAGCGGGCAGGCTTCCGCTTTGGTATGGAACACGGACGCATATTGTTCGACCAGGAAGTGATCCGGCGACACCTGGAATTACGGAAGGGTCTTATTCCCTACTTGCTGAGTGCACGGTTCCTGATCGTGGTGACAGCGCCGGTGATCTATTCGCTGATTGTGGTCTTTGTGGCTCTGGATCTCTGGGTGTCGATTTACCAGGCCATCTGTTTCCGGGTGTATGACATTCCTCAGGTCAAGCGCCGCGACTATCTGGTGTTCGACCGCACGAGCCTCGCCTATCTGAATGCCATGGAGAAACTGAACTGTGCCTATTGTTCCTATTCCAATGGCGTGATCGCCTATGTGCGTGAGGTCGCTGCGCGCACGGAACAGTACTGGTGCCCAATCAAGCAGGCGCGTCGCATGATTGGTGCACACGCGCGTTATGCCGAGTTCACGGAATATG
>LADW01000001.1 GCA_000961695.1 Hyphomonadaceae bacterium BRH_c29
AGCCCTCCCAGAACGACCAGCGCACCCAGCGCCAGCACGGCGCCCGGAATGGCATAGGCAGACGAAGCCGTCAGCCGCGCAATGGCAGCGCCCGGCCCGCGTCCGCGTCCGGCCAGCGCGATCACCAAAGCCAACACGAATGCGAAACTGGCGCCCGCGCCTGCCAGGATGAGCGTATTCTTCAGCGCCTCTCCGACCGGGGCGACATATTCGCTGGCCTCCAGCGCCCGCCAGACAAGGCGCGAGACCGGCACGAGAAAGCCGATGGAGAACCCGATCAGGCAGAAGGCGGCTGCGCCCCAACCATAAAGGCCGCCCAGCTTTGTACGCGAAACCATTCGCCACCGGGTCGAGCTTTGCTGGCTGCCTGCCCGTCCCCGGCTCCAGCGCTCTGCCAGCAGCAAGCCAATGACCAGAACCAGAAGGACCACCGCCAGCCGAGCTGCCGCCGCCGGTTCGCCGAAACTCTTCCACGCCCGCACGATGCCGAAAGTCAGCGTCGGCACGCCGAGATATTCCGCCGCGCCATAGTCAGCGGCAACTTCCATCAGCGCCAGCGCGAGGCCTGCGGCAATCGCAGGACGGGCAGACGGCAACACGACGCTCCAGAAACTGCGCAGCGGCGAAGCACCAAGGCTGCGTGCCGCTTCCAGCGCGCAGATGGATTGCGAGACGAACCCTGCCCGCGCGGTCAGATAGACATAAGGATAAAGACCGCTCGCCAGGACAAAGGCGAGACCCGGCATTGATCGCATCGAGGGGAACCAATAGTCCCGAGCCGACCAGCCTGTCAGGTCGCGCAAGGCATCCTGGATCGGTCCACCCACGCCCATCAGGTCACCCCAGGCATAAGCCAGGACATAACCCGGCGCGGCCAGCGGCAGGATCAGCAGCCACTCGAACACAGGCCGACCCGGAAAGTCGTGCATCGTCACCAGCCAGGCAGCTGGCACGGCAAAGACCAGCATGAAGAAGGCCGCCAGCGCCAACGTGCCGAGCGTGCCGCCCAGATAGGGCACCATCAGCGTGTCGCGAATGTGCTGCCAGGCCTCTCCGCCGCCCATGACCAGCGCAGCAAACAGAACCGACACCACGGGCACAGCGATGATCGCACCGGCCAGCAAGGCCGGGCCGTCACCGGGCCTCGGCTTCAGCCATGCCGGAATCGCGCGCACAGGAAGGGGAAGATCGGCCAAACGCGCCTGCCTCAGTTCCAGCCGGCCGTGTCATAGACCTCCTGCGCCTCGGACTGGTGCGTGCCCAATTCGTCCAGCGGGAAATCGCTCTTCTTGAAGTCCGGAAGCTTATCCAGACCTTCCGGCAAGGCAACGCCTGCAACCATCGGATATTCCTTGGTCGCGCCGGTCAGCCAAGTCTGGCCGTCTACACTGGCCAGCCATTCAATGAACTTCACGGCATTGTCGCGGTGCGGCGCATGGGCAGCAACGCCCGCGCCGGTGACGTTGACGTGCGTGCCGGTCGTGTCCTGCTCGGGGAAGCTCAGCTTCACCTTGGCTGCCGTCGCCTGCTCGCTGGGCGAACCGGTCGCCAGGCGGACATAATAATAGTGATTGGTCAGCGCGACCGAGCACTCACCCGCCGCAATCGCTTCGATCTGGGTAATGTCCCCACCCTGCGGCGGACGGGCAAAGTTCGCGACCACGCCATTGGCCCAGGCCTGCGCCGCGTCATGACCCATCCGGCCAATCAGCTCGCCCATCAGGGACAGGTTGTAGATATTGGTCGAGGACCGCATGCAGACCTCACCCTTGAAGCGCGGACTGGCCAGGTCGCTATAATGAGCCACCTCATCCGGCGTGACGCGTTCCGGATCATAAGCGATCACACGCACCCGGCGGGCGAGGCCATACCAGTAACCATCGGCCTGACGGAAGTGCTCCGGGATCTTCTCATCAAGTGTCGCATCCTGCAGAGGTTGCAACAGTCCGGCTGCCTCGAAACGATACAGCGTGCCAGCATCGGACGAAATCACGACGTCTGCCGGGCTCGCATCGCCTTCGGCTTTCATGGTTTCGAGAAGCTCCGGCGCGCCCGATTCCCTGAACCGGACCTTGATGCCAGTCTCGGTTTCGAACTGCTTGTACATCTCCTTGTCGGAATCATAGTGACGGGCGGAGTAAACGTTCAGAACACCCGCGACTTGGGGTTTGTCCCCTGATTCCACTACAGATTTGCTTGAATCAGAGGCAGGCGCGCCTGAGTTCCCGCACGAGGCGAGCAGAACGGTTGCGGCAGTGAGCCATAGGCGAATTCTGGTCATATCCGGCCCTGTTTTCTAGTGTTTGAGCCATCAAACATGGTTGAGAATAATTCGCAACAAGCCAATGTAGCGACCTTTTGCCCATTTTTTGCACCAGCGAAGAAAATCTCTCCCGTTTGGAGGGAATGGACTTCAAAATCCGGCGGGTTTGGTGTTTACTCATCGTTAACCCGGGGAACATGGGGGTTTAAGACTATGACGACCGATATTGTGGTGGATCTCAGCTTGAAGACGGCGGAAGAAGTCGCGCTTCTGGCAACTGTGGCGGACGCATTCGTGCAGCAGTTTCTGTGCCGTAACCGGGCCGGAAAAGACGCACCGGACATGATGGTCCGCACGGCGTTTGGTACGGATGGCGAAGTCTCCAAGACCGTCATCTTCCAGGATCGCAAATGGGCGGATGCCTTTGTCGATTTCTGGGAAAACCAGAAATCGCAGAGCCAGGCTGCCTGAAGACGGCGCCCACACTGGGACCATCTGCCGCCGCGTCAAACCGGAGAGTTCACCTCCAGGCTCAAACCGACTAAGGGAAGGGCCATGAACCCGCCCCCCCTTGCTCCGCCGCACTCCAGCTTCACCCCGAAAGTCGCCATACTCGGCGCGGGCATTATTGGCCTCGCGGTGGCGTTCGAGCTGGCCATCAAGCGCGGCGTCCCCGTCACCATCTATGATCCGGCTCCCATGGGGCGCGGCGCAAGCTGGGCCGCTGCAGGCATGCTGGCCCCTGCTTTCGAGGCCGCTGCCGAAGAAGGCGTGCACCCTCACCTGTTCGATCTCTGCATGGAGGGCGCGGAACTCTGGCCGGACTTCTCCATCGATCTTGCTCACGCAGCCGATGCGGAGTCTGGCTATAGTGGCCGGCCTTCTCTGGCGCTGGCCTTCGACATGGCTGAGACCGCCGCAATGCACAAACTGGCCCGGGCGCTGGACGCGCGCGGCATTGCACATGAAGAACTTCCCCCCGGCACCGCGCACCTGCTGGAGCCATCGCTTGCACCAGACCTGGTCGCCGCGCTTCAGATGCCGACCGACGGACAAGTCGACAATCGCGCCGTCGTCCGTGCCCTGATCATGGCCCTGCAGCGTAGCCCGCTGGCCACGCTGCGCAGCGAGGCGGCGCCCCTGCGCAGCGTCGGCGGACGGCTCTCGCTGGAGGGTCACGACCTGATCCTCGCCGCTGCTGGCTGGAGCACAGCCGCCATCAAGGTGGAAGAGAACGGCGAACGGCTCAGCCTCGTGAACTGGGACCCGGCGCTGGACGAGATCGATTGCTATGGCGGCCAGATGCTATCCGTCGCACATGGTTATGGATCACCGGAAACCACGCTGCGCTGCGGCACGATCTATATCGCCCCAAAGGCCGACCGCGTGATCATCGGCGCCACGGTTGAGCCCGGCGTCGCCACCGAAGCACCAGAGCCCGCGGCGATCTCGGCGCTGCTGGCCCGTGCCGCGCGCCTCTGTCCTGTTCTGGCAGACCTGCCGATCATCGAGACCTGGGCCGGCATCCGCCCTGGCACGCGGGACCGCGCACCCCTGATCGGAGAGACTGCAGTACCGGGCCTTTATGTTGCCTCCGGCCACTTCCGGAATGGTATCCTGCTCGCCCCGATCACGGCACGGATCATTGCTGATATGATGCTGGGCAAGCCGATGAGCGAGCTCCATCAGAGCTTCTCGCCGAGCCGTATCGGCGCAGTCGCATAATAAGAACGCTCCCGAAAATTTTCCCAAACGCTTGCAATGGCGCGTCCGTCCCTCTAAGTCGGCGCCTCGGACGAGCCCCGCCCGAAAGCAAAAGGAAGCCCGAAATGAAGAACGCGCCGCACCTCACCCTGCGTCTCCCTCTCATGTCCCGGACCTCCCATGACCAGCTTTCTCACGCTCGATTCCCTATCCCTCTCCACGCCTGACGGCACACCGCTTTTCCGTGGCCTGACGCTCTCGCTCGGCCGCGAGCGGGTCGGCCTTGTCGGCCGCAATGGCTGTGGCAAGTCCACGCTGCTACGCGCCATTGTGGGCGAAGTGGCCATCACTTCCGGCAGTATCCACCTGCCCGGCCGTGCCGGCATGCTGCAGCAATCGCTGGACGAAACACTGGACCTCGCCGGCGCGCTCGGCCTGACCGAAGCCCTCGCCTGTCTTGACCGGTTGGAGCGCGGCGAAGGCAGCGTTGAGGATGCCGCTGAGGCAGACTGGACGCTGCCCACCCGTATCGAACAGGCCCTCGCGGACACCGGCCTACAGAACGTTCCTCTCAACACAAGCATCGCGCCCCTCAGCGGCGGCGAACGCATGCGCGTCGCCCTCGCCCGCCAGCTTCTGGATGCGCCGGATCTCCTCCTGCTGGACGAGCCGACCAACAATCTGGATACGGATGGCCGAAAGGCCGTGATGAACCTGATCCGCACCTGGCCGGGCGGCCTGCTGATCGCCAGCCATGACCGCGACCTGCTGGAACGGGTCGACCGCATCGTCGAACTCTCCCCCATCGACACGGTGATCTTCTCCGGCGGCTGGAGCGCGTTCGCTGAAGCGCGCGAAGCGGCCCGGGAGGCAGCAGAATCAGATTTCGCCCGCGCCAGCGACGCCCACAAACGCACACGCCAGAATGCCCAGCTCGCACGGGAGTGCCAGGACAAGCGCGACAAGGCGGGCCGCGTCACACGCGCCAGAAGCGACGCCCCGAAAATGCTGCTCGACAAAAGGCAGGAGCGCGCCGAAGCCTCTCGCGGCAAGGGCAGCATTCTCGCCGCGCGCCAGCTGTCCGAAGTTCAAGACGGCCTCAATGCCGCCCGCGCGCGCGTCGAAATCCTTACGCCGATCACGATGGACCTGCCAAAGTGCGGCCTGCCCTCCGGGCGCCGCCTGATCGATTTCCGGGGCGTGGCGATGGCGTTCGGTGACCGCCGCCTGTTCGGCCCGCTGGACTTCCAGCTGACAGGGCCGGAACGGGTCGCCGTGGCCGGGCCGAACGGGTCCGGCAAGTCGACCTTCCTGCGCCTCGTTACCGGCGCGCTCGCCCCGACCGCAGGCACAGCCACACGCCTCATCGAAAACTTCGCCCTGCTCGACCAGCATGTCAGTCTGTTGGGCGCGGGCGAGACCATTCTGGACAACATGCACCGGCTGAACCCCGGCCTGTCGGACAATGTGGCCCATGCCGCGCTCGCCCGGTTCGGCTTCCGCAACAGGGATGCCTTGCAGGTTACCGGCACGCTGAGCGGCGGGGAGCAGCTGCGCGCCGGTCTTGCCTGCGCCTTCGCCCGGCCAGCGCCGCCGGAACTGCTGATCCTGGACGAACCGACCAACCACCTCGAACTGCGCGCCGTGGAAGCCCTTGAGACCGCCCTCAGCGCCTATGACGGCGCGGTGCTGGTCGTCAGCCACGACACGGCCTTCCTGAAGGCCATTGGCGTCACGCGCACGCTCGCCCTTCCGGATTGACAGTGTGCACAGGAGCAGGTGCTTGACTCTCCGGTTTTGCAAGTTATCTTGTATTGCAAGATTACATGCGATACAAATATGGCAAGAGACGCAAAGCGGACCGGAAACCGGCGCACGCAGATGAACAAGGGTGTGGTGGAGCTTGCCCTCCTCTCCATCCTGCGGGAACGCGCCCATTACGGGCTCGAAATCCTCGACCGGATGAACGGCGAGGTCGGGCTCGAAGTGGCGGACGGCACGATCTATCCGCTGCTGCACCGTATGGAGACGGGCGGTTTCATCACCTCGGAATGGGTGATCGAGCCGGACCACGCCCGTCCCCGCAAATATTACGCCCTGACGGTGCAGGGCCGTGCCGAACTCCGGGCCATGGCCACAGAGTGGCGCGACCTCAGCAAACGGATCAATGCCCTGGTTGGAAAGGCCGGACCGGAAAAGGAATGAGGCGATGACACAGAAAGAACACCCCCGGCTCGCGGCCTATGCGCGTGAATTGCGCTGGGCCCTCTCGGCACTGCCGGACGCGGACCGCGACAGCATTGTCGATGAAATGCGCTCCCACGTGCTCGACCGCGTGGATGCAGGCGCCAGCGTGGAAGATACCCTCGCCGCCCTCGGCCCGGCCGACGATTATGCCAGCGCCTTCCGCGATGCCTATACGGTCGCCACCTCGCTATCCTCCGGCCGCACGCCGCACCTGCTCGGCGCCCTCATGCGCAATGTGGCAAACAGCGTGTCAGCGGCCGTGGCCGGGATTGTCATCCTGGGTGCCTGGATGTTCACGCTGATGATCGGCAATGTCGCGCTCCTGAAGATCAGCGATCCCGCGCATGTCGGCCTCTGGAAAAGCGATCATTTCTTTTTCATCGGCATCATAGACGATCCGTCCACAGGGCGGGAGCTGCTCGGTCCCTGGCTCCTGCCCATCGCGCTGGCCAGTCTCGTGATCTCGCTCCTCCTCACGCGCTGGCTTGCAGTCTGGGCCCTCAGGCGGATCGCACCCCGCCGCTAGGCCTCCCCTCACCCCCAAAACCCTGAAAGGAACTCGCTCATGCTGATGGGCGCTCGCGCACTCTCCGTATTCATCGCCAGCCTCCTGCTGACCACATGGGCGATCCAGTTCGCGGGCCTTGTCTTCGTCGGGGACCCGGACGATCCGGCCATGATCCCCTACCTGATCGGCTCCATGTTCATGCCGGCCGTCTGGTCACTGGCCTATCTCCTCGTCTTCAACCGCAAGGCCTGGCGCTTTGTCCGGCTCTGGCCGGGCAATCCGCTCTGGCTGGTCCTCGGCGCCCTGCTCCCGGCCATGATCGCCTTTGCCGTCCTCACCATCTGCGAGATCGCTGGCTGGGGCAGCTCTTCCTATTTCACCTTCTCCGGCACAGGCGCGGACATCCTGAAGGGACCGTGGACGCTCGGCACCGGCGAGCAGGACTGGGCCCGCTTCGCCCTCAACATGGCGGCCACCGCCCTCTTCTTCGCCGTCGTAAATTCCACCGTTGCCATCGGCGAGGAATTCGGCTGGCGCGGCCACCTGCAGCATCACATGATCGCCCGCCTCGGCGCGGTCCGCGGCATTGCCGTGCTCGGCGTCATCTGGGCCATGTGGCACCTGCCGATGAACCTCGCAGGCTACAATTACGGCCAGGCGCCGCTACTCGGTGCGCTGGTCCTGTTCCCACTCCAGCTTGTCGCCATGTCCTTCATCATGGCCTGGCTCACCCTGCGCGCCCGCAGCTTTTGGCCGGCCGTCCTCCTGCACGGCTCGGGCAACGGCATCGAGGAAGGGGTCGTTTCCAGCATTGCGGTGCAGGCGGGCGTGGACCCGATGACCGCCAGCTATCTGCAACTGGGCGTGACGATCCTGCTTGGCCTCGTCTGCCTTGCGGCAATGCTGTCCCAGCGTGACTCTGGACGTGCCGCCCCGGCCGGAATAAGTCTCCCGCCAGACTGAGGAGATACCCATGCACCAGATCGCCCCGATGAGCGAAGACCAGCAGGCCATCAAGGCCGCCGTCGAGAAAACGCTGGAGCCGTTCAACGACGAGTACTGGGCCAGGACAGACGAGACTGGCAACTGGCCGGAAGAGTTCTGCGACGCCATGGCCGCCGGTGGCTGGCTGGGCATCGCCTTCCCTGAGGAATATGGCGGCGCGGGCCTCGGCCTGACCGAAGCGGCGCTGATGATGCAGACGGTGACGCGCACCGGCGCAGGCTTTTCCGGCGCCTCGGCGATCCACCTCAACATTTTCGGGCCGAAGCCGCTGGAGAAATTCGGCAATCCGGACCTGAAGCAGGAATGCCTGCCCAAGATCATCTCCGGCGAAGAGAAGATGTGCTTTGCTGTGACCGAGCCGAATTCCGGCCTCGACACGTCCAGCCTCGAAACCCGGGCCGAGCGCACCAATAATGGCTATGTCATCAATGGCCGCAAGATCTGGACGACGGGCGCCCAGCGCGCCGACAAGATCCTGATCATCGCGCGCACCACGCCGAAGGACCAGTGCGCCAAGCCGCACCTTGGACTCTCCCTCTTCTATACCGATCTCAACCGTGAACGGATCGAGGCCAACCCGATCCCGAAAATGGGCCGCAAGGCGGTGGAGTGCAACACGCTCTTCATCGACAATCTGGAAGTACCGAAAGAGCACCTGATCGGCGAAGAAGGCCAGGGCTTCAAATACCTACTGCAGGGCCTGAACCCCGAGCGCGTTCTGTTCGCCGTCGAGTCCATCGGCCTCGGCTTTTCCGCGCTGGAGCGGGCCGCGCGCTATGCCAATGAACGCGTCGTGTTCGGACGGCCCATCGGCCAGAACCAGGGCATCCAGCATCCGCTGGCAAAGTGCTGGGCCGAACTCTCCGCCGCCGAACTGCTCGCCTACAAGGCCGCCGGGCTTTACGACAAGGGCGAGGAGTGCGGCGCTGAAGCGAACGCCTCCAAATACCTCGGCACCGAAGCCGGCTTCACTGCCTGCGAGACCGCCGTGCTGACCCATGGCGGCATGGGCTATGCCCGCGAATACCATGTCGAGCGCATGATGCGTGAAGCCATGCTCGCCCGCATCGCCCCCGTCAGCCGCGAAATGATCCTCAACTTCATCGCCGAACGCGTGCTGGGCCTGCCGAAGAGTTACTAGGCAGGCAAAGCCTACATCTCGTCCGCGTCCTTCATGTGCTGGAAGAATTCTTCCTTGCTGTTGGTGCGTGGATAAGGCTCTGCCGGCACGGGTACGCCCAGGAAGGCGCAGAGCGGGTCCCAGCTATCCTTGGCCGAATGGACCAGAAGGCGCTCCGCAGGAATGGCAGCCTTCACCGCGGCCTCATGCGCGTGGAAGACGGCGATCAGTTCGTCCTTGGTCTTCGCGTCGCCGAAGCTGCGCTCAAGCACTTTGCTCACCATCCTGAACCAGTCGACGGCCTGCGGCGGCCAGGTCTCCGGCGCCCGGACCGTGGCAAGGATCGTCTCGGAGATGCTGGCATACCAGCTCTCGGCAGAGCGGGATGACAGGATGATCTTCGCCTCCGGATAGACGTCTGCCAGTTCCTGCCAGAAGGCGGCTGTCGGCCAGTCCACGGCGGAACTGTAACCGTCATAGATCGCGGCATAGTCCGGCTTGCCCGCAAGCGCATCGTTCCACAGCGGCGTCTGTGCTTCGCCATTATGGATCACTTCGATCATATGGTGGCACGGCCCGAAACCAATTTGCTCGAGCGCCAGTTTCAGGGACATCGTCCCTGTCCGGCCAAAGCCTGCGCCGATCACTTCAAGTGCCATTCCATCCCCCTCCACACTGCCCGGTTCACCCGGGTCTGGAGGACAGGGCTAGCACAATCACCGCAGGCGCGACAGGGCGATCCCTAATGGCGTGGGGTGCGATCGCGAATGCGGTCGAAGCCGGCCTTGATATTCGCGAAGCGCTCCATGATGGCCGGCTCGAACGTGTTGTCGGTGAAGATATAGGGCCAGTCGCCTTCGATGCCTTCCCGAACCAGTTCGCCGACATAAAGCGGGTCGATCCCGTGTTCGATGGCCTGGCGCGCCATGTCCGCAAATTCGGACTCGCGCGGGACAGCTCCCTCTCGGGTCGTGTCGCGCGCGCCGGCGAAGCGCTCTGGCACGTTACGGTTCGACTCCAGAATCCGTGTCCGGATGAAGCCGGGACAGAGGACCGATACACCGATCCCGCGCGGGGCCAGCTCTGCGCGCAAACCCTCGCTCAGCGCCACGACACCCGCCTTGGTCACATTGTACGGCGGCTGGGTCACCGGCAGCAGGCCCGCAATCGACGCGGTCGACACGATCTGCCCACCCTCACCATGCGCTTCCATCAACGGCCCGAAAATCTCGACGCCCCAGACCACGGACATCAGGTTCACCCCGATGGTCCAGCTCCAGCCCGCATCGGTCCATTCCCCATAACTGCCACCGCCGCCGACACCGGCATTGTTGACCAGAATGTCGACCCGGCCGAACCGGTCCATCGTCTTGTCAGCGGCCGCCTGCAGCGCCTCTTTCAGGGAAACATCGGCGATCACGCCTTCGACATCGGCATTTGTCTGCTTCAGGTCCGCCAGCGCCTTGTCCAGCGCGTCCTGTTCGATGTCGCACATCATCACCTTGACGCCGGCCTGCGCCAGCGCGGTCGCGATGCCAAGCCCGATGCCCGAGGCAGCGCCCGTGACGAAGGCGACCTTGCCTGCCAGATCTTTCATGTAGTCCTCCCGGTGTTGGGCCTCTTTCGGGCCAGGTTGCGGGAAGCATGCGCCGCGCTCCGTGAGCGGGCAAGTATGGACGCAAGGTAAGCCGTTCAGGCAGCAGCCCTAGGCAACATCGCGCTCAGGAAGTTGCTGCAGCATCTCACGATAGGACATGAAGCCCTTCTCGCCTGTCAGGTAAGGCGCCAGGTCAGCGGCCTCAATCGGCGGAGAATACAGGAAGCCCTGCACATAGCGGCAACCGGCACTGCGAGCGATTTCCAGCTGCTGTTGCGTCTCGATGCCTTCGATGATGCACTCGATAGACAGTGACCGGCACAGATGCTGGATTGTCGCGACCAGCCCGAGGCCCCGCGCCTTGGAATCCAGCGCCGCGCCAAAGCTGCGGTCGATCTTCACAATATCGAATTCCAGTTCCTGCAGGTAACGCAGCGAGGAATAACCCGTACCAAAATCATCGATGGCAATCTTCAGGCCGAGGAAGCGGAACTTCATCAGATTGTAGCGCGCCTCTTCCAGATCGGTCAGCAGCGAGGATTCCGTCACTTCCAGCACAAGGCGATGGCGCACGGATTCCGGCATTGTCAGGAACATGGCGACCAGCGCATCACTGGTCTCGCGGCAGATGATGTCCTGCGCCGAAAGGTTCACCGACATGGATTTCAGGTCCGGCCAGGCGTGCAGCTGTTCCAGCGCCTTGCGCACCACGACCTGGGTCAACTGCTGGGTCATGCCCGCCTTTTCGGCAATCGCCACGAATTCTATCGGTGACACAGAGCCGAGTTCCGGACTGTCCCAGCGGGCCAGCGCTTCGCAGCGGGTCATTTCGCCATCGGTGGAATTGACGATCGGCTGGAACACCAGTCGCAGCTCGACATCGAGATCGGCCTTCTTCAGAGCCTGATGCACGACGGCGCCGCGCATTTGCGTCTGCGCATGCGAGGCCGAGAATTCCATCGCGCGGCCGACCTTCTGCTCCTTGGCCCGGAACAGCGCGAAGTCGGCCTGCTCCAGAAGGTCGCGTGCCGACTGAACCGGAAAGGATCGCGAGGAATACCCGATCGAGGCCGAGACGCGGCTGACTTCCTTGCTCGGCAGGCTGAAGGGTTCGTTCATTGCCGAGACGATCTGCTGGCCGATCTCCTCGACCGCTTCCTGGCTCATCGAAGCCGGAAGGATATAGGCAAACTCGTCACCGCCGAGGCGCGAGACACTGGCACCATCCCCGAGCACCTGCTTAAGGCGGCGCGCCGTTTCAACCAGAACCGCATCGCCCGCCGTATGGCCGAACACATCATTGATCGGCTTGAAGCCGTCCAGGTCGATCAGGCCGATCACCGGCAGAATTTTGTCTGCCTTCGGCCCATACGAGGAATCCACGTCCTGAAAGAAACTACGCCGGTTGGGCAGCCCCGTCAGCATGTCCGTCAGGGCCATGGAGCGATTGGTGTCAGCCAGCTCTGAAGACCGGCGATTCTCAACATCAAGACGGTTCAGAAGCGCAACAGACTGCGCCAGCCGGCTTTTGTAGGAGAGCGAGGCCATGAAAAAGACGAAATAGGTGATCCCGATCTGGGCCGTCGCCAGATAGAAGAACCGCTCAGACATGCTGAAGAACAGGAAGCAGAAAACCGCCAGCGTCATCGCAAGGCACACGCCCACCAAGCGCGGGCGCGAAATGCCGCAAATGGTCGACGATGCCCCGGTGAACGCTGCGAAGAAGGAGAAGTGCAGACGCTCCTGAGGGTTGGCATAAGGCAGCAGGGCCCAGATCCAGAGCGCCATCCCCAGGAACAAGAGCATGGTGCCAAATTCAATCCGCTTAAGCTGGTGGCGCGCCTTGTCCGGATCGATCAGGACTTGATGCATCTTTCTCCACGCCAGAAGGCGAATTGTGGCAAATCCGAAGAAGGCCGCAGGAAGCCAGATTGTCAGCCAGTCAGGCGCGCTGCCCAGAAGGGTCGAGCCGAGCGCGGCAATTGCAACGGTCAACAGGAGGTAGAGTGCCGGAATATTCTGCGAAATGGCCCGCAACTGTTCCATCATCACGGCTTCGTCCGGCGTACGCGCGTTTTGCAGCATCTTCCGGTACGTTCGAATATCAGTCGTTCTCAGCATGGGGTCCGCCGCTTTGGTCCCCTCTGACTAACCCAGAATGCCTAATCCCCCGTGGACATGTCCGGTGAATTTGCTGGCGTGGTTAAGTATCTGTTTAACCTGTTGGATCGCCCCAGGTTTGTCCCCCACAGCCGCCCCGCCATCCTGGCGCAGTCATTGGCCCAGGGAGCAAATCAATCCACCATGGTTTGCGTCCGGTGCATGCTCTCACGCATGTCACTGCGCCACCCCCCTCCCGGCTTCCCGCTGCACCTGGCCCTCATCTGGCCCCTGATCTGGGTTCAGGTCCTGGTGCTGCGCGCAGCCGTGCGGGCGGCCTATGGCAAGGGCACGCAATACCACTGGAGTGTGACCCCGTGCGGGCGCGCGTTCATCACATCGATTGACTGGGTGCCCAGCCAGACCGAAGCGCCTGTCTGGTTGAAACCCGCGGCGCATTCGAATGTGCGGCTGGCGGCGGCTTTGGATGGCAGTGCTTTTGTGCCGGCTTACGCGCGGCTCAAGCTCCTTCTCCTTTGGGCTTGCGCAGGCAAGCGAACGCACTGCGTTCGCCTGAGCAAGGGGTTGGGGATGAGGGGCAACGGAGTTTCCGCAAGCTCTGCACGCGCGGATAGGCCGTGGCCCCTCACCCCTACCCCTCTCCCAAGGGGTTTACCTCCACCAGAGTCCTGACCCCCGCATTCAACCCCAAAAAACCCAGCCCCACTCTCAAGCGCCTTTACGGGCGCCGTACGTGCTGGAAGCCTCCTCTGCCGCTGCCTCTTGCTCCGCCCGCAAGCCGCGTTAAAACCGCCTTCATGACAGATCAGCTTCCCGACCGCCTTTGCGTCGACCCCGACAGCCCGTTCCACAATGCCGACCTGCTGCAGCAGGAGATCGGCGTGCGCTTCAACGGCGTGGAGAAAACCAATGTCGAGGAGTACTGCATCTCCGAAGGCTGGATCAAAGTCGCCGCCGGCAAGGCGCTTGATCGCAAGGGCAAACCCCTGACCCTGAAGCTCAAGGGCCAGGTCGAAGCCTGGATCAAAACGCCCGACGCAGGTTGATCCTACGGCGCGGGCAAGCCGATCTTGCCTTTGATTGCCTGAACCCGCACCGTCACGACCCCTTCATGGGAGAAGGTCCGCGATTGGGCGCCTTCTTTCCCGGAATAGGTCGTATAGCTGGCAGTACCGCCGTTCGGCAGGCCGACAGTGCCTTGTCTCATCAGAAGCTGGGTTTCAAACCGGGTCTCGATTTCGCCAACAAGGGCTGAGTCTGTTTCGACCAAGATGAACCGGTCATCCGCGCCGGGCCGGAACTGCACGGAATAGCTTCCGCCGCGATAGTCGTACTTATCAGCGGCGAACTCCCGGGTCACCGTCCCTTCCCAGTCCAGAAGCAAGATCTTCGGGGCGAGCGTGCGCCTTGCCTGTTTCTGACCACCGACCGTTATGACATGGTTCGGCCCAAAGTCCGGCAGTGCGAAAACGACATAGTTTGCAGCGGCGTCACCCTCGCCCACACAAGGGGTTTCAGGACCCACTTGCGAAAAGACATCCTGCCAGGATTTCTGATTCTTCGGCGTCAGCGCGATTGCATCAACCAAGCTGATGTCGGCTTGGCAGGTCTTTCCGGACAGGTCCGTTACGGCCTCTGGCGGTGGTGGTGGCGTGGACTGGCACGCACCCAGAACCGCCGCCGCACAAAGCATCAAAGGAAACCGCATGACTACTGCGCCAGTTGGGCAATCGCCCGCGCGGTTTCGACAAGCGCAACCTCAAGCCCCTTGGCCGTGCGCTCCGGATCGCTTTCCATATCTTCGATCTTGGCAAAGCTGTATTCGCCATCCGGCGCGATATTTACGATCACGTCGGGGGTCGCGACAGGGTTGTAAACGACCTTGTTTTCCAGAAGCACATTGCCCGGATTGACCCGGTCGGTCATCCGAACCGAGACGGACACAAAAGGGCGCCATTCCGTGTTACCGCCGACCAGTTGGTAGCCATAACCAGCGCCCGCAACATCGAGAAATCCATAACCGGCTTTCGTTTCGTCGGCGACCGGTGTCTCGATCAGCACCGCTGTGGACTTTCGGTCAAAATGTACGGAGTCGATCTCGTAGCCGCCTTCGGCCAGGGACTCGTTCAGGGCAGCGTCAAAAATCGCCTGGCCATCGAAGTCCACCGAGTCCAACACCGCCAGCATCCGATCACGTTGTCCTGCCTCAATACCGGCTTCGATTCCGGCCGCCACAGCGCCGACCAACACGCCCGCAAGACCTGCAGACGCCGCCATGGCGCTGGCCATGTTTTGCCCATTGGTCGCCAGCTTCTGCGTCGTCGCCTTCTCCGGCAGCTTACTGTCCATCACGGACACATGATCGAGACCCGCAATTTCCCGGTCATACGGAATGGGCGTGTACGGGGTCGCGCACGCAGCGACACTCACCATGGCGGCCAGTGCCGCGAAACTCGTTTTCATTGTATCAATCCCCAAAAAACCAAACGCATTTACGCTGCACCTTGCTCACGAGGATAGCATCGTCAAGCCCAAAGGTTGATACCTCAACCTGCAGGTATTGCTACAGCACACCCCCTCACCCAACAGGCGTATTTTTGCCGCATTTCAACCTTCTGGCCACACCCCGAAACGGCCCTTCCCATTCAGCCCGATGCAGCTTAGCCTTCTACTTGGAGGCCCTCGTCATGACGTTATTCATTCTCGGTCTAGTGATCTTTTTCGGCGCGCACGTGTTTTCGGCGCTGCGCTCACGCGAGCCGGGCAAGGACCTCAAGAAGAAGATGGGCTACGGCCCGTATATGGCGGCGTACACGTTCGTCTCGATTGTGGGCTTCTATCTGATCTGCGTCGGGTTCAACGCAACGCGCACGGCGGGCCTCGTTTACCAACCACCCTCCTGGGGCCAGCACCTGAACTTCGCGCTCATGCCGCCGGCCCTGATCCTGCTCGTAGCATCACAGCTACCGACAGGTCGGATCAAGAAATGGGCAAAGCACCCCATGCTGGTCGCGGTGAAACTCTGGGCACTCGGGCACCTGTTCGCAAATGGAGAGCTGAACTCGTTCCTCCTGTTCGGCAGCTTCCTGACCTATGCGATTTTCGACCGGATCATGGTCAAGCGCCGCGGCGACAATGGCCCCGCGCCGGATACGCCGGTCTCAACGCTGGCCGATGTCGGATCGGTCGTCATCGGCATCGTGCTCTACGTGGCGATTGTCTGGTACCTGCACCCGATCCTGTTCAGCGCCGGACGTTCGGTCATCCCCCAGCACTAGTTTGGCCCCAGCGCCAGGCCAGATGACTTCCTTGTAATTCTAACGGAAATTCTTGCCCGCGCCTGCCGGAGCGGATAAGCCGCACGCCATGTCGAAGCAAACCCAGACCACCCGCAAGACCGTCAAGGACATCGCAAAGGCCAAAGGCGGCACGCCGCTGGTCATGCTGACAGCCTATGACGCCCCGATGGCTGAAGTCATGGACCCGCACGTGGACATGCTTCTGGTCGGTGACAGCCTGGGCATGGTGGTCCACGGCCTGCCCTCCACAGTCGGCGTGACGATGGAGATGATGATCCTGCACGGCCAGGCCGTCATGCGCGGATCGAGTCAGGCCTTCGTTGTCGTCGATATGCCCTTTGGCAGCTACGAGACCAGCGAAGATCAGGCCTTCCTGAACGCCGTTCGGATCATGAAGGAAACGGGCTGTCAGGCCGTGAAGATCGAGAGCGGCGCCTATGCCGCCAAGCAGATCGCCCACCTGGTCGAGCGTGGCATCCCGGTCATGGGCCACGTTGGTCTGCGCCCGCAGGCAGTCAATGTGGACGGCGGTTTCCGCGCCAAGGGCCGAACCGAAACCGAGCGCGACACGGTCATCACCGAAGCCCGCGCCGCAGACCGGGCCGGGGCCTTCGCCATCGTGATTGAAGGCGTCGCGGAAGACCTCGCCGCCGAGATCTCGGCCGAAGTCAGCTGCCCCACAATCGGCATCGGCGCCTCAGGCGCCTGTGACGGGCAGGTTCTGGTGACACAGGACATGCTGGGCCTGTTCGACTGGGCTCCGAAATTCGTACGCCGTTATGCCGACCTTCGAAGCGACATCGAAACCGCCGTAAAGGCCTATGCCGATGACGTCCGGACCCGCAATTTCCCCGGAAAAGACGAAACTTACAGCCTGCGAAAACCTTGACCCCAACAGCGCTGGCACGTTGCAGCCAGCGGCGGCGACGTCTAGGTTCCCGCCAGAGTTCAGACTACCGACCGGAGCGGCCCCTTGAGCGACATTTTTGAAGAAGTCGACGAAAGCTTTCGCCAGGACAAGATCGAGACCGCCTGGAAGCGCTATCGTCTGTTTGTCTATGGCGGTGCAGCGCTTCTGATCGGCGCCGTGGCGGCGAACGAGTTCATTATCCATCCACACTTCGCCAAGCTCCGCGCGGAGCGGGCGCTCGCCTTTGAAACAGCCGCAGCCCAGCTGGCTGAAGGCGATTATGCCGAAGCCCAGTCCGGCTTCAGTGACATTGTGGACGGGGACTCCAGCCTGTCGCCGCTGGCTGCGAACTATCTGGCGCAGACTTTGTATGAAGGCAGCGGCGATGCCGACGGCGCAATCCGCGTCCTGCAGGCCGCCGGCAAGGCGGACGGAACGCCCTTTGAGCGCGTCGCCCTGCTGAAGGCCGCCTATGCCAAAGCGGACACCGCTTCGCTGGCCGAACTGGAAACCTCGCTGGACGGCTTGAAGGACGACCCGTCCGCCCTCGGCGCCCTCGCCCGCGAACTGATCGCCGCGAAAGCCTATGCCGAAGGCGACGCCGCGCGCGCGCGGACAGAGTTCAACCGCCTGAAATTTGACGCCGCAGCGCCTCCGGGCCTGGTCCGGCGTGCTGAACTCGCCCTTGCCGCAATCCCGGTTCCGCCTGAAGCGGCCCCAGCCGGGACTGCTGAAGAGGCTGCGCCCGCTGAGGCAAACGAAACGACCGAGGAGACCGGCCAATGATCCCTACCCGCAAGTTCCTGCTGGCTGGCGCCGCTCTCTGCCTGATGGGCGTGACCGCGTGCGCTTACATGCCTGACTTTAGCAACAAGAAGGCGAAGGAACTGGAGGCGGCCGACAAGGCCGGGCGGATCACGATGGTCCTGTCGGAAGAGGCCGTTGAGGCCAGTCCGGACCTCGCCACCGAAACCATCACCCTGCCAGAAGCCCGGCAGATCAAGTCCTGGTCCCAGGCTGGCGCCAATGCCGAGAAAGTCGTCGGCCACGTTGCCGCCGCAGAGACCCTGACCATCGCCTGGCGCACCAATGTCGGAAAGGGCTCCGACAAGAAAGCCGCCATCTCCGCAGCGCCGGTCTCCAACGAAACCACTGTGTTCACGCTCGACGCCGAACAGCAGATCGTTGCCACGGACCTCGCCAGTGGCCGCACCCTGTGGCGCACGAAGCTGAAAGGCCTGTCCAAGCGTGACAAGTACAGCCTTGGTGGCGGCCTCGCCGTTGCAGGCGACTCGCTGATCGCCTCCAGTGGCTATGGCTATGTCACCGCGCTCGATGCCAGTACCGGCGCGGAGAAGTGGCAGAAAGAGATGAGTTCGCCGATGACCGGCGCGCCGACCATCAAGGAAGGCCGCATCTTCGTCGAATCCAACAATAATGAACTCTACGCGCTGAAACTGTCCGACGGCGAAGTCGAATGGTCTGATCAGGCGATCACGGAAACGGCCCGCGTTCTGGGAAGCCCCAGCCCCGCCGCTGTGGAAGACTTCGTCATCGCGCCGTATTCCTCGGGCGAAGTCATCGCCTATCTGGCGTCCAACGGTCGCCGCCTCTGGACGGATGCCATTTCCAGCGCCGGCCGCTTCACACCGATCTCTGAAATCAACGACATTGGCTCGCACCCTGTCCTGGCCGGCGGCATCGTCTACGCTTCCAGCCAGTCCGGCATCACGATTGCCATTGATGGCCGCAGCGGCCAGCGCATCTGGACCCGCCCCATCGGCTCGACCCAGGCCCCGGCGATTACCGGCCTGCAGATGTTCGTTATCGGAACCGACGGCAAGCTTGCCTGCCTCAACTCCAGCACCGGCGAAGCCTATTGGGTGACCCAGCTGAGACAGTTCGAGAAAGAAGAGAAGAAGAAGAAACGCATCTCCTATTCCGGGCCAATCGTCGCCTCTGGCCGTATCCTCGTCGTTTCCTCGACAGGTGAGATGCTTGCTTTCTCTCCGCAAACCGGCGAACAGGTCGGCTCGCTGAAACTGGGTGACCGCGTCTACCTCGAACCCATCGCCGTGCAGGACAAGGTCCTCGTACTTACGGACGATGCAAAACTGATCGCAATCAAGTAGGGGGCGGCGCCGGCAGGCGCGGACCTCCGTTTACGCAACGGGCCTGCCATGCCGCTCAAACTCGCAATTGTCGGACGACCGAATGTCGGCAAGTCCACGCTCTTCAACCGGCTCGCCGGCAAGAAGATCGCGCTCGTCGACGACCAACCCGGCGTCACGCGCGACCGCAAGGAAGCCGAGGGCAACCTCGCCTCGCTGCCCCTGATCCTGATCGACACGGCAGGCTATGAAAGCGTGCACGATGACAGTCTGGAATCGCGCATGCGCGACCAGACCGAGGCCGCTATCGCCGAAGCAGAGCTGTGCATCTTTCTGGTCGATGCGCGCACCGGCATCACGCCGGACGACGAGACCTTCGCCATGCTGCTGCGTAAGTCGGGCCTGCCGATTGTGCTGGCCGCGAACAAGGCCGAGGGCCGTCAGGGCGAAGCGGGCGTCCTCGACGCCTGGTCGCTGGGCTTTGGTGAGCCGATTGGCCTGTCTGCCGAACACGGCGAAGGCTTTGCCGAACTCTACGAAGCCATCCGCCAGGCACTGGGCGAAGAAGCCTTCGAAAAAGCCCTGGAAGAACCCGAGCAGGACTATGCCCGCTTTGGCGGTGACGACATCCTCGAAAAGCTCGCCCATATCGACATCGAGGATCAGACCCTCTCCGACGACGATCTCGTCGCCGCGATCGAGGAAGCCGATGTCGACGTGGAGCCAGAGCCACCGCGCGAAGACAAGCCGATCAAACTGGCCATTGTCGGTCGTCCGAATGCCGGCAAGTCCACCCTGATCAACCAGCTGCTCCAGTCGGACCGTCTGCTGACAGGCCCGGAAGCGGGCATCACGCGCGACTCCGTCACGCTGGACTGGGAATGGGAAGGCCGCCGCGTGCGCCTCGTCGACACAGCGGGCCTGCGCCGCAAGAGCAAGGTGCAGGAACGGCTGGAACGAATGTCCACCGCCGAGACCATCCGCTCTCTGAAATATACCGAGATCGTCGCGCTGGTGATGGACCCGCACGATGCACTCGAAAAGCAGGACCTGCAGATCGCAGACCTCTGCCTGCGTGAAGGCCGCGGCCTCGTCCTCGTCGTGTCCAAATGGGATACGGTGAAGGATCAGGACGGCGCTGCGCGTCACATCCGCGAAATGGCCAACCGCCTGATGCCGAACGCGGGCGGCGCGCCGGTCGTCTACCTGTCCGGCCTGACCGGCAAACATGTTGACCGCCTGATGCCTGCCGTGGTGCAGGTCCACAAGGACTGGACGGCCCGCGTCAAGACCGGCGACCTGAACCGCTGGCTGCGCCACACGGTCGAGCGCCACCCGCCGCCAAGCGTGCAGGGCAAGCGGATCAAGCCGCGCTACATGGCCCAGATGAAGTCGCGCCCGCCAACCTTCGTGCTGATCGCCTCGCGCGGCGACCAGATGCCGGAGACCTACAAGCGCTACCTCATTAATGAGCTGCGCAAGGACTTCGACCTGCACGGCGTGCCGATCCGCCTCTTCGTGCGTCAGGGCAAGAACCCGTATGCCGAAAAGCCGGGCGGCTTCCGCAAGCCGGACTGGAAGCAGAAAGTGCCGAAGAAGCCGGGCGCCCGCTCCACCTGAGCCCTGTACACCGGAATGTTATTCGTCTGAGAAACGCTGGCGTCATAACAAGGCGTGAGACAGATCGCGCGTACAGGAGCCCCACATGAACCAGATCCAGGACATCGTGAAAACCTATTACGGGGAGACCCTGTCAGGCACGAGCGATCTGAAGACCGATGCCTGCACCACGACGGACCGTCCGGCCCTGCACGTCTCCGCCGCGCTCGCCGCTGTGCATGATGAGGTTGCCGGGCGTTATTATGGCTGCGGCCTTGCGATCCCGTCGGTGCTGGAAGGCTTGAAAGTTCTGGACCTTGGCTGCGGCGCCGGGCGCGACGTGTTTGCGCTGGCCAAGCTGGTCGGCCCCAATGGCCACGTCACCGGCGTCGACATGACAGATGCCCAGCTGGACGTCGCACAGGCACACGAGGCCTGGCATGCGGAGCAATTCGGCTACGCCGCGCCGAACACACGCTTCGCCAAAGGCTATCTCGAAACGCTTGGCGAACTGGACCTGGAACCAGGATCGTTCGACCTGATCATCTCCAACTGCGTCATCAATCTGTGCACCGACAAGCCGGAAGTCTTCCGTCAGGCCCACAACCTGCTGAAGCCGGGCGGCGAGCTTTACTTCTCCGACGTCTATGCCGACCGCCGCATCCCGGCAGACCTTGCCGCCGATCCGGTCCTCTACGGCGAATGCCTCTCCGGCGCGCTTTACTGGGGCGACTTCCTCGCCATTGCCAAACAATCCGGCTTCACCGATCCGCGCACGGTGAACCATCGCCGTCTCGGTATCATCGACCCCGCCCTGATCCGCAAACTCGGCCCGATCCGCTTTGCCTCGGTCACCGCACGTCTCATCAAGCTGGAAGGCCTTGATCCGGCCTGCGAGGATTACGGGCAGGCGGTGATCTACCAAGGCGGCATTGAAGGCATGGAGCAGGTGTTCGAACTCGACACCGAGCACCGGATCGAAGCCGGCCGCGTTTTCCCGGTCTGTGGCAACACGCTGGCCATGCTGATGGACACGCGCTTCGCACCATACTTCGATGTGGTCGGTGATGGCGCCACCCATTTCGGCACCTTCCCGGGCTGCGCCGCACCGGACGTTTTCGCCGGCAGCGTGGAAGAGACAACGCCCGCTTCGCCCGGCGGCTGCTGCGGATAGGCCCGCACGCTTAGGAATTCTACGGATTGCCGCTCACTCTGGATAATATATAGATATCTATACATTATCCAGAACAGGAGGCTTCCATGATTTCAAGACGCGCGCTTCTCATCACCGGCGGTGCCAGCGTCCTCGTTCTCGGGGGTGCCTATGCGGGCCTCTCCGCGATGAGCCGCATCACCCCGGCGCAGGAACCGTGGAAACAGGCGGCGCAAGGCTTTGGCGATGTCCGGCTGAATGCGGCGGCCTATGCCATCCTGGCGCCCAATCCGCACAATATGCAGCCCTGGCAGATCCGGCTCGAGGGTGAGGACAGCCTCAGCCTGTTCTGCGACCTTGATCGTCGTCTGCCCGCGACCGACCCGCCGGATCGTCAGATCACCATCGGTCTTGGCGCCTTCCTCGAATTGCTGCGTCAGGCGGCGGCCGAACAGGGTTACCACGCCGACATCACGCCGTTCCCGGATGGCGAGCCCGGCGAGCGGCTGGATGATCGCGCCCTCGCACATGTACGCTTTGAGCAAGATGCCACCGTAGAACGAGACCCGCTGTTCGGCCTGATCCTGCAGCGGCGCACGGCCCGCCTAACATTCGATCCGTCCCGCCCCGTGCCGGACGAAACGCTCGCCCGGATAAAGGCAGCGACCAGCGCCACACTGGCGCCGGTTGGCAGCGGCGCGGAAAGCGATCCGGAAACCGTCGCGAGGCTGAAAGACATCTGCCATCGCGCCTGGGAGATCGAGCTGCGCAAGCCCGAGACCTGCCACGAAAGCGCACTTCTGACACGCATAGGCGCCAGACAAATCAACGCCCAACCGGATGGCATCTTCCTGAAGGGCCCGATGATGGAAGGTCTCCACATGGCGGGCATCCTGACACAGGAGAAGATGGACGAGGTCGGCTCGATCGCCTGGAACGCCACAAAGGACTTCTATGACGGCCTGATCGACAGCGCATCGACCTTCGCGCAGATCACCAGCGGCAACTCGCGCACGCAGCAGCTCGCCAGCGGACAGGCATGGGTGCGGATGCAGCTTGCCGCCGCGCAGGAAGGCGTCGGCTTCCAGCCGCTCTCGCAGGCGCTGGAGGAATATGAAGAAATGGCCGGGCCATTTGCAGAGATTCACACGCTGTTCGGTATCGCCGCGCCAGACCGCCTCCAGGGCCTCTTCCGTCTCGGTTATGCTGCAGAGGAAGCGCCGTCGCCGCGTTGGCCGCTCGAATCGAGACTGCTCACATGAGCAAGCCTGCCGGCCTCAAGGACGACCCCATTGAGTTCGCCGTTCTGACCGAAATCGACATCATCGCGCATCTGGCCGACACCGCCTTTGCGCGGCGCCTGCCGGATGGTCTGACCACGGCCCAGTTCGCCGTCCTGAACCACCTGCTCCGCCTCGGCGCGCAACAGACCATTACCGAGCTTGCTAGCGCCCTTCAGGTCTCCCAGCCAACCATGTCCTCCACCATCCGTAAGCTGGGCGAAAAAGGCCTAGTCACCCTTGAGCCGGACCCGGACGACCGCCGCATCCGCCGCGCCGCCGTGACGGCAGCCGGAGAAGCGCTTCGCCGGCAATCTGTCCGGGCGCTGGATGAGGCAAAATCGGTCTTCGGCGTTCTCCAGCCTGACGAATGGCAGGCGCTGCTACCGCTGCTGCACAAATTGCGCGTAGCCCTGGACGCAGCGCGCTGAACCCTATTCCTCGCCGCGCTCAACACCGCCGCGCAGGGATTTGATTTCGCCCCGGTGCTTCTTGGAGGCAATCCGGCGGCGCACGCTGCCCTGGGTCGGTTTGGTCCGGATCCGGCGCTTGGGTTTCACGCTGGCCTTGAGAATCATCTCGGCAAGGCGTTTGCGGGCCGCTTCACGGTTCATCACCTGACTGCGATGGCTGCTGGCCTCAAGGATCAGGCGCCCGTCATTGGTCATCCGGCTGCCGAACAGCGTCATGAACCGGGCCTTTACGTCAGCCGGCAGGGACGAGGCCTCGACGTGCCAGGTCAGCTGGACGGCGGTGGAGACTTTATTGACGTGCTGCCCGCCGGGGCCGGACGCCCTGACAAAGGCCTCCGACAGCTCCCAGGCCGGTACAACAAGGGCTTCCGATACGCGAAGATCGCCAAACTCGGACATGGATATTCCTTAACTCGCCGTTCAGAGAGCGTTCAGGCCGCAAATCGTAGGTTTGCCCCAATGCGCAATGCGCGACAACCAGACGGCCTGCCAACCAAACGGACGGTCGGCGACTTCAACGGAGGCTTAGCCTGCCATGAAACTGATGAACACATTCGGAAAAGCCCTGGCGGCCTTCGCCGTTGCTGGCCTGACCATCGCTCCGATTGCAAGCGCCGATCCTGGCCGTGGAGACCGGGGCGGGGATCGTGGTGGATATGATCGTGGTGACCGTGGGCACGACCGGGGTGACCGTGGGCATGATCGTGGTGATCGTGGACACGATCGTGGAGATCGTCGCGATTATCGCGGTGACCGTCATGACTACCGCGGTGACCATAGACGCTATGACCGCCACGACTATCGCCCGCCGCGCTATGCCTATCGTGCGCCGCCACGTCGTTATTACGCGCCCCCGCCGCGCTATTACGGCGGCTATGCCACCTACGGCTACGCGACCGGCCCTTACTATAGCACGGGCTACATCTCGCCTTACCGGGTTGGCGGCTATTACCGTCCGCACCCCCGCACCGTGTATATCCGTGATTACGACCAATACGGCCTGTATGCCCCGCCGACCGGCTATTACTGGGCACGCGATTATGACCGCGGGGATGCGATCCTCGCCTCGGTCGCGACAGGCGCCATCATTGGCCTCGTCGTAGGTGCCCTCGCGTACGATTAAGGCCAGTCGGGCGTCCTGCCCGCTTGGTGAACGCCCGGATGTCTTCCCGGCATCCGGGCGTTTTTCATTCATCCCCGGAATTTCGGCCAAAAAGTCACGTTCTTAACTTTTCGCTGGCGCAAATCATGCTTACTTTCTCCCTGTCTGGGGTGGTCCCGGACCAAGTACGCGCCTGTAGCGCGCCTGAAAGGAGGTGATCCATGTCGAGTGAGAAACCAGGTGAGGCCAAATGGTCCAATTCCTATGGTGTCTGGCTGGAGCAGCCTCCGGTCAGAGCCTAGAGAATTTCACCGGCGCGCTGTAACGCCGCCGGGACCATTGTCCTCAAGGGACTCACGGGAGCCGCCCTCATCAGGGCGGCTTCTTTGATTCTGAGCCCAGATTCTGGCCCACAACCCGCCCGCGCTGGCGGAAACGGGTTCGCGCGGCGCCGCAATTCGGCTATCTGGCTGCGAAACGCCAACAGGGAGACCCGCCCATGACCGTCCTCACACACGCCGCCTCCGGATGGACCATCGGGACGGGCAAGCCGCTCTCCGTCATCGCGGGCCTGAACGTGCTGGAAGATGAGGGCCTCGCCCTCGAAGTCGGAACCGAGTTGAAGCGGATCTGCGACGCCCTCGGCCTGCCCTATGTCTTCAAGGCGAGCTTCGACAAGGCGAATCGCTCCTCGATCAAGTCCTATCGCGGCCCGGGTATGGAAGCCGGCCTGAAGACGCTGGCCCGCGTCAAGGCAAAGCTGAACGTGCCGATCTGCGCCGACCTGCATGAGCCCGGTCAGGCCGAGCCGGTGGCTGAAGTGGTCGACATCGTCCAGATCCCGGCCTTTCTCTGCCGTCAGACCGACCTCGTCGTCGCCACCGCGCGCGCCACAGCCGCCGCTGGCGGGATCGTTCAGGTCAAGAAGGCCCAGTTCATCGCGCCGTGGGACACCAAGAATATCGTCTCCAAGATCGCGGAAGCCGCAGATGTCGGCGTGATCCTCTGCGAGCGCGGCTCGAGCTTTGGCTACAACAATCTCGTCGTCGACATGCTGGGCATCCAGGAGATGCAGAAGCTCGGCTGTCCGGTGACCATCGATGCGACCCACGCGGTCCAGCTGCCGGGCGCCGACCCACGCACCGCAGGCGCCTCGACGGGCGGACGTCGTGACGGCGTCGCGATCATTGCCAAGGCAGCCATTGCGGCTGGCGCCGATGGCGTGTTCCTCGAATTCCATACCGATCCGGACAAGGCGCTGTGCGACGGACCGAGCTGTCTGCCGCTGTCGGCAGCCAATGATCTGCTGGCAACGCTGAAGGCGCTGCACGAGGTTGTGGCAGCGTAGGGACCGATGACCCGCGTCATTCTTTTCAACAAACCTTTCAACGTGCTGTCCCAGTTTACCGACCGGGGCACGGAAGGCTCCACGCGGCGCACTTTGTCTGAGTTCATCGACGTGCCCGGCGTCTATGCTGCGGGACGGCTGGACCGGGACTCCGAGGGGCTCCTGATTCTGACAGATGACGGTCCGCTGCAGCACCGCATCGCCAACCCCGCGAACAAGATGCCCAAGACCTATTGGGCTCAGGTAGAAGGCATTCCGGACGAGACCGCGCTGCAGCGACTGCGCGACGGGGTCAACCTGTCCGATGGCCTGACCGCGCCCGCCAAGGCCCGCGCCCTGCCCGAACCGGACAATCTCTGGGACCGCGTGCCGCCAATCCGCTTCCGGAAATCCGTGCCGGACAGCTGGATCGAGCTCACCATTACAGAAGGCCGCAACCGGCAGGTTCGCCGCATGACCGCCGCGATCGGACACCCGACGCTGCGCCTAATTCGGATGCGGATCGGGGCGTGGGAACTCGGCCCGCTGGCGCCCGGAAAATGGCGCGACGGCGAAGTGCCCCCGCCACCTTCACAGCGTAGCCGGGGCAGGTTACGTCACTAATTCGGGTGGGGCCTTGTCCATGAGAGGGTGAGTTCATGGAAAATAACATGCAGCTTCAGCAAGTGGCCGCCTGGTTCGATCAGAACGCGCCGCAATGGGCCCGCGATGCCTGGGCCTATCTCTCTTCGATCTGGTATGAGGGCGCCTATGGCCTGACCTATGGCCAGATCATCACGATCGTCGGCATTGTGCTGTTCTCACTTGTGATCCGCGGCCTGTTCGCCCGTACCTTTGTGCGCTGGATCACGCGCCTCGCAGCCGGCACTAAGACCCAGCTGGACGACGTCCTGGTCAAGGCCATCGCGACGCCGCTGAAAATCGTGCCGGTGATCATTGGCATCTATATCGCGCTGCAGATGGTAGACATTGGCGAGAGCGCGGAAGTCTATGCCAACCGGATCATCCAGTCTGTCGTCACGCTAGCCGTATTCTGGACGCTGGCACGCGCCGTCAACGCGTTCGAATATGTCTTCACCAGCCTGAAGGACACGCTGTCGTCCTCCGTTGTCGACTGGATGGTCAAGGCGCTGCAGATCATTCTGATGATTCTCGGCGTCGGCGCCGTGGCCGAGCAATGGGGCATTGCCATCGCGCCGCTGATCGCCGGCCTCGGCGTGTTCGGCATCGCGGTCGGCCTTGGTGCGCAGGACCTGTTCAAGAATCTGATCTCCGGTCTGCTGATCATCTCAGAGAAGCGCTTTGTGCCGGGCGAATGGATCCTTGCCGAGGGCGTGGTCGAGGGCACGGTAGAGAAGATCAATTTCCGCTCCACCCTGGTGCGCCGGTTCGACAAGAGCCCGGTCTATGTGCCCAACAGTGCCTTGTCTGACGCTGCCGTGACGAACTTCTCGCGCATGACCCATCGGCGCATCAAATGGGTGATAGGCGTGGAATACCGCACCACGGTAGACCAACTGAAATTCATCCGCGACGAGATCGAAGCCTGGCTGTGGAATGATGACCGCTTCGCCAAGCCGCCGGAAGCAGCACTGTTTGTGCGGATCGACAATTTCAACGCCAGTTCCATCGACTACCTGATCTACGCCTTCACCCACACCAAGGACTGGGGCGAATGGCTGGCGATCAAGGAAGAATTCGCGGTGGCGGTGATGGAGATCATCGAGAAGGCCGGCACCGGCTTCGCCTTCCCGAGCCAGACGATCTACCTGCAGGAAACCGACCCGCCCGAGATCATGGCGCCGCCGGCCCGCAGCGAAGGGTTCGAACGCGCGCGCCAGAAGATCGAACACGCCACACGGCGCAAGGGCTATGGCGAAGCGGAAGACGACGGCTGAACGAGCCGCCTATTCCGCCTCAGACGGAAATTCAGGCTGGAGAACCGTGCAGGCAAGCGGCATGTCCCCTTCGGCCAGCGTGAACGTGGCCGTGTCTTCCAATGTGTTGATCAGAGCCGTGAACGTACCAGCGCGGCATTCCGGACCGACTCGCGTCGGAGAGCAGTCGACATAAAGCGGGACGTGGGGGCGGTCGGGAATCAACATGGCGGCCAGTTCGCCGGCGCCGTACAGAACGACATGGGCCGTCGTCCCGTCATCCCCGCACGTATAATCCATCTCCTCCGAGAGGCCGAGTTCGGTAGCGCGCGCCGCCGCATCTGCAACAGATACTTCAGTTTCAGCCTTCAGATCATGTGCGTCCAGCGTATCATCGGACAGATCTTCTGCCGGTACCATGACCTGCCCGGATGTGCCGCCGGCATAGCCTGCACCGACGGCGTCATCGCAGGCCGCCGGTATCAGCAACAATATTGAGCACAAGCCAGCATAGCGCATACCGCTCACTCCTCATCCGCCCTCGGAGTGAGCGTAACACGTGACAGGCGAATCCGGAAATTACGGATAAGGCAGGGATTTACCGGACCCAGGCGCCCGGTGCGTTCGTGCGATACCCGAGCGAGCGGTAGGCCGCGTCGATCAGGCTCTGCCCACGATCATTCAACAGAATGCCATTGCCCATCTGGTTCATCGTATAGCTGAACGCCATGCCGCACTCCGGATCGGCAAAGCCGATCGACCCGCCTGCGCCGACATGGCCGAACGCCCGCTCGCCCATGATTGCGCTGGTTCCAGGACCGAGCCCGCGCCCGCGATTGTCCATCGACTTCATGAAGCCAGAGGCAAACCGGGTCGGGATCAGCAGCGTCGCATCGCGCTGCGTTGCCGTGGAGACCATGGTCATGTTCATCAGCCGGTCTGACGAGACCAGCGATCCGTCATTTATGGCGAGCGGCGTATACATCGCGACCTGTCCGCGCGCATTCGACAGTCCGCCGCCGCCACCAATCTCTGCCGCCTGCATCTTGCGGTCGTTGAAGTCCCAGCCGCCGGTATTGAGGAAGCTCTTGTGCTGGATGGAGTCCGGATCGGTCATCAGCTTGATGGCAAACTCCGTGGGCTCATCATCGGGCTTCGGTACATATTGCCGGATCGGTGCGATGTGCACGTCTTCCGTTTCCGGAAGGCCCAGCCAGAAGCGCGCGCCCGTCTTTTCCGCCACTTCTTCCCGGAAGAACGTGCCGAGCGACTTGCCGGACACGCGGCGAACCAGTTCGCCCACGGTCCAGCCGAAATTGATCATGTGATAGCCATTGCGGGTGCCGACCTCCCAGAAGGCTTCCTCGTCCGCCATCCGGCGGACCATGTAATCCCAGTCGGCGAAACCGCCGGGTTTCACCGGATCGCGCAGGGTCGGCAGGGCGCTTTCATGGTTCAGCATCATCTGAACCGTGGTCTTCTCTTTGCCGTTCCTGGCGAACTCCGGCCAGTAGTCTGCCACGAGCGCTTTCGGGTCCAGCTCGCCCCGGTCGATCAGGATGTGCGCGCAGAGCGCGGTGGCCGCCTTGGAACAGGAGAAGACGATGGAGATCGTGTCTTCCTGCCAGGGATCATTGGTCTCCGGATTGGCCATGCCGCCCCAGATATCCACCAGCGTCTCGCCGTCCACCGACAAGCAGACCGAGGCGCCGACCTCGCCGCGCTCTGCGAGGTTCTCCTCAAGCGCCTGCCTGACCGCCTCAAACCGCGGATCGCACCGCCCTTCGACCTTTGATGCCACGTCTTTTCCTCCCGGTTGATTTTCCCGGGAGCATAAGCATCGCAGTTCAGGGAGGCGAGAGCGAAAAGGGCCGTCCCCTGCGGAACGGCCCCATAACGTCGCGGCAGGCGCGGCCGGTCTAGCTGGCGGCTTCCTCGGTCGGGTTCGCCTTGCGCTTCGGTTTCTTCTTCGGCTTTTCAGCCTCGTATTTGAAGGCAAGCTTGCTGTCATCGTTCTTGTCGATGTCGATATGCACCACGCCGCCCTTTTGAAGCTCACCGAAGAGGAGTTCCTCCGCCATCGGCTTCTTGACGTGTTCCTGGATCGTCCGGGCCAGTGGCCGGGCGCCCATGTCGGCATCGAAGCCGCGTTTGGCAAGCCAGTTGCGCGCCGCCTTGGAAATCTCGATGGAGACGTTGCGGTCTTCCAGCTGGACTTCCAGTTGCAGGATGAACTTCTCCACCACGCGGTCGATGATTTCCGGTGTCAGGCCGCCAAACGTGATGATCGCGTCGAGACGGTTGCGGAATTCCGGCGTGAACAGGCGCTTGATCGCCTCGCCCTGCTCGTCTTCCTTCTTGCCGGCGCCGAAGCCGATGGCGTTCTTGGCTGCATCCGATGCCCCCGCGTTCGTCGTCATGATGACGACCACGTTGCGGAAGTCGACCTTGCGGCCGTTGGCATCGGTCAGCGCGCCATTGTCCATCACCTGAAGCAGGATGTTGAACAGGTCCGGGTGGGCTTTCTCGATTTCGTCGAGCAGCAGGACGCAATGCGGATGCTGGTCGATTCCATCGGTGAGCAGGCCACCCTCATCATACCCGACATAGCCCGGAGGCGCGCCAAGAAGACGGGAAACGGTGTGCCGTTCCATGTATTCCGACATGTCGAAGCGCAGCATCTCGACGCCCATGATGGAGGCGAGCTGCTTGGCCACTTCGGTTTTGCCGACACCGGTCGGACCCGCGAACAGGTAGGAGCCGATCGGCTTGTTCGGTTCGCGCAGGCCTGCCCGGGCGAGCTTGATCGAGGCCGAAAGCGCCTCGATGGCCTCGTCCTGGCCGTACACAACGCGCTTCAGATCGGTGTCCAGCGACTTCAGCGCTGCGGCATCGTCGGTCGAGACCTGTTTCGGGGGGATCCGGGCGATCTTGGCCACAACGGCCTCGATGTCCTTCTGTCCGACGGTCTTCTTCCGCTTGCTTGCCGGGAGCAGCCATTGAGCCGCGCCTGCCTCATCGACCACGTCGATTGCCTTGTCCGGCAATTTGCGGTCGGTGATGTAGCGATCCGACAGCTCCACCGCCGACTTGATGGCGTCATTGGTGTAGCGCAGGCCGTGGAAGTCTTCAAAGCGCGACTTCAGGCCCGTCAGGATCTTGATCGTGTCAGCCACGGTCGGCTCCACAACGTCGATCTTGCGGAAGCGGCGGGACAAAGCCCGGTCCTTCTCGAAGTGCTGCTTGTATTCCTTGAACGTGGTCGAGCCCATGCAGCGCAGGCCACCATTCTGCAGTGCAGGCTTCAGCAGGTTGGAGGCATCCATTGCCCCGCCCGATGTCGCGCCAGCGCCGATGATCGTGTGGATCTCGTCGATGAACAGGATGGCTTTTTCCTGCTGCTCGAGTTCCTTCATCACCGATTTCAGGCGTTCCTCGAAGTCACCGCGATAGCGGGTGCCCGCCAGCAGAGCGCCCATGTCGAGCGACCAGATAATGGCTTCGTCGAGGATTTCGGGTGCATCACCGTCAACAATCTTCTTGGCGAGGCCTTCCGCGATGGCCGTTTTGCCAACGCCGGGGTCGCCTACCAGGATCGGGTTGTTCTTGTTGCGACGGCACAGCACTTCAATACAGCGGTTCACTTCGGCATCGCGGCCAATCAGGGGATCGATCTTGCCGGCGCGTGCCTTGGCATTGAGGTTTACGCAATAGGCATCAAGTGCCTCATGGCCCTGCTTGACGGCTTCTTCTTCCGCCGCTTCTGCGCCGCGCGGGTTGGACGGGCGCGACATGCCCGGCTGTTTTGCGACGCCGTGCGAGATGAAGTTGACCGCGTCATAGCGGGTCATGTCCTGCTCCTGCAGGAAGTAGGCAGCGTGGCTTTCGCGCTCGGAGAAGATCGACACCAGCACGTTCGCGCCGGTGACTTCGTCGCGGCCGGAGCTTTCGACGTGGAGAATGGCGCGCTGGACGACGCGCTGGAAGGCAGCGGTCGGTTGCACCCGGCCTTCGCCGTCATCGACGATCAGGCTGGTCAGTTCTTCATCAATGTAGCGAATAAGCTCTGACGTCAGAAGTTCGAGATCGACCTTGCAGGCTCCCATCACCTCCTTGGCGTGCTCATCCTCAGTCAGTGCCAGCAGGAGATGCTCGAGTGTGGCGTACTCATGCTCCCGTTCTGAAGCCAGGGTAAGCGCCTTCTCGAGGGCCGTTTCCAGGGAGGGGGACAAGCGTGGCAAAATAAGAGCCTTCCGGGGTTAGAGGTCTAGTCTTCTTTCTCCATGACACATTGGAGAGGGTGTTCGTGCCGCTTCGCAAGGTCAAGCACCTGGGCGACTTTTGTTTCAGCCACCTCATATGTGTAGACCCCGCACAATCCGACACCCTTCTGGTGCACGTGAAGCATGATGCGGGTCGCTTGCTCGCGGGAGCGGTTGAAAAACCGCTCGAGAATGAACACGACGAATTCCATCGGCGTGTAATCATCATTGAGCAACAGCACGCGATAGAGCGAGGGTTTCTTGGTCCGCACGCGGGTTTGCGTGGACAGGCCGTATTCGATCCCGTCATCACCGGTTCCACCATCACCTGGCGGGCCCGGCTGCTCGGGATCGTTCATTCGATAGTGCGGGATGCCCTTGCTCATGTCTCTTAAGATATACGGTTCATGACGAGATTGAAGGTGTCGTAGGCGGCAAAATGATGACCTGCCTGCTTTTAGGGCATCTGAGCTCAGCGCGCATCGATCAATCCGAGCAGTTCATTGACCCGTTTTTCGTTTGTCCCGAGGTCGGAATACCCAATGCGCGACGCCGAATAGATGGCCACGCGTGACCTGCCCGGCTCACCCTCCACCGGTACCGCCTGCACATAAACATCGTCCTTGAACTTCATCAGCGGCGTCACCGCGATGAAGGAGATCCGCAAAGTGTCCGGGTCTGACGCGCGCAGGCGCCATTCGACCCGTTCCAGCACCAGGTCCATCACCACGTCGAACACCTGCTTCGGTGTCTTTTCGAACACCGGCACGTCGGCATCGGTTTTGACCAGGCCTGCGAAGCCTTGCGGGGCGACAAGCCAATTGTTCGGCCGGTCCGGGCGCTTGAGCGCGGGAAATTCGATGAGATCAGGGGTGCGGGACATAACCGCATCTAAGCGCGATCTGGTAAGCGCGCCAATCCTGTCTTTTTGGGATTTGGGCTGTCTTTTCGGTTTGAACCGAAACGCTTGCCCCAGAAAAGAAAGAACCGGACCAAGCAGGTCCGGCGCTTCCTAATCTACAGCACTCTACGATCCGGCCCTGAGGCCCGATTTCGAGAACTTCATTTCGCGCCGAAAGCCATGAAAGGCTTGGCTGCGCTACGCCATGCAGACATGCAAATCTCTGCCTGCGTGTTCATCTCTTTCGTATAGGCCGAAAACATGGATTTGGCAAACCCGGCCTGGATTTCCATCACTTCGCGAACGTCTTTCGCGGACGTGATCGCCTGGGTTGCTTCAACGCCCTGTTCCAGCGACTTCGTGAAGAAGTCCATGTTACGGCTGCCGATTTCGCGGGCAATCTCGGTGGAAGCGGCGGTCTGCTCGCCGAATGCTTTCAGGCCGGTTTCAGCGTATTCGCCGAACTTGCCGGCAAAACCCGTGATCTGTTCCATGCCACCGTCGAGCATCTTGGTTGCGGTGTCCATTTTCGCGCTGGCTTCAGCCTTGGCGCTTTTCGTAGCCGTTTTTGCCTTGGTCATAGATCGTTCCTCTATACTTGCCCTGCGCTTACCTTAGGAAAACACATTACACCCGCTTCTTCGCGGTCGCAATATTTATTGTGCGCCGCAACATAAGGCAGCCAGCACATATTTTGCATCGTCAGAATTACGATTTTGCAATCCGTGCCACTTCATGCCGTTAAGGTGTGGTCAAGGGATTTGCGAGATTCTAAGTTAAATCCCGGCGGGTCTGGGTTAACAATTCGGGAGTACACGAATGCCCCTGCGTGCCTTCGCAGCCTTCACCCGAGCCGTTTGTGCCGCAGCGATCCTTTCGC
This sequence comes from Hyphomonadaceae bacterium BRH_c29, assembly GCA_000961695.1. Classification (GTDB taxonomy): domain Bacteria; phylum Pseudomonadota; class Alphaproteobacteria; order Caulobacterales; family Hyphomonadaceae; genus Hyphomonas. The sequence continues at coordinate 33,761 of LADW01000001.1, forward strand.
TGATGGCCTTCGGCGGCGGATCTGCCCTTGCCGAAAAGTACGCTGCCATCGTGATCGACGCCGATACGAAGGAAGTGCTGCACGACCGCAATGCGGACGAGCCGCGCTATCCCGCCTCGCTGACCAAGGTCATGACCCTCTACATGCTGTTCGACGCCATCAAGAGCGGCGAGCTGGGCCTGGACGACCGAATGACCGTCTCGCGCTATGCCGCCAGCCAGGCGCCTTCGAACCTGAAGCTGAAAACCGGCTCGCGCATCACTGTGCGCGACGCGATCGGCGCACTGATCACCAAGTCTGCCAATGATGTCGCTGTGGTGGTTGCTGAGCGTCTGGGCGGAACAGAAAGCCGCTTCTGCCAGCTGATGACGGTGAAAGCCAAGACGCTCGGCCTGGAGAACACCCGTTTCGTCAACGCATCCGGCCTACCCGATACGCGCCAGCTCAGCACGGCGCGCGACATGGCCACGCTGGCCAGCGCGATGCTGACCGACCATGCCGACTATTATGGCTACTTCGCCACGGAACAGTTCCGCTGGGGTGGCCGGACCTACAAGAACCACAACAATCTTCTGGGCGACGTCCAGGGCGTCGATGGCATCAAGACCGGCTATACCCGCGCATCCGGCTTCAATCTGATGGCCTCCGCCAAGCGTGACGGTCACCGTATCATCGCCGTGATGCTGGGCGGCACCACCGCCCGCGCCCGCGACAGCCATGTCGAAGCCCTGCTGGAAGCTGCATTCAACTCGCTCGCCCTGCCGGCGGACGATCCGCAGCTGCGCTCACGCCTCGCCTTCGCAGCGCTCGAAACACCGCTGAGCCCGGATGCCGCTGCCGAACCGATGCTGAACGGCAAGCCGCTGTCGATGATCCTCGCCGCCGAAGCGGCAGCTGCAAAGGCCGTTCAGGTGGCCGCAAATGACAATGCCGAACCCGCTCAGGGCGACGCAGATGAGCCCGCACCGGTGCTCGCCGTCGCCGAAGCGACCGCGCCAGCAGAGCCTGATGAGGACGAAGCCGAGAGCCTGGACCCGACCGGCACATCCATCGGCCGCTACTATGCTGAGGCCCCGGCCCTCGAAGAGCCAGCCTTCTCGCCGGAAGAGTATCGCCGCCGCCAACTGGCCAAGTAGGGTTGTCACCGCGTCCGGCTTGCCGGAAAACGCCACAGATCCTGCAGGAGCAGCGCCCGTGGCCAATGAATCCGACATAGAGCTCGCCCGCGACACCATCCGCATCGAGCGCGACGCGCTGGAGCAGCTGGAAGCCGGCATCGGTCCGTCCATCGTCAAGGCGGCCGACATCATCATGGCGACAGACCGGCACATCATCATCGCGGGGGTCGGCAAGTCTGGTCATATCGGCCAGAAGATCGCCGCCAGCCTCGCCTCGACCGGCACGCCGAGCTTCTTCCTGCACCCGACCGAGGCCAGCCATGGCGACCTCGGCATGGTCGTGCCAGGCTCGGTCGTGATCGCGATTTCCTATTCCGGGGAAAGCCGGGAACTGGTGGATCTGCTGCGCTACTGCAAGGGTAACGGCATCCCGCTGATCGGCATGACGCGGTCGGCTGAGTCGACGCTTGGCCGCTCTTCGGATGTTCTGCTGCAGATGCCGGTGGTTGCTGAAGCCTGCCCGAACGGCCTTGCGCCGACCTCCTCGACCACAATGGCGCTGGCACTGGGCGATGCGCTGACCATCGTGCTGATGGCCCGGCGGGGCTTCTCACGGGAGGAATTCGGCTTCCGTCATCCGGGCGGCAAGCTCGGCAGGTCACTCCAGACGGCGGGCGATTATATCGAGGGCCGGACCGACGAGATGCCCATTATAGGCACCGATGCCGGTGTGCAGGACGTGATCCTGGCGGTCTCTGAAGGGCGTAAAGGGTGCGTAGGTGTGATCGACGGTGATCATAGACTGGTCGGCATGGTGACCGACGGTGATCTTCGACGCGCCATGCTGGCTGGAAAGCTGACCGGCACCGCCGCCGACATAATGACCGCCAACCCGCGCACGCTGAAGCCCGACGACCGCATGTCTGCGGTCATCAAGACCTTCACCGAGGGACGGATTTCAAATGCCTTCGTCACAGCGGACGGCAAGCCGGTCGGCATCATTGATATGAAGGACCTGCTTGCCGAGGGCTATGTCTGATCCGGCTTGCCCCGGAGGCTTACTGGCCGAGTTCGAAGACCACATTGACGCTTGCGCTATAGCCGACTTCACCGCCTGCGACGGGGGTCGAGTAGCTGTCAGCCATCTTGGCTTCGGCCATCCGGGCCATTGGCATGGGCGAGGGTGAGTAGCCGCCGCTTTCATTGATCGTCACGATCCGCATGACGCGCAGACCGGCGGCTTCAGCGTAGAGATCAGCCCGGGCGCGGGCGTCGGTCATCGCCTTGCGGCGCGCTTCATCGCGTACGTCAGCATCTTCATCGAGGGCGAATTCGAGGCCGTTGAACGTGTTGCCACCGGCTTTCACGAGGCTGTCGAGCGTCTTGCCGAGATTATCGAGATCGCGAACTTTCACGGTCAGCTGGTTCGACGCGGTGTAGCCGATCAGCTTCTGCTCACCGAGGGTCGTGCCGTCTTTCTGCTTGGTCTCGACATAGGTGTAGCGCGGCCAGAGGGAGAAGTTGGACGTCTGCATGTCCTTCTTGGCGACGCCGGCTTTCTCAAGCGCGTCGAACACGCCGGTCATGGACTTGGCCTGCGCGGCCATGGCTTCAGAGGCGGTGGCGGCATCTTCCTGCACGCCGGCATTGATGAAGGCGATATCGGGCTCGCGCTTGACGGTCGCCTCGGCGGAAATCGCCAGCGTCGTTTCCGGCTGGATGGAATTTGGCGCGCCATAGGCGCCGACCATGGCTGGGGCCGTCTGCTGCGACAGGGCCATGCTCGGCATCTGCGCGCAGGCAACCTGCGGCAGGATCAGAGCCATGGCGGCGGACGAGGCTAAGAGGGGCAGGATTCGGCGCATAAGTATCTCCCATTGAGAAATGTATGATTGTTCTGAAGAACAATCTGGGAGGTGATTTTGTTCCGATTATGTCTCAATCAGGAGAGAGTCAGACAGATCCATACCCGTTCGGGTTGCCACTCTGCCAAGCCCACTGATCGCGGCACATATCGTCCAGCGTGAGCTCGGCTTTCCAGCCGAGCAGCTCCTGCGCAAGGCTCGGATCGGCCCAGAAGGCGGCGATATCGCCTGCCCTGCGCGCCGCGATTTTCATCGGGATCGATTTCCCGCAGGCCGCCTCGAAACCGCGCACCACATCCAGCACTGACGATCCGTTGCCGGTGCCGAGATTCACGGTGAACGGTCCGTGCGTGTGTTTGAACCGGTCGAGCGCCAGAACGTGCGCGCGGGCCAGGTCGACAACATGGAGATAGTCACGCACGCCGGTGCCGTCCGGCGTATCATAGTCATTGCCCCAGACATTCAGGTGCGGACGACGGCCAACCGCGACCTGGGCCACATAGGGCATCAGGTTATTCGGAATGTCATTCGGGTCTTCCCCGATCATGCCGCTCGGATGCGCGCCGATGGGATTGAAATAGCGCAGGATCGCAATATCGGTCACAGCGCCGGAGCCTGCCACATCGTTCAGCAGCATCTCGGCGGCCAGCTTGGTGTTGCCATAGGGATTGGTCGGGCGCAGGCGGTGGGATTCTGTATAGGGCAGGAATTCCGGCTCGCCATAGACGGTCGCACTGGACGAGAACACGATCTGGCTGGCACCGGACTGCAGCATCGCCTCAATCAGACTATGCGTGCCCATCACGTTGGCGCTGTAGTATTCAAGCGGCTTCTCGGTCGACTCGCCGACCGCTTTCAGGCCCGCGAAATGGATCGCCGCTTCGCATTCGTGCTTGGTCAGGATCTCGGCAATGCGGGCCGTATCGCGCACATCGGCCTCATACCAGTCGATCCGCGAATTGGTCAGCTGACACACCCGGTCGATGGCCGTGGGCGAGGAATTGACGAAATTATCGACAATGACGGGCTCATACCCGCGCGAAACCAGCTCTACGCAGGTATGCGATCCGATATATCCGGCCCCGCCGGTCACAAGTACGCGTGTCATCTTCCCCGCCATGCAAGAACTGCCCCACCTTCGGACTTTTAACCACAAGAACGGTAAGACTCCATTACCTGTTTCAACCGGATTCACACGCCCCATTGCAAGCCGGTCGGTGCCCGCTTAAACGGAAACCACGGTGGGCCTGTAGCTCAGTTGGTCAGAGCGGACCGCTCATAACGGTTTGGTCGCAGGTTCAAATCCTGCCGGGCCCACCATTCATTTCTTGTCCGACCCGGTGCACCAAAGGTGCAGAAATCGATCGAGGGTCGATTTCAGGAAACAAATGCCCGCCGCGCAAGCAAGGGCAAACCAGCGGATCAAATTTGCGGTTGAATGCGCGAAGCGTAAGCGCCGCGCCCCTAAGCCAGTTCCGCAATCTCGTTCCGGAAATATTCGATCGTCGGACGCAGGCCTTCGGCAAGCGGGATCGTCGGCTCCCAGTCGAGAGTCTCTTTCGCACGGGTAATATCCGGCTGCCGTTGGCGCGGGTCGTCGGACGGGAGCGGGCGGTTCACAATCCTGGATTTTGACCCCGTCAGTTCCAGCACCGTCTCAGCGAGCTGGCGCATGGTGAACTCACCCGGATTGCCCAGGTTGATGGGGCCGGTCACCGCATCGTCGGAATTCATCAGGCGGACAAGGCCATCCACAAGGTCTGACACGAAGCAGAAGCTGCGCGTCTGCTGGCCGTCGCCGTAGAGCGTAATGTCGTCGCCGCGCAGGGCCTGAACAATGAAGTTCGACACGACGCGCCCATCGTTGGGATGCATGCGCGGACCGTAGGTGTTGAAGATCCGGGCGACCTTGATCTTCACATTGTGCTGGCGGTGATAGTCGAAGAAGAGCGTCTCGGCGCAGCGTTTGCCCTCGTCATAGCAGGAGCGGATGCCGATCGGGTTCACATTGCCCCAATATTCTTCGCGCTGGGGATGGATTTCCGGATCACCGTACACTTCCGAGGTCGAGGCCTGCAGGATCTTCGCCCGCGTGCGCTTGGCCAGGCCCAGCATGTTGATGGCGCCATGAACGCTGGTCTTGGTCGTCTGGACTGGATCGAACTGGTAATGGATAGGGCTCGCCGGACAAGCCATGTTATAGATCTGGTCGATCTCGACAAACAGCGGCACGGTCACATCGTGGCGCAGGATCTCGAAGCGCGGATTGTCCAGCAGGTGGGCCACGTTCGAGCGCCGGCCCGTGAAGAAATTGTCCACGCACAGAACTTCGGCGCCGCTTTCCAGCAGGCGCTCGCAAAGGAATGAGCCAATAAAGCCGGCACCGCCGGTCACAAGAATACGAGGGGCGTAATGCATCCCTTTTCGATCTTCTGTTTTTTATCAGGGGTCAAGCGAGGAAGGCACAGGTGCAGGCCAGCCCAGCGCGGGAATTCAGCCCCGCCGGCCACCCTTTTCAAAATAGGCGTGCGTGCCGCGATGGATCACCGTGTCACCGTCGATGAGTTCGTGCGCTTCGATATTGGGCTCGTCTTTCACCTCGGCATAGACATTGCCGAAATCCTTGTAGCAGGCCTCCAGCAGCGCTTCAAAACTGTCGATGACAAAATAGGTCTGCTGGAAATCATCGATGATGTATTTCGTCCGCATCAGGCGCGGCAGGTCAAAGGCCACGCGGTTCGGGCTCGGGTCTTCCAGCGCGAAAACTGTCTCCTGGGGGCTTGAGAGGATGCCGGCGCCGTAGATGCGCAGGCCGTCGTCTTGCCGGATCAGGCCGAACTCCACCGTGTACCAGTAGAGCCGCGCCAGATTGTGCAGCTGGCCAAGCCGCATCGCGCGTTGTCCGCCTTTGCCGTAGGCTTCCATGAAGTCAGCGAAGACCGGATCTGCCAGCATCGGCACGTGGCCGAAAATATCGTGGAAGATGTCAGGTTCCTGCAGATAGTCGAACTCTGCTTCCGGGCGGATGAACGCGCCGGCCGGGAACCGGCGGTTCGCCAGGTGGTCGAAGAAGATCTCGTCGGGCACAAGCTCTGCCACCGGCACGACGCGCCAGCCCGTGATGGCCTCCAGCCGGTCTGACAGGCGCCCCATATCCGGAATGCCCGACGGGGACAGCTCAAGGTCCGCCATCGCTTTCAGCGCGACAGAACAGGCCCGTCCTTTGGTGACGTCCTTCTGGCGGCGGAACAGCCGGTCCCACCGGTCATGTTCGGCTGCACTATAGGTGTCCCAGGCCTGATCGATGGTGAAATCGGCAGCGCGCGGGGCATTGTGATAGCGATTCTTGAAAGTCGAAGTATCCATATTTGGACCTATACTACGCCGCGGCATTTAGTTCCATATGCAACTATTTTTCTGGCCATCTCGGCTGTCACGGGGCTGACACGAGATTACCATAAGGATTTCCGAGCAGTCTGACCTCGACCTCGAGTTGCGCATGCCAGTTAAACGCCGTAAAAAAGCGCCTCGCGACGCTCGCAGGCGTCGGGCCCGGAAATCACAGAAATTACGACACGATGATGAAATTCGACCTGAGCAAGCCCAAGGTCACGATTGCCATGCCAGTCTACAATGGCGGGCGGTATTTCCCGCTGGCGGTGGAAAGCGCGCTGGCGCAGAGCTACGACAATATCGAGATCGTCATATGCAATGATGGATCTGATGATGGCGGCTTTACCGACCGCTATTGCCAGCGCATCACCGCGACCCATCCGGACAAGGTCCGCTATATCAAACAGGAGAACGGCGGCGTTGCGGCCGCGCTCAATACGATCCTGGACAATGCCACGGGTGATATCTTCACCTGGCTCAGCCATGACGACCTTTTCCTGCCGGATAAGATTCGCAAGCAGGTGGAATTCCATGCCCAAATCGGCAATACTGATGCCTCCCTGTTCAGCAATTACGCTCTGATCAACAGCTCCGGTGTGCCTTACGTCATGCTGCAGTTCACAGCAGATAAACTGATTGACGGTGGCGCGACGAGCCTGCCACGCGGCATGATCAATGGCTGCACGGTCTATGTACCGATGCATGTGATGCGCGATGTGGGCCATTTTGAAGTGCACCGGCGCAATTCTCAGGACTATGCGTTCTGGAACGAATTGCTGAAGACCTATGACTTCTACTTCCAGCCCGAATGCTTGGTACTGTACCGCATCCACCCCGGCCAAGGCACTCAAACGGCAGCCGCGACGATGGAAGGCGATATTCTGTGGAAGGAAATGATCGATTCGCGCAGCCATATGGCGACAATCCAACCCTGGGGCAGCATGCGCGCCTTCCTACTGGAAATATCCGAATTCCTCGAAAAAACTCCGTATACGAAGGCTGCGCGCTTCGCAAAGGAGAAGCTGGCGGAAAGCCTGACTCAAATGCCGCTAGTCTCGGTCGTTATGCCGGTCTTCAATGAACCTAGCACTACAATTCGTTCCGTGCACAGCGTACTGAACCAGACTTACCAGAATTTCGAACTGATCGTCGTGGACGATGGCTCGACGGCGGACATGTCCACCCTCGTCGCCCTCTGCGCCAGCGACCAGCGCATCCGCTATGTGCGGCAAGACAACACCGGACCAGCCGGCGCCCGCAATCACGGGCTCCATCTCACTCGCGGTGACTATATCTGTTTCATCGATGCCGATGACACCTTCCTGCCGGAGAAGATCGAGCGGCAGGTGGCCGCTATGATGCAAGAAGGCGCAATAGTATCGCACACTTCTTACTACGTGTACTTCCCGGCGGCATCGCAGGCCCGCGGCGTCGTTTCCTCGGGCAGGACAACCGGCAATGTCTATCCCGAAATCATCGGCATGTGCCCCGTCGCCACGCCGACTGTCATGCTGAACCGACTGGCAATCGATTCCGGCCACCGTTTCCCGGAAGACCGGCAGCTGGCCGAAGACATAAACCTTTGGGTGGATCTCGCGCTGGAATATGAATTCCTCGGCATCGATGAATGCCTCAGCGAGATCGAATGGTCTGTCACCTCAGCCGCGCTCCGTGTGGACAAGGCCGCCCAAGGCCTTCGAACGGCTTACGAATCCTTTCGTAAGCATCCTGTGCATTCTCAGCAAATGGAGGAATTGGAAAAGACACTTGGGGAAACCAAGCGCTTGGAGCGCCATGCTGCTGCCATCGCCAATCAGGTAGCCGACCCTGGCCCGATGGAGTACTTCTTGGAGGAAATGGTTAGGGAAAGCATTTCCGACACAGTGGTCAGGCGGCTGCGTGGAACGCGCGAAAGCTCGCAGGCAACGTTCCGGCAAAGCGATTTCCTGTCCGTCTCCGAGCACGACGCCTTCAGCCGAATCAAGGAAGCCTGCGGCGACCGCACCTGCCTATTCATCACAAATCTGGAGGGCGGCGGTGTGGCCCGCCACACGCGCGACCTAGCCGCTATGCTGCGCAGCGAGGGGATCCAGGTTCTGGCCGCGAAAGTGGACCCGTTCCGCAAGATCCTTTGCTTTGGCTTCCTCGGCGATATAATCGAGGATATGTGTCCCGTGGACCTATCCGACGGACCTAGCCTCATGGCGGAAGTGCTGCGCAACCTACGCATCGAATTCGCCCACATACACGGTCTAGTGGGCCTAACACTGGAATCGATCGAGTCGCTTTACCTGTCGCTACTGGAAGCGGACGTCCCGTATTACTACACGTGCCATGACTACACGGCGATCTCGCCGCGCCTGCACCTTTCCGGACCGGATGGGGAATATGTCGGCAGACTGAGCGATGACGATGAGAACCGCATCATCGCCCGCACGGCCGCCCATTTCGGCCGGCCGGATATTCAAAGCTGGCGGCAGCTGTTTTCACGCATCCTGCGCTCCGCAACCAGCGTGATCGCGCCTTCGCATGACGTGATTCAGCGGGTCGGCGAATTCTATCCCGACGTGGATTTCTGGCTTCGTCCCCACGACATGCTAGACGGCCCGGATTCGAAATCCGGCGCGCTCGACCATCCAATTCGAGTCGGCGTGATTGGCCCCCTGGGCGCACACAAGGGGTCGAACCGGCTGGTCAAACTAGCTGACTACTGCGCATGCCACGAACCGGACTTCTCATTCTTTGTGTACGGCGTAACCGACCGGGACAAAGATCTGAAGGAACGAAAAAACGTAACTGTGCTGGGCGAATACTTGGAGAACACGTTCCAGGACATGTTTTTCCGTTTCGGCGCAGACGCATTCTTCTTCCCCGGTACGATCCCGGAAACTTTTTCCTATCGCCTGTCGGAAGCGCTGGACCAGAAATTGCCCGTCATCGCCTTCGATATCGGCGCAATTGGTGAACGGCTGCGCGTGTCGAATCTCGGACATCTGCTGCCGATAGAGTCAGCTGACACATATTACCAGATCGCCACGACCATTCGCACCGCCGTGGAGACCATGAACGAACGCGGAAGATCCGTCCGGACCAGAAAAAGCTCGTTCAGTTCCTACTACACACCGGTTGAGGGGGCGCTCAAGAAGGGAAGACTTGCCACTCTGTGAGGCTGTTACTGATTTGCTTCTCAACAGCCCGCAGGCCGCATGATTCCAGCAGCTCCACAACCGCTCTTTCCGATTGCTTGTGCTTTGTTGGGGTATCGCTATGCAGCAATACAAAAGCCCCGCTGCCAAGGTGCGAAATCCACTGGCGCAATGTTTTCTGGTCCCCAAGATTATTTGCATCAAGGCGCAGAAGCGATACCGTCACGTCCAGTTCCCGCTTGGGGGGAGCGTCTACGGTTTCGGATAGTGCCGGCAGGTTCAGGAGTCGCTCGATCTCCTGAATGCCCCATTCACCAGGGAATTTCACAGTCTGCAGAACATGATTCGTCTTGCCAGACAGGTGCAGCGATATTCGCATCAAGGCCGGCCAGAGAGCCGAGGATCTGTCCAGATTTACGAGGTATTGCTGACGGCCGATAGCCGATATTTGTTCCAGCAGGCGAATGATAATGCCGAATTCAAGTTCGGCTTTGACCCGTACGCGCTCTTCCGGCGCAGGAGCGAGCCAGGCGAGCAGCATGCGTGCCACCATGCGGGAGCAGACATCCTGCAGACCCGGGCTCGAACTTATGCTCTCGGCTTCCGATATACGGCCATGCGTGAGCTTGTCCCTTAGCTGTGCCGCAAATGCCGTAGCCCGCTGCCGTGCGGTTCGTTCGATAACAACGGCCAGCTGCAATTCCTTGATCTTTTCGGCTGCTGAGAAATCTAGTTGCGCTTTCTGGTTCTCCGCCACTGACGGTATCCGGCTCTCCAACCTGCCGTAGCGGATGTAGTGCGCGAACGGGTTGATCGCAGCGATCCGGACATCCTGATAGTTCGACAGGTACCATTTGGTCGAAAACCAGCCACACGGGTCCAGCCCAGCGATCCAGCCCGCCGTCGCATAGTGGCGCAGCGCCTGATCCCTGTTCAGCCCAAGTCCAGGATACGACGCGATATAGAAGTCTGGATCGAAGCCATTGCGCTTCATTAGCGCACAATCTTCAGCCAGCATTGCGTCTGCGGGATTCGGTTGATGGCCCATGATCTTGCCCAGCGTGAGAAAGTGATAAAAAGGATTCAAACCTGTGGCCGCAACGCCCGGATAGTTACGTGCATACCATTTAGATTCGAAATACGGCGCGGGGTCCGAAGTCGGATCCGCCCCCTGCGCCATAAAATGCTTCAGCGGGTCTTCCCCGGTGATTTGCACGGCCGGCGTGTGAGACGTGTAGAAATCCGCATCGAAGCCGCCATCCCGAAGAGTTGCCTCCTGGGCGGTAACAGACGTGTCCACGTCCCGGGGCAGATGGCCTATTGCCCGGCCGCGACGCAGATAGTCGAGAAAGGCCTCCCCTGCCGAAACCTGCCGGCCCACATAGCGTTGCCGGTACCAGTTTGCATCGAACCAGCCGAGTGACTTAATTTCCGCGAGGGACTCCAGCTTAGCAAACCGTCCGTAGGGGTGATAAAAGCCAGCATTGCGCGCGCCGAAGGCGCCCGGCCAATCCGCCGGCGTCACATAGCGCGAATCCTTTAGCAGCTGGTAATCAGGTGCCATCTGCGCCCGCGGCGCATTGCCCAAGTCCCTGCCGATCATGGCGTAATGTACAAAGGGATTGCGGACCGGAAAATACGGCTCGATGTGTGTATTCAAATAATAGTCAGAATCGAAGTCGGGGTGTGGTACTTTCTCAAAGTGACGCTGACTGAGCAGCATGTGCTCCACCGGACGCAGCAATGACCCGTTCGCGCCGGGCGTATTAGCCGCATAAAATTCCGGAGAGAAACCACAAAGCATAAGTCGCTCGCGATAGGAGCGGTAGTCGGGATACGGCGTCATTCCAACCCAGCGACCCGCGCGCAGGAAATGCACCATCGGGGCAAGCCCGCTGGAATGCGGCACGCCATGGGCGTTGCAGTACCATTCGTTGTCAAACAGGGTGTCGACTGCGCGCGGCTCCTTGTGGCCATAAAGTGCGTAATGTTCTGCGGCGCGCATTCCAGCCTCGGCGACGTCCGGATTGTCCTCCAGGTATCGGTGCTCATCGATCATTGCGCCGACGGTCTCTATTTCGGCCTCGTTCAGTGGATCGCCAAGTGCCGGACGCCCCTTTGCGCGGCTCAGCACGTGCTGGCCAACCCGCAAGGCCTTTCTGACCGTACGTCTGGGCAAGGATCGCACATCGGCCATGGTGCGGTGCACTCCATTTCTTCAGGGGCTTTCGCCTCCGCCCGGAACGCCCCCGTGCCTCCGACCGCAACTTTTGGCCCCCAGCCCTGCAGGAGCCTTCCTGCTGCAGACATGCCAGATTGGCCTCCTTCAATAACGGGAATTCAGTGCAACACAAGGTATATGTGCAACACGAGCTATATGTGCAACACGAGCTATATGTGCAACATTGCAATCCCTGCACCGATAAGGCTTTTGCGGGGCGGGATCGAAACTGCGGGCACGTTGATGAGATGAGCGACGAATTTCCAAATTCGGTGGATTGGCATGCCCTTTCGATTGCCACGCTTGAGGCTGGCGACAGCAAGCGAGCGCTGCGATATGCCCGGCGCGCAGTCGAAGAAAACCACTGTTTTGAAACTGTCAATTTTCTCTCCATCTGCCTCAGTGTTGAAGAGCAAACTCAGGAAGAGCTCAAAACACTTGGCGACGCAATGCAGCTCGCGCCTCCCCACCTGAACATGGTGCATCTATTCTACCGAACAGGTGTTGCCCTATCCAAATTGGGGCGCTTGCCGCAGGCCGAAAAATTCCTGCAGGCCGCCAGCGCCTGCCCGGACGCAGAACCGATTGTGTGGTACGGCTATGCCAGCGTGCTCGCCTGCCTTGGCAACCTGCCCGTGGCGCAGGAAATTTTCGATCGCAACATTCAGGTCCTTTGCGGTGACGGCAAATACACCCACACTGGCATCATCCGACTTGTGGAACAGCCGGGATCAGGTCGGCACAACCGGAAATTGCCGTTCTCGCGCAAAGTCATTCGGGGAGGGCGCAGCTGGCCGCTTTACGAACCGGAAGCCGTCATCTTTGTGGCGGGCGACGATGTATACATCCGCCGGTATCTAGAATCGGTCGCCAGTTCCGTCCAGCATTTCGCAGACAACCGTTTTGCCATCCACGCCCACATCGTGAACCCCAGCGCCGAAGCCTTCGGCGCGATGGACCGGATCCGAGAGAACGGCATTGCGCTGACACAATCACATGAAACGGTGGACGTGAACGCAATGGCGCTGGATTTCAACCGAGCCTATTATTCACTTTCGCGATTCCTCATGTTGGCAGACGTGCAGAAACTCTACGACGTTCCGATCATCATGTCAGACCTGGACCAGGTTCTGAACAAGGACCCGACCCCATTCCTAGAGGCCATGGCCGGGTGCGATACTGGCCTCGTCCGCACGCCCGAGGCTGCATTCAATCTGATGTCCTATATTTCGGCAACATTGGTCTACGTGGCGCCGACGGAAGGCGGACGCAGCTTTGGCATGCGCCTGCGCCAGCACGCCTTCGAACTAATCTCGGAGCCCGAGCGGGTATCCTGGCATGTTGACCAGACCATTCTCGCCGCTCTGTATCTCAATCCGAAGTCCATCACGTTCCGCGACATTCCGCGCGAAATGATCAGCCTGTCCGCCATTCCTAAGAAGGATACGTCGCCGGCAGAAAACATTTTCCGAACGGAAGTCGCGTCGACTAATTTGGAGAATACCGGGCTTTCTCAGATCAGCGATCTGATCTCACGCCACCTGATTACTTGATCGCTCCGCTTGGACCGACCGACTTCAAGCGCGACTGGAAGGATTGCCAAACCGATTCCGGATCGCCGCGCTCCACGATCTCCCCGCCCTCCAGCCAGACTACTTCCGTACACAGTCTTTTAAGGATCTGGCCAGAATGGGTCGCCAGCAATAACAGGCTGGCGTCGGCGAACATGCCTTCGGCACGTTTTTGCGCCTTTTCTATGAAATAGGCATCCCCCGCCCCGATCACCTCATCGACGATCAGGATCTCACCCGGTTTGTACGTCAGCGCACCGAACATAAGGCGCACCACCATGCCGGCAGAATAGGTACGGACCGGCATGTCGAAGAAAGGGCCGAGTTCCGTGAAATCTTCGAGGTCTGCCGTCATCGCGTCGATTTCAGAGCGCGGCACGCCGATCAGCCTGGCCAGTGTCGGCACATTGCGGCGGGCAGAGCGATCCATTTGGACCCCCGCGCCGAGCTTGAGGATCGCGGTAACCATTCCATCCACTTTCAGGTCGCCCTTGTGGGGCGCCAGCATGCCGGCGGCGGTCTTCAGCAGGGTAGACTTGCCCGAGCCATTGCGGCCGATGAAGCCGATCCTGTCGCCGGTTTTGAAGTCCAGCGAAATGTCTTTCAGCGCTTCTACATAGGTAAGCGACTTTACGTCTCCCGCGATACGACCGAAACTGGCCGTTGCGGCGGCGGCCGTCACGATTGACCGCTCCCGTCCGCCGAGGGGGACCGGGTAGCGCACACTCACATTCTCAAACGTCAGCTGAGTCATTATCTTACATCCACAGCAGAAGACGGCGCCGGCCACGGACGAACATTGTGATGCCGACCAGCAGGAAAAACACCGCCAGGGCCCCACTTACGATCCAGGACAGCGGTTCCACCGACTTGTTCAGCAGCGGATCCCGCACGATCGATAGCACGTGGAAGAGCGGATTGAACGTGGTCACTGCCGGGCGCTCTCCGGGTAGGTCTGCAGCGCGCCAGAAGACCGGTGTGAGAAGGAAGAAGAACGGCAGTACGGATTCGATTGCGAATTTCAGATCCCGGTACCGGGCGCCCAGCGTCGCCAAGGTCAGCGCAACGCCATAAGCCAGCACGAAGACGATGCCGATCCCGAGGAGAGCGAATGGCGTATGCGTCGTGAAAGGATGCTTGAAGATTAGCGCGATGATCACCCAGATTGCAAAATGGATCGACATCAAGAAAATCTGCGATAGCAGGTGCCGGATAATCTGCAATGACCAGGGCAGCGCGTAAGCCTCCATGATGGCCTGACTCTGCACGAAATAGTTAGGCGAACTGGTCAGCACGCTGGAGACGAAGTTCCATATCATTAGCCCGGAGGCCAGATAGACGACATAGGTTGCCACGTCGACCTTGAACAAGGTGCCGAAAACAATCGTCAGGCCGGCGATGAACACGATATTGCTAAGCGGCAGCCAGAGGGGCCCCAGAATTGTCCGCTCGAACCGGATAACCAGGTCATCACGGGCCATGGCGGCGGCAACCGGAAATTTCACAATAGAGCGTTTCAGGTCGTTGAAGCCGACCAGGATCGATGAACGAGCCATAATTGGTTGGAACTCCGATGCACCCGCTCCTAACGGTCTCATTATGCACGCTCGAAACTCTGGTCAAGGCAATTAGTGTGCTCCGGAGCGGACACGCTGCCGGCTGTAAATGTCTCAACTTCGCCGCGTTCCTTCAGCTATCCGATTCCTCAGGCTCAGGGTTGCGTTCATACGGCGAAGCGGGCAAAGGAGTTTATCTATCGGGTTATGAATGCCCGGCACCGGTTGCGTGCCAAGGGAGTCTGGCAAACCATGCACATCTTGATACTTGGCGGTGGCGGCATGCTTGGTCACACCATGGTGGATGTGTTGTCCGGGGATGGCTCACATCAGGTGACCGCGACATACCGCTCTATCCCCG
This sequence comes from Hyphomonadaceae bacterium BRH_c29, assembly GCA_000961695.1. Lineage (GTDB taxonomy): Bacteria > Pseudomonadota > Alphaproteobacteria > Caulobacterales > Hyphomonadaceae > Hyphomonas. Next base: position 48,992 of record LADW01000001.1, read on the forward strand.
AAGCGCTGCATGAAAAGAAAAATGTCAAGCAAATTAAAGACGTAGACCTGATGGGGCCCGGCATGCCGGAGCGGATTATCGCGACCACAAAGCCAGACTTTGTGGTCAATTGCGTTGGCATAATCAAACAGCTCGACGAAGTCGCGAACGCCCCGCTGACGATTTATATGAATGCTCTCCTTCCCCACCTCCTTTCCCAGGCCTGCGCGGCACGCGGCGCGCGCCTCCTTCACCTTTCCACGGACTGTGTGTTCGACGGGGTTGATGGGGGTTACACCGAAGACTCCCGCCCCAACGCAACGGACCTCTACGGCAAAAGCAAACATCTTGGCGAAGTCACCGGGTCCAGCCATGCGCTCACGCTGCGCACCTCGATCATTGGACATGAAATCGGTCGGGCAGTCTCGCTGGTGGACTGGTTCCTGTCCCAGTTCGGCAAGGTGCGCGGGTTCCGCAATGCTATTTACACCGGGCTACCCACGGTGGAACTAGCCAATATCGTACGTGACATCGTGATCCCGAATCCAGACCTGTCGGGGCTGTACCAGGTCGCCAGTACGCCAATTAATAAATACGACTTGCTTTGCTTGGTCCGCGAGCGCTACAGGCATGAGGTTGAGATCGAGCCTGATTACGATTTCGTGCTTGACCGTTCACTGAACGCTGATGCCTTCAGGGCAGCCACCGGCTACGTCGCGCCAGAGTGGCCCGAACTGGTTGACCGCATGTACCAGGCTTCGCCCTATTCCCAACACACCCATTGACGTCCGGAGACATTATTCATGCCCAAAGGCAAAACTGTCCTGATCAACGGCGGCACAGGGTCCTTCGGTCACACCGTGCTGAACGACCTCCTTCAGCGCGAGCCAAAGCAGATCCGCATCTTCTCACGCGATGAGAAGAAGCAGGAAGACATGAGAAAGCATTACAATAATCCGCTGATCAAGTTCTATATCGGCGACGTGCGCGACTATTCCAGCGTCGAGGGTGCAGTGCGCGGATCGGACTTTATCTTCCACGCCGCGGCGCTGAAGCAGGTGCCTTCGTGTGAGTTCTACCCATTGGAAGCCGTGCGGACCAATGTGCTTGGCACGGAGAACGTGCTGGAAGCGGCGATAAAGAATGATGTTGAACGCGTCGTTGTGCTGAGCACCGACAAGGCCGTCTACCCGATAAATGCTATGGGCATTTCCAAGGCCATGATGGAAAAGGTCGCTGTCGCGAAGGCGCGCATGATAAGCGAGACCGGCGGCCCGGTGATCGCCGTGACGCGCTATGGCAACGTGATGGCGTCGCGTGGTTCGGTCATTCCGCTGTTTGTGCGCCAGATCAAGTCGGGCCGGCCGATCACGGTGACAGACCCGACCATGACGCGCTTCCTGATGTCGCTACCCCAATCAGTCGACCTAGTGCGCTTTGCTTATGAAAACGCAAACCAGGGCGACACATTCGTGCAGAAGGCGCCAGCTTCCACGATCGAGACGCTCTACAAGGCGCTGATGCAGATTTTCGATCGAGAAGTTGAAGTCCGCGTCATCGGTACGCGCCATGGCGAGAAGAAGCATGAATCCCTCGTCTCCCGCGAGGAGATGGCCGCCGCCGAAGACATGGGCCGCTACTACCGCGTACCCTGCGACGGCCGTGACCTGAACTACGACAAATATGTCGTTTCTGGCGACGAGAGCCGCAGCCTCGTGGACGATTATACATCTGAAAACACTGAACGTCTGGATGTTCAGGGCACGGCCGACCTTCTTATGACGCTGGAATACATTCGCAACGAGCTGGCGTCAGACAGCGCCCCCACCAATGGCTACGACGCCCTGCAGTCCTGATAAATGACCAAGCGCAAAGTCCTCACCATCGTCGGCACGCGGCCGGAAATCATCAAAATGTCGCGCGTCATCTCCTTGTTCGACCGGGAGACCGAACATGTGCTGGTCCATACCGGCCAGAACTATGATTACGAGCTGAACGAAATATTTTTCGACCAGTTGGAAATCCGCAAGCCCGATCATTTCTTGGAAGCCGCCGGCGCCAACGCGACCGAGACCGTCGCCCGTGTGATCGAGCGGGCTGACAAGGTGCTGGAAGAGGAAAAGCCCGAAGCCCTCCTTCTCTATGGCGACACCAATTCGTGCTTGGCCGTCATTGCCGCGAAGCGCCGCAAAATTCCGGTCTTCCATATGGAAGCCGGCAATCGCTGCTTCGACCAGCGCGTACCGGAAGAGATAAACCGCAAGATCGTCGATCACCTGTCCGACATAAACATGGTACTGACCGAGCAGGCGCGCAATTACCTGCTCAATGAAGGCCTGCGGCCCGAGCGAGTGATCAAGACCGGCTCCCACATGCCGGAAGTGTTGGACTACTACAGACCGAAAATCGAGGTGTCGGATATCCTCAGCCGGCTGAACCTAGAAACGAACAAGTATTTCATCGTGTCCAGCCACCGCGAAGAAAACGTGGATGTCGAAGCCAAGCTGGAACACCTGATCTCGACCCTTGAACATCTGCACACGACCTATAACGTGCCGGTGGTAATGTCGACACACCCACGCACGCGCAAGCGTCTCGAAGGCAGCCGCGCCGCCAAGGGCGTCCAGTTCCTGCCGCCTTTCGGCTTCCCGGATTATGTGAAGCTGCAGCAAAATGCGCTCTGCGTGCTCTCGGACAGCGGCACACTGACGGAAGAATCCGCGTTGCTGGGCCTGCGCGGCGTCAATATCCGCGATGCGCACGAGCGGCCCGAAGGAATGGACGCTGGCACACTGGTCATGTCTACGCTGGATGCCGACAAGGTGGTCGAGGCGGTGCGCGCCGTGCTCAGCATGGCCGAACATGGTATCATGGCAAGCCCAATTCCGGACTATGACGGCGGAAATGTCTCCCGAAAGGTGCTGACCACCGTGCTCAGCTATATCGACTATGTGAACCGGGTGGTCTGGACGAAACCCTGAGCCACGCGGCACGGTTATTCCGGAAACTCCTTGTCCAGCGCCCGACGTAATTCGGCCAGCCCCTGCTCCAGGCCGTCGCCTTCAGCGTTCCGGATGAATTCGCGCGCCTGTGCAGCGGCCATTGCGGCATCCGTGTGGCGTGCGCGGGCACGCGCATGGCGTGCTTGGATTATGGCGGTACGGGCACGCTCAAACCAGACCTGGCGGTTGAACCGCTCCACCAGGAAGGTCAGCCCCTCGGAATACGGCATCAGGCCGAACAGCATGTGAAAATTGCCGCTCTCATCGCCCTGCCCGATATCGGCGAAAAGGTCCCCCTCCTCCAATTCGTCCGGGAACATTTTCAGAAGCTGCCGATTGGAAGTTTCAAACCGGCGATTCAGCTCCGCAGCCATTTCGCTGCCCAAGGCCAGCTTTTCCCGCATTGGAAATCCGGTCATGAAGAACTCGGTGTTTGGGTTCACGCGTCCTTCGATCAGGCGCGGAGAACGCACAGCATTGCCGATAGCGAGCGTTCGCACATCGACGCTTTCATTCTCAGCGCTTTCCTCACGCGGGATATCCATGTCCAGGCCCAGAAAGCCATTTAGTGCGTTCAGTACATTCTTACCGGGCACGCGGCTGAACGGGATCACATGTACGTTCTCGGTACCGACCTCGTTTTGCCATATCGTCAGTAGGGAGACAAAATCATAGTACGGGTTGTTCGGACTGACACCGGAGAGGATCCCTTCCCGAACAGGGGATTTGAATCGCACAAGCTCGTTGATCGACGATATGAAAAGGTCGGATGGCTTGCGCAGCACGAATAGTGCGGCCACCTCGTCGAACAAGCGCTTGCACAGGCCGGCGACACGAGCCACATCCGGCGCACGATAGATGCGACTGTGCAGAAATTCGTGTGAGATAAGAAATGTATGGCAGTTGGCCGCCTTGGCCTGCGCCACTTCCCCGGCGAGGCCATTCTCGACCTCCGCGCAAAATTGGTTGTAGGAGGCTTCGTCCACCACACCTTCCGACGCCAGCTGATCCTGCGCGATGAATTCCCTGCTGCCATAGATCGGCAGCTTCGGATGGTTCAAATCACCCAGGAAACGGGAATACCACACGCCGCGCGCCATGTGGACGTCGAAGTTTCGCTGCCAATAGGATTGCGCGGCCGTGCTGCCCGCCTTTTCTGAGCCGAGATGCAGAAATAATTTCAAGATGGATACTGCACCATTTTAGCCGGTCATTTAGCGGTCGCATACCGCCCCGGTTGAGACGTTTGAGAGATCATTATCGCAATTATATTTTTCAAGGTGGTAGTTCATACTCGAGCTTCCGGCTCAAATCCATCAATACTTTTTCCAAGCCGATACCTTGGGCGTTTACGATAAATTCGTGAGTTCGGCTCGCAGCCTCCGCGGCATCTTCCGGTCGGCCTTGCGCTTTTGCAAATTGTACTTCGAGCAACGCATGACGAGCGCGCTCATACCAGATTTGCCGATTGAATCGTTCAACCATGTAGGTCAACCAAGGAGAATACGATTTCAATTCGAACAATTTTTCGAAGTTGCCATCGTAATCCGGCACCTCTGCGAGCAAGTCTGTCTCAACGAGACACTCAGGAAATAGCGACAACAATTTCCGATTCGATTCCTCAAACCGTCGATTCAACTCTTCTGTAAGTTCATTGCCGAGAGACAGCTTTGACTCGAACGGCAACTCGTCCATGAAAAACTCTAAGTTTGGATTCAGTAGATTATCCACAATCCTGGGAGATCGGACTGCATTCCCTATAGCAAGAGTTCGAATGTCGACTGATTCGTTCCTAACTCCTGCATCTCGTGGAATGTCGGTATCTAGACCCAAGTATTCGTTCAAAGCGTTCAATACATTTTGGCCGGGCGCACGATGGAATGAAATGATGTGAACATTATCCGCACCGAGCTGTTCACACCAATTTCCTAGCAAATCCGCAAAGTCATAGTAGTTGTTTTTAGGATCGACCGTGTTGATAATATCCGGCTCCAAGGGGTACTTTGCTCGCACAAATTCGTTCATCGTTGAAGCAAATAGATCGGCAGGGCGCCTCAAAACGCACAAGACTTCCACGCTTTCGCCAAGACGCTTCAATAAGTCGGCAACTCGTTCTATGTCCTCAGTATTGCGAATTTTACTATGAAAAAATTCGTGGGAAATTAGAAAATGACTGCAGCCAGCTTCCCTAGCCAAGCGCAACTCATTCTCAAGATCAGCTTCGGTTTTTGTCCTGAATTCCTGATAGCTAGTTTCGTCTGATATGCCATACTGTGTTTCAAGAACCGGGCCCAGAAAATCCCGCGAAGCATATACCACAAGACGAGTATGCAACGGCCTTCCGAGAGACTTCGAATACCAGACCCCTCGCTCCTGGTTCCGATCGAAATTTTGTGACCAGTATGCTTGGGCAGCAGTCGTTCCCGTCTTTTCCAAGCCGATGTGCAAAACTATTCGCAATTAAAACCCCTTTGCGATCCTGATGTTGCCACGCAGGAATTTGAGTCCAGAGATTCTAATCCAGCTCCCTCTGCGAACTATGGCGGTCACAATGCTCACATTTGTTTTGCCTTTTGGATTAGCCGAAGGATATAGCGCCGCGACTTCGGCGCCGTTTTCCCGATCTACGGTCAACCTGCTGTCCCCGAAAACATGGCAGAATAACGAGGCATTCATGCGCATAAACAACCGGCTGGCGCCGTCAATGATCGCATTTTCTTCCACTCGTTCAAACTGCCCTAGCGTAAATACTTCGCCCACACACATGCAATCGGGTTGACTGTTGAGAAATCCTTCGAGGTAGCTGGACCCAACACGCCCGCCAAACCCAATCACATATTCCATTCCGAGTATTCACAATTTTTGGGATCGCTTTTGACGAAATCAATTTTGCGGCAAGGAATGAAGGACAAATCTCTGCTCCGTCACAAAGCAGTTCCGGATCAGCTGAATTTTTGAAACTTAACATTGGAATTTGGCCCGCCATAGCTATTATCAGGCGCGATCGAGCTCGCAATTCCAATCGTGTCGCCGGTCAACATTTCTGCTGCGTAGTTCAGACAATTGTCCTTGTATGCCGCACCGCCGCCGGCCGCATTCTGAAATGAATGATATTTCAGCACTCCGTTGCGATATAACTTAAAGCAGAGTGTTCCCGCTGTCAGAATGATCACTTGTTGCGTCGTTAACAGATATCGTTCCACAACTGGAGCGATGAAGCTTGGCCCATCAGTTGCAAGCATCCCGGGGACAGCTTCCATCTTAGCAATAAAAGTCTGGCGGGCCGGCTCGGCGACAACCGGGCCGAGTGTATGACCTGAGACCCAAATGGTCCCGCATTTGAATGGAGAGTCTGTCGCAACGGAGACAGACAATGCGCAAGAGCAAATTTACCGAGGAACAGATCATCGCGATCCTGGCCGAACAGGAGCGAGGCATGGCCACGTCAGACGTGTGTCGGCGTCACGGGGTCAGCTCGGCTACGTTCTACAAGTGGAAGGCCAAGTATGGCGGGATGGACGTATCGGACGCCCGCAAGCTGAAGACGTTGGAGACCGAGAACGCGCGGTTGAAGAAGCTGCTGGCTGACAGCATGCTCGACAACTCGATCCTGAAAGATCTGCTGGGAAAGAACTGACGACGCCCCAGTTGAAGCGGGCTGCGGCTCTGAAGGTGATTGATAAATACGATATCTCCCAGCGCCGCGCCTGCCGACTGGTCAGCGTCGATCCGAAGACTGTCCGGCGAGAGCCCGAACCAGACAACCCTGAGATCCGCGAACGCATGCGAGAGATCGCAGCGACACGTCGCCGGTTCGGCTATCGCCGGATCGAAGTGATGTTGGAACGAGAGGGTATCGTGATGAACCAGAAGAAGCTCAGACGCCTCTACAAGGAGGAAGGGCTGTCGGTAAAACGCAGGCGTGGCCGCAAGCGCGCGACTGGAACACGCGAACCGATGCCTGTTCCGGACGGTCCGTCGCAGCGCTGGAGCCTCGACTTCGTGTCCGATGTCTTTGGGCCGGCCCGGCGGTTCCGCATGCTGAACGTGATCGACGATTACACGCGCGAGTGCCTGGCACTGGTGGCGGACACATCGCTGTCAGGCGCCCGCGTGGCCCGTGAACTGGATCGCTGCATCCGTCTCTATGGCAGGCCCGAAACCATCGTCTCAGACAACGGGACGGAGCTGACCAGTCGCGCCATCCTCGAATGGCAGAACCAAACCGGCATCGCCTGGCACTATATCGCCCCGGGCAAACCGCAGCAGAACGGCTTCGTCGAAAGCTTCAACGGCAAGCTGCGTGATGAGTGCCTGAACGAAGAAGTGTTCGACAGCCTCGCTCATGCCCGTAAGATCCTCGGGCGTTGGCGACATGACTATAACCACCACCGGCCTCACTCATCGCTGGGCGGGCTGACGCCCGCAGCGCGCCGGTCGCTCGTGCATGTTGGGAGCGCCGCTCCCGACGCGCTCGCCACACCTCAAACCATGGACTATGAAAGGGCTAGACTCTCGAAATGAATGAGGGACGCGAGGGTCTCAGGTCATGTACTGGAAACTTGCGGCTTGCAGGGAAATGAAATAGCATCGGTCTCCGCCCGATAGAAATGCCCATCACGAATACCGTGCCATCATCACTCCCGCGCAGAGCCAACACGTCGCTACCGAAAAGCGCAAACTTCCTGGCTCCTTCGCAATCGGTGGACAAGATCAGCGAGCGACGTCTTCGACCGTTTCGCGGCTCAAATCCACTATTGGTTACTTCCATCATGGCAGAGCAACGTCGCCGGGGCGCGCACTGCAAGCCGGTTGGTTTCGTCGGCGACCGAATTCACACCCACCCGGTCGAACAGCTCGTCCAGCGGCGCCCAGCCCGCCGGACCGAACACCAGCAGGCGTCCCGCTTCCCGAATCAGGGCGCGCCACCCAGCCCAGGCGCGATGATTTGCCACGCCCGCCTACAAAGGCGCCGACGTCCCCTTTCGATGCAGATATCCATTCCCCACTTGCTCTGGTCGACACGAGGTAGACGACCCCGGCACCAGATTCGGCGGGTGGGGAGGTCTCCGACGCTGAAATCACGACCAGCTGCACCAACGGGTCCAGCTGCCGCAAGGCTTCGTAGTGGGTTACATGCTTCTGCGCCTAGGAGGGTAAAAGATAAGGCAGGGCAAGGCGGTCGGTTGTATCGGTCATGGTGGCTCCTCGGGCTCAGTCTGCGGGTTCATCCTCCATGCAGCACCGGCCTGCCGGATAGACGTGCCTCGGAATGGCCAAAGCGGCCGGAAACTATTGCAGGGCGCCCGGTAAAAGGGGGTGGGAAAGGCGCTTGTCTATCCCCGGTGGTGCCCTTATGCCGGACAGGCGAACCTGAAGGAGTAATGCGTGGGACCGGAAGCAGACCGCCGCAGGATGGTCATCAGTTTTCCGGTTACCCCGAGGGACGCTGCTCTGTTCGATGCGCTGCTGGCGGCGCTCGGCGCGGCGCCGGCCACGGGCTACCAGCAGCCGACGCTCACCAGCTGGCCGACAAGCGATCTGGCCACCTGCCTGCCGGGTGAACGCGCCTACCTGTCCCCGCTCGACGTGCTGGAACCGAGCACTCCGGCAGCGGGACTCGACGAGGCGTTGTCGGGCGCCTTTCCGGGCGACGACCTGGCGTTGCTGAACGAACCGGGCGCCGACGCGCAGGCGGCGGCTGTCTGCGCGGCGGTAAACCGGCTGGGCTGGTCCCCGTTTTACCTGCTTCTCACGCCGCGGCCGCAAATGGACACGGCATTCATGGTTGCTCATACCGGTCTCTCCCCGGAACGAATCGGCCTTGCGCTCGTCTGTCGCTACCTCGCCGCCGAGGCAGCCACGCGCGGGGCGCCCCGGATGTGCCTCAACGTGGACCAGATTCTTGCCCACCCCATCGGTATACTGATCGGTGTTGCCCGCCAACTGGGTCTGCCGGAGCCGAGCCGTACCGAGCTGGAAAACTGGCGCGCGCGTTTCATACAGGACTTTGCCGAACGTCACCCCACCCGTCCGGCTCGAGATGCGGGCGATGGTTGGCTGGACCGGGTCGCGGCCGCCGCGAGCGAAGACTCCGCCGCCACAATGGACGGGATCCGCGCCGAAATCACTGCCAGCGCCTCAGTGATCGGTCAGATTCTTGGACCGGTCGAGGCCTTCAACTATGGCCCCAGCGACCTGCCCGAGCACGTGACCGACAGGAGCACCGGCGACACGGAGGCCCTTGCGGAGCTTAGCCGCATGGCAATCGAGCTGCGGGCCCTGCAGGCGCGTACGGATGCCAGCGAGAAGGCGTTGGAAGACATGCGCGCCAGTACTTTCTGGCGCATGACGGCGCCGCTACGCCAGCTGAAGAACTGGGCGGACCGCACTCTCGGCGGCAGCACGTCCGCGTCCGCCGTTCTCGCAGGTGTCTCGCGCAATGTGGAACCGGCCCTTCACGCTTTGGCTGACCGGCGCCCCGGCACACTGATGTCTGACTGGCATATTGGTCTCTGGAAGGCGGCCCATGGCGCTGTGCCCAAAGAATGGCCGGGCCTCACCATCAGCATCGTACTCTACAATTCCGAACGCTGGCTCGCTCCGTTCTGCGAACATTTGATGGCCAGCGAATATCCACTGGACAAGGTTACCCTCATCTTCGTCGACAATGGCTCTACCGATGGCACCTGTGAAGCAGTCGAAGCATTCTTTGCACGGAATGGTGGTGCTTTCCGCGAAACTCGTCTGGAACGTCGCCCGAACAAGGGCTACGGTGTCGGAAACGATCATGCCATCCGGATGAATACGGACGACCTTGTCCTCATCACCAATGTGGACTCCGAGTTTACGCCCACATTGCTGACGCGTCTCGTCTCTGCAGCACTGGCCGACGACCCCTCCGTCGCCTGTTGGGAAGCCCGCCAGGCCCTGCACGAGCATCCCAAGTATTACGACCCCGTCACGCTCGAGACGAACTGGTCGAGCCATGCCTGTGTCCTGATGCGCCGCGCGGCCTATCTCGATATTGGCGGCTACGACCCTGCGATCTTCATGTATGGCGAGGATGTCGAACTATCCTATCGCTACCGCCGCGCGGGCTGGCGGCTGCGGTATGTGCCTTCTGCCGTGCTGAAACACCATGTGGACCTGCAAGACACGACCGTGCGCCCGCACCAGCTGTCCGGATCATTGGCCGCCAACCTGCTGCTGCGTCAGCGCTATGGCTCCACACGCGACGTGCTCGGCGGGGAAACACTGTTTGCCCGCGCCCGAAAGGCAGAGACCGCCCCGGTGCGGATCGAAGGCTTCGACCGGGCCGCCCGGCAGGTGAAGGAACAGAAAGCCCACTTCCGCAACCCAGGCTGTGATACGCGGGATAAGGCCGCTCGCTTCCCATTCAACGAGTTCGACTTCGATCTCGCCCGCCCAGGAGCGGACACGGCTCACATGCCGCCTGCGCAGGGCGCGCTGCCCAAAGCCTCGATTGTCATCCGCACCCACGGAGACGAACAGGCCTACCTGGAACAGGCCCTCGCCAGCGCGCTTAACCAGACTTATACAAACCTCGAAATCGTGGTCGTGGAAGACCGTACACGCAATGCCCGCGAACTGGTCGAGTCCATTGCCAGCGCCTATGGTGCGGACGTGCGTTACATCGCTTCCGACGGCCCTGGTCGTTCCATTGCAGGGAATGACGGAGTCGCCGCCGCAACAGGGGAACTCGTCTGTTTCCTGGACAACGACGATTTGCTGTTTGCCGAGCATGTAGAGATCCTGGCATCGCGCCTGATCGATCATCCGGATGCGGAAGCTGCGTATGCCCTCGCCTGGGAAGTGGTGTCAGATCGTGGCGTACCGATCCGCGAGAGCGGGCACAGTGTTCCATCCACCCATACGGAACCGTTTGATTTCTACCGTCTGGCGCGGGAGAATATGATTCCGATTCAGTCCATCCTCTTCCGCAAATCCCTGTTCGACACGCGCGGCGGTTTTCATGCCGATCTGGATCGTCTGGAAGATTGGAACCTGTGGGTGCGTTATGCGACGGGCAACCGGTTCGAGAAAGTGAACAAGGTCACCTCGCTCTACCGCACCCCGAAAGACCAGGCGATCCGCAGCCGCCGGCAAGCTGAGCTGAACCGCGCCTACGAACTGGTCTACCGGCGCAATCTGGACGATATGGCCGCCATGGGTGAGACTGGCGCCGCTATTTTGCCCGGCATCGACTGAACGGCTGGTTCGGCCGAGCATACGTTTTTCAGCGGCAACAGATGCACCTTGCGCTGCGACATGGTGAACGGGTTCCAGGCCATCGCCGTGGCAAGTTCCGCATGAGATGCCGTGGGCCGTACTTCACGCCATGACTGCCCGGACCGGCACCGAAAGCCAAGGCCAAGACCATCGCGCAGGCCTTTCAGCATGCCCGCCTGCCGCCCGGTCATACAGGCCCGCACGATTAGATACAGCGTCAGCGCCAAATGCACCGGCGCGGTCGCGAGCAGCAACGGGGTCGGCGTATTCTTCAGGTAAAGCGCCAGACGGTTGCGCGTGCCGTGATAGATGGTGAACTCGCTGGTGCGGCCAGAAACGGCGCTGCCCACATGATGGATGCGCGCATCCGGCAGGAACACGCAGCACCCTCCCCGCTGCCGCAGGCGATAGCCAAGGTCCACATCCTCACAATAGCAGAAGAAACGTTCGTCAAATCCGCTGACTGCGTCGAACGAAGCCTTCTTGATCACTGCGCCTGCTCCGCAAGGGCTGAAACACTCCGACGGCGCGAGCGTCTCCGGCACCGGATGACCGAAGCCGCCGCGCCAGGGAAATCCGAAGCCAAGGTAGGCGTCACCTGCGCCATCCAGCCGCGAAGGATCGTTCGCGTCTATCTGCAGCGAGGCGAACTGTGCGACATCCGGATAGGTATCGATCGCCGCAGCAATGCGGTCCAGCCAATCCGGCTCCGCCCATGCGTCCGGGTTCAGCAGCACCAGCCATTCGCCTGCGGCATGTTCCACAGCCAGATTGTTTCCGGCGGCAAAACCCAGATTCGCTGTCTGCGGCAGGACCTTGCAGTCCGGCAGGCCGGCCAGGGCCAGCTTATCTAGCGAACCGTCGGAAGACGCATTGTCGACCAGAATCAGTTCGAAATCGCTTCGCGTCTGCGCCTTTAGGGAATCGATTGCCACCTGCAGCAAAGGGCCGGCATTATAGTTGACGATTATAACTGAAAACTTTGGCGTCACAGCGGAATCTCTACCTCGTCGACATCAATGTGACGGCGCAATCTACTCTCGTTCGGGCGAATCTGCCGCTTACACGCGACTTGCCCGGTTAGCTTTAATCTGTCTTCATAAACCATTGTGCACGTGCGCATGCAACCGCGAGGAAACAGGTTGTAACTAGCCGTGATTTGTTCTTCCGCTGCAATCTGCTTCAACGGCGCCATAAAGACCGAGGACCCTTATCATGTCATTGCCTTTCATCGACCTGCAAGCACAGCGCACGCGAATCGAAAACGACGTAAATACTGCCATTCTGGCCGTGGTGCAGAGCGGGCGATATGTGCTGGGCCCGGAAGTGGGCGAGCTTGAGAAACAGCTCGCGGCCTGGTGCGGTGCGAAACACTCGGTCAGCTGCGCCAATGGCACAGACGCCCTCGCCCTGCCGCTGATGGCCTGGGGCCTGAGGCCCGGCGATGCCGTCTTCTGCCCGAGCTTCACCTTCGTCGCGACCGCGCAGGTCGTGCCGTGGCTCGGCGCCGCGCCGGTCTTCGTCGACATCCTGCCAGACACCTACAACATGGACCCGGCCAGCCTCGACGCTGCAATTGCCCGCGTGAAAGCCGAAGGCAAGCTGAAACCGAAAGCCGTCATTGCCGTAGACCTGTTCGGCCAGCCGGCAGACTATCCTGCCATCAAGGCGATCTGTGACCGCGAAGGTCTGAAGCTGATCGCCGACACGGCGCAGGGCTACGGCTGCACGCTGAACAGCAAGCACCCGACAGACTGGGCCGACATCGCGACGACCAGCTTCTTCCCGGCCAAACCGCTAGGCTGCTATGGCGATGGCGGCGCGATCATCACCAACGACTCGCGTCTCGCTGAGCTGATCGAGTCGCTGCGCGTCTATGGCAAGGTCACGCCGACCGATGCGGCCGAGCGCAACTTCCATCACGACCCGAAATACCTCTCGCTCCGCGTCGGCATGAACTCCCGCCTCGACACGATCCAGGCGGCGGTCCTTCTGGAGAAGCTGAAAATCTTCGCTGACGAAATCCAGCTGCGCCAGAAAGTCGCCGACCGCTATTCTGCGGGCCTGAAGGATCATGTCCGCCGCGTTCCGAAAGTGATCGACGGCGGCCAGAGCGTCTGGGCACAATATGTCATCGAGCACGAAAACCGCGACGGCTTGCAGGCCCACCTCTCAGGTCAGGGCATCCCGTCCATGGTCTACTATCCGGTGCCGATCCACATGCAGGACTTCGCCGCTGGTTGGGCCCCACCCGCCGGCACCCTCCCGGTGACGGAAGAAGCCAGCCGCTACGTCCTCGCCCTGCCCATGCATCCTTATCTGAGCGAAGCAGACCAAGACCGCGTGATCGAAGCCGTGTGCGCGTTTAACGGCTGACCTGAAGGATCATCAGGCGCCCCGTGCCGACAGGCTGCGAAGATTCTGCGCGTCCCTGGGCCGGCTGGCCAGGCGGAGTACGGTAAAGCCGAGCAGGCCGGAGGCGACAGATCCCATCAGGACGCCCAGCCGCACCTGATCCAGTGCCTCAGCGGTGCTGAACGCGAGGCTGCCGATGAACAGGCTCATCGTGAAGCCCACACCCGTGAGACAGGCCACGCCATAGACCTGCAGCCAGCTCACGCCGGAGGGCAGCCGCGCAATCCCCGACTTCACCGCCACATAGGTGAGGCCAAACACGCCCAGCTGCTTGCCGAGGAACAGTCCCAGCGCGATCCCGAGCGGTACCGCACCGGTCAGTGCATCGAGGTTCACACCGCGCAGGTCCACACCTGCATTGGCGAAAGCGAAAACTGGCAGGATCATGTAGGCGACCCAGGGATGAAGCCCATGCTCAAGCTTGTGGAGCGGCGACTGTCCGGTTTCCTTGCGCGCCGCAATGGGGATGGCGAGCGCCGTCAGCACGCCGGCCAGGGTTGCATGCACGCCAGATTTCAGAACACAGACCCAGATAAACACGCCAACAAGGATGTAAGGCATGATCCGCTTGACCCCCATCCGGTTCATCAGGATCAGGCCAGCGAAGCCAGCGCCTGCCAGGCCAAGCGCCTGAAGCGAAAGTTGCTCCGTATAGAACAGGGCGATGATGAGGATCGCGCCGAGGTCATCAATAATGGCGATGGCCAGCAGCAGGATCTTGAGCGCGACAGGGGCCCGTGTGCCCAGCAGTGCCAGGATGCCGAGGGCGAACGCAATGTCCGTGGCAGCCGGAATCGCCCAGCCGCGCAGGGTCTCAGGGGACGACAGGTTCAGCGCCGCATAGATCAGCGCAGGTCCCGCCATGCCGCCAATGGCGGCCAGGGCGGGCAGCACAGCCTTGTCGAAGGAGGACAATTCACCCTCAAGGATCTCGCGTTTGATCTCCAGACCGACCAGCAGGAAGAATACCGCCATCAGGCCGTCATTGATCCAGAGCAGCAATGGCTTGGCGATTTCAAGCGCCCCGAGCTGGATGGTCACGGGCGTCGACAGGAAGGCCCCATACCAATGGCTGGCGATCGTGTTGTTCGCCACGATCGCCAGGGCCGCCGCCAGCATCAGGATCAGGCCGGCAGCGCTTTCAAGTCTGAGGAAATCCTGGATACGGGCGACAACTTTGGTCATGAACAATCATCCTTTTGAGCGTGCTTTTTATGCGTTGAGCGGCTGACAGTTGATCAGCCAGAAATATTACAATCCCCGCCGACGGCCTTCCCTGCCTGGCGGCGGGGGTTTGGGGGTCGGAGAGCTGAGCCAGTCAGGCCGTGCCTGCCGGGGGGATCGTGTCGGCCGGGAACAAACCCTTCAGGGTCAGGCCCCGGCCGGGGTCAGGTGAGAGGCGCGCTAGTCGCCGGGAAAGCCGAAGCCGCCCTTGTGGCGGGGCAGGCGTCCGCCCTCCCCCTCCCAGCGGCTTATCGCTTCGGCGTCATTGCGAGAGCCAATGCGTACCGGAACCAGATCGCCCTTGCGTGGCCGCTTCTTTCGCTCTCGAGGCTCTGCAAAATCGGCCATTTCTTCGAGGAAACCTGTGATCAGGTCTTTGAGGACAGACATTGCCATTCCCTTTCTTTCTGCACCTGCTTGAAATCAGGCAACCCGGCGCGTACGGCGCCTGCGACGGCGGTATTGGGATGGCGTCTCCTCAAGGCTTTTGCAGACGCCCTCCGCCTTCTGATGATTGTCTGCGGCATCCATGAACCGGCCGCCACGGCCCGGACCTGCCGGGCCAATCTGGCGCCCTGTCCAGAGGTCGTCGGTCAGTCGATACATTTGATTGGTCTCCTTTTCTCTTGCGATGTCCACGATATGCCGCCAGATACACGATAGTTCAAATAGAATGTATCTTACTTTTTGATAGGTTTTTCCGAACCTCGCGACCAACCCTTCGCCAACTCCAATACATCGTGGCTGTTGCGGACACAGGACGTTTCCGTGACGTAGCCCTGCAGCTGGGGGTGAGCGAGCCAAGCCTCTCCGAACAGATTTCGGATGCAGAAGCCTAGCTGGGCGTAACCCCGATTGAACGCGCGCGTTCCGGAGCCGTCCTCACACCGGCTGGGGCGGAAGTCGTACGCCGTGCCCGGATTGTTCTGACACAGGTGGAAGACCTGAAAACGGTCGCCCGGCAGGTCGCGGGTGATCTTGCGGGCCGCTACCGGCTCGGGACCTTGCCCACAATCGGCCCTTACCTTCTGCCCAGCGCCGTTCGGGAACTGCACCAGCTTTACCCGGACTTTCGCCTCGGCGTCCGGGAAGAGCGGACAATTGACCTCGACGAAAAGCTCGGAGACGGCCGCCTCGATATGATCATCTCCACGGCGGAAGATCACCTTCATGCCGAATCCATGCAGCTGTTCAACGAGCGGCGTTATGCCTGTACAGCCGCCGATGATCCGATCGAGGATGGGACGGATCCCCTGATGATCTAGCCCTCAAGGGACGGGAAATCCTGAGCCTGGGCTGTGGTCACAGCCTCAGCACGGTGGTTCAGCAACTGGCGGAAGCCGCCGGAGCCCATGTATCGACGGAATATGAAGACACATCGCTCGACGCGATCCGGCAGATGGCGGGCATGGGCGCCGGCATTGCCATTGTTCCCAGCCTTTACGCCCTGATAGAAGCCAGCAAGGACCCGCACCAGATCGTCCGTCCGATCGCCCCCCCCTGCCCGGCGGGAGATCAGCCTCGTCTGGCGCACGGGCTCTCCCCTGGAACAGAATAACCAGAAGCTGGGCCCGGTCTTCAGGGATGTCGCGGCCGACCTACTGGACCAGAAGACAAAACCCAGGAACGGAAAAAACTAAGAATTATTCAGTTTCATTCGATTTTACTTATCATGTATCTCACCCCACCTTCCGTCTGCAACCAGATATGGAAGGAGCTCAGAGATTGGAATACGGCAATGTTCAGGTCCTGCCGGTCCGGCCCGCATCCACGCCGCAGCCCCCGACAGCCACCGGCGACAGCCTGAGGCACGCAGAGTTCGAATGCCGCTGGGCCGGGGATCCCGCCACTCTTCAGGACGTGATCCTCGCCCGCGTCGACTGGGGGCCCTTTGAGGTCGCCTGCCGTCAGCACCCCCGGACGGAAGGCATATGCCTGTGTACGGTATTTTGTGCCGGCTCCTTGCGGGAACGCCCTCACCTGATGGCGAGCTTCTGGTGTGTCATGGAACGGTTCCCGTTCTATCTTGGCCACGCACGCAAAAGCGAAAGCAGGATGCCTACGCGCCAACCTGGCACTGGAACCAGATCTGCGTAACGCCCCCCTCCGCGCGTTTATCCGCTGACCTGAGGGCGAACAGGACGGCAGGCCCCAGCGGGAAAATGGCGCGCTCCCCTCCGCGGCCGAAGAAGCCAGCCGCTACGTCCTCGCCCTCCCCATACAACCTTATCTCGGCGAAGCCGATCAGGACCGCGTGATCGAAGCGGTGTGCGCGTTTAACGGGTGACCTCTTGCAACGCCTGAAGTCGCGCGACGGGCTTGCAGCCGGCGCCTGAGCATGAAGGCGAGAACCAGTCACGTCAAGTTCGAGTGGATAAGCGGATGTATTGAATTATACTGATGGTGTGTGGAGGAGACGTGTCCAATGCAATTCAGACCGGAACAATTCTTATTCCTTATCATCAGCCTTGCATTTGGCACACTTTCAGCTGAAGCGCAGGTCCCTGCCGAGAAGGTGTCTGGCGGCTTTTGCACGATCAACAGATGTGACGCACTGATCGTTTCCAATTCCCGGTACGAAAATCTGCAACAAACGCTGAGAGCATCGGATTCTGGGTCTCGCAAAGTTGAGACAAGCCTCAGGGCGCTTGGGTTTAATGTCATTTATGTCGAGAATGCCGAAAAAGCAGAACTCGTCAGTGAGCTGGAGAGGTTTCAGAAGGTTCCGGATTCACGTCTGTCGCTGATTTACTATGTGGGAATAGGCACTGCGTTCGGCGATATCAAATATATTGCGCCCGCGGACGCCATGGCCGAGGCTGCCACAGACCCGGAGCGCGGCGACGAGCTGCTTCTCAGCGTTGGAGATCTTTTCCACAGTCACCCAAGTCAGAACTCGAACATCAACATCATGAATGCCGCATTTCAGGACCCCAAAAGCAAAGGCCTTCAGGTGGTGCGTGGGTCGGACGAGACGCTTGCCGTTGATGTCTTCGGTGATGCTGAAACAGTATTTCTTTATTCCGCCGATGTCGGTGACCCTTCTTTCGACACAGACGTGTTTGCGACAAAGCTAAGTGAAGCGCTTAAAAAGCCGGGCGACATTATCCGCGCGCTTGCACAGCTCCGCGAAGCCGTCGCGGTATCCAGCGGCTTGGCGCAATATCCGGAAATCAGATTGCGCAACGTGAAAGGAGAGCCGCTTTGTTTGGTCGATTGCGCGGTTGACGACTCCAATTCCGGCAACATCGCTGCAGACCGGCTTCGTGAACTTGAGGAACACCCTTGCGACGGAGATTTCTCGATGGCGAGTGATACCCGTAAGCGCTACGCCCTTTTGATCGGCAACAACGGATACATCACGTCAGCTTGGGGCAGGCTCAGCGAGCCGACGATCAGTGCAAAGACGCTCTCGAACGCCCTCAGTCAATCCGGTTTCCAGGTGAGAACTTGCACAAACCTGAAGCTGGACAAATTGAAGTCGGAGATTACCGATTTCCATGCACTTTTGCAGCAACAAACCGACCCTGACACATCACAAGAAAATCAGCCTGTCGCTTTCTTCTATTTCTCCGGACACGGCGCTGCGGATCCAACCAGCCAGGTGAACTATCTGATCCCGACTGACTCAGAGGCCGACACGGCGAACAGGCTCAGAGGAGAGGCAGTGTCCATTGACTGGCTCGCAGACGGTTTCACAGAGGCGAGCGGTCAAGTGATGCTTGTTGTCGATGCCTGTCGCAATGCCCTGAAACATGCCCCCAACAAGAGCGGGGCCAAAGGAATGGTCCGTTTCCAGAGTCGGCCAAACATCCTGTTTGCCTCGGCCACGCAGCCCGGTGAGGTCGCTTGGGAAGAAAGCGGATACGGGACTTTCCTCGCTGACCGTATTCTTGAAAAAAATGGTCGTTCTGAGAGCGAAGTGGGACTGGTCTTCCGCGACGTTGGAACAAAGGTCTATTACGAGACGAACGGAAAACAGCAACCGATTACCGAAGGGGCCCTTCGGGGGCGGTTCTTCTTTCAGGACTAACCGGACCAATGCCGCGGTTGATTGTCGATGCAGGAAACACAAGGACACGCTCTTGAGTTTCGTTGGACTGGATCGCGCTTCTGAACGCCAGTTCTGATTGGACCTTCAAGGCAGAACCCGACGACCGGGTCCGTAGGCCCCGGTGAGTCAGCCTTCATGGCGCCGGCATGGTCCACGTCTGAAACAGCTCCGTCCCGCATCCCCGGCCCTGTTTATAAGGTCCTTATGTGGTGTTTATGCGGTGTTCTATGTCTTGTTTTTCTCATTTCCCGGGGCCTCGCGCAGGCATGCGCGTTGCCTTTGTGCGCGCTGCATGCTAACGGCGCACAAACGTATAAAGGAACATTGATATGGCGAAGCAGTATCACGTCAAGGACATCACCCTCGCAGATTACGGCCGCAAGGAAATCGCGATCGCCGAGACGGAAATGCCGGGCCTGATGGCCGCGCGCGAAGAGTTTGGCGCTGAACAGCCGCTGAAAGGCGCCAAGATCGCCGGGTCGTTGCACATGACGATCCAGACGGCGGTTCTGATCCAGACACTGGAAGCCCTCGGAGCGGACGTGCAGTGGGTATCCTGTAATATCTATTCCACACAGGACCATGCCGCCGCGGCCATCGCCGCCAATGGCACACCGGTCTGGGCCTATAAAGGCGAAACGCTGGAAGAGTACTGGGATTACACCGACCGCCTTTTCCACTGGCATGACGGCACGGCGCCGAACCTGATCCTCGACGATGGCGGCGACGCCTCGCTCTACCTGATCCTCGGCGAAAAGGCTGAGGCGGATCCTTCGATCATCTCCAAGCCGCATTCGGAAGAAGAGCGCTACCTCTTCGCCCAGATCCGCAAGCGCTTCGAGGCCTCGCCGGGCTGGTTCGCCAAGACCAAGGCGGGCATCAAGGGCGTCTCCGAAGAGACAACGACAGGTGTTAACCGCTTGTATCAAATGGAAAAACGCGGCGAACTGCCCTTCCCCGCAATCAACGTAAACGACAGCGTGACCAAGTCGAAATTCGACAACAAGTATGGTTGCAAGGAATCCCTGGTCGACGCGATCCGCCGCGGCACAGACGTCATGATGGCCGGCAAGAAGGCTTTCGTGGCCGGCTATGGCGATGTCGGCAAAGGCTCGGCTGCGTCGCTCTCCGGCTCCGGCGCCCGCGTCGCCGTTTCCGAAGTCGACCCGATCTGCGCCCTGCAGGCCGCGATGGACGGCTACGAAGTCCTGACGATGGAAGAAGCCGCGCCGAAGTTCGACATCTTCGTCACCGCCACCGGTAACCGCGACATCATCACGGTCGACCATATGCGCGCGATGAAAGACATGTCGATCGTCTGCAATATTGGCCACTTCGACAATGAAATCGAAGTCGAAGGCCTGCGGAATTTCGAATGGACCAACATCAAGCCGCAGGTTGACATGATCACCTTCCCGGATGGTAAGCGTATCCTGCTTCTGTCCGAAGGCCGCCTCGTGAACCTCGGCAACGCGACGGGTCACCCGTCCTTTGTGATGTCGGCCTCGTTCACCAACCAGACGCTGGCACAGATCGAGCTCTGGACCCGGGGCCACGCCTACGAGAACAAGGTCTACACCTTGCCGAAGCATCTCGACGAGAAGGTCGCCATGCTGCACCTTGAAAAGCTTGGCGTTCAGCTGACCGAACTCTCCCGTGACCAGGCCGACTATATCGGCGTGAACACGGTCGGACCGTTCAAACCTGAGCATTACCGTTACTAGGGCGAGCAGAAAATGAAGCAGGAGCACATCCTTACCCTGTCCTGCCCGGACCGGGTCGGCATTGTCGCAGCGCTGGCGCGGCTGATGGAGCGGCATGACTGCTTCATCGCCTCGTCCCGGACCTTCGGCGATATCGGATCCGGGCAGTTCTTCGCCCGGTTGGTCTTCCGTGCACCGGATGGCGGCCAGGTCCCCCTCAGCCTGTTGGGCGACCTTGAAGAAACAGGCGAAGAACTGGATGCCGACTGGAGCGTTGCGCCTGCCGATCAGCGCATGCGCACATTGCTCTTGGTCTCCCAGTCCGATCACTGCGCGAACACGTTGCTCTATGCGTCACGCCGCAAGGAGCTGCCGATCGAGGTCGTCGGCATTGTGTCGAACCATGACACGCTGAAAGACCAGTTCGCCCATTTCGGCCTGCCCTGGTATCAGATTCCGGTCACCGCAACTACGAAACCAGAGGCCGAAGCGCGTCTGTTCGAATTGATAGAACAGACCGGCACAGACCTTGTCGTGCTTGCCCGCTACATGCAGGTGCTGAGCGACAATGCCTGCCAGGAACTTGAAGGGCGGTGCATCAACATCCACCATTCCTTCCTGCCGAGTTTCAAGGGCGCGCGTCCCTATCATCAGGCCCATGCCCGCGGTGTGAAAGTCATCGGCGCAACGGCGCACTACGTGACGGCCAACCTCGACGAGGGTCCGATCATCACCCAGGTCACGGAATCCATCGACCATACCTACACACCTGCCGACATGATCGAGACTGGCCGCCATCTGGAGGGCACAGCCCTCCTCAGAGCCGTCAAAGCCCATGCCGAACATCGCGTATTCTCTCATGCCGGTCGAACTGTCGTCTTCGCCCGATAAGCTCCAAAAGGAAGCAGTCATGAAACTTGCCAGCCACGAATTCACCTCCGAAAGCGTCTCCGAAGGGCACCCGGACAAAGTCGCCGATCAGATCTCGGACGCCATCGTCGACCTTTTCCTGTCGAAGGACCCGAGTGCGAAGGTGGCCGTCGAAACGCTGACCACCACGAACAAGGTGGTACTGGCTGGCGAAGTCCGCACCAATAATGGCGCTGTTGTTACTGCGGATGAAATGAACGAAGCGGCCCGTGCCGTGGTCAAGCGCATCGGCTACGAACAGGACGGCTTCCACTGGAAGAACATGTCGATCGATAATTTCGTGCACGGACAGTCTGCCGAGATCGCGCAGGGGGTGGAAGAAGGCCAGGGCCTGCACAAGGAAGAAGGGGCTGGCGACCAGGGCATCATGTTCGGCTACGCCACGAACGAGACGCCGGAGCTGATGCCCGCGACGCTCGTCTATGCACACCAGATCCTGCAGAAGCTGGCTGCCCTGCGTCACTCAGGTGAGC
The DNA here is from genome assembly GCA_000961695.1 of Hyphomonadaceae bacterium BRH_c29. Lineage (GTDB taxonomy): Bacteria > Pseudomonadota > Alphaproteobacteria > Caulobacterales > Hyphomonadaceae > Hyphomonas. The sequence continues at coordinate 71,025 of LADW01000001.1, forward strand.
GCCCGCAGCTGGAACCGGACGCCAAGAGCCAGGTTACCCTGCGCTATGAGGGCTCCCGTCCGGTCGGCGTGAATGCCATCGTCGTTTCGCACCAGCACGGCAAGGATGTCAGCCAGGATGAGCTGCGCGAAATCATCCGCCCCGTGGTGCAGGACGTGCTGCCGGAAGGCTGGTTCCCGCCGGAAGAGAAATTCTATGTGAACCCGACAGGCCGCTTCTACATTGGCGGCCCCGATGGCGATGCCGGCCTGACCGGCCGCAAGATCATCGTCGACACTTATGGCGGCGCAGCCCCGCATGGCGGCGGCGCCTTCTCCGGCAAGGACCCCTCCAAAGTGGACCGCTCGGCTGCCTATGCAACACGTTACCTTGCCAAGAACGTCGTGGCTGCTGGCCTCGCAGACCGCTGCACGATCCAGGTCAGCTATGCCATCGGCGTGGCCCAACCGCTGTCGATCTATGTCGATACGCACGACACCGGCAAGGCGGATGAAGACCGGATCGCCAAGGCAATCCGAGACCTGTTTGACCTCTCGCCCAAAGGTATCCGCACCCACCTTCAACTGAATCGACCGATCTATGCCTCCAGCGCAGCCTATGGCCATTTCGGTCGCGCGCCCGGCGAAACCGGCACGTTCAGCTGGGAAAAGACGGACCTCACGAGCGAACTCGCCCGGTTGGTGAACTAGGCCTGAAATTAAGGCCCTACTGGACGATCAGTATCTCGTCGATGGATGCAATCTGATTGCCCTGACACGTGACCCGGATCGTCTCCGGCAACGGGGCAGGTTGTTGTTGCCTGTACGTCACTGTTCCCGGAACGGAGTTCCCACCTGCAACCAGGTCCAGCGCCAGTTCTCCCTCGGCGTCGGCCTTTGCTGGCGTCAGCATCCACGGCGCGTCACCTTCGACCTGTAGCGAAACAATCAGTTTCGTCGGCGCATCGCCGATAGAGGGCATGCGGTTCACCCATGCCTTCGCACTCGTGACTTCAGGACAGGACGCAAAGGGCACTGCCAGGCACTGGCACCCTGCCAGCAGCACGAGACCTACCCCGCAACCTACCAGTCTGTCGAAAGCCTGAACCATAACGCCCCCTCCTCTGATGCTCCGGCAATATGGTTGGGAGAGGTGGAGACAACAGCAGACATTTCGCCGTCCCAGTCTTCCCCGAACCGGAAGCCGTAGCGCGTTTCAAAGTCCACCTGTCGCCCACTCGGCATAAGGCCTGCATCGATGACCTGATGGACAAGCGCTCCATTCGCATCCATCGCGACCGGCGCGTAGATCACGATTGTGCCCTGCTCTGCCCGCCATGGCTGGGCCATAATCAGGCTCAGCCTGCCCGGTCCAGCCGCACGGCTGGCCCCCACAGACCAGCGGCTGGTCCAGACGTCGCTGACATTGACACCCGGCAGTTCAACACTCGCCAGCTCCATGCCGGACGACACGGTCCAGCGCTGACCAGCCAGCCAGGCGCTTTCCAGCGACCAAGCCGTCATCTGGGTCTTATCTTCAGCGCCGAAGCGCTGCTGCAACGTACCGCCAAGCGCGGAGGTTTCATCGCTGACAAAGGACGCGCCGAACCGGTAGGACCAGCGCGGCTTGTCTTTGCCGAACTTGAACCCTGACTGGCTACGCCCAGCCTGCTCCGCAGAGAAGACGTCCATGACCAGATCCTTGCCCCAGCGATGGCTGAGCTTTGCCCAGGATCCTCCGGTCGAAAAGGCATTGCCCACGCCGGGTTCATTGAGAAGCGAGATATCCGGGGCAAGCTTGGTGAGCGAACCGCCGCGGCCAACTTCCACTTCATTCGCTCCGAAGCTGTAGCGCATCTGGAAGGTCGATTGCGGGTCTTCCTGATAGGGCGCCGTCGGATCGTCATAGAGCCGGGCCTGAGTCCAGCTGAAAGCCAGATTACCAGCTTGCACGGCATGGGTCTCACCCGCAGCCCAGTCTGCGCGGGTCTCGAAATTGACGACACGGTTGCTCATCACACTTGCCGGGATACGCCGGGAAACGGCATCAGCATCCAGTACAAAGCCGCGCTGATACTTGTCCTGAAAAACAAGTCCGTTCAGCGCGCCAGAGTTGGACGCCCAGTCACCGAAGGCGCCGCCGCTTGGCGCGAGGGCAGCCGCAAGCGACACTTTCTCGACGCCGAAATCGAGCGTCTGCTGGCCTTGCGGGCTGAAGGCTTCGACAAGGTTCATGATTCCGACACCGGAAACATCATCTACGCCCACCCCTGCCGTCGTCCCGGTGATCGCGTCGATGTCGGTGCTGACATAGTCGTCAGCCGTATCCAGCAGGATCTGCAGCGCAAGCTCTGGATTAGACTTGAGGTTCGGGAAGGTCTGTAACAAGAGCGCCAGCGCGCCTGCCACATAGGGAGCGGAAAATGACGTGCCCGAAACGCGATAGTAGTCGCCCTCTGTATCGGCATCATTGCAGTCGCTTGTCTGGCCCGGCGCGCAGGTCGGATTATCCGGGAAGACGATATTGTCATCCGGACCGGTTGTGACGATGCCCTCACCCGGCGCGAGGATGTAGTAACTCTTGGCGGCGTTGCCGGCCCGATTGGAGAAGTCAGAGATCAGACGGCTGCTGTCGATCGAACCAACGGCAACAACGCGCCCAAGGGAATTGGCTTCACCAGCAATATAGGCTGGTTCGCCCGGACTTGCACCGACAGCGTCGGTCGGATTTCCATTTGCGTCAGTACCTGCCGGTTCGGCTTCATTGCCGGCCGAGATGACGACAAGGACACCCGCAGCGGCAGCACTTCGCACTGCATTTTCAAGATCCTGGTTGGCATCGATTTCACCGCCGAGTGACATGTTTATGACACTCACGCCTTGATCGACCGCATACTGAATAGCCCGCACCAGGGCGGAGTCGCTGAAATTGCAGCCTTCGTCTTCTCCCGTCCGAGCACAGCTACCCGGGCTATCCGCGCGGATGGAGACAATAGAGGATTCAAAGGCAATGCCCTGAATTCCGTTCGAAATATTGTTGTCGACAGATGTTGTATAATCATCCTGCCGTCGGGCCGCGACCACGCCGCTGACCATCGTGCCATGACCGCCAGAATCCATGTCATCCGACTGGCGCATCATGGTGGCAGGGTCGCCATTCGCGTCGTAGCCGCTACAGATCGTGTCGGCGCAGACATCGAAGGTCTGCACGATGGCGCCCTCAAGGTCTGGATGGTCGGTAATCGTACCGGTATCAATGACGGCGACCTTGATGCCTGCACCCGTCGCACCAATCGCGTAGGCCGAGGAGGCTCCAACGATGGGCAGGCCGATCGTCGCATTGTATTCGCGCGTCTCGAAGGCGGACGGTTCCGCGATCGAAGGCGGGAACGCCGGGGGAGGAGGTGGTGGTGGAGGGGGTGGCGGCGGCAAAGGTGTGACCGTGCTGCCCCCGCCTCCGCCCCCTCCGCTAGCGCAGGCCCCAAGTGCCGCCAATGCAGGCCCAGCCAAAGCCAGAGCCAGCACAATTTTCAAACGGCGAGATCTATCCTGCCTGAGCTGCATAGGATTCCATCCTTTGGTTCCATAGCCGGCCGCGATCATTCCTTTCGCGCCCTAGCCCGAGATTGCACAACTAATCCTGAACGGAACACCAATGTTCGCCAAGCGCAATTTACGAGAACTCCACTCGCTCTTGCGAAAAGTAGAAGAGCGACCGGGTTTCGTCGTCGATTGAATCGCCGGGAAAGTGCAGCAGCTTTTGCATCGCATGCTTCCGGTCTTTCAGGGCGTGGTCGAAATCCTGTTCGATCAGCTGGTCGACACCAGTCCGCATCATAGCGTCGTGAACCTCCATATAAAGCGTTAGCGAGCCGCCAAGGAACATGGATTCGTAGGCAATCTTGCTGGCGATCTTTTCATGGATGTCCGAATACTGAAACTGGCCTTCCATCACAGATTTGCGTTTACAGATGAAGTCGATCTCGTGCCGGAAACTGGGATGCCGTAGGTACATGCTCTTCATTATCGTCATCTCGGAATCGATACTGGCCTTGATCTTGTCTGGCAGAGAATCGTTCAGGATAATGACGATATCAATATCTGAACCTTTCACCATTTCACCAGATGCGGCATGTTCGCGCGGCTCGTTATGGGCAAGGAAATAAGCTAGATCACCGGCGATGAAGGCGCACAGCTGACTGCGCACTTCCCGGCCTAGGCTAATGAACAGCTGCTTCATCACTAGCTGGGCCAAATAAATTTTCTCGCGGCTGATCTCGCGGTGCATGTTTGCCAACATGCCTTGGCGCTCAATCATCTGGTCACGCTGCCCCGGCAGGGCAAACAAAGTGAAGGAGAGGAAGTCGCGAAGGATGGACGGGCTCAGCCGCACCTGATCTTCCCGCTTGATGTCGAACCGGAGGTAGTAGCTCGCAAAGTGAGAAATGTGGAATGAGCGGCTGCGGTAACAGGCTTGCCACAGGGCCAGCACAGGCACGTGTGGAAGTGCCTCGGCAAGTTCCTTGCCAATCTGCGGCCCCTTCTCCGCGATGATCTTGATGACCTGAAACTCGATCTCTTCCATGCCTGCTTCCGACTATAATCAATTCGTCCTTTAACCCACCCACCTAGCAACCGACTCCATGGATACGTTCCCCTTATGAGCAGGATTGTGCCGGTTGCCCGTTAGGTCAAGTTTGGGGGCGATAGTTTTGCCTGGCCCAACGCTGCCTATCTCTGCCCAGCCAGAATGTGCAGCAGGTAGTCGCGATACTCGTTGCGAAATTCGTCAGCCAACGCCTTCAGTTGAGCGTCGTTAATCAGATTCCGGCGCCAGGCAACCTCTTCCAGGCAAGCGATCTTGAACCCCATCCGTTTCTCCACGGTCTGTACGAATTGCGATGCTTCCAACATGCTGTCGAAAGTGCCCGCGTCCAGCCAGGTGGTGCCACGCGGCAGGCGCAACACAGAAAGGTCGCCCCGTTTCAGGTAGGCCTCGTTAATTGATGTAATCTCCAACTCGCCGCGTGCGGACGGCTTGACCTGTTTGGCGAGCTCGACCACGTCGGAGTCATAGAAATAGAGCCCCGTTACGGCCCAATTACTGCGAGGCTTTTGCGGCTTCTCCTCGATTGAGATGGGCTTGCCGTCAGCGGCCAGCTCGACAATGCCGAATCGCTCTGGGTCGTTCACGGAATATGCCAAAACGCTTCCGCCGGAATGGCTTTCCACCAAGTCCCGCAACATGCCGGAGAGGCCGGCTCCGTAGAACATATTGTCGCCCAGCACCAAGGCGCATGGCTCGCCGTTGATGAAGCTTTCCCCAATCAGGAAAGCCTCGGCTAACCCGCGTGGTTTGTCCTGCTCTGCATAGGTGAACCGCACGCCCCATTGCGACCCGTCGCGCAGCAAGGCCGTGTAAGCGTCCACATGTTCCGGGCAGCAGATGATCAGGATATCCGAAATCCCGGCCAGTATCAGCGTGGAAATCGGATAGTAGATCAGCGGCTTATCATAGATCGTCAGCAGGTGCTTTGAAACGCTGCGTGTAACCGGGTGCAGCCGGCTGCCCCTGCCGCCCGCCAGAACAATACCCCTCATTGGCTCATTATCTCCTTCAGCAGCGCCGGCACGGTCACCTCCACCCCCTCCTGCCAATCCGGTAGAGCAACGCCGAACACACGTGTCGTTTCGCTGCTGTCCAGACGTGCATTCAGCGGGCGCTCGGCAGGGGTGGGAAAGTCTGCCGTCAGGACCCGGCGCACAGCCGCGCTTGGCCCACCATGACGGCGGCTTGTTTCTAGTATACGCTCAGCCATGCCCGCGCGGTTGATCTCGCCGGCTCCCGCTAGGTGAAATGTGCCCCATTGGTCAAAGCCCGGCGCTGCAGCCTGCTGCGCGATGCGGACTAGACCTTCGGCAAGCGCTGGCGCATGCGTCGGGCATCCGATCTGGTCGCTCACGACAGCGACCTCATCGCGCGTCCCGGCGAGCCTCAACATGGTACGGACGAAATTGTTCCCGAAGCGGGAGAATATCCACGATACGCGTACGACGAGCACGCACGGCGAAGCCGCCAGCACCTCGTGTTCCCCGTCCAGCTTCGTTTGCCCGTAAACCCCGAGTGGCTGGGGCGCGTCCTGCGGCGTGTAGGCCTCATCCTTCGTACCGTCGAAAACGCAATCGGTGGACAAATGCACGAGGGCCACTCCCTCTGCTGCGCAGGCGCCAGCCAGCGACGCGGGGCCGGTCACGTTCATTGCACGCGCCGCCTCCGGTTCGCTCTCGGCGCCGTCAACGTTCGTGAACGCACCGGTATTGATCACGACGTCCGGTCGAATCTCGCGCAAGACACGCTCCAGCGAACCAGCATCTGCCAGATCTGCCCGCTCACGGCCTGCACAGACAAAATCCGGAAGATTCAGTGAAGCGAGCGCCTGGGCCATCTGGCCGGATTTTCCGATCACGAGGATCCGGGTCATACAGCGGTTCCCAGTCTTTGCCCGCGATACTGACCATCCTGGATGGGGCGCCACCAGACTTCATTCGCGAGATACCAGTCGACCGTCGCTTCCAGTCCTGCTTCAAACCCATTGCGACGCGTCCAGCCGAGCTCCCGTGTGATCTTTCCTGCGTCCACCGCATAACGGAAGTCATGTCCCGGCCGGTCCTGCACGAATTCTATAAGGCGCTTGTGCGGCGCGTCTTTCGGCCGCTTGCGGTCGAGGATGTTGCAAATCGCCTCGACGATCTCAAGATTTGTCCGCTCGCAATCACCGCCCAAGCAGTACACCTCGCCGGGCTCACTTTTATCGACCATCAAGCGAAGCGCGCGGGCATGATCGTCCACGTGCAGCCAGTCGCGCACATTTTGCCCGGTGCCGTAAACAGGCAGCGCCTCCCCTGCCAGTGCCTTCAGGATCATAAGGGGGATTAGCTTTTCCGGAAACTGGCGCGGGCCGTAATTGTTGGAACAATTAGAAACGATGGTCGGCAGACCATAAGTGCGGTACCAAGCTCGCACTAGATGGTCAGACCCTGCCTTACTGGCAGAATAGGGGGAAGACGGATTATAGCCCGTTTCTTCACTGAAATGGTCGGCTTCACCCAGCGAGCCGAACACTTCGTCCGTGGAAATGTGCAGAAAGCGGAACCGGTCTGCCGCCTCGGCGTCCAGCTGATCGTACAGGCGACGCGCGGCCTGGAGCATAACGAACGTACCGACCACATTGGTCATTACAAACTCGCCCGCCCCATCGATAGATCTATCCACATGGCTTTCCGCAGCGAGGTGAAAGATTGCATCCGGTTGCTCCCGGCTAACCAGTTCGTCCATCGCGGCGGCATCGCGAATATCGGCGCGTACGTGACGGAATCCTTGGTGTTTGCCCAACAGGTCCAACGTTGCGGGATTGGCCGCGTAGGTCATCTTGTCGACCGCGATGACTTCGGCGTCCTCCTCAACCAGCAGCTGGAAGCAGACGGCGGATCCGATGAACCCCGCCCCGCCCGTCACGATGTATCGCGCCATCAGGCTTCCCCATCTTCCAGAGCGAATACGCCTGCAAGATCGGCCAGCGGCGGCAAGTTCCGATCACGCTCCGACACGACTAGTTCCCCGGTGCTGAAGGGCCATTCGATTCCGAGGGCCGAGTCGTCAAACGCCACACCGGCGTCGTAGGCGGGGGCATAATAGTCTGAAGTCTTGTACAGCAGGCGGCAATCATCTGTCAGCGTACAGAAGCCGTGCGCAAAACCGGCGGGCACATAGATTTGTAGACCATTCTCGCCGGAAAGCTGCACGCTGCCATGTTTGCCATATGCAGGCGATCCGGGCCGCAGATCGACTACCACATCAAGAACCGTGCCGGTGATACAGCGCACAAGCTTTGCTTGCGCATGCGGCGGCTTCTGGAAGTGCATCCCGCGCAGTGTGCCGCGCCGAGCTGAAAACGATTGATTTTCTTGCACCCAACGGGTTGGGACACCGTACGCGGCCAGTTCCGATTCCCTGTAGGTCTCGCTGAAGTAGCCGCGAATGTCCTGAATTCGCCGCGGGCGTATCAGCAGGACATCGCCAAATCCCGCCAAAGCTTCGATGTCAGACGCCATGAAATTCCCTGCTTGTCATGCCTGCCCAACGCCCCGACCTTCTGTCTATATCACACGGGCGTATCGGGGCAACATCTGCCCAATCACTCAACCGTAACTGATTTTGCAAGGTTCCGCGGCTGGTCAACATCCGTGCCTTTGGCAACAGCCACATGGTAGGCGAGCAATTGCAGCGGAATGGCGGCCAGGATCGGTAGCGTGAGATCATCACCATCCGGCAGGCGGATCACGTGATCGGCTCGGTTGCCTGCTGCCTTGATCCCCGCATCGTCCGAGATGAGGATGATCCTTGCGCCTCGTGCGCGGACTTCCTCGACATTCGAGATGGTTTTCTCGAACAACTCATCCTTCGGCGCCACCACGACCACTGGCAGATCGCGCTCAATCAGGGCGATCGGTCCGTGCTTCAGTTCACCCGCCGCATAGCCCTCGGCATGGATGTAAGACACTTCCTTCAGCTTCAGCGCGCCTTCCAGGGCGAGCGGGTAATACCGGCCCCGCCCGAGGAACAATACGTCGCGCGCTTTGGTCAGCGTCTGCGCAATCTCTTTGATCTGGTCCTGGGACTCGAGCGCCTCAGCCACTTTTCGCGGCAGGGCCAGCAGGTTCTTGATGGCCTTTGCTTCGTCTCCCGGCAGCAGATGCCCTCGAGCCCGTGCTGCGGCGAGCGCCATGATGGCCAGGACCGACAGCTGGGCGGTGAACGCCTTGGTCGAGGCAACGCCGATTTCCGGCCCCGCATGGGTCGGCACGACGGCACCCGCTTCACGCGCGATGGAGCTTTCCGGCACGTTAACGATGGCTATGGCAGTCGTCTTGTTCTCGCGGCAATAGCGAAGGGCTGCCAGCGTATCGGCCGTCTCTCCGGACTGGCTGATGAACAGGGCTGGCCCTGACAGAGGCAACACGGGCTGGCGGTACCGGAACTCTGACGCGATGTCGGTTTCCAGCGACAGGCGGGCCATCTGCTCGAACCAGTACTTCGCCGTGAAGGCAGCGTAGTAGGCGGTTCCGCATGCAATCGCGACCGTGCGATCTGCAGCCGTGAAGGCCGCTGTCGCCACGGTGCCGATGTCCAGCGTGCCGGTGGTCTGGTCAATATAGGGCATGATCGACCGGGCAATGGATTCCGGTTGCTCATGGATTTCCTTGAGCATGAAGTGGTCGTACTCGCCGCGCTCAATCAGCGCGTCATTCACAGCTGACGTCACGCGCTTGCGGTTGACCCGTTCGCCACGGGCATTGCGAATGTCGAAACTGTCTGGCCGCAGGACACACCAGTCCCCTTCTTCCAGATAGGTTACATCCCGTGTGAACGGGGCCAGCGCGATGGCGTCAGAGCCGAGGAACATCTCACCTTCGCCATAGCCGAGCACAAGCGGGCTACCGCGCCGAGCGCCCATCAGCAGGCCGTCTTCCCCATCGAAAATCACAGCCAGCGCAAACGCGCCATGCAGCTCTTTGAGGGTCGCCTCGAACGCGTCGACAGGATCCAGACCTTCACCGATCTTCTGATCAAGCAGCTGGGCGACAACTTCGGAGTCTGTTTCCGATTCGAAATTGCGGCCACCGGCTTGCAGCATATCGCGCAGTTCGCGGAAATTCTCGATGATGCCATTATGGACGATGGCCACGCCCCCCGCCATGTGGGGGTGCGCGTTCACTTCGTTCGGCTTGCCATGCGTGGCCCAGCGGGTGTGTGCAATGCCCGTGGTGCCGTCCATCGGCTTGTCGCGCAGGACGGCTTCCAGGTTCACGATCTTGCCGGGCGCCCGGCGTCGTTCGAGCCCGTCTGCGCCTGAAATGGCAATGCCGGCACTGTCGTAGCCCCGGTATTCCAGCCGCTTCAGGCCATCGATCAGACGACCAGCCACCGGAGCACTACCTGAGATTGCGACAATTCCACACATGATCTACTCCACTCTTTGCGCCGCGATCCATAAACCCTGCAAAACAGGCAGGATAATGAAACTTTGTGAGCATTTGCGACAAAGTCTGCTTCGTACGCGCGTCCCAAGGCAAAATCCGTTCGCCCTCCGGCTATGCACAAAATCTTACCGGAATTCAACTTCAGCCTCCCAAGTGTCTGCAATTTCAGGGACGGGACGTTTGACGCTGTTGCGGACACCTGTAAGACCCCTCCCATAAGGCGTGCTCAATGCTAGATTAAGTTCACTCCCCGGCCGCCAACCACATATAGAGCCGCAAGAACAAACGGAGCCCCGTCTTTTGCCTCAACTGACCCACCTCGACAGGCTGGAAGCCGAAAGCCTTCACATCATTCGCGAAGTTGCGGCCGAATGTGAAAACCCAGTCATGCTGTATTCTGTCGGCAAGGATTCTGCCGTCATGCTGCACCTCGCCATGAAGGCCTTTTATCCGTCTCGCCCCCCCTTCCCGCTGATGCATGTCGACACGACGTGGAAATTCCGCGAGATGATCGAATTCCGTGACCGCAAGGCAGCGGAAATGGGTATGGACCTGATCGTCCATATCAATGAGGATGGCATGAAGGAGGGCGTCGGGCCATTCTCGCATGGCTCTGCTGTCCACACAGATGTGATGAAGACGCAGAGTCTGAAGCAGGCGCTGGACAAGTACAAGTTCACAGCGGCCTTCGGCGGCGCACGGCGTGACGAGGAAAAATCCCGCGCCAAGGAGCGCATCTTCTCGTTCCGCTCGGCAGAGCATCGCTGGGACCCCAAGAAGCAGCGCCCCGAGCCCTGGAACCTCTACAATACCCGCATCAACCAGGGCGAAAGTATCCGGGTCTTCCCGCTGTCGAATTGGACCGAACTCGACATCTGGCAATACATCCGCCGCGAAGGCATCGAGATCGTACCGCTTTACTTCGCCGCTGAACGCCCGGTGGTGAACTGGAATGGCGTCGACATCATGGTCGATGATGACCGCATGCCGGAAGAGCTGGCCAAGACAGCAGTCATGAAATCCGTGCGCTTCCGGACCCTCGGCTGCTATCCGCTGACCGGTGCGGTCGAAAGCACTGCCGCGACACTCGAAGAGATCATCCAGGAAATGCTCCTCACCACGACATCGGAACGCCAGGGCCGCGTGATCGACGTGGATCAGTCCGCATCCATGGAAAAGAAAAAACAAGAGGGCTATTTCTGATGCGCCTCACCGACGATCTGATCGCCACCGATATTGCTGCCTATCTTGAGAAGCACGAGAACAAGTCTCTGCTGCGATTCATCACATGCGGCTCGGTCGATGATGGCAAGTCCACCCTGATCGGGCGCCTGCTCTACGATTCGAAGATGATCTTCGAGGATCAGCTCGCCTCGCTGGAAGCAGATTCCAAGAAGGTCGGCACGCAAGGCGAGAATATAGATTTCGCCCTGCTCGTCGACGGCCTGGCTGCCGAGCGCGAGCAAGGCATCACGATCGACGTTGCCTATCGCTTTTTCGCCACCGACAAGCGCAAGTTCATCGTCGCCGATACGCCTGGACACGAACAATATACGCGCAACATGGCGACCGGCGCTTCGACTGCCGATGTCGCCATCCTGATGATCGACGCGCGCAAGGGCATCCTCACCCAGACGCGTCGCCACGCTTTCATCACCACGCTTCTCGGCATTCGCCGCCTCGTACTGGCGGTCAACAAGATGGACCTCGTCGGTTACGACGAGACCGTCTTCAACGACATTGTCGATGACTTCTACACCTTCGCCGACGAACTCGCGACAGACCTCGAAGTCCAGCCGATCCCGATGTCGGCACTGGCCGGCATCAACATCACCAGCCGCTCTGATGAGACCGGCTGGTATGAGGGCCCGGCCCTGATGGAATACTTGGAAAACGTGCCCGTCGGTGACCGCCGCCGCAACGCTGCGTTCCGCATGCCGGTCCAATGGGTGAACCGTCCGAACCTGGATTTCCGTGGCTTCTCCGGCCAGATCGCGTCCGGCACCATCCGGCCCGGGGACAAGGTAAAGTCCATGCCGTCCGGCAAGCAATCCACCATTGCCCGGATCGTGACAGCTGACGGCGACCTGCCCGAAGCGATTGCCGGACAGTCCGTCACCCTGACGCTGGCCGACGAGATCGACGCCTCCCGCGGTGACGCCCTTGTCGCGGCGGATGACCCGGCCGAAGTGTCCGATCAGTTCCAGGTCCGGATCCTCTGGATGAGCGAAGCTCCACTCCTGCCGGGCCGGCGCTACCTTCTGAAGATCGGCGCAAAGACGGTCACAGCGACAATCAACGCACCGAAATACGGCATCGACGTCAATACGCTGTCGGATATGCCGGCCAAGACACTGGAGCTGAACCAGATCGGCGTGACCACGATCTCAATCGACCAGCCGATCGCGTTCGACCCCTATGACGTCAACCGCAATATGGGCGGCTTCATCCTGATCGACCGGATGAGTAATGATACGGTCGGCCTCGGCCTGATCGACTTCGCCCTGCGCCGTGCGTCCAACATCCACTGGCAGGCCATGGATGTAAACCGCGATGCGCTGGCCGAGCAAAAGGCCCAAAGGCCAGCGGTGCTCTGGTTCACGGGCCTTTCTGGCTCAGGCAAATCGACCATCGCGAACGCGCTTCAGAAGCGGCTCTTTGCGCTCGGCAAGCACACGTTCAATCTCGATGGCGACAATGTCCGCCATGGCCTCAACCGCGATCTGGGCTTTACGGATGCCGACCGGGTGGAGAACATCCGGCGCGTCGCCAATGTTGCAAGGCTGATGTCAGACGCAGGCCTGATAACGCTCGTCTCTTTCATCTCGCCCTTCCGCTCCGAACGTCAGATGGCACGCGGCCTGATGGCCGATGGCGAGTTCATCGAGATCCATGTCGATACGCCTCTGGAAGTCGCCGAAACCCGTGACGTCAAAGGCCTCTACAAGAAAGCCCGCGCGGGCGAGATCAAGAACTTCACCGGCATTTCGAGCCCATACGAGCCGCCGCAGAATCCGGAACTTCGGATTGACACAGTGGACCGTAGCCCCGAAGACGCTGCCGAGGAGATCCTGAACTACCTTCGGGAGAACGGCTTCCTCGGTGCCTGATCAGGCGCAAGCTTGAGCTCGGGGACGGCAAGAGGTCTGTAATGCGGATTTATCCGGTGATCATGTGCGGTGGCGCAGGGACGCGGCTTTGGCCCGTTTCGGTTCAGGCGCATCCGAAACAGTTCCATCGGCTGGTTACGGACAAGACCGTTTTCCAGGACACGGTCCAGCGCCTGGAAGGCGATGATTTCGCGCCACCGATCATCATCTCGAACCAGCGCTATGCAGGCCTGATCCGCGAACAATTAGCAGAAATCGGCGTCGAGCCCAGCGCGGTGATCCTCGAGCCTATGGCCCGCAATACGGCCGCCGTTGCCGCTGTCGCAGCCCGTCACATCGCCGAAAATGACCCCGATGGCCTCGCTTTGTTGCTACCGTCTGACCATTTCATCGGCCAGCCGGACGTCTTTGTCGCGGCAGTTCTGGAAGCTGCCCGGACGGCAAAATCCGGCTTTATCACCACGTTCGGCATCAAGCCGGACCGGCCCGAAACCGGCTTTGGCTATATTCAGTCGGGCGCAGTCCTTGGCGGCGCCCTCTGCGAGGTCAGCGAATTCAAGGAAAAACCGAACCTCGAAACTGCGATGAAATATATCGCAGACCCGGCCTTCAGCTGGAATGCGGGTATCTTCCTGTTCCCGGCCTCGCTCATGATCAGTGAGCTGGAGTCGCTGGCACCGGATATTCTCGACGCATCCACTGCGGCTCTGGAGGCAGCAAGCGAGATGGACGGCAATATCCTGCTGGATCCCGAATGCTTTGCGGCAGTCCGATCCACCTCCGTCGACTATGCGGTGATGGAAAATACCAGCCGCGCAGCCATCTATGCTCCACTGGACTGTCAGTGGAACGATATCGGCACTTGGGCCATGATCAGCGCGATCCGTCAGGCAGACACCGCCAATTCACCTATCAACATCGGGGCCGAAGGCTGCACGGTCCTCTGCGATGATGCCCATGTTGTCGCATTGGTCGGCGTGAAGGACCTTTGCGTCGTGGTCGAGGGCGGCCGCGTCCTGATCACCGCCAAGGACAGCACGCAGGATGTCGGCAAGGTCGTCGCCGCTTTGCGAGACTCCGGTCGCATCGACCTGTTCTAAGGCTGCCCTGACGAAATTTACGTTAGGGCTTTCCCCGGCGTCCCATCTCGAAACGCTGCCGTCTCCGCGATAAGCAGGGACAGACAATAAGATTTTCGGGAGCGAACAATGGCCAAAGGTGATTTTCCTGTTCTTGTTGGCGTCGGGCAAAGCCTCAGCCAATGGGACGGCACGGCCGGCCCGGCCAGTGCGCCTTCGCCCCTGTCTCTGATGGTGGAGGCCTCAAAGAAGGCCCTGATTGATACAGGCGCGCCAGATGTAACGGGCGCCATCGACATGATCGCCGTCGTCCGCATCTTTGAGGATTCCGTCCGCGGCGCCCCGCACCCACACGGGCACAACACGAACCTGCCCGGCACGCTCGCCCGGGATATCGGCGCCTCCCCCGCACACCTGATCTACGAGACCGTTGGTGGCCAGAGCCCACAGGCACTGGTCAATGAAATGGCTGCGAAAATTTTCGACGGCGAGATCGAGTGCGCACTGATTTCAGGCTCTGAAGCGAACCGGGCGTCCAAAGGCGCCCGCCGGCATGGTGTCGACATCGACTGGACCGATGGAAGCGAGGCCGGTTACGAGGATCGCGGCACTGGCCCGATGATGCTGAGCCGCGAAGAAATCAAACACGGCATCATTGCGCCAGCCTATTTCTACGCCCTGTTCGAAAATGCTTTCGCCGCCCGCAAAGGCCAGTCCCGCAGCCAGCGCCGCAAAGCGATGGCAGAGCTGTTCCAGCCATTCACCACGGTCGCCGCGAACAACCCCTATTCCCAATTCCCGGTCGAACACTCCGTCGACTTCCTCTCGACGCCGTCGCGCGAGAACTATGAATACGCCGATCCGTTCCTGAAATGGTTCATCGCCCAGGACGCCGTGAACCAGGGCGCCGCCGCCATCGTGATGAGTTCCTCCAAGGCTGACGAACTTGGCATCGCCGAAGACAAGCGTGTCTACCTGCATGGTGCCGGCGAAGGCAGTGATGATTTCATCTCCGTCCGTCCCCGGCTCGACGGCTCATTCGCCATGGAAGCGGCGATCTCGCGCGCCCTCGGACAAGCGGGCAAGACCGCTGCCGACATGGCGCATTTCGATCTCTATTCCTGCTTCCCGTGCGCGGTGTTTTCTTCCGCACAGGCGCTCGGCATCGACTGGCAGACAGATCCACGCTCGCTAACATTGACCGGCGGTCTGCCCTTCTTCGGTGGGCCGGGGAACAATTACTCCCTGCACGGAATTGCGGAGATGGCGGTGAAGCTGCGTACTGATACCGGCAAGTTCGGCCTGGTTCTGGCAAATGGTGGCTGGATGACCAAAGAGGCCGTGGGTGTCTATTCCACCGCGAAGCCTGCCAGCTTCACTCCGGTGGCTCAATATGCCCGTCCGGCCGAAGAAATCGAACTGTGTTCAGAGGACTGCGTCGGCAAGCTCGAAACCTTCACGGTCACGCACGGCAAGGAAGGCCCGAGCAAGGGCATCATCTTCGCCCGCCTGCCCGATGGCCGCCGTGCGCTGGCCAATGCCAGTCCTGCTGCCCTCGCCGTCCTGCGCGAAGACGCCAATCCGGCTGGCCGAACGGTCAAGATCACGGTCGAAGGCGAAACCGGCACGTTCGACTTCGCCTGACACGGCCAGCTTGCCCAGACCGTCGGTTTCGCCCAAATTCCGGCTATGACAACGCATTTCAAGAAGTTCGGCGTAATTGGCGGCGGTGCCTGGGGTACAGCCATCGCACAAATGCTGACCCGTGAGGGCCAGCAAGTGGTGATCTGGTGCCTTGAGCCTGACGTGGCCGAGGCGATCAATACGTGCCACGAGAACACCGTCTTCCTGCCCGGTGTGGTACTGAAGCCCGACTTGAAGGCCACATGTGACCTGGCCGACCTGCACGGCATGGACGCGCTGTTCGCCGTCGCCCCGGCCCAGCACACACGCGCCACGCTGCGCGCACTGAAAGGAAAATTGAAGCCCGGCACGCCGGTCGTCCTCTGTTCCAAGGGGATCGAACTTGCCACGGGCGAATTCATGACAGACGTTCTGAAAGCGGAATTGCCAGAGGCTGTGCCGGCGGTCATGTCTGGACCGAGCTTTGCCATCGACGTCGCCAAGGGCCTGCCCACAGCGGTGACCCTCGCCATTGAAGACGAGCAGCTCGGCACCGAACTGATCGCGGCGATCTCCACGCCGACATTCCGGCCCTATCTGGGGCACGACCTGCTGGGAGCGGAGATCGGCGGGTCAGTGAAGAATGTGCTCGCCATCGCTTGCGGCATTGCGCTTGGCAAAGGCCTTGGCCGCTCGGCCCATGCCGCCCTGATCGCCCGCGGCAGCGCGGAGATGACCCGGCTCGCCCTGAAGCTCGGCGCAGAGCGTGAGACGCTCGCGGGGCTTTCAGGCCTTGGAGACCTTGTCCTCACATGTTCCTCTGAGACCAGCCGCAACATGAGCTGCGGCCTGGCGCTCGGGCGCGGCGAAACGCTGGACAGCATTCTGGGCGCCCGTAATGCCGTCACTGAAGGCGTCGCCACCGCGCCTGTCCTGCGCAAGCTGGCGGCGAAACATGGCGTCGACATGCCGATCTCGGACGCGGTCGCCGCAGTGATCGAAGGCGAGATCAGCGTGGATGAAGCCATCGTCCAGCTTCTGATGCGCCCCAACCGGGCCGAGGCTGTCACCACCTGACCTTCCGTCATGACTGGCCGCTAGGGCTGGGGCTGCTACACTTCGCGCAAAAAGCGGAGGAGATGCGCCATGGCGTACGAGTGTTTTGACGTCACCATCGAGGACAAGATCGCCCACATCCGGATGAACCGGCCTGAGGCGTTCAACACGATGAACAAGGCGTTCTGGAACGAGCTGCCGGACATCATCCGCGACATCGACATGAACGCCCGCGCGCGGGTGATCGTGATTTCCTCCACCGGCAAGCACTTCTCCGGCGGCATGGACACATCCGTTTTCACCGGGGACCGGGATGCGCCAAAGCATGATCGCTACATCATGGCCGAAGCGCTGCGTTCCAATATCCGGCATATCCAGTCGAGCTTTTCCTGCATGGAAGAGGCGCGCATGCCCGTCCTGTTCGCGCTGCATGGCGGCGTCATCGGCGGCGCGGTGGACATGATCTCTGCTGGCGACATCCGCTGGTGCACCAAGGACGCCTTCTTCTCCATCATGGAGACCAATATCGCCATGACCGCCGATGTCGGCACCTTCCCGCGCCTTCAGCGCTACATCCCTGAAGGCTGGGTCAAGCAGATGGCCTATACCGGCATGCGCCTGCCCGCTGCCAAGGCGAAAGAGATCGGCCTCGTCAATGACGTGTTCGACACGCACGAAGAGATGATGGAAGCCGTGATGGGTGTTGCACACGAGATCGCAGCGAACAGCCCGCTGGCTGTGACGGGGTGCAAGGTTCTGATCAATTACGGCCGCGATCACAACACGGCCGACACGCTGGACTATATCGGCGTCTGGAACGCTGCCATGTTTCCGCCTCCGCACATGGCAGAAGCCTTCAAGGCCCGCGCCGAGAAGCGAGAAGCGGACTATCCCGAGCTGTCAGAGCTGCGCGATACACCGATGTAGGCGCAAGCCTTTCATCGGGTTCGCTGTCTGAGCGGGTCTGCCTGCACCTGTCTTGAGAGTTCCGGCGGTCGGCGTTTCTGAACCACAGGGCGCAAGGCAACGCTGGAGCGGATTCTTGTCACCTCTGACAGGCCAGCAAGCCGTTCCGTCAAAAACCGTTCGAACTCCTCAAGTCCGTTTACGGCAACCCGCAAAAGATAGTCCGCATCTCCGGTCATGAGATAACAATCCATGACCTCCGGAGACTGCTCCATGATCTTTTCGAACGCGAACAGGGTTTTGCTTTTCTGGTCGACCAGCGAAACCCAGATGAAAACCGAAATCGCCCCGCCCAGCAGCGCCTCGGACAGATGCGCCTGATATCCTTTGATCACGCCGGTCTCTTCCAGTTTCCGGATCCGGTTCACCGTTGGCGTTTGCGACAGACCGACCGCCGCCGAAAGCTCGGAAATGCTGATCCGCCCCTGTTCTGTCAGCGAGTCCAGAATCCGGATGTCTATTTTATCCAATGCAGTCATTTCCACCTCGAATCTTGAATATTACAGGTGAATAAATAATAACGAGGACAAATGGCAACATGAATCAGCGGGATTTCCTGAGGCACCGATGATATTGTCGGCAGCAGAGCGAAGGGTCACCATGTTGGGTGACCTGTGACACAGCGAGAGCAGGGAGCAGGTAATGCCGAGTGAATTGGACCATCTGAAAACCCTCGAACAGCGCCTTCTCTGGCTTTCCGCCTGGATCGTGCACAATGCGAACCATCTGCGCCCCAAGGGCGAGGGTGATGTGAAAGTGGGCGGGCACCAGGCCTCTTGCGCGTCCATGGTCTCAATCATGACAGCGCTCTATTTCCACACGCTGCGCCCTGAAGACCGCGTGGCGGTGAAGCCGCACGCCTCGCCTGTCTTCCACGCCATGCAATACATCATGGGCAATCAGAGCCTCGAGAAGCTAAAGAATTTCCGTGGGCTTGGCGGCGCGCAGTCTTACCCAAGCCGGACGAAAGACGTCGACGATGTCGACTTCTCCACCGGCTCAGTCGGTCTTGGCGTGGCGGAGACGGCGTTTGCCTCGCTCGTGCAGGATTATCTGGCCGCCAAGGACTGGTCTGCGGATCGTCCGCTCGGCCGCATGGTCGCGCTGGTTGGTGATGCCGAGCTGGACGAAGGCAACGTGTACGAGTGCCTGCAAGAGGGCTGGAAGCACGACCTGCGCAACACCTGGTGGATCATCGACTATAACCGCCAGAGCCTCGACGGTGTGGTGCACGAAGGCCTGTGGGAAAAGATCGAGTCGATTTTCCAGGCGTTTGGCTGGCGTACGGTCGTACTGCGCCATGGCGCGCTGCAGCGGGCCGCCTTTGCGGAGCCCGGCGGCGAAGCACTGAAAACATGGATCCAGTCCTGTCCAAATGCAGACTATTCGGCGCTGACCTATCAAGGCGGCGCCGCCTGGCGCAAACGCCTGATGGAGGATCTCGGCGATCAGGGCGACGTCACAGCCCTCCTCTCCCGGCGCGATGACGACGAGCTCGGCGCCCTGATGAACAATCTCGGCGGCCAATGCGTCGAGACGCTTGCAGAAGCCTTCGACAGCATCAAGGACGACCAGCCGACAGTCTTCCTCGCCTATACGATCAAGGGCTGGGGCACGCCGCTGGCGGGCCACAAGGACAATCATGCCGGCCTGATGAACCCGGCCCAGATGGCAGACTTCCAGTCCCGCATGGGCGTGCCGGACGGAGAAGAATGGGAGCCGCTCGCGACGGTCGAAGACAAAGAGGACCTGAACACATTCCTCGGCAAAGTGCCTTTCTTTGCCGCTGGCGCACGCCGCTTCACGGCGCCGAAAGTGGAGAGCATTGGCCCGGTCTTCCTGGACGATCGCAGCCTCTCCACGCAGGCCGGCTTCGGCAAGATCCTGGATACCCTGGCCAAGGGCGACAGCGAGATTGCTGACCGCATCCTCACCACGTCACCGGATGTGACCTCCTCCACCAATCTCGGCCCCTGGGTGAACCGGCGCTCCCTCTTTGCCCGGACGGAAAAGGGCGACACGTTCCGCGAGCAACAGATCCCCTCGACGCAGAAATGGCAGTTCTCGCCGAAGGGTCAGCATATCGAGCTCGGCATTGCGGAAATGAACCTGTTCCTTCTGCTTGGCGCGGCGGGCCTGTCGCATTCCCTGTTCGGCGAGCGGCTTGTACCGATTGGCACCGTGTACGACCCGTTCGTCGCCCGCGGTCTCGATGCGCTGAACTATGCCTGCTACCAGGATGCCCGCTTCATTATCGCCGGTACACCTTCAGGCGTCACGCTGGCGCCCGAAGGTGGCGCCCACCAGTCCATCGGCGCCCAGCTGATTGGCATGAGCCAGGACGGCCTTGTCAGCTTCGAGCCCGCCTATCTGGATGAGCTTTCCATCATCATGGACTGGAGTTTCGACTATCTCCAGCGCAGCGGTGAGAACGATCCGGACGAACGCACCTGGCTGCGCGACGAAACCGGCGGGTCGGTCTACCTGCGCCTCACCACACGCCCGCTGGAACAGCTGGGCCTGAAAGCACGCGACGATCAGGCCTTCCGTCAGGGCGTGGTCGACGGCGCCTACTGGCTGCGCGAGCCCGGGCCGAATTGCGAAGTCGTCATCGCGTATCAGGGCTGTGTTGCTCCGGAAGCCATCGAAGCCGCTGGCCGTATCGGCAATGACCGGCGCGACATTGGCGTGCTGGCCATTACCTCCGCCGACAGATTGAATTCCGGCTGGACCGCCGCCCGACGCGCCCGCGCGCGGGGCCACAAGGATGCGACCAGCCAGATCGAACGCCTGATGGGCGGGGTGCCGCGTGAAGCCACGCTGATCACGGTCACGGATGGACATCCGGCGACGCTCGCCTGGATCGGATCGGTCATGGGCCACCGTACCGCGCCACTCGGCGTCGAGCATTTCGGCCAGA
This sequence comes from Hyphomonadaceae bacterium BRH_c29, assembly GCA_000961695.1. Taxonomy (GTDB): domain Bacteria; phylum Pseudomonadota; class Alphaproteobacteria; order Caulobacterales; family Hyphomonadaceae; genus Hyphomonas. The sequence goes on from LADW01000001.1 coordinate 91,798, forward strand.
CCGGCACGATCGGCGATCTCTACCGCCACTTCATGATCGATGCAGACGCCATCGTCGCAGCGGCAAACTACCTCTCTGCGGGCCGAAGAATCGGGCTCAATGTGAGATAGTCAGGCCAGAGACAGGGTTACTCAGGCGACGGAACGCACCAGATCGAAATGTGAGCGCACGGTCGGCTTCTCGTCCGGCGTGGTCACGCGCCCGGTCTTCACCAGTTCGATCATGTGCCCCAGCACAGACATGGCTGCAGCCGGATGCAGGCGCTTGTCGACGTCCTTGTACATCTCTTTCACCATTTCCGGGATCGCGTTTTCGCCCTTGGAAAGGTGATAAAGAATGGCCCGCTCGCGCTCGCGGCGGTGTTCGGCATATTCGGTGATGAAATGGTGGACGAAGTCCTTGCCCTTCACCGGGTCACCATGTGTCGGGTAAAGCGCATCGAAATTCTTGTCACGGATCTTGTCGAGGCTGCGCATATAGTCGCCCATATCGCCATCCGGCGGCGCCACAACCGTGGTTGACCAGCCCATGATATGGTCACCTGACAGGCAGACATTCTCTTCGCGCAGACCAAAGCAAAGATGGTTGCAAGTGTGTCCGGGCGTTTCAATTACGTCCAGCGTCCAGCCGGGGCCGGAGATGACATCACCATCGCCGACTTTCACGTCGGGCATGAAGCCGAGATCGTCGGCGCTGCCCAGTTCGCCTTTGGCGGTCGGCACGCCGCAATTCTTCGCATAGGTCTTGCAGCCCGCCCATTCGGCCAGCGGAGTCGCTAGCGGGGAATGGTCTGAGTGGCCATGGCTGACCAGAACGTGCGTGATGGTTTCGCCTTCGAGCGCCTGTTTCAGCGCTTCGAAATGCTCCGCCAGCTCCGGGCCCGGATCAAGCACCGCAACTTCGCCGTGGCCGATGATGTAGACACCCGTGCCGACATAGGTGAATGGGCCAGGATTGTTCGCGATCACGCGGCGGATCAGCGGCGTCATCTGCTGGGCGGCGCCGTACTCGAACTCAATATCTTTGATATAGGGTATTGCCATGTGCAGTTTCTCGAAATTCAGCCTGCAGACAGTCTAGCGCCGCTTCGGCGCAAACCGCGTCCCGAATGCCTGAGCCATGCGGCGGGTCGCCCGCAGCTTGGAGCTGAGCTTGAGCGCCACGGGCGGGCCCATGTCGGTCTTGTTCGCGTCCACGATGTAGAGACGTCCGCTGTTGCGATCACGCAGGCAATCAATGCCGCCCCAGTCCAGCCCCATCTCTTTGGCGAAGCGCTCGATCATGCCGATTTCTTCTGCCGTGTAACAAATGCGGGGCTCATCCAGCAGCACTTCGACATTCTCGTTGGCAAAGCGGCGCTCCAGCGGACGGCGCTTGCGGAACACGACAATCGGCGAGCCATTGACGAGACAGCAGCGCAGGTCTTCGACCAGGCCGCCTTCAATCTCGTTGTCGACCAGAACCTGATAGGTCTTGCCCGGCACGGGTGCGTCCAGTGGCCCTTCGAGGACGCGCCCGTCATGGGCAGCGTTCAGCTCGGATTTTTCGACCATACGGCCGGGATACGTTGTCGGGTCGACGGCCAGCGAATAGCCAGCGGCAATCTCGAACGCCGCGGCGACCTTGGACTTGGAAACGTCGTCGCAGGCAAAATTGACCAGGCGCACGCCTTCTTTAACGGCGGGCATTTCATTGTTCGTCTCGGTACAATCATCAAACTGCATCACGATGTCAGCCTTGCTGGTATCGTCGATCAGTTTGGCGCCCGACACGTGCATGACCGGCCAGATGAAATACCAGGGGCGCGGCTTGTCTGGGTAAAAAGCAATTGTCGGGCGTTTGTGGCCCTCGATCCGGCGCCAGATGCGCCAGGATTGGGCCGCAGCATAGAAAGTGAGCCAGGTGAAAACGTCGTTCACCAACGAGAAGGTCAGTGGAATCCGGGCACCTGTCTTCTTCACGAGCAGCGAGCCGTCATCGTATTTGAAGTCGGTCAGCCACAACCGGTCTGTCATCCCGTATTCTCCTGACTGGCGAACATAGCCTTACAAGGCCGTTCGCGGCCGGTTTCTTGCCTCGCACGCCGCCAGCTCACTGACAACACACATAATGCGGCGCATTTGTGATCTGCGACCATACGGAACGGCCCTTAGAGCAGCGATTCTATGCTCGTCAGATCGTACCCGGCGGCGGCGGCAGCGTCGACGATTTCCTGCGACATCCCCTGCCCCGCATTGGTCAGGGCCCAGGCCGTGATGCAGCGCGTTCCGGTGCGGCAATAGGCCAATACGGGCTGCGGCGCCTCGTTGAGAATATTGCCCATTCGCTCGACAATCTCAGGCGTCGGAGCGCCGGAAAAGGGTAGCGCAACGAACGCGAGCCCAAGGGTTTCGGCTTTGGCGCGAATGGATCCCATTCGCGGCTGCTCGATGCCGCCTTCGCCGTCCGGCCGATTGACGATGATGGTCTTGAAGCCAGCAGCAGCGATCTCCTCGACATCCTGCTCGGAGATCTGCGGAGACACGGAAAAGGCGTCGGTTACGCGGCGAATATCGGCCATTTTGGAAGGTCCTGCCTGTTGAGAGGTCTTGATCGATTCGCATACCTAGCTAAGGAAGGTTATGCCTTCTGCCAAGGTTTTGGCAGAACAGGATGTCGCTTTGGCCCTGCAACAACAACGGAAAGTGCCCCCTTGTCCACACTGCAGCGCGCCCTCAGCCGGATCCCATGGGCCTACACTGCCCGCCGCCTGCTGATCGCAATCCCCACCATGCTGGCCATTATCACCATGGCCTTCCTGATGATGCGCGCCGCCCCCGGCGGCCCTTTTGACGGCGAGCGCAAGCTGCCAGCGGCCACGGAACAGGCAATTGCGGCCAAGTTCGGCTTCGACAAGCCGCTTTACCAGCAATATTTCGACTATGTCGGCGGCGTGCTGCAAGGCGATTTCGGCCCATCTTACAAGACGCTCGGCAAGAGCGTGAACGACCTGATCGCTGACGGCCTGCCAATCTCGCTCACTGTGGGCACGCTGGCGATGATTCTCGGCATCACGTTCGGCACCCTGCTGGGCGTTTTTGCGGGGCTCAGGCAGAACTCCTCGGCCGATTACGGGGTCATGGGCCTCGCGATGTTCGGGATATCCATCCCGACCTTTGTGACCGGGCCGATCATGATCCTGATCTTCTCCCTAACTCTGGGAATATTTGCCGTTGGCGGCCTCGGCACATACCCGAATATCGGCATGAATCTGCACAATATGACCCTGCCGGTCATCACGCTGGCGCTGCCCCAGATTGCCATTATTTCACGTCTGATGCGCGCCTCGATCATCGAGACGATGCGCTCGAACCATATCCGCACCGCCCGCTCCAAGGGACTGTCGGAGCGCCAGGTCATCATGCGCCACGCCCTTCCGGCAGCGCTTTTGCCGCTGATCTCCTATGCCGGCCCGGCCATGGCCCGCGTCATGACCGGATCGGTCGTGATCGAGAAAGTGTTCGGCCTGCCGGGGCTCGGCTCCTACTTCGTCAATGGTGCGCTCAACCGCGACTATACGCTCGTGATGGGCGCGATCATCGTCTACGCCGCCCTCATCGTGATCCTGAACCTCGTTGCTGACATCCTCTATGCGGTGCTCGACCCGAAAGTGAAGTACGACTGATGAGCCAGGCTGATCCCGTCCTCGACCCGACCGGCCGCGTGGAAGCGGTCAACCAGGCCATCACCGGCGGACGCTCGCTGTGGGACGATGCCCGCGCGCGCCTGTTCCGCAACAAGGCCGCTGTTCTCTCCATGTGGGTGCTGGGTGTCATGGTCGTGATCGCCCTGATCGGCCCGATGGTCTGGGTGCATGACTACCGCACGATTTCAGATGCCCGCGCCATCGCGCCGACCTTCACGGACATGCATCTCCTCGGCACCGACCTTCAAGGCCGCGACCTGCTGGCCCGCCTGATGATCGGCCTGCGCATCTCGCTCACTGTGGGCGTCGTCGCCACCGCCGTCAGCCTCGTCATCGGCGTCACCTGGGGCGCCACAGCCGGATACCTTGGCGGGCGCGTCGACAATCTGATGATGCGGATCGTGGATGTGCTCTACGCCCTGCCCTTCATTTTCTTCGTGATCCTGCTGCTGACCGTTTTCGAGCGCAACATCATCCTGATCTTCGCCGCCATCGGCGCCATTGAATGGCTGACCATGGCGCGGATCGTTCGCGGCCAGACCCTCGCCATCAAAGGCAAGGAATTCATCGAGGCTGCCCGCGCCTCCGGCGTGCCGCGCCACAATATCATCCTGCGCCATATCCTGCCGAACGTGATCGGCCCGGTGGCGGTTTATGTGACCCTGACCATACCGGTCGTGATCCTGGCGGAGAGCTTCCTGTCCTTCCTAGGCCTTGGTGTGAACGAACCGCTGACCTCGCTCGGCGTGCTGATCTCAGACGGCGCCTCCCGCATGGAGGAAAAGCCCTGGATGCTGCTGGCACCCGCCGCCACGATGGCCGTGACGCTGCTCTGCCTGAACTTCATCGGCGACGGCCTGCGCGACGCGCTCGACCCGAAAGACCGTTAGACGTTCACAATATTCGTGACGTTCTCGCGGAAGTAATCCAGCAAACCATCTGCTTCATGTGAGATGATGAACGTTACGCTGGTGACGTCGCGCTGTCTCTCACCGTAAAAGAAACGCTGATTGAAGCGCGTCAGATGCCAGCCATCTCCCAGTGCGAAGACATCAATTCCCAGCGCTTCCGTGCCCTTTGGAAAGACGTCCTGCCCGAGCCGCACGATCACACCCATCAGGGCCTCGCGGGAGTTGGCCAGCTGCCAGCTTGTATCCGCCTCGTCGCGGAAATGGTCGATGCGGAAATCCACGTCGTCCGCAATCAGTTCGAAGATGGACGGATCGCCGGCAGCGAACCTGGAAAGTACCTGCCCGATGATTGTTTCGTCCGTCTGGATAGGGGTCGGTTGCATGTTCAAAGCTCCTTTCGCTGTGATGCATTCCATATGCGATCCCACCAAAACCCAGTCTATTGCTATTTTATATATGTTTGATATAGTCAATGACTATGATTGATCTGACTACATTGCGCTACTTCACCAGCGCCTTCGAGGCTGGGACCTTCAGCCAGGCAGCACGTGCGAACGGCGTCAGCCAGCCGACCGTATCGGCAGCGATCCAGAAACTGGAAGAAACGCTGGGCGGGCCTTTGTTTCAGCGATCGAAGTCCGGCCTGACGGCGACGGCGCTGGCACGCAGGCTCTATTCCGATGCAGAGCAGAGCGTCAGCCACCTCTCGACGCTGGAAGCCCGTCTGCGCGATCTGCCACAGCAGACGGTCCGGTTTCATTGCGCGCCCGACGTTCTGGTTCACGGGATCGCTCCGGACCTGAGCCGCGTACGCCGGAAATCTGCGACGTTGACCTTTACTTTCACCGAGACCGCAGAAGACAGCGATATTGCCTATTTGTCGGAAGCCTGCGTTCCGGGCAATCATACGTTCATTCCCCTGGCTGAAGAACCATTCTGCGTCGCTGTCGCACGGTTCCACCCGCTCGCCTCCCTGTCCCGGTTACATCTGGCCGATCTGCGGGAGCATCCGCTGATCCACCGGCCCTATTGCCCGAATGCGGATCATATGCAGCTTGTCCCCTCCCTCGCTTCCCCAGTCGCGCAGGCCATGAATGATACGCAGCTTCTGGAGCTGGTTGCTGCCGGGCTTGGGATCGCTTTTGTACCACGCTCCCATGGAGATGGACGTGACGACATCACGATATTGCCCCTGCGCGACGTGGATACAGGAACACGCAAAATCGGCATTTCGCATCGCAAATCCGCGTTTGCCAAAAGATTGGCCCAGGAGCTGACACTTACCCGTCCGACGCCATAATGGCTCCTGCCTGCGCGATGAGCTGGCCCCGAAGGAACGCTAAGCTGCCGATTTTGTGTCCTGCCGGGCACATACTGGCTTGAAACACCCCTGACGGGATTGGCTTTTCCTGTGGGCGCCCCATCTCTCTTGCATCCCGAAATCCGAGAGAGAGGCCGCCCGGTTGGCGCTATTCCTGTTCCTTTGCAGCCTGGTCGTCTTTGCCAGCTTTGCCCTGATGCCGGTCGCCCGCCGGGCGGGCGCGCCGTTCCTCTTGCTGGCACTCGTGATCGGCATGTTGCTCGGGGAAGACGGGCCGGGCGGGATCCAGTTCAGCAATTTCGGACTTGCCTTCGAACTTGGCAGCATTGCCCTTGCGGTGATCCTGTTCGCAGGCGGGCTGGAGGCGGAACGGTCGGTGTTCCGCTCCGCCGGAGCCGCGGCCACCAGCCTTGCGACGTTCGGCGTACTGATCACTGCCGGGGTGACCGGCCTTGCCGCGACATTCATCCTGGGCCTGCCATGGATGCAGGGTCTGCTGCTTGGCGCCGCTGTCGCGTCGACGGACGCGGCTGCGACCTTCCTTCTGGTCCAGCAGAGCGGCATCGACCTGCGCAAGCGGCTGAAGGACACGCTGATGCTGGAATCCGGCATCAATGACCCTATGGCGATCTTCCTGACCGTCTCCCTCACCACGCTGGTCGCGGCTCAGTTTGCCGGGGAAACACAAGGCCTGTCCGGCTTCCTTCTTTTCCTCGCCCAGCAGGCCGGACTTGGACTCTTGGTCGGTCTGGCTGGCGGGCGCTTGCTGGCCTGGCTGACAGACCGCCTGGCGCTGCCGATGGGAACCTATCCGGCGCTGACCCTTACCGGCGCGCTGGCGATCTATTCCGGCACCTCCCTTCTCGGTGGCAGCGGATTCCTGGCGGCTTATCTCGCGGGCTTCATGCTGAAGGCCTATCTGCGCCGGCCCATCGACCGGATCGAGGATTTCAACGAGGCCTTCCAGTGGCTCTGCCAGATGGTTCTGTTCCTGATGCTCGGCCTGCTGGTGACGCCGAGCGCCCTGTTGAAGGAGTTCTGGCCGGCGATTGCCTGCGCAGGCGTGCTGATGCTGGTCGCCCGGCCGCTGGCTGTGTTTGCCAGCGTTGGCTGGATGGGCTTTTCGTTCAAGGAGAACGTGTTCCTCAGCTGGGTAGGTCTGCGCGGCGCCGTGCCGGTTCTGCTGGCGATCTACCCCGTGATTGCGCCGGGACCTGTCACGGTCGGCTTCTTCAATGTCGTGTTCGTCATCGTCACCGTGTCTCTGGTCACGCAGGGCTGGACGATCGGCACAGCGGCGCGCTGGCTGAAACTCGTCAATGATCCAGCCCCGCTTGCATCCCCGCCCGTGCCGGACGAAACTCAGCTGGAAACGGGAGGAGCAATCCGGTGACATTGCGTTTTCGTGCAGCGGCGCTGGCAATGGCGACGTTCGCGATCACCCTGCCTTCTGCCTGTGCCAGCCCGGTCGAGGAGGCCGCCATCACCGTGCCTGAAACCCATACGTTCACCTCCTTCGACGGGACCCGGATCAGCTACCAGACGCGGGGCGAAGGCCCGGTTGTTCTGTTGCTGCATGGCTTTACCGGCAATGCAGACATGAACTGGTTCGGACCCGGCATCGCGCAGAAGATTGCTGCGGCAGGCTACACAGTCGTCGCGCCGGACTTTCGCGGACATGGCGCCTCGCCCGTGCCGGATGTGCCGGAAAGCTGGCCCCGCGATGCCATCGCCCGCGACCAGATCGCCCTTATGAAACATCTGAATGCCGATCCCTATGCGGTGGTCGGTTATTCCATGGGCGCGCTGACGACGCTTCGCTATTATCTCCTGTCCCGCAAGGCCGGGCGGCTGGTGCTGGGCGGCATCGGTGACACGGCGGCGGACGAGTGGAACATGGACCGCAACACGGGCTTCCACGCCGCCATCGAAGCCGCAATCGCCGGCGAAAACACGCCCGCCGCCAAGACGATGCGCGCCAGAGCCGCCGCTACGGGCAGCTCGCTGGAAGGTTATCTCGGTTCGCTGTCGTCCCGGCTTTATACAGGGCGCGACCTGCTCGAGACGTTCGACGTGCCCGTCCTGATTCTGACCGGCGACCAGGACACCGACAATGGCTCCGGCCCGGCGCTGGCGGAAATCATTCGCGGCGCGCGCTACGAGCCGCTCACCGGCACGCATATCTCCGCCGTGGGTGACCCGGCCCTGCCCGAAGCGATCATCCGCTTCCTGAACGAGGGCCGGTAAGCCTAGCCGATCCGCGCTTCGAGCGCTTCGAGGAAGAGCTTCACGCGTTTCGCATTGGCGCCCAGATCCGACAGGCCGACGCGGCTGGTGGAGCGGACATCGACGCGCGAGCCGGTTTCGCCATCGGGCAGCACGCGGATCATCACGTCATCCTTGAATTCGAACCAGAAGGTCGTGTCGGTTGCTTCGATCCGGCCGTCCTGCGGTTCGGCAGTGACGATGGTCCAGCCCTTGTCGTTCACGGTATCCAGCGCAGCCTGATAGGCCATGTCGAACGAGACGGAAGGCAGGACCAGCGTCTGCAGCTGTGGATACGGCGCGGAGACTTCTTTCTTCTGACGCGACGGATCAAACTCGGCCTGTTCCTGCACTTCAGAGACGAGGCGGCCTTCCATGCCGGGCCAGTTGCCCTTGGCGCCGTCTTCGATCACCGGAGCGGCCTCAATGGCATTATAGCCACCGCTGGCGGCGCGGGCGGAGACCAGCGCAGGCGTTGGCATGATCGGGTCGGCCCAGTCGGTCTGGACATCGTGCAGCGGTGGCAGGCGTTTGGCGTTTTCCTTGGTGGCATAGAGGCGCCCCATCGAGAGCCCGGCGACCAGAAGCGCGGCCCCGGCCAGCATGAAGGGCCGCTTGCGGGGCGCCTGGATCAGCGAAATGATAATCGCCAGCATCGAAACGGCGAGCGCCGCCATGACGATTTTCGGGCCCCAGCCCATGGCGAGCTTGCCGAAACCGATCTTCCAGTCCCACAGGCCGAGCTTGGTGCCCCCGGCTGCGATGAAGAACCATACGGCGCCGAAAACGGCCAAGGCGAGCGCAAAGCCCGCAAACATGCCGCGCCAGCCACCATTCTCCGACGTGTTCGTCATGGGGAACCCTCTCCTGTTATCTGCGGCAAGGGATACAGCGCCCCGGCGATCTTGTCGCCCCCGCAGGATCAAGAGTGCGTGAAGTGGGGTTTGGGCGATATTTGCGGTCTCCGTGCGTCTCTTGCCGTCTCTCGCCGCGCCTGCGTATCCTCCCTCCGTCACCTTCGGTGCCACCTCCCCTGCACACGGTGTAGTATACCCCTGCCGCACGTTCCCTCCCTTGTCCTCACCCGCGAAGCGGTCGGCGGAGGAACACGGGCGAGCGGAGACGCAAGTGCGTGCCGGCAAAACCCTTCATTTTTAACAGAACTCAGCTCGTATCCGCCCAGCCTTTCAGCGCCTCGTTCAGCAGTTGCGGCAGGAGGCTGGCCGCGAGGCCCAATCCTCCTAGGACACATTGACGGCAAGAAACGCATGAACCGTATCAAGCCCAGCCGACCACGGAACCCACCAAGAAAACTGCCGCCCACCTGCCCGGTCTGAAATGTTACCAATGTTACCGGTTGCACAAGATGCCTGGGGGAGAAGGGTCCCTTTCCCCATCCGCAAAACCCCTGATTGCGCTGGAGGCGAATGAGGAAGACAGTCAAGAACAACAACAATTATAAACCGGGAGATGTCGAAAATGCGTTATCTGATGATTGCTGCTGTGCCCTTTATTCTGGCGGGATGTGAGGCGATGGAAGTTCGGGAGTCCCAGAAAGTCCCGCTGGAACAGCAGATCGCCGAAGGGCGAGGGGTTGCGTCTGCGGTCTGTGCGAATTGTCATGGCCTCGATCAGGAGGACGCCTCGCGGGCCGATGCGCCTGCCCTGCGCCATGTGCTGAACAATTATGACGCGGACACGCTGCACACCTATTTCGAGGAAGGCCTTAAAGTTGGCCACCCCGACATGCCGCAATTCCATTTCGGGCCACTCGGATCAGACGTGCTGCTGACCTATCTGAAAAGCATTCAGGAACCGGCTGACAGCTGATCGTCCAACGGACCGGAACTGCGCCTGTATCGGGCAATGACCGGGCCTGGCCCGGAAAGGAGATGACGATGCGTGGAGCAATGACCGCTCTGGTGCCGCTCACCTTGATGGCGTGTGCGCAGACCCCTGCACCAGCGCCCTCGCAGGCTGCGGTCATCCAGACCTCGCCCGAAGATCTTCTGGCAGACAAGATCGAACGGGGACGCGCCATCGTATCGAGAGAATGCGCCAGCTGTCATGGCCTCGACAATGAGGAGGCCGAGTGGCCGGATGCCCCGGCTCTCCGGCATATGCTGGCCGATTATGACAGCGGGACGTTGAACGAGGATTTCCGGCAAAGCGTCAGGGTCGGCCATCCGGGGATGCCGCAATTCCTGTACGGTCCGAAAACGGCGGACCTGTTGCTGTCCTATCTGGTCAGCATACAGGAACCCGAAACGCCCCCGTCAGAGGACTAAGCCTATTTCGTCTGGCCGCCGTCGACGGGCAGGATCGCGCCGGTGATGAAGCTGGCGAGCGGGCTGAGCAGATAGGCCGCAGCGGAGCCGATTTCGTCCGGCTTGCCAAAGCGTTGCAGCGGCACTTCGCGGCGGATCCAGCGGTTCCAGCTGTCGCCGCGCAGGCCGGTGGAGCGCTCTTCCCAATCGCCGCCGGGGAAGATGATATTGCCGGGCGCAATCGCGTTGACGCGTATGCCTTTCGGACCTGCCACGCGGGCAAGCTCCTTGGCCAGATGATTCATCGCCGCCTTGGACGTGCCATAGGTGACCGGTGTGCCGAGCGCGCCGAGGCCCGCAATGGACGAGATCATCAGGATAGACCCTTCGCCGCGCGGTTCCATCCTGCGCAGGCAGGAGCGGGCGAGGCGGAAGGCGCTGTCGAGGTTCTGCTGGATACCGGCCGTCCAGGTGTCGTCGTCCACTTCATAACCGGGCGGACACGGATGAAGGCCGACATTGGCGACGGCGCCCCAGATCGGGTCGAACTCATGCTCGATGGCCTCGACCATGGCGTCGATCGTGGCGCTGTCGCGCAGATCCCCTGCCCGGGCCCAGACCTTGTGCTCACCATATTGGGCGGCGAGGCGGGCGCGCTGTTCTTCCAGCGCCTCCGCCCCACGGGCCGCCATGGCGACCTTTGCCCCTTCTGCGAGGCAGGCCTCAACGATACCCAGACCAATGCCGCGGCTGGCGCCGGCGACAAAGACGACTTTATCGTTCAGGCCAAGATCCATGACCCGTTACGCTGTCGGCAGCTTATAGTCGTGGAACGTCTTGCGCAGGGCCAGCTTGTTGATCTTGCCGGTGGCGCCGAGCGGGATGGAATCGACAAAGGCGATGTCATCCGGCGTCCACCATTTGGCGATCTTGCCTTCGAGGGCCTTGAAGATTTCTTCCTTGGTCGGCGTTTCGCCTTCGACCGGCTGAATGATCAGCAGCGGACGCTCATCCCATTTCGGGTGGTAGACGCCGATGGCCGCCGCGTTCGCCACTTTGGGGTGGCCGACCGCGATGTTCTCGATGTCGATGGAGGAGATCCATTCCCCGCCGGACTTGATGACGTCCTTGGCGCGGTCGGTGATCTGCATTGTTCCGTAGGCGTCGATATTGGCGACGTCGCCCGTGTCGAACCAGTTCTCGTCGTCCACGACCTTGCCGCCAGCGCCCTTGAAATAGGCTTTGGCAATGCCCGGACCGCGCACCAGAAGGCGACCGGAGGTTTCCCCGTCCCAGGCGAGATCCTTGCCTTCATCGTCTTCGATTTTCAGTTCGATGCCGTAGGGCGGACGGCCCTGTTTCAGCTTCTGCTTCATGCGGGTGTCGATGTCGGCATCCAGCAGGTGCGGCGGCAGCGTACCGAGCGAGCCCATCGGCGAGGTTTCCGTCATGCCCCAGGCGTGGACGACGTCGACTTCATAGTCTTCCTCGAAGGCGCGCAGGATTTTCTCCGGCACGGCCGAACCACCGATGATGACTTTCTTCAGGTGCGGCAGCTTGAGATCGTTCTGCTGAAGGTGGGTCAGCAGCATCAGCCAGACGGTCGGCACGGCGGCGGTGATGGTGACCTTCTCGCCGTCGAGCAGTTCGTAGATTGAGGCGCCGTCCATCTGAGCGCCCGGCATGACCATGTTGGCACCGGTCGCGGGGCAGCTGAAGGTCAGGCCCCAGGCATTGGCGTGGAACATCGGCACGACCGGCATGACGACGTCATTCGCGCCCATGCCGATGGCGTCTTTCTGCATGGTGATGAACGTGTGCAGCACGTTGGAGCGGTGCGAATAGAGCACGCCTTTGGGGTCGCCCGTGGTGCCGGACGTGTAGCAGAGGCCGCAGGCGGTATCTTCCGGGAAGTCGCCCCAGCGGACTTCTTTGGAGCGGCCATCGATCCAGATGTCGAACGGCACCGCGCCCAGCGTGTTCTCCGGCATCGTGTCAGCGCCGGCATAGATGACGAAGGACTTCACCGTCGGGATATTGTCCTTGATGGCTTCCACGACGGGCAGGAAGGTCTTGTCGAAGATCAGGACCTTGTCTTCGGCGTGATTGATGATCCAGGCGATCTGTTCGGGGTGCAGGCGCGGGTTCACCGTGTGCAGCACAGCGCCGATGCCCATGGCGCCATACCAGGAGGCCATGTGACGCTCTGAGTTCCAGCCGAGCGTGGCGACGCGGTCACCGAGGCCGATGCCTTCATCCTTCAGCGCGGTCGACACCTGTTTCGACATGTCGAACAGATCGGCATAGGTGGTGCGCTCGATATTGCCTTCGACGCGGCGCGTGACGATCTCGCGGGTCGGGTTGATCCGCTTTGCATGCTCAAGAATCGTGTTCGTCGTGAGCTGCCAGTCCTGCATCAGACCTTTCATGCCATATCCTCCTCATCGCCGTGTCGGCGTCATTGTCCTGTAACCGAAGTCTGTGTATTCGCGCAGGGGAAGCAGCGCAAGGAATTGAGGGTCGCACCATGAAAAGATTTGCATTTTTCGCAGTTGGCCTCGGTTTGCTCGCCGCCTGTGGGGCGCCGGACGCGCCAGGTGAGACCGCCAGCGCCGCCGCGGCGAAAGCAAACATCCTGCCCTTGCCGCAATATTTTGACTGCCTTCGGGAGAATGGTGGCATGGCTATTGCCGCACACCGGGGTGGACCGGACAAAGGCTACCCCGAGAACGCGATCGAGACCTTCCAGCACGGCTTCGATGCCGGCATCCGCGTGTTCGAGATCGACGTGGCCGAAACCAGGGACGGTGTGCTGACCCTGATGCATGATGACCGCCTCAACCGCACCTCGACCGGACGGGGCTATGTCTCCGATACCGATTGGGAGACGATGAGCGGGCTGGAACTGGAAGACAATGACGGGCGCCGCACCGGCTTCAATCCGCCGAAATTCAGTGACGTGCTGCTCTGGGCCAGGAAGACCGGCGCGGTAATGGAACTCGACAAGAAGCCGACGACCAGTTTCCGCAACATCGCCGCCGCCGTGAAGGCCGCCGGCGCGCAGGAGAACGTGATCTTCGTCACCTATAATGACGACCAGGCCGCCGAAGTCGCCGCCATCGACCCGGACTTCATGATGACCGCTTCCGCCTTCGGGGACCGGGACGTTGCCAAACTGCAGGGCCGGGGCGTCAATGCGAAGCGCCTGATCGGCTGGACCGGAACCGAGCGCCCGGATCGCGCCGCCTGGGCCCGCCTCGAACAGGTTGGCGTCGAACCCGCCTTCGGCACGCTGGGCCGCAAGGGCGAACGGCTGGACGACCAGTATCTCGCCGATGGCGACGCGTCCGAATATGACGACCTTGCCAGGGACGGCCTGGTCCTGCTGGCGACGGATGAACCGTACCGCGTGGCGGATATGATCCAGGCCGACGATGTCGGCCGGGAGGCTTGCGGGCGGTAGAGCTGCCGCGTCATCCTTCGACTTCGCTCAGGATGAGTCCGAACTTCAGAAGCGCTCATGCTGAGTATCCGTGTTGGTCAATTCGGTTTTGGGGTCCATTTTCGATTGTCGCGGATGAGTGCGTTTGCGAGGACGATGAGCTTTCGCATGACGGCGGTGAGGGCGAGTTTGGGCGGCTTTCCGCGGGCGGTCAGGCTTTTATAGGTCTGGTTGAGGTCGGGGTTGAACCGGGCGGCAGCGAGCGCTGGCATGTAGAGCGCGCGCCGGACATGTGCGCGGCCGCCCTGCACGAACGCCCTGCCGGTCCATTTGCCTGACTGGCGGGTTCGCGGCGCGGTTCCCGAGAGGGCGCCTGCAGCCTGGCTGTTGAGGTCGCCCAGCTCCGGCATGCCGGTGAGGAGGGCGAAGGCAGAGCGTTCTGCGATGCCGGGGATCGAGATGAGGATGTCCCGCTTGCGGGCTAATTCAGGGTCGGCCTCGATGCGCGCATGCATGGCCTGTTCGATCTGCCGGATCTGGCGGTCGATCGCCGCCAGCCTCTGGCGCAGCTGGCGTTTCAGAAGCGGCAGGGTGAGCGTTGC